>JBKQPG010000078.1:0-8382 GCA_052145115.1 Bryobacteraceae bacterium
TGGAGATGGTGATGCCGGGCGACAACGTGACCATCGGGGTGGAGCTGATCACGCCGGTGGCCATGGACAAGGGGCTGCGGTTCGCCATCCGCGAGGGCGGCCGGACCGTGGGCGCGGGGACGGTGACGGAGATTCTGCAGTAGCGGGCCTGGGCCGCAGGACAGGCCGCGAGCGCCGGACAGGGAACAACGCTGGCGGAGTTTCCGGATCGGGGCCGGGCGGCCGGGTGCGCCTGCGGGTTACGATTAAGTGGAGAGTCTGACCACAGGGGGTTAGGTTAAGGGTAGACCCGCGGTCTCCAAAACCGCTAGTGGGGGTTCGAATCCCTCACCCCCTGCCAGCAGATTTCAGGAGTGTCAGGATGGCGTCACAGACGACAACAGCAGGACATACCGGCGGCCAGGTCGGGAACTGGTTCAAAGGGCTCAAGGAGTACTTTGACGAGCTTCGGGCCGAGATGCGGCGCGTCACATGGCCGAATCGCGCACAGGTCCAGGCGACCACCGCCGTGGTGATCATCAGCGTGTTTCTGTTTGCCGCGTACTTCGCCCTGGTTGACGCCCTCCTGGGCAGCTCGATTAACAGAATGTTCCACGCATTGACTAAGAGATAGGGGCCGATCAGACGGTCCCGCAAGGGGCCGTTCATGAGGAAACAACCCGCATGACGCCGGACAGTGAATTCAGTACCGAGGAGCAGGCCATAGAGAGCCCGTTGGCCGAGACTGCGCCCGCCGAAGAGGCGACGCCCGAAACGCCCGTGGCCCCGCCGGCGGCGGAAGCTCCGGCCGAGCCCCCAGCAGCGGAGCCCGTGGCGGCAGAGCCCGTGGCGGCGGAGCCCGCGCCGGCATCCACGGGCGGAATGAACTGGTACATCATCCATACCTATTCCGGCTTCGAAAACAAGGTGGCGGAGTCTCTGAAATCCCGCGCCTCGGCCTACGGCTTCATGGACAAAGTCGGCCAGGTATTGATCCCCACCGAAGAGGTTGTGGAACTGCGCAACGGCAAGAAGGTGACCAGCAAGCGTCTGCTGTATCCGGGCTATGTGCTGGTGCAGATCGCAATGGACGACGAGCTGTGGCACCAGGTTAAGAACACGCCCCGGGTGACGGGATTCGTCGGCGGCGGCAACACGCCCGTGCCGCTGAGCGCGGACGAAGTGAATTCCATTCTGTACCGCCAGGCCAGCTCGGCGGAACGCCCGCGGCCCAAGCTCAGCTTCGAAAAGAACGAGATGGTGCGGATCGTGGATGGTCCGTTCACCAATTTCTCAGGCAAGGTGGATGAGATCAACTCCGAGCGCAACACGCTGCGGGTGATGGTGACAATTTTCGGGCGCTCGACGCCGGTGGAGCTGGATTTCCTGCAGGTCGAGAAGATGGCCTAGCAGCGCACCGGTCCAGGCAATAAGATTCATTGAAAGCGGAAGGTCAGAGAGAATGGCAAAGAAGGTAAACGCGGTCGTGAAACTGCAGATTCCCGCGGGCAAGGCGACGCCGGCGCCGCCTGTGGGCACGGCTCTGGGTCCCCAGGGCGTCAACATCATGGAGTTCTGCAAGGCGTACAACGCCAAGACTTCGGCCAAAGAACAGGAAGGGCTGATCATCCCGGTGGTGATCACCATTTACAGCGACCGGTCGTTCACGTTCATCACCAAGACGCCGCCGGTGGCCGTGCTGGTGAAAAAGGCTCTCAGCCTGGCCAAGGGCAGCGCCGAGCCCAACAAGAACAAGGTGGGCAAGATCACCATGAGTCAGGTCGAGGAGATCGCCAGGATCAAGCTGCCCGATCTGAATTCGTTCGACCTGCAGGGCGCGGTGAACCAGGTCAAGGGCGCTTGCCACAGCATGGGCGTCGAGGTGGTGCCGTAGTCTGCGAGACGGTTTTTGCCGTCGGATGCGGATCCGGCGATGCGCCCGGAGGGTGGGATTTTGCTCCCGCGCTCCGGAAATGCTAACCTGAAGCTTCGGGTCTTTTATAACCTCGAATTGGGAGGCTGCCGGGCTCTCCGGGTCAGTGGGTTGGTTGATTGGAGATGCTCCGGGGCCGTTAGGACCAGTCAGTATGTCAAGCAAAGCAGGCAAGAAATTCACCGCTGCGGCGTCGCAAGTCGAGGCCAAACCGTACACCCTCGAGGAAGCGGTTCCGCTCATCCAGAAGATCAAGTTCGCCAAGTTCGACGAGACGGTCGAGGTGCATATGCGCCTCGGCGTCGACCCCAAGCACGCCGACCAGATGGTCCGCGGCACGGTCGTCCTGCCGAATGGTCTCGGCAAGAACAAGCGCGTGCTGGTGATCGCCTCGGGAGACAAACAGCGCGAAGCCACTGAGGCGGGCGCGGATTTCGTCGGTGGCGAGGAGCTGGTGGCCAAGATCCAACAGGAGAACTGGCTGGATTATGAAGCCGTCGTCGCCACGCCGGATATGATGCGCTCGCTGGCCAAGCTGGGCAAAATCCTGGGTCCGCGCGGCCTGATGCCGAATCCCAAGACGGGCACGGTCACCATGGACATCGCCAAGGCTGTCACCGAGGTGAAGGCCGGCAAGGTGGAGTTCCGCGTCGACAAAACGGGTGTCATTCACGCCCCCGTAGGCAAGGTCAGTTTCCAGACGCCGAAGCTGTTCGAGAACGCCAACACGCTGATCCAGGCAGTGGTCAAAGCCAAGCCCGCCGCCGCCAAGGGCAAGTACGTGCGCAGCGTGACGATCTGCTCGACCATGGGGCCGGGCGTCCATTTAGATGTGACGCCGTTCAACCTCCGGGCGGTCTAGCCAACAAGTCAGGAATAGGGACGATGAAGGACAGAAAACGGAAGCAAGAGGACCTGGATGCGCTGCACAAAGCGTTGGCCGAATCGGCCAGCGTCTTCGTCACCGGCTTCGACAAGCTCACCGTGGCGCAGGACTACGAGTTGCGCAAAGCGGTGCGCCAGGCCGGCGGCCTGTATCAGGTGGTTAAGAACACGCTGGCCGGCAAGGCTTCGGCCGGGACGCCGGCCGAGGGCGCTTTGAAGGAATTGAAGGGCATGTCGGCGGTGGCCTGCACCAACGGCGATCCGGTCGCCTTGTGCAAGGTGCTGACGGCCTATGGCAAGGCCAATCCGACGTTCTCTTTCAAGGCCGGCATGGTGGAAGGCCGGGTGATCGATTTGGCCGACATCCGGGATCTGGCCAGCATGCCGCCGAAGGAAGCGATTTACGCCAAGCTGCTATACCTGATCAATGCGCCGGCGCAGCGCTTGGCCGCGGCGATCGGCGGGGTGGGCCGGAACGTGGCCGTGGTCGTTGACCAGGCCGTGCAGGACAACAAGTTTTCCTCCTAGCTGGGGCCGGGCCCCGCCGGGGAGGGTTTTTCGGACGATTTTTTCTTGGATAGGGAGTACGGACAAAGATGGCTGACATCAACTCGATTGCTGAGCAAATCCAGGGCCTCACGCTTCTGGAGGCCTCCCAGCTGGTGAAGCTGTTGGAGGAGAAGTTGGGCGTAAGCGCCGCTGCGGCGGCGGTGGCAGTGGCCGCTCCGGCCGCGGGCGCGGCGGCTGCCGCGGCGCCGGTGGAGGAGAAGACCGAATTCACCGTCGTTCTGACTGCGGTCGGCGCTAACAAGATCAATGTTATCAAGGCTGTACGCGAAGTCACGAGCCTCGGGCTGAAGGAAGCCAAGGACCTCGTCGAGGCCGCTCCGAAGCCGATCAAGGAAGGCGTCAACAAGGGCGAGGCCGAGACCATCAAGAAGAAGTTCGTGGACGCCGGCGCGACTGTCGAAATCAAGTAGCGCGGCGTGCCGCCGCTCCGCGGCGGGGCTGCGATGGGCGCGGGCAATCGGCCTCGCGCTGGAAGGGACAGGGTACGCGTGGGACGAGGGCGGAACGGCTGGCGATGGTCTCATGGCCGGAAGACTCAGGAATTGCTCCGCAATCGGTCGTTGGCGTGCTAGGGTTTTGACGTTCCTGTTTCCTTTTTGTTAAACTCAAATTAATCGAACCGGAAGCTGAGCTGGGGACTGTGGGCTCTGTGCGACTTAGGACACTGCCGGAGACGACCTTCAGTGCGCGTTGCGCGGCGGGTGTGCCTGCACTCGTGTCCGCGCCAATTTCCTCGAAATCTTCCCCCACTGCCGATGGTTCATCGCCCTTGGTGACAGACGTCCCTGCGCCGGGCATCTCCAAGACAATCAGGAGCGGTCTTCGCTCCGCCATGCCGGACTTAGCTAGCCGGGCATATTGAACCTGGGAGATCGGAGGGTTTCCCACCTGCGCGTTCTGGCCGCGCGGGCCTGCCTTCCAAGGAGCGGACAATGGCCTCTGGGTCGAGTTTCACACTCATCGAACGGGTGGATTTTTCCCGAATCAAGACTTCGGTTCCGATCCCCAACCTGATCGAGCTGCAGAAAAGCAGTTACGAGCGCTTCCTGCAGATGGACCTGCTGCCCGACGAGCGGGACGACATCGGCCTGCAGAGCGTCTTCCGCAGCGTCTTCCCGATCAGCGATTTCCGCGGCCTGAGCGAACTGGAATTCGTCGACTACGCGATCGGCAACTGGGAGTGCAAGTGTGGGGCCCTCAAGGGTCTCAACCACCTGCGCACGGTGTGCCGCAATCCCCTCTGCGGCGCCACCATCAAGACCGATCCCTTCCAGCCCGGGGAAGTGCTCTGCGACCGCTGCGGCACCTTCAACCGCAACGTGGTCACTTTCTGCAACCGTTGCGGCGACCCCGTCGGCCTGCAGTTGAAGTACGACCAGGCGGAGTGCGAAGAGCGTGGCATGACCTACGCCGCGCCGCTCAAGGTCACCATCCGCCTGAAGATGTTCGACAAGGACGAGGCCGGCAACCGCACCGTACGCGAGTTCAAGGAGCAGGAGGTCTTTTTCGGCGAGATTCCGCTGATGTCGGCCAACGGCACCTTCATCATCAACGGCACCGAGCGCGTCATCGTCAGCCAGTTGCACCGCTCGCCGGGCGTCTTCTTCGAGCGCATCGCCGCCCAAAGCTACTACCTCGGCAAGATCATTCCCTACCGCGGCAGTTGGGTCGAGTTCGAATACGATTCCAAGAACCTGCTCCACGTCCGCATCGACCGCAAGCGCAAGTTCCTGGGCTCGGTGTTCCTCCGCGCCCTGGGCCTCGAGACGGACGCCGACATCCTGCGCGCTTTCTACCGCGTCACCGAGCTGCGGCTGAAGGACAAGGAGATCTTCTGGAAGACCGACGAGAACCTGGTCGGCTTGAAGTTGCCCGCGCCCATCAGCCATCGCGGCGAGGTCATTTACTCCGGCAAGGGCAAGGTCCGCGAGGCTACCGTGAAGGAGCTGCTCAAGGCGGGGAAGAACGAGATTGCGGTCACCACCGCCGAAATTGAAGGCGCCTGGGTGGCCCAGGACGTCATCGACACCGAGACCGGCGAAGTCCTGGCCGAGGCCAATCAGGAACTCACCACCGCGATGCTGGCCAAGATCATGGAGGCCGGCATTCGCTCGATCCACGTCTTCTTCCCCGATCGCGACGAGGTCGGCAACGTCATTTCGCTGACCTTGAAGAAAGACCCGATCAAGGTGCAGAAGGAAGCCCTGATCGACATCTATCGCAAGCTTCGTCCCGGCGACCCGCCCACGCTCGACACCGCCACCCAGCTCTTCCAGGGCATGTTCTTCGACCCGCGCAAGTACGACCTCTCGCGCGTCGGCCGGATGAAGTTCAACATCAAGCTCTACGACCGCGCCGACTACGCGCCCGATGAGTGGCTGAACCATGCCGACGCCAAGAGCCGCAACCCCCTCGATCGCCGCACGCTGGACCAGAAGGACTTCATCGATACCATCCGCTACCTGCTGAAGCTGCGCAAGGGCTTCGGCGCGGTGGACGACATCGACCACCTCGGCAACCGCCGCGTGCGCGCGGTTGGCGAGCTGCTCGAGAACCAGTTCCGCATCGGCCTGGTGCGCATGGAGCGCGCCATCAAGGAAAAGATGGCCGTGTACCAGGAAATGTCGACCGCCATGCCGCACGACCTGGTGAATGCCAAGCCGGTGATGGCCGCCATCCGCGAGTTCTTCGGCTCCAGCCAGCTCTCGCAGTTCATGGACCAGACCAACCCGCTCTCGGAGATCACTCACAAACGCCGTCTGTCGGCCTTGGGCCCGGGCGGTCTGAGCCGCGAGCGCGCGGGCTTCGAAGTGCGCGACGTGCACTCCACCCACTACGGCCGCATTTGCCCGATCGAGACTCCCGAAGGTCCCAACATCGGGCTGATTTCCTCACTCTCCTGTTTTGCGCGCATCAACGAATACGGATTCATCGAGAGCCCCTACCGCCGCGTCGTCAACGGCGTCGTACAGGATGACGTGCGCGTGCTCAATCCGGGCTCGACCAATCTGAAAGTCGGGCAGGTGCTGACGCGCAAGGAGATGGAGAAAGCTCTCAAGTCCCTGGCGCACGACTCGGCGCCGCCCGAATTTGAAGCCCACAGCGACTACCTCTCGGCTTGGGACGAGGACAAGTACCTGGTCGCACAGGCCAACGTCAAGCTCGACGCCGACGGGCGCATCGTCGACGATCTGGTCAACGCCCGCAAGTCCGGCAACTATACGCTGGTGCACCGCGACGAAGTGCAGTACATGGACGTCAGTCCCAAGCAGTTGGTCTCGGTCGCCGCGAGCCTCATCCCGTTCCTCGAGAACGACGACGCCAACCGGGCGCTGATGGGCTCCAACATGCAGCGTCAGGCCGTTCCGTTGCTCCGCGCCAACTCGCCCATCGTGGGCACCGGCATGGAGAAGGTGACCGCCCGTGACTCCGGCGCCACCATCATCTGCAAGCGCTCCGGCGTGGTCGACTCGGTCGACTCCGAACGCATCATCGTCCGCGTCGAGGGCAACATCCACGAGGGCCAGATGTCGCGCGAAGTCGGCGCCGACATCTATCCGCTCACCAAATTCAAGCGTTCCAATCAGAATACCTGCATCAACCAGAAGCCCATCGTAGACCAGGGACAACGCGTGAAGAAGGGCGACGTGCTGGCCGACGGTCCCTGCACGGACCTGGGCGAGTTGGCGCTGGGCCGCAACGTTCTGGTGGCCTTCATGCCTTGGCGCGGCTACAACTTCGAAGACGCCATCGTGGTCAGCGAGAGGCTGATCAAGGAAGATTACTACACCTCGATTCACATCGAGGAGTTCGAGATCGAGGCCCGAGACACCAAGCTCGGGCCGGAAGAGATCACCCGCGACATCCCCAACATCAGCGAGACTTTTCTGCGTAATCTCGATGAAAGCGGCATCATCCGCATCGGTGCGAAAGTGAAGCCGGGCGACATCCTGGTGGGCAAGGTAACGCCCAAGGGCGAGACCCAGCTCACGCCCGAAGAAAAGCTCCTGCGCGCCATTTTCGGCGAAAAGGCCGGCGACGTGAAGGATGCCTCGCTGTATTGTCCGCCGGGTATTGAAGGCGTGGTGGTCGACGCCAAGGTCTTCTCGCGCAAAGGCGCCGACCTCGATTCGCGGTCGCGGGCGATCCTCGAAGCGCAGATCGAAAAGCTGCACCGCAACCTGGAAGACGAGAAGCGCATTCTCCAGGACGAGCGCGCCAAGCGCCTCGCCGTTCTGCTCGAAGGCAAGGAACTCCTGGCCGACCTGCACGACGAAAAAACCAATAAGAAGCTGCTGGCCAAGGGCACGCCGCTCACGCGCGACATCCTCGAGAAGATGAAAGCGCGCGACCTCAAGCGCATGAAGCTCTCCAGTCGCGACGTCCGGCTGAACGAAGCCGTCGACGAAATCGAGGAGCTGACCTCGCGCCAGATCCAGGTTCTCGAGAAAATCACCGAGGAGAAAATCTCCAAGCTGAAGAAGGGCGATGAGCTTCCTCCGGGCGTCATCAAGCTCGTGAAAATCTACATCGCCATGCGCCGCAAGCTCTCGGTCGGCGATAAGATGGCCGGCCGCCACGGCAACAAGGGCGTCATCTCGCGCATCGTCCCCGAGGAGGACATGCCCTATCTCGACGACGGCACGCCGGTCGAGATCGTGCTCAATCCGCTCGGCGTTCCTTCGCGCATGAACGTCGGCCAGATTCTCGAGACGCACCTCGGCTGGGCCGGCTTCAAGCTCGGCCGCAAGTACGCCACGCCGGTTTTCGACGGCGCCACTGAAGCCGACATCAAGGGCCAGTTGGCCAAGGCCGCACTGCCCGGCTCGGGCAAGGTCACGCTCCTCGACGGCCTCACCGGCCAAGCCTTCGAGCAGCCCGTCACCGTGGGCTACATCTACATGCTCAAGTTGTCCCACCTGGTGGACGACAAGATCCACGCCCGCTCCATCGGGCCGTATTCGCTCATCACCCAACAGCCCCTGGGCGGCAAGGCGCAGTTCGGCGGCCAGCGC
>JBKQPG010000079.1:0-35304 GCA_052145115.1 Bryobacteraceae bacterium
GCCCAACGCGTGCAGGCCGCGCGGGATCGGTTATTCGCTCCGGCCTTGTGGCCGGAGGTGCCGACGTTGCTGCTGCGGGGAACGGGGGACCAGCCCCTCTCCCCGCACCCCACTCCCCCCAACAAACAACGAAAGGAGGGTCAGAACCCCGACATCAGGCCTTGACTTTCAGGCTCCTCTTGTATTGGAATCACTCTCCGATTTGAGGCTCATTTGTGGATTGGATAATGCTGCGCGGAACAGAGGGCGTTGGGTCCATTTCCGGATAGGGCATGTTCCAGGAGCAATCCGGATAGAGCACATGTTCGACATGGCTACAAACCGTCAAGGTAGATCAGTCAGGTGCACCCGATAGGCCGCGGACCATCGAGGTCTATTGGTCGTTCGGCTTGTATTGGGAATCGGAGGTTCCGTGTGCTGTTCCCGGATTCGGGTTTGTGCGAGCATTCGCTTCAATCGACCCGACGCTCTCGCCCACCGCGCCAGCACTGCTCCGGCCAGCAGCCGTCTCGTCCGGCAGGTCAGAAGTGGGATTGTAGCTACGCGTCTTCACCCCGCGCGCACGCATTTTCTCAAGTCTTTCCTGCTGGCGTGGAGCCCACCACGGCTCGACCGCAAATGGGTGCGAGCGCAGCCAGTTCTCTCCCATCCCCGCCAACAACATGTACTCGAACCGGGTAGTCTGGCCCTGCCTCGATCCGGCAACAAGTCGGCTCAGGTCGTCGTGATCGTAATCACGGATACACGTTTCAACCTGCTGAAGCGTTCGGAAGCCTAGCTTTCTTAGCATCCGGGCGGTCCAGTCGTAGGAGAACTCGGACATTCGACCGTCGGGACCGAGCCTCCGATCTAGGAATGCCTTCAGCGCGTCAGGTGTAATCTCTACCTTTCCCAATTCTCCAGCTTCGACGTTGGACCGTGCCTCTGTGGTCAATCGGGTGTCGGCATCTTGAATGGCCTGAAACTCCCGGTCGGCGATCTCGAAGAGTCCTGCGAGCGCCATGAAGCGACGGCGAATCTCGACGGGAATCACCGATGAGGATTTGTATTGAATGTCGTGTTCGATCTCCGCCCAGGCGTGCTGGAGGATCGTGCGCACTTGAACCTCCGCTACGGCGCCCTTGAAGCGCTGATACTCGGGGAGGCCTGCACGCTGGTCGCTGAGGCTCACAAGATAGTGAATGCTCTGGTAGCCAAATTGGTCCTTCTCAATAAGAGATGCGCCCTTATTAGCCTTTTCTCGGACTTCAAATTCGTGCTGGAGGAGCGTGTCAACATCGCCTACGGTGCCAGGGAAGTAGGTGATCACACGAACTCCGGCCATGTCGGTAATCTCTTTGAGGGGGTCGTGATACTTCGGCCTCGAGGGGTCGTCTTCCGATGGCTGCGCAGCCTTCTTCCCGAAGCTCGCCGCGTCCTTTGCTCGCGCCTGCACTGTCTGGACCTTAATCTTGCGCTCGTTCAGTGCCTCTTCAATGATTCGTCGAACCACCAACGCGAAGGCGTCGTAGAAGCCACGCACACCAAGGTACTTTACGACGGCCGTACTCTCATGCTGTTGGAAATCGAACGGACCGCTTTCAACGTCCATAATGTCATCCGGCCCACGCTGTGCATCGGTATCAAGATAAATGAGTCTCGATATCCTTGAGCCCTAGTCCATATTCTAAGCTAGGTGTGGAAGATGGTACAAGGCTGCGACGAGGCGCGCACTGCAGCCACCTACCTGGCCGGATCCGGAGACCCGGGACGGCACGCTCCGGATTGGGGGACAGCGGAAAGGCGTGGGGCTGCCGCTTCACCCGGTGGCATGAAGGCGCGCTTCGGGCGCGCGGGTGATATCAACAGCTTGCGGGCATCTTCAAAAGAAAGCACACTCCACCGCCGTACCGCCGAGGCTGGTCCGCGGTCACTCGGGCTGAATTGCGCCTGGGTGGCGTCCCATCTGGAAACTCGGCGAACACGTCATCTTGACGAGAAACGCCCAAAGCACGGAAGCGCCTCGACCGACTGCTGGCGGATGGTCGGCCGCTTTGAGATGGACCCACTTCCGAACAGGGACTGAGGGAAATGTCGTGGAGGCGGTTGTGGCGCGGCGTATTGGAGAAGGGCTGAAAGGCGGATTGGATGGGCCGGGGGGCAGTGCGCTAGCATGGTGAGTCGCGAATTCATCGCAGAAACCGCGGCGGCTCGGATGTCCACGTCCGGCTGTTGAAAACGAGCGAAGGGCCGACGTGGACGTCGGCCGCAGACCTGGCGGTCTGCCCCACTGCACGCAACCGCTCCCGGTCGCGGCCTTCTCATTCCATCTCTGAAACATGGTCATGCATTGGCAATGGGTTGCCGGGCCACGCGAGTGCGGCGGCGGCTCGCGGAATGCCTTGTTCGGCAGCCTGCTAGTGCGGGTTGGGTGGCCGGAGGGGACACTCTGCGCGTGCCGCGGCGGCACGCTTGGGTTCCCTCGGCGCGAAGTTCAGAGGCTGTCGATCAAACGCCGCGGCCCTCAGTGTCCCCGTCCGGGAGCGGCCTCATTGCGACCGGACGCGACGGGCCACACTTATTCCGAAACAGGTCTAAGGGCGATCAGGGGTGGACGCAGACTTCGGCCAGGGGCACGGCGATCAGTTGAGAGAGTTTGCGGAACTCCTGGAGGCGATGACCGATGCCGAGGGCGCAGTGGTGCGTAGGGCCCTGCTCGCACCAGCGGTTGACGAATTGAGCGGGCGGGAGGCTGAAACGAAGGCGCGAATTGGTGTTACCGATCTGGAGGATGGGGCCGGGCAGCGACTCGCCTTCGGCGCCGACCATCTTGAAACGGCCGTTGGCGTCCTGCGTGACCCCGACGATGGTGACAGGGCCGAGGCGGACGTTGAATTCCACGGAGACGCCGGCGCCGCGTTTGCCATGGTAGAGCTCGAGGCGGCGAAGGACCGGCTTGCGGGCGCTGATGGCGACGTGGCCGGGCCCGTCGTGGCCCATGAGGACAAAGCCCGCGTTGAAGTCCATGGCATAAAACTCGGTGAAGGAACCGCCGGCCTGGAAACGGTCCATCATCAACATGGCCAGGCAGGTTTTCAGATCGCCTTCGCCACTGGCCGGAATGCCGCGGGCGGTGAGCAGGGAATTGCCGAGGATGAGGCTGGCGCCGAGGCGCTCGAATTCGTTGCCGTCGAGGCCGCGGTAGTAGTAGGTGAGGCCGTCGAGGTCGAAATCGCGGCACAGATGATCGAGGGCGACGGCGACGCGGGAAGGAAAATCGAGATCGCCGGGGGTGACGTTGAGCGCGAGGTCGAAGATGGCGCGGGTCTCGACGAGTTTGGCTTCGATTTCGCTGGCTGAAACGGCTTTGGCGCGTAAAGCCAGGTCGTCCATTTCCAGGAGCTCGATGTGGCCACCCAACTGGCCGTGGACGGCGGTGAAATCGGAGTACATGTCGAGCATGCCGGGGTAGGTGTGGCCGAGGAAGCCGATGCGCGCGGTGCGCAGGCCGCGGGCGACGGCGGCGGCGCGGCACCACTGGCCGATCTCGCCCCAGGCGTTGTCGTCTTGAAAGAGCATGCCGGAAACGACGTGGAAATCCACGCCGGCGCGGGTGAAGGCGTTGGAGATCTCGGGCGCGCTGCAGGCGGAGCAGTTGGCCAGCCATTCGCCGGTATCGGTGTGCTCGTAGTCCAGAGCAGCGACGGGCTGAAGATTCAGGACGAGGACTGGAACGCGAGCCTGCTGAACGATGGGCAGCACCTGCGAGGAGGTGGCGTAGGTGGCGACGTAGCACAGCAGGAGGTCGGCGCCGGCGCGGGCCAGAAGCTCGCCGGCGGCGCGAGCGGCGGGGGCGGAGTCGACCAAGCCGGCCGATACGACCTGGGCGCCGAAGGCGGCGACGCGCGATTCGACCTCACGCTGATAACCCTCGAGGCGCTCTTTCAGGCCGGGGAATTGAGGCCAATAGGCGGCATGGCCGATGCCGAAAACACCGATTCGGGGCTGCAGATCGTGAGGGGCAGGCATAGGGGGTGACCCCATTCTATTCGAGATGGAAGACCTCCTCCATGTCGGCCCACCATTCGCCCGGCCGGCGGGTGGGCAGGGGGTCCTGGAGGGGTTTCATGATGGCCCACCACTCCTGGGTCTTCGGGTCGGCGGCCATGAGGTCCATGTCGGCCCGAAAATCGCGGCCGTGATATTCGAAGTAGCTGAACAGATAGCCGTCGTGGAAATAGATGGAGTAGTTGCGGATGTTGCAGGCGGTGATCGTCGCCAGCACTTCGGGCCAAACGGAAGCGTGATAACGCTTGTACTCCACAGTGGCTTCAGGCCGAAGCCGCAAGACCATTCCGTAGCGTTGCATGGCGATCCTCCCTGGCGGGCGGGGGGCCGGCGGCGAGCGCAGTACAGGCGTCGAAACACGCCCGGGACGGGGCGGCCGACCCCAAGTGTCAAAGAGACTGGACCATCGTATAGATGCCGGAGACGCAAGGCAAGCGGAGGGGATGGCCGCGCGGCCGAAGGCGATGTTAGAATCCTGTTGCCAGAAGCCGTGAGCAGGCAAGGGCAGGGAACGAGCAGACGCCGATGATGGAACCCTGGAGTGACGCGCGGGGTGGGGCCCACGGGAGCAGCGGGAATGTGTCGAGGGAGAGCGTGCGAGAGGCCCGGCCGATGGCGGGGGAAAAGCGCGGCGATGGGAAGGCGCGATGGGGCCTGTGGTTCGTCATCTCGCTGGCGCTGATCTGCGGGACCGCGGCGTTCACCGGCGTGGTTCCGACCGCGGTTCTGGGCCACGACAATTTCCTGTGGCTGGGCAACGGCTGGCGCGTCCTTTGCGGGCAGCGGCCGCACGTGGACTATTACAGCCCGTGGGGGCCGGTGACATTCCTGATCATCAGCCTGGGAATGCTGGTTTCCAACGCGTCGCCGGACGCGCTGGGTTACGGCAGCGCGATGGTCGGGCTGGTGGTGGGGCTGTGGGCGTACGGACTGGGACGGAGGCGGCTGGAGGCCGCGCCGCGCCTCGTGTTGGGGCTGTACCTGGCGCTGCTGGTGACGGCGCCGTACGCGCTGGGGATCCGGCCCACGTGGTCGACGCACGCGATGCTGGCCAACCGCTACGGCTTCGCGCTGGCCGCATTGGTACTGGTGGAATGCCTGCAGCGCGCGGCGGGCGAGGGCCAGGACGCGGGCGAGTTATGGGGCGGGATTTCGACCGGGGCGGCGCTGGCGCTGGCGCTGTTCCTGAAGGCCAGCTACTTCGTCGTGGGAGTGCCGATGGTTGGCGTTTCGCTGCTATTCCGGGGGCTGGGCCGGAGACGGCTGAGCGGGATGGCGATCGGCTTCGGCGTGGTGGCGCTGGCGTTGCTCGGGTACCTGGGTTTCGACGTTCTCAAGATGGTGCAGGATCTGCGCATGGCGGCGGGGGCGCGGTCGAAGGCGATGCATGTGCTGGACCTGGCCAGGATAGTGGCGGGGCAGGTGGCGGCGCTGGCGGTGGTGATTGCGCTGCCGTTGTATGGATCCGCGGCGCACAAGCAGAAGGGGCGCTGGCTGGCGGAGCACGAACTGCTGATCTGGGGGCTGGCGGTCTTCGCGGCGGATGCGGCGCTGGTGTTCAGCAACATGCAGGATCACGGGATGCCGCTGCTGGGGGCGTTCGGGATTGTGGTTGCCAGCCGCATGATGGCGGAGCGAGGCAGCGCGGGGGCGGCGAAGCCGAAGGCCGAAACAATGCGGTATATCGTCGTGTTGTTGTTGTGCGGGTTCCTCACACTGCCGCAGTTGTGCTCGGATGCGGTGGGGCTGGGATACGGGGCGCTGCAGAAAGCGCATCCCGCGGCGGAGAGGAGCCGGGTGCGGTTCAACGTGGCGCGCCTGCGCCCCATGATTCTGTACGACGGGCCATTCGAGAAGCGATCCAATGGAGGGGTCTACACGGCGCGCATCAATGAAGGGATCGAGCTGCTCGAGCGGAACTGCGGGCCACAGGATCGGGTGCTGAACCTGGACATGGTGAATCCATTCCCGTACGCGCTGGGATGGAGACCGCAGCGCGGGGGCATGGCGGCCGTGGCTTACAACTATCTGTTCAGCGATGCAGCGCGGCCATCGGATGAGGCGTTTTTCGGAGATGCGACGGTGGTGATGGCGCCGAAGGAGCCGGCGCTGGATGCGCGCTACTGGGATGGGTTCTACCGGATCTATCGCCCGGGATTGCTGGAACGGTACCGGCTTGCGGCGGAGTCGGAATCGTGGTGGCTGTACAAGCTGAAATAAACCCACAGGCCGTTGCTGTTCGAAGCGAGCGATGGCGGCGGACGGGCGAGGGAATGGGATGTTAGAATGCTGTTGCCAGCGGCCCTGACCCGCGCAGCCCGAGCCAGGGGACGAGCAAGCGCGCAGCATGGAAAATCTGAGTCACGCGAGTCACGCGCCGGAGGGGCCGCAGGGAACCGCGGAAGGCGCGCGGGGCGGGCGCTCGCGCGGTGGCCTGTTTTTCTTCGTCGCGCTGGCGCTGATCTGCGGCACCGCGGCGTTTATCGGAATCGTCCCGACGCGCGTGTTCGGGCACGACAACTTCTTCTTTCTGGATAACGGGTGGCGCATCGTGAACGGGCTGCGGCCGCACCTGGACTTCTACAGTCCGTGGGGGCCGGTGACGTACCTGATCGTGGGCTTGGGCATGGTCCTTTCCAACGCTTCGCCGAACGCGATCGGATACGGGAGCGCGATCGTCGGGCTGGTGACGGGGCTGTGGGCGTACGGGCTGGGGCGGGACCGGCTGGAGAACGCGCTGCGCATCGTGTTCGGGCTGTACCTGGCAGTGCTGGCGACGGCGCCGTATTCCATCGGCACGGGGTTCGTGTGGTCGACGCATGCAATGGCCTACAACCGCTACGGCTACGCGCTGCTGGGGCTGGTGCTGCTGGAATGCCTGCAGCGGGCGGAGGGCGGGGAGGAGAACGCGGGCGAGTTATGGGGCGGGATTTCGACCGGGGCGGCGATGGGGGTGGCGCTGTTTCTGAAGATCAGCTATTTCGTGATGGGAACGCCGATCGTGGCGCTGTCGCTGGTCTACCGGGGGCTGAGCCGGAGACGGCTGGGCGGGCTCCTCCTGGGCTTTGGCGTGGTGGCAGTGGCGCTGCTGGCGTACTTGAGTTTCGACATTCCCAGGATTGTGCAGGACATGCGGATCGCAGCCGGCGGGCGTTCCAGGATGATCGCGCACAATGCGTTGGGCTTGAAGGTGAAGCTGGCGGTGCAAGTGCCGACGTTGTTGATACTGATCGGGCTGTGTTCGTATGGATCGGCAGCGAAGAAGGGGAAGGGACGATGGATCGCGGAGCATGAACTGGCAATCTGGGGGCTGGTTGTGTTCGTGGCGGACCTGGTGCTGCTGTGCAGCAACATGCAGATGCGCGGGATGCCGATTGTGTGCGCGTTCGCAATCATCGTTGCCAGCCGGATGGTGGCGGAGCGAGGCAGAGCAGGCGCGGCGGCGCCGAGGAGCGAAAAGCAGCGCTATATCTTCGTATTGTTGTTGTGCGGTCTGCTGAGTTTGCCGCAGTTGTGCTCGGATCTGGCGGGCCTGGCGTACGGCGCCAAGCAGAAAGCCGACCCGTCGCAGGCGGCGAGCCTGGTGCGATTCACGAGCCCGCGCCTGGCGCCCGTAATTCTCTACGATTATCGATTCACCCCGCAAGCCAACGGCGGAGTGTACACGGCGCACATTAACGATGGGGTCGAGCTGCTCAAGCGGTATTGCGGGCCGCAGGAGCGGGTGATCACGTTCGACATGGTGAATCCATTCCCATACGCGTTGGGATGGCGGCCGGCGCGCGGCGGCATGGCGGCCTCGGCGTACAACAACCTATTCAGCGATGAACCGCGGCCTTCCGATGACGAGTATTTCGGAGATGCGACGGCAGTGATGGTGCCGAAAGAGCCGGCCATTGACCGGTACTATTACGATGGCTATTATCGAATTTACCATCCGGGCCTGATGGAGCGATTCCGGCTGGTGGCCGAATCGAAATCGTGGTGGCTGTACAAACGTAAATGAGCACAGAGGCCGAATCTCGACCCACGAAGCGCGGTTGGCGCCCGGTATTTCCCGCTCTATTGGATGGCCTGTTGCTGAACGGGATCGGATTCAGCGTCTATTTCTTCTGCGTCCTGGTGTGGATGATCAGCCTGGTCGTGGATCCGCACGGGCATATCGTCGAGATCCTCCAGAAGATGATCTTGTACAGCGGGATCCTGATCGTGGTCGGGGTTATTCTGATCCTGTTTGACCTGTACGTGTTGTTGCCCAGCCGGCGCACGCGCGTGGAAGTGATGTGGGAGCCGCCGCGGAACCTGAATCTGACGGTGGTACTGACCGCGTACAACGAAGAGATGAGCATCCGGGAGGCGGTGCAGGATTTCCTGCAACACCCGAAGGTAAAGCGCGTGATCGTGGTGGATAACAACAGCCGGGACCGCACGGTGGAGATCGCGCGCGATGCTGGAGCGGAGGTGGTGAGCGAGCCACGGGCGGGCTACGGCAGTTGTGTTTATCGGGCGCTGAGCGAAGGGGCGAGATGCGCGGACACGGAGCTGACGCTGTTGTGCGAAGGCGACATGACTTTCCGCGCCTATGACATCGACAAGTTCCTGGCTTATGCGCCGCACGCGGACATCGTGAATGGGACGCGGATCGTGGAACAGTTGCGGGCGTTGCGGACGCAACTGACGACGTTCATGTATTACGGGAATTTCTTCGCCGGAAAGCTGCTGGAGGCCAAGCACATCGGGCGGGGCACATTCACCGACGTCGGCACAACCTACAAGCTATGCCGGAACAGCGCCCTGGCGCGCCTGCTGCCGCTGCTCAGTCCCGAGATCAACCACGAATTCAACGCCTATTTCCTCGATATTGCACTGGAGAACGGCTTCGCGATTGTGGAATGTCCGGTGACGTTCCACCACCGGGTTGGGGTCAGCAAGGGCGGGAACGCGAGCAACTGGCGGGCATTGAAGGTGGGCACGAGCATGATCCTGTCGATCATCTTCGGATGGCCCAGGCGGCGGTGAAGGGCCTGCCGGGCAGCCGAGGGGGCGCGTCCGGCGTGTGATGGCGCCGCAGGAGTGTTAGGGGCCGCTCATCCGCCCGGGGAAGCCGGAACAAGCAACACGACATCGACCTCCGCAGAAGCGCCGTCCCATTTGGCGGGACGGAACTGCCATTGCTCGATATAGGGAAGCAACTCGGCGCGAGTATCGTAGTCGGGCGCGGCTATGGGGCGCAGGTGGCGGAAGCGGCCGTCCGAGCCGAGGGTTCCGTAGAACAAGGCCGGACGCGGGCCGCCGGCGATTTTGGGCGGGGGGAGTAAGGCGAGCTGAATGAACGGGGCCTCGAGCTTGCCGGGTTTGCCGAGTGTCACGACCATGCCGGATTGTGAGGCCGGGGCGCCGGCCGAAGGGGGCAGGCAGTACTGCATCACCCAGTCCTTGGCCGTTCCGAGTGCGAGGAAGACGGTTTGGACGGGCCACCCGGTGAGGAACGGTCCGGCCTCGGGAATCATCGAGCCCGCGGCATGCTGAACAATCACGACATCAAACGACCCCGTAGACGGAAAGCGCCACTGCTCGGAGCCGTCAGAAAGCTGGCGCACCTCCACAGGGCCGGCACGGGTATTGAGAATTCGCACTGACGGCGTTGGGTCAGGGCGGGAGCCCGAGTTGCCGGGCGGCGCGGACCCGCCTGCCGCCGGCGCCACGGGGGTGGGGGCGCGCGCGACGGTTTGGGGCGCGCTGGCAGGAGCGGCGGGCGAGGCGTCGGGCGGAGCGGGTGGAGGCACGGACGGCTGGTTCAAAGGAGGGATCTCGACGTTTTCACTGCGGTGGGGCTGCGACGTGGAGGAGGAACCGAGGGCCACGAGTTCGCCCTCGATTCGGTGGGCCAGCCCCTCCAGTTCCTCGGGGTTCGATCCGTGCGCGATCAGGGACCAGGGGCCGGCCGTGGCGGCGGGAGGCAGAGGCAGAGCCTGGGGGGAAGTCCTGGGGGCGCTGGCGACCGAGATTGGGGCGCTGCGATGCTCCGCGTTGGGCGGGGTGACGGCATTGTTTCGGGCCGCGGAAGCGCTCGATTTTTCCGCACCAGCCGAACCGGGTTTGATGGGCCCGGGAGGGGGAGGAGTCCGGGGGGGCGACCAGTACAGGAACGATGGGAGCTGAAACGAGCGCAGATCAGCCGCCACAGGCCGGTTCGGCTGTAGCAAGACGGAGGGCACAGGAAGCAGACGCCGGTTCGCGATGTGCGAGGCAGGCGTGACCGAGGTCCGGCGCGGCGCGGGACGTGGCCTGGCGGGAGCTGCCTTGGGCCGTGGTTCGGCCGGCGGTGCGACCGTGGCGACAACGTAGACGCGCTCGGGCAGATGCAGGATCAGGGCCGCCTGGGCCGGCGGAATCAGGCGCGCCCGAACACGGTTGGGGGTGCTGGACGACCACAGGGAGGGCAAGTGGGGCAAACAGACGAGAATCACTAAATGGACGCCCAAGGAGGCCGAGAACGATCCGAGGGCCTGCGTCCCGCCAGCGGGCAAAGACGAGAATGCCGGTATGCCGCCGGCACCCGCCAGCGCCATTCTCGGCTGAGGCGTGCGTGCACTCCAGACCAGGATGATGAGAAACAGCGCCCAGAAAACGATGGCAAGCAGGGCCCACATGATGCGAGCAGATCCGCGGCCCGAGCTCAGCCTGCGCGGCGCACCGGCGCAGGCGCCGGCAGCACCAGAGAGCCGAGGCCGGCGGGCAAACGGCGCGGCGGCGCGTCAGGAATCTCCTCCGCCGGCAAGCCGAGCAGCCCGTCCCCTTCGTTCAGCATGTTCTTGAGACCAAACAAAGCCAGTTCCAGACGGTCCTTGGCGCCGACCTTCTGGAACAGCTTCGAAAGATAGACCTTCACGGTTCCCTCGGTGATGTCCAAGCAAGCCGCGATCTCTTTATTTTTGAGCCCTTGAGCCAGCAATGAGACCAGTTGCCCTTCCCGGCGGGAGAGCCGGATGGCGCGCGGGGGCGCCGCGCCCAGGGGGAGCAGGGTTTCGAAGTAACGCTCGCCCTGGGCCACGCGCTCCAGGCAGGCGAGGAGGCGGGGGGGCGGGCAGGTGGTGGAGAGCACAGCGCAGACGCCCAGTTCCTGGGCGTGATAAGCCAGTTCGGGGGACAGCGTCCGGACCAGCAGGATCAGACGGCATTGCGGGGCGGCCGAAAGCACATCCACGAGGAATTGAAACGAGATCTCCGGGCCCACGTCCAGCAAAACCAACTCCGCCGAGATCCGGGGGAGTTGCTCCAGGAATTCACCGGGGTGCGCGTAGACCCCCTGGAGCTGCAGGCTGGCCGATGCCGCCACGACGACGCGGATACCTTCGCCGAGAATGGGTTGATCAGTGAGGAGGACCACTCTCATGCACACACCTCCGATGGACAGGAACTCCCCTCCTCCGTCAAAATGGGGTACCCAATCTGTGGCGCTGGTTTCCCCCTTCCTATCCTATCGAAAGCAAGGGACAAGTCAAGGCCAATATGTTCAGATGCTTTTTCGACCGCGAGACGCAACCGCCGCGTTTCCCGCCGCGAATCCCGAGTTCCGGACGCCCCCTGCCGGGCGGAGCAGTGCTATTGGCTCAGGTGCAGAATCTGAGAGGCGATGGCCTGGAAAGCGGGCTGGAGCTGGCTCGTACTCGTAATGTAGTAATAGTTGCCCGCCGGCGCCTGATTGTTGTAAATCGGGCTGCCGGTCGTGTTCGCCAGCCGGCTCATGTAGGTCGAGTCGATCGGCGAGCCGTCATTGAGGGCGATGCAATCGACCATCGGCACGATATTATTGAGCACGCCCTGCCGCCATCTCTGGGCGGCCGTGTCGCCCGCGTTGAACGCCGCAGCGAGGAGATTGGTGGCATTGAATGTGGTCAAAGTCACGCCCTGGTACTGGCTGGTGCACGATGCGCAATCTGTAGGCGGATGCACCGCCGGGTTGGTCGCATTGCCGTAGTAGTCGTAAGCCGCAATCTGCGTAAAATCCGATGCGACGTTTTCGACATTACTCTCGTAGCTGCATCCTTTCAATGACGTTGTTGTCGTTATGCCCGAGTCCTGCGAATCGTAAGCAGTATTCACGTAGGCGGTACCTACGGTGCCGGCGGAAAGTGAGTCCCCGCCCCCGAAGGGCGGCAATAAGGTGGTGTTCGCGAAAAGTCCGCCCATGGTCTTGTTGTCGGAATAGACCAGCGCGTAGCCGAGCACCGGGTTCCAGGGCGGACCCTTTACACCAACGGGACCGTTGCCGCACGTCGCGGGACTTTTCAAGTACGACGACCAATCCGCGTAGATGGTGTTGGGCTCGCCATCCGTGAAGAAGACGATCACATTCAAAGCAGCGGGCTCATTGATTGCCGCCAGGGCTTTATACGTCTGCCAGAGCGGCTGGGCATGATCGGTGGTGCCGTACACATTGCCGGCGTTCAGCGTTCCGATCGCCGTAGACACGGCCGCGAAGCTAGTGCTCGGCTTGATCATGTAGTACGTCCCGCCGAACGTCGTCAGTCCCACTTCGTCGCGGCCCTCGGCAAACTGGTTCACAAACCATTGGGAAGACGCGACCAATTCGGCGATGCCGGGCGCCATCGAGCCGGAGCGGTCCAGAATCACCATCAAGTTGACATCACGGCGCTGCGCGGTGGCCGTGGACGAGAGGCTGGCGGTGGTCAGGCCGAGAACGCGCAGGAAGTACAGGGGGGTGGTGACGGACCCAGTGACCTGGACGTAGCGGATGTTGATATTTGCCCCCGTGCCCAGGGTCACGGTAACCGTCGGAGCGGGTACGGTGCAGCCCCAGAAATTGTTGGGGAAATTGGCAGAGAAAAAGTTCTGCGCGGTGGCCTGGGCGTTGGCCGTCTGGGCGGCGTTATTCACTCCGCGGGCCAGCGAGTTGGCGCCGGCCAGGGAGGCGGCGTCCATAGCCTGGGAAAGTCTGGCTTTCAGAAAGAAGGCGATGCCGCCATCGATGGCCAGGCCGATCATGCCACCGATCATGAGGATGGCGAAAGTGGAGAGAATGAGCGCGACACCCTTTCTCCCCTGATTGTTGTGCTCCGATTTGTTCTTCAGCATTTTTTGGCGCTGCCTTTCTACTTGGCCCTAAAATATCGCCCGGGCGTACACACCCGCCGCGTTTAAATATCCAGGAATGTCGAAATCCGTTGAATTATAGTACGTCTCGGAGATCTGCGCAGCCTGGCCATCGGCCAGGGTCAGAATGCTGCCGAAGTGGTCGGCCCGAACGGTGGTGTCGGTCAATGGGTTGATCACCGTGCCGCTCCCGTCGGCAAGCATGCTGGATGCCGCGACCGTGCCGAAGTCGCTGGCGCGCAGCGCCGAGTTTCCGAGCGTAATCTGCTGCAGGAAGACGTAGTGATTCAAATTAGCGCAACTCGTGCAGGTGGTTGAGCCGACGTATTCAATGTCGGACAGAATCATGACCTCGAGCCCGGTCGAACTCGTGATTTGGAGTTGCGGTGCCATCTGAAAAATAATGGATCGGTCGATCAAGCCGTTGGTGTCGCTGGAGAAGTCCACGCCGCGCGCGTACATGTGCCCAGCGTCGCGGTTGACCTGGTTCACCTGGATGGAGCGAATCAGGTTGAAGCCGACGACCATGGTGCCCAGCAGCAACGGGACCATGACCAAAGCCATGACCAGGACGAACTCCACCAGCAGGCTGCCTTTTTGCCGTTTGCGCGATGCGTGCATGAGCGTGTTCATTTCCATCGGCTCTCTAAAGCGGCGGAGGAACGCCCCCCGGACCGGACGATTCAATTAGGTCGCTGGAACTGACGGTGATCGGGACGGTGGATGAACTGATGTACAGGGACACCAACGGTTGGAAGGGGTAGCTATTGACCTTGACCGTCACCAGGTTGCCGCCGGAATTGGCCGGGCCGGTGGTGCCCGCGACCGCACTCGTCCCGCAGCCGAGCGACGCAGGCGGATTGGAAGTAGTTGAAAAGAAGCAGACGCTGACGATCGAGGTGGACTGCGCGGCGCTCAGAAAGCCCATCGACTGCTGCTGGACCTCCTGCTGAATTGAGGCCGTCTGGCCAAGGGCGCCGGAGGTTTGGGATGTGACGGCATAACGCACACCGGCCCGAACCCCGTTCTGCAGCGCTTCCTTGGTGAGCACGCCCCAGGTGAGGTCCATTATCAGGAAAATAGTGGCGATAAAGGCCATCAGGACAAACGTCGCCTCAATCATGGATTGGCCCGACGATGTTCGCCACGCACGTCTAGCACACATACCGGTGCCCACGACCGCTAACTCTTCTTGCACCTTCTCCCGCGCCTTAAATTAACACTCATAATGATCACTGTCAAGAACCACTCGGCCTGGAGGTACGGCAGTTGGATTAGTACCACGTTATGGCACTGGTAGTACTAGGACAGTACGTGTAGGACGCTTTGCGATCTGAAACTCCAAATATTTAGAGGCGGTAATTGGCTTTTATCCGAGTTTATGATGCCAAACCCCGCATTGAGGCGCGGCGGCAGGCGAATGGGATTTGGCGGCCAGCCGCCGCGGATGCTAACCAAACGGAGTATTGACGAAATCGAAATAGCTATCTAAACTTCAACTTAGCCTGATATTAGGAATCAAAGAAATGCTCTTCGAAGTGAGCTTGCCGTCGCGCATTCAGGGTGGCTCCGGCGCGGGCGCCGCGCTGCCGGCGTGGACGGAAAGCATCAGCCGCAACCGGGCGATTGTGCGCGCGCGAGGGGTAGAGTGGGCGGTGCGAGACATCAAGAAGAGCGAGGGGATCATTCTGGAAGTGGATTTGCCGAAACTGCATCCCTTTCAGCCGCGCTGCATATATTGCGAAGGCCGCGTGAACAAGGCTACATCCCTGGGGGGAGACGTGGTGCGGATGGAAATATCGATCGGCCGGATGGAACTGCGCACGGCGCGTTTCGCGGCGCGGCGTGAAGCGTCGCAGTTCCCGCAGGCGCCGGCCAAGCGGGTCCTGAGGTCGGTCTCATGATTGCGGCGCCGACGGCCACGGTCGCTGAATCGAAGCCGGAGCGGGCGCCGGTTGCGCCGGTCAATCCGGTGATCCGCGTGCTTCCGGGGTTGACCGACATCGCCTTTCTGCTGCCCTTCATTTTCGTGCTCAGGAGCAAGTACGGCCTGTCCTTTCTGCTGGGCGACAGCGACACGGGCTGGCACCTGCGCAGCGGCGAATGGATCCTGGCCCACGGCCGGGTGCCGACCACGGATCCTTTCTCCTACACCAAGGCGGGCCAGCCGTGGTTCGCCTGGGAATGGTTGTGGGACCTGTGTTTCGGGTGGATCCATGCGCACGCCGGACTGGCGGGGGTGGTGCTGGTTTCCCTGCTCGTGATCAGCGCGGCCCTGGTGTTCGTGCTGCGCACGGCGTTGCGCCGCTGCGACAATGCGCTGCTGGTCTTCGGACTGGTGTGGCTGGGAGCGTACCTGTCGACCATACATTGGCACGCCCGGCCGCATTTAGTCACGTTCCTGTTTGCGGCCGTGTTCTGCTCAATTCTTTACCGGGTGCACGATGGCAAAACCGCGCTGTTGTGGTGGCTGCCGCCGCTGACGATTGTGTGGACCAATCTGCACGGCGCCTTTTTCGTGGGCCTCATTTTCCTGGGCGCATTTGCGGCCGGGGAGTTGTGCGGTTGGGTGGTGGAGCGGGATGCGGCCGGGGCGCGAGCGCACCTGCGCAAAGCAATCCCCTACGTTCTGACCGCCGGGGGGTGCCTGATTGGCAGTCTTGTGAACCCCTACGGCTACCATTTGCACACCCACATATTCCAGTACCTTGTCCAGGAAAACCACGCCCAGACAATCAGTGAGTTTCAGTCGCTCAGCTTTCATCATGCGACGGGTTTGTCTTTTGGTATCCTTCTTGCGCTGAGTGCGGCGGCTGCATTGTGGCATCTGATGCGGAAAGAATTTGCTTTTTCGATTGTTATTCTGGGGTGGGGATGGATGGCCCTTTATTCAGGCCGGAACATTCCTATTTTCATTATTGCGGCCATACCGCTGGTGGCGCAGGCGTTACAGGAGATGCTGAGGGCGGTACAGGCCGCGGAGATCAGCGAGAGGGTGCAGCGGGCGGTGCGATCATTCCTGGAACTGGGCAGTGAGGTCGCTGTGATGGAGCGGCACTGGCGGGTGCACCTGGCGAGCGCGATACCGCTGGCGCTGATCGGCGCGGTGAGTCTCTCGGCGAACCCTCCGGCGGCGCTGCGGGCGCAGTTCATCAGCGACAGATTTCCCGCCGCCGCGGTGGACCGCTTTCTTTCGCACTGTTCGGCGGTGAGGATTTTCGCGCATGACCAATGGGGTGGATACTTAATCTACCGGCTGTACCCGCGGCTGAGAGTTTTCGTCGACGGGCGCAGCGATTTTTATGGCCCGGCGTTTGGGGAAAACTGGCTTAGAATTGCGAATGACAAGTATGACTGGCAGCAGCAGTTGGATAAGTTCGGCGTCGACACGGTTGTTTTGCCTGGAGATTCGCCGCTGGCCAGCACGATGAAAGAAGCGCCACGATGGCGCGTGGTGTACGATGACGGCACTGCGATTGTCTTTCAGCCGGCGCATGAGGTTTTATGCCCGGCGCCCGTTCCGGCGCCGCGCAGCGGGGACACCCGGGGTGGCGGGGCCCCATTGCCACCGCTTCCGAGTCAGCGGGCAACTGTAAGCAAATAAAGGAGCGACTTGGACATTTTTGCGGTAGGGACGGCGGGCGGACAAAGAGGGTCGGGGCTGGCGGGAAGAAGCTGTTCGGCCGGCCGCCAGGGCGGGCGGCGCGACCAGCGGCACGACGTCAGCGGCGTTGGGAGCGTGGGCCGGACCGGCGCCACGAACGCTGCGGCGGCGGCGGAGTTAGGGTAAAGGAGAAACTGGAAAGCGGCGAGGAGAAGCGATGCAGTTGCCGGGCCCCAAAGCAGATCGACTGGCCGGTGACCAGATTTGCCGCGCACGCCAGAGTGGACGGACGATGAGGAAGTCAGGGGTGGTCGATGGCATTCTATTCCCGGCTGGCCTCAGAGCAGCGGCCGCGGCCGGCAATCGGGCTGGCGGGCGCGCTTTCAACTGCGGGGGGAAGGGCATGTGTGGCCAGGCCGACGCCGCGGCGAACGCTAATGATCGAAGCAACCAGGGCATGAGGGCCCGACCCGGTCGCGCTCTCGCGCCGGGGAAGAAACGGAGCCGGACATGGTGGACCGCTTAAGGAAGCTCAGCTTACTCCATGACGAGGACGGCCAGGATATGGTGGAATACACATTACTGATGGCATTTTTCGTCCTGGCGTCCGCGGGGACTCTGATTGGCGTGAGCAATAGTATCAGCGATCTGTGGGCGGGAATCAGCAACAGGCTGGCAAACTCGAATTGAGGAGCCGGGGAAGGGCGCGAAGCAGTCATGAATCGACGATTTCTTGCCGTGGTGGTGTTCGCCCTCGTCGTTGCCTTGGGTGCAAGTTACCTTGTCTATCGGGTTCTTGAGAACAAGGTTCTTCAGGGCCCGCCGAAAAGGGAGTCTAAAGTGGTCGTTGCGGCAGCAGACTTGCCGATCGGCACTTTGATCAAGGACAGCGACGTGAAGGTTGCAGAGTGGCCGGGGACGCCGCCGCCGCATGCGGTGTTGAAGGCGGAGGACGCGGTCAAGCGTGGAGTGGTGGCGACGATCTATGCCGGTGAACCGGTGCTCACGACGCGGCTGGCCGCTACGGGCGCCGGAGCTGGATTGGCGGCCACGATACCCACGGGGATGCGGGCGGTCGCCGTCCGAGTCAACGACGTGGTCGGCGTTTCGGGCTTCGTGCAGCCGGGGATGAGGGTGGATCTGCTGATCTCCGGAATGCCGCCGGGCGGCAACAATGCCGACCTGGGCACGCAGACGCGAACGCTGCTGCAGAACATCGAAGTTCTCTCCGCAGGGGCGAATCTCCAGAAGGATGCCGAAGGCAAACCGATCAGCGTCCCGGTGGTGAACCTGCTGGTGAGTCCGGAACAGGCGGAGATCTTGAGTCTGGCCAGCAGCGACACGCGGATTCAACTCGTGCTGCGCAACCCGCTGGACACACAAGAGTCGAAACCGCCGGGCACGGCGTTGGCTTACTTGTATGAAGGCACGCCGCAAGGCAGGAAGATCGACAATAGAGGGAAAAGAGGGAGCGATCTGGGCAGGGCGGGAGCCCGGCCAGCGGCGAAGAAACCCGCGCCCCAGGCTCCCGTGATGGAGCGAGTCGTGGTGCCGATCACGGTGGAGATGATCACTGGAACGAAGAAAGAGACGATTCAGGTCGGGCAAACCGTTATCACAAGGCCGAAGGTGGTGGCAGCCAAATGAAACTGCGCACTTGTTTTGCGATCCTGCCTTGCGCTGTGGCGGCGCTGGCGCTGGCTCAAGAGCCGGCGGTTAAGGCGCCTCCGGCGGGCGGCAGCCCGAGAGATCTGGTGCTGAATGTCGGCAAGTCCCTGGTGCTGGAGAGTCCGGAGGACATCCAGCGCGTTTCGGTGGCCAGTGGGGACATTCTTGAATTGGTGGCCGTCGGCCCGCGCGAAATCGTGCTCAACGGAAAGAGCGCGGGCGAATCGAGTCTGATCCTGTGGCAGGCCAATGGCAACCGGCTGATGTTTGACGTCAGCGTCCGCAAGCCCGACCTGAAGCAGGAAGCGCTGCGGCGGGAACTGGCCAAGGAATTGGGGGAACAGAGCGTATCGGCCAACGTGGAAGGGGACGCCGTATATTTGCGCGGGACGGTGAGAGACCTGGTCAGCGCGCAGCGCGCCGAGGCGATCGCCGCACCTTTCGGCAAACCGATCGACCTGTTGCGGGTGGCCACGCCGATGGGCGAGCCACAGATCCTGCTGAAGGTGAAGTTCGCGGAAGTGGACCGGACGATCACCTCGGACTTGGGCCTTAACCTGTTCAGCACCGGCGCGACGAACACAATCGGGAGCGTGGGAACGGAAGCCTACAGTCCGCCGCTCCTGACGGTGGTTCCCGCGAGCGCGGGTGCGCCTGCGACCTCGACGTTGACGCTGGCCGATGCGCTGAACATCTTTCTGTTCCGGCCGGATCTCAACCTGGGAGCGACCATCAAGTTGCTGGTAGCCCGCAATCTGGCGACGATTCTGGCGGAGCCGAACATGCTGACGAGCAGCGGCAAGGCGGCCAGTTTCCTGAACGGCGGCGAATTCCCATTCCCGGTGGTTCAGCCTTCCAGCGGGGGCATCCCGACGGTCAGCATTCAATGGCGGGAATTCGGGGTCAAGTTGAACTTCACGCCGTTCGTCACGCCGCGCGGCACGATCCGGCTGGTGGTGGCGCCGGAAGTGAGTGCGCTGGACTACACCAACGACCTGGTTTACTCGGGCTTCACCATCCCCGCGTTATCCACGCGCAAGATGTCGACGGAAGTGGAGCTGAAAGATGGTCAGAGTTTTGCGATCGCGGGGTTGCTGGACAACCGGGTGATAGAAACTCTGGACAAGATTCCGGGTCTGGGCGACATCCCGTTCTTTGGCAAACTGTTCCAGTCGCGCCACCGGGAAAAGGAAAAGACGGAATTGCTGGTGATTGTAACGCCGGAAATTGTGCGGCCCATTCCGGAAGGCCATCCCCTGCCGGACCTGTCGATGCCGACGCAGCCCCTCAAGGAAGGCGGTTCGACGCCGCCGCGCACACCGGGGATTGACGTCACCGGTCCGGTGCCGGTCACCCCGACGAAGGACAGCTTGCCGGTCGAACAACTGCTGCATCCCGAGAGCGCCAGCCAGAGCGCCGCGGCGCCGGCCCCGCCGATGTATCAACTGGTGCCGGTGCAGCCGACGACGCCCCCGGCAACGCCCCCGGCCGCGGAGCCGGCGACCACGCAGACACCGCCGAAGCAATGAAGGACCGAATGGGCATGCAGGGAGCGATGCGGGAAGCCAGGCCATGTATCCAATAACGGCTGTGCTTGCCATCTCGACCAGCGAGTTGTGGGAGGAGGTCCATTCCTGTCTCCAGCAACTGCCGGTGCGGGTGGTGCACGAACAGGCGGGCGTGGATGACCCGGCGGCGTTCCTCGATCGAATCGAGCGCACGGCTCCGGATGTGGTATTGCTGGACCTGCTGAACTGCGCGGATGTGCTGCCGGAGATGGTGCGCGGCATTCGCGCCACTTCCAGCCAGCCCGATGTCGTGGCGCTGCACGTGTCGTCCGATCCGGACGCGATCCTGAACGCGATCCGGGCAGGGGCGCGGGAGTACATTTATCCGCCCTGCTCGCCGAGCCTGCAGAACGCATTGGATCGATTGTCCACGGAGCGTCACAAGATGGCGGAGAAGATCCGTCCCGGCGGCCGGACCGTGGGCCTGGTATCGGCTAAAGGAGGCTGTGGAGCCACCACGCTGGTGTGCCATGCCGCGGCCGAGATTCATCGCCGCACGAGCCAGGAGACGCTGGTCATCGACCTGGATCTTTCGGCCGGGCTGGTGCGGACGCTGTTCAAGACGAAATCGAGGTACTCGATCCTGGACGCGTGCAGCAACGTGAACCGTCTGGACAAGAGCTTCTGGAGAGCGCTGGTGGCCAACGGGAGTCATGGTCTGGAGGTGATGGGCGGCCCGCTCGAGGTGGCCGTGAAGGAGGCTCCCAGCGCCTCTCAGATCCGGCACGTGCTGCGCTTTGTGCGGTCGCAGTACGAATGGATTCTGGTCGACCTGGGGCGGGGCTTCTCGCCCACGCTGGCCGGCGCGCTGGACGAGCTGGACGAGCTGCTGCTGGTCACAACCACGGAGGTGCCGGCGCTGCAGCAGGCCAAGCGCATGATTCAGTACCTGAGGGACCGCGGCGTGAGCCAGCGCTCGATCAAGCTGGTGCTGAACCGTGTGGTGCGGCGGCCCGAGGTGAGCATCCCGGAACTGGAGACGATGCTGGGCGTCGCGGTTTTCGCGGTGATTGGGAACGATTATTGGGCCTTGTACGAGGCTTACGCGGAGGGTAAACTGCTCTCGCCTGATACGCACCTGTGCGGACAGATCGGGGGCATGATGGCCAAACTGGCGGGCCTGGAGCAGCCCACAAAAAAGAGAGCGTTTTCCTTTTTTTCCTAATGGAGGTGGCGTGGCATGGGGAGCTTTGGAGGTCAATCGCGGTCGAGCCTAGCCAAGCGGGAGGCGGCGTGGGTGATGCG
The DNA here is from genome assembly GCA_052145115.1 of Bryobacteraceae bacterium. GTDB lineage: Bacteria > Acidobacteriota > Terriglobia > Bryobacterales > Bryobacteraceae > CAIVVT01. Next base: position 21,250 of record JBKQPG010000079.1, read on the forward strand.
CCTGTTCAACCGCGAGGCTTATCCGCCGGAGTTCCAGGAGCTGAAGTTCACGCTGCACCGGAACCTGCTCAACCGGATCAATCTGGAAGCCATGAGCATGCTGCCGGAAGAGCAGATGCGCAATGAGATCCGGACGGCGGTGGCGCGGCTGGTCGAGGAGGAGCAGACGCCGCTGAGCCTGGTCGAGAAAGACCAGGTGATCAACGAAGTCCTGGACGAGGTGTTCGGACTGGGGCCGTTGGAACCCTTGCTGCAGGATCCGACGATTTCGGACATTCTGGTCACCACGCCCAAGCTGGTGTACGTGGAGCGCGGCGGCAAGTTGTACCGGACGCCGGTGGAATTCAAGGACAATGCGCATCTGATCCGCATTATCGAAAAAGTGGTATCGCGCGTTGGACGCCGCGTGGACGAGTCGTCGCCGATGGTGGACGCGCGCCTGCCGGACGGTTCGCGCGTGAACGCCGTGGTCCCGCCGGTGGCCGTGGATGGCCCGATCCTCTCGATCCGCCGGTTCGGGCGCACGCCGCTGACGGACAAGGACCTGGTCCGCAATCTGACGCTCACCGAAGGGATGATGGAGCTGATTCACGCCTGCGTGAAGGCGCGTTTGAATCTGATCATCAGCGGCGGAACGGGCTCCGGCAAGACGACTTTGCTGAACGTGCTGTCGGCGGTGATTCCCGAATCAGAGCGCATCGTGACGATCGAGGACGCGGCGGAATTGCAGCTGCGGCAAGTCCACGTAGCGCGCATGGAGACCCGGCCGCCGAACGTGGAAGGCGTGGGGGCGATCAAGATCCGCCAGTTAGTGATCAACGCACTGCGCATGCGCCCCGACCGCATCATCGTGGGCGAGGTGCGCGGCGAGGAAGTGCTGGACATGATGCAGGCCATGAACACGGGCCACGACGGCTCGCTGACGACGATCCACTCCAACAGCCCGCGGGATGCGATTTCGCGTATCGAGGTCATGATGGGCATGGCGAATGCGAATATGAGCGTCCGGTCGATCCGCCAGCAGGTCAGTTCGGCGGTCGACTTGTTCGTCCACGCAGCGCGCTTCAGCGACGGCAGCCGGCGCGTGACCCATGTCACCGAGTGCGTGGGGATGGAAGGCGACATGACCACGACGCAGGACATCTTCCTGTTTGAAAAGACGGGGCTGACGCCGGACGGCAGGGTCACCGGGCGTTTCCGGGCCACAGGCATCCGGCCGAAGTTTTACGAGAAGTTGAAGGGCGCCGGTTACCAGTTGCCGGCGTCGCTGTTCCAGACCGTGGTAGAGATCTCCTAGGGGAGTGCCATGCCGGGACTACTGGTTTTCCTCTTTCTGAGCGTCTTCGGGATCTGCCTGGTGGGTTTTGCCGTGGGCTTCAAGGTTTTGGAGACACAGCAAAGGCTCAAGGTCGAGAAAGTGCTGAAGAGCGTGCCGGCGGCGTCGCCCGTGGCCGAGACGAAGCTCCTGTTGGACCAGGATCAGGGTGCGGATGCAGCGCCTTCGTTCCTGCTCAGGTTGGCTCCGGTGCGCAAGCTGGAAGAGGATCTGCGCGCCTCGGGCCTGCAATGGAAGGTCGAAGGGGTGTTGGTCGCCATGCTGGTTCTGGCCGTGGTCGGCGGGCTGATCGGCAGCCAGTTTTATCTCCTCGTGTTCCCGCAAATGAGCATTGTCGGCTTGGCGCTGCTGCTGGCGACGTTCCCGGTGGTTTACATTCGGAGGCGGCGGGCGGCGCGTTTGGCGGAATTCGAACGCCAGTTTCCAGAGGCGCTGGATTTCATGGCGCGCTCGGTGCGGGCCGGACACGCCTTTTCGGTGAGCTTGGAATTGCTGGCGAGTGAGACGCCGGACCCGCTGGGGTTCGAGTTTCGCAAAGTGGCCCACGAGATAAATCTCGGCTCACCGTTCAACGCGGCGATGAACAACCTCGTCTTGCGCGTGCCGCTGATTGATGTGCGGTTCTTCGTTTCCACGGTTTTGCTGCAGCGGGAGACGGGCGGCAATCTGGCGGAAACTCTGACCAACCTGGCGCATCTGATTCGCGAGCGTTTCCGTTTGAAAGGGGCGGTCAAGGCGGCGGCAGCCCACGGCAAGATCACGGCAACGGTGTTAACGCTTCTGCCCATTGTCCTGGTGCTGGGACTTTCGGCTGTGGCGCCCTCCTATCTGCCGACCATGGTGAAGGATCCCGCCGGCCGGTACCTGATCCTGGGAGCGATTATCGCCATGTTGCTAGGCTATCTTGTCATGAAGAAAATCGTGGACATCAAGGTTTAGCCACATGCCCCTTCTCATCTCTGCTCTCTTATTCATTTTCCTGCTGGTTTCCATCATCTGGTTCGGGTACCGCCGTTTCGCCAAGCCCGGGAGAATCTTCGAGCAACTTTCAGCCGCGTCACAGCCAGGCTATACGGGCGATGATGCGGACTCGCGGCAGAGTGTGCTCGGACAGATGGTCACCACCATCCAGTGGATTGGTGAGAAGATACCGGTTTCGCCCGAGGAAGCCAGCGCCACACAAAAGGAACTGATCTCAGCGGGCTACCGCAGCGACAGGGCCCCGGCGGTCTTCTATGGGTTTAAGATCGTGGGCGCGGTCGCGCTGGCGCTGGTGCTGTTCCTGGTGCGCGGGTATATCACTGACAATTCCATGCTGGGCATTGTCCTGGTGATCGCGGCAGCGGGCGGCGGCTACTTCCTGCCGAGTTTCATCTTGGATGTGCTGATCGACCGGCGCAGAGAGCGCCTGCGCATTTCCCTGCCGGACGCGCTGGATCTGTTGGTAGTTTGCGTGGAGGCGGGGTTGGGTCTCGATCAGGCGCTGCGGGTCGTCAGCCGGGAGCTGCAGATCACGCACCGGGAGTTGAGCGAGGAGTTGTCGCTGTTGTCGCTGGAAATGCGGGCCGGCACCAAACGCGCCGACGCATTCTCACACCTGGCCAGCCGCACCGGCGAAGACGAAATTAAGAAACTCGTGGCGGTGCTGATCCAGACCGACCGGTTTGGCACCAGTGTTGCCGAAGCCTTGCGCACGCACTCGGATTTCATGCGCGTGCGTCGCCGCCAGGAGGCCGAGGAAAAGGCCAACAAGATCGGCGTGAAGCTGATCTTCCCCATCTTCTTCTTGATCATGCCGGCGACGATGATCGTTGCGGCTGGTCCCGGCGTGCTCATGATTGCCCGACAACTGGTACCGATGATGAACGAAATATCAGTCAGATAGGAGAATTGATCAAAAAACACATAGCTGATCTTTTTTATGCTCTGCCCGAAGATGCCAGTCAAGATGGTAATGGCGGCGGGCAATGGTGTGCTTGCGATCACGGACCGATGAGTCTTGGCAAACAGTCAGAAATGAAATAAGGAGAATTCGATGGATCAAAAAACTCTACAGATCATTCTTTGGGTAGCAGCCGGCGTCGTCCTGATACTATTCCTCATGAGGCGCCGTAAGCGTAAGCATACTGGCGTGTAGCCACCTCCACAGCATGGCGGCCTCGCCTGCTCGTCAGCGGGGCCGCTATCTCATTTCGGATCGCGTCGTGGACATCGCTTGCCGGGAGCGGCGAGTGAATCTCCAAGGCCGCGCAGTCTGGCTTGCAGTGAGGCCTGCGAAGGTGGGTGTTCGTCTGACTGCGGGTCAAGACTGAATTGCGCGGGGGGGCAGGGCGCGGGTAGTGTCTACGCGGCGCGCACCACCCGTCCGAAGCGCCGATTCATTGCCCGGGCCGCCGCAGCGGCCGGGGTTTTAGCAGGCTTGGATGGAGCCAGGCTAAGATGCGGGCAAGGCTCATGAGCGGTTTCAACGGGTGGCTCATCCAACTACATTCTCATTGTCCGATCGGGCTGCAAACGCGAGTTCGTTGCTGCCCGTGGCAAGGCCGCCACTTCGGCTGGAAGGCCGTTCTGCATGCAAATGAACCACAGGAGACGTGATGGAACAAAAACCATTCATTGATTACTACGAATTGATGCAGATCAGCCCCAACGCGGAAATGGAGACCATTCAGCGGGTCTACCGGATGCTGGCGGCGCGTTATCACCCCGACAATCCGGAGACGGCCGATCCCGACCGGTTCATGCTGCTCAACGAAGGGTTCGGAGTCCTGTCCAACCAGGAATCGCGCGGCGCCTACGACATGACGTATCAGACTGGGCGCACGCAGCCGATGGAAGTCTTCAATTTGAAGGAATTCGCCATGGGCATCAGTGGCGAAAACCATCGCCGTATGGGGATCCTCTGTCTGCTGTACAACCGGCGCCGCACCGACCCGGACAAGCCCGGCATGTCGCTGTTGGACTTCGAGAAGCTGATGTCGTTCCCGCGTGAACACCTGATTTTCACTATGTGGTACCTGCAGTCGAAGGGTTTGCTGCTAATAGGTGAACAGAGCGATTTCGCCATCTCCGCGGAAGGAGTGGATTACATCGAACAACACCTGCCCAGCAACCAGATCTTGTACAAGTTGCTCAAAGCGGCGGAGACGGGCACGACGCATTCGGCTGACTACAAAGAGGAGTTGCGCGAGGATCGGAGCCGGTAAGACGCTCCCGTGCCGCTCTTCACAGCAGGCGGGCCAGCGCCAGACCAATCGCCGTGACTCCGATGATGACGCCGTGTGGCGTTCTGAGCGCGCCGGGATGGTGCATATCCACTTGCGGCTGATTCTTGTACGGGGCGCGCAACAAAACCAGTTCCTTCACGATCTGTCCGACGTTCCATAACGTCGAGTACAGCCGTCCGTAGGCCAGCGAGAGGATCACGCCGACCACGCCTCCCGCTACGGCCGTGACCATGAACAGGACGAGCCAGTGGAGTGGACCGGCGATGCAGCCCAGCGCGGCCATCAGTTTCACATCCCCGGCCCCCATCCCGCGTAACAGGTACAGCGGCAGGTAGATCAGCAGGGCCAGGCCGAAGCCTTCACCCGCCGCCAGCAGCCCTGCCGCGCCGCGAAGATAGAGTTGCGCGCCGAAGCCGGCAATCAACCCGGCTAGGGACAGCCAATTCGGGATCCGCCGGAATCGCCAGTCATAAATCGCCGCCACGATCGCCACGCAGAGGAGCAACACGCGAAGCAGCAAGGGCAGGGGGAGGATGGGGACAATCATTATGGGCATTATATGCGCGCCAACACCATCCGCGGAGGTGCGCGGCGCCTGCCTGAGAGCCGCCGCAGCGCCACAGGGGGCAGGCTAGACCCCGCGCTGCCGCGGTGAGGACTCAGGCCACGGGCTCGAGAATGATCTGATCGCCGGCCAGCGTGCCGGTCGATTCGATGGTTCCCGCGGGCAGCTCGATCACCGAGTTCGCCCGCAGGCACGCGGCCATGCGCCATGGCCGCAAGGAGGGACGGCAGCGGACCACGCGTAAATGGCGATCCAAAAACAGCACGTCGATCGTGAAACGCATGAAGAAGCAATGCACGGCTTCACAGGGCTCCAGCCAGATTGCTTCGCCCGGCGGCGCTGTGTCCAGCCCCAACCATCCCTGGCGGCGGGACCGGCTGTCGTGGGCCAGGGTCACGGCCTGCGCCAGAACGGCTCCTGAGCGTGCGTTGATAATCCTGAATTGCTGCGCCATGGGCCTGCGCGCCTCCCTCAGAGCAGTCTACGTCTTCTCCGCGGCTTGCGGGCGTGCGCGGCGCAGCCACAGCGCGGGAAAGCTTGCTAGGATGTCGAGAGATCCGATCGGCCCGGATGCACGCTCATGCTCGAGAACATCAACCTGGAAAAAAAGCTCTCCCGCGAGGAATACAAGCAGATTCTTCCCGGCCTGCAACAACGCCTGTACGATTTGGAGAAAGCCTGCTGGGATCATGGCGCCCCCACCGTCGTCGTCTTCGAAGGCTGGGACGCGGCCGGCAAAGGCACCACGATCGCGACGCTGACTCAGCGCCTGGATCCGCGCGGCTTCAAGCTCTATCCAATCACTGCACCGCGCACGTATGAAACGCAGCGGCCCTGGTTGTGGCGCTTCTGGCTGAAAGTGCCGAACCGCGGTGAGATGGTGATCTTCGATCACAGCTGGTACGGCCGGGTGCTTGAAGAGCGCGTCGAGCGCACGATTCCCGAAAAGGCCTGGCGGGACTCCTTTCGCGACATCGTGGAGTTCGAACGCATGCTGGCCGACGATGGGACGACGTTCGTGAAATTCTTCCTGCACATCAGCAAGAAGGAACAGAAGAAACGATTCAAGGCCATCGAGGCCGATCCCCTCGAAGCGTGGCGCGTGACCGCGGCGGACTGGGCGCGCCACAAGCAGTACGGCCGCTACCTCGAGGCCGTGGAGGAGATGCTCGAGCTGACTGAATCCGAGTATGCTCCATGGACGATCGTCGAAGCGACCTCCAGATCGTATGCCCGGCGCAAGGTTTTCGATGTGCTCATTCAGGCTCTGGAGGAGCGGCTGGGCCCGGATGCGCCGCCGCGCGCCGAGCTGGCCGGGGACGACGCCAAGGACGCTGAGCTTCGCGCCGCCATGGATTCCCTGACCGGAGGCACACTCTGATGCTCGAAACCGTCGACCTCACCCTGGCTCTGGATCGTGAATCCTATGTTCGCGAGCTGACCCGGCGGCAGGTGCAGCTGCGCCAGCTCGGCTATCAGGTCTACCTGCAAAAACGTCCCGTCATGATCGCCTTCGAGGGCTGGGACGCCGCCGGCAAGGGCGGCGCCATCAAGCGCATTACGGAAAAACTCGATCCCCGCGGCTATGTCGTCTACCCCATCAGCGCCCCGCAAGGCGAGGACAAGACGCGCCACTACTTGTACCGCTTCTGGCGGCGCCTGCCCGAGCGCGGCCAGATCGCGATCTACGATCGCACCTGGTACGGCCGCGTGTTGGTCGAGCGCGTCGAGGGGTTTGCCAAGGAGGAGGAGTGGAGGCGCGCCTACAAGGAGATCAACTCATTTGAGCGCCAGTTGCGCGATTTCGGCGTGATTGTGCTCAAGTTCTGGATCCACATCTCGCGCGAAGAGCAGCTGCGCCGCTTCGAGGAGCGCGAGAACATCGGTTACAAGGCCTGGAAGCTCACCGATGAGGACTGGCGCAATCGGGACAAGTGGGACGCCTACGCGCAAGCCGTCGACGAGATGCTGGTCCGCACCGGCACCCGCACCGCGCCCTGGTGCGTGGTGGAAGGCAACGACAAGAACTGGGCTCGCGTGAAAGTCCTGTCGCATCTGGTGGAGGTGCTCTGCCAGGAGCTGCACTACGAGCCTGTTGATCCGCTGAAGGGCAAGGGGCGGAAGAAGAAGAAGGCCAAGGCCAGCCCGCCGCAGGCCGAGGCCAGCCCGGCGAAGAGCGAACCGCCCGCTCAGCCGGCCGCCAGGAAGGCCAAGAAAGTGCCGCCCGCTCAGCCGGCCGCTAAAAAGAAGGCGAACAAGCCCGCCCGCAAAAATGCGCGCGCCTGATGGTTCCATCCGGCGTGGCGCAGGGGAGCCCTTGCGGGCAGGCCTCAGCCCCCGGACCGAGCGTTGCATTGGACGCCCTTTCCGATGTAGACTGCGGCAAACCCTTGCACCGAGTAGGAGGACGGAAGGATGAAACCGCCGCTGATCAGCATGTCTCGATTGGAGGAGTTCCTCATTACTTGGGTCATCTGTTTCGCCGTGGTCGGAACCTGCATTTACCTGCGCGATTCCGTGAAGGGGCCGAACAAAAGGAAAATCGGCGTCTGGGCCGCCAACATTCCTTCCCTCGTGCTGGCGATTATCATTTTCGCTTTTCGCTACATAATTCCCTGAACCAGCGGGTCCCGCGTCATTGCTCCCATTGCCAGCATGCTCGCCACGTTCTGTCAGGCTCAAGCCAGGATAAGCTCTTGCTGACATGATCAACGGCCAGAAGATCGTCGTGGTGCTGCCGGCTTACAACGCCGAGAGAACTCTTGAAGCGACCGTCCGCGAACTCCCCGATGTTGTGGACCAGATCATTCTGGTGGACGATCACAGCACCGATGAAACGGCCGCTCTGGCCCACCGGCTGGGCCTCACGGTCGTCGTTCACGAAGTGAACCGCGGTTACGGCGCCAACCAGAAAACCTGTTACTCGATGGCCTTGGACGCCGGGGCCGACGTGGTCGTCATGGTCCATCCGGACTACCAGTATTCCCCGCTGCTGGTCACGCCCATGGCCGGCATGGTAGCTTATGGCGTCTACGATCTGGTGCTCGGTTCGCGCATTCTCGGAGGCCAGGCGCGGCACGGCGGGATGCCGCTCTACAAGTACTTCGCCAATCGGGTCTTGACCCTTTTTCAGAACTTCCTGCTCGGCGCCAAGCTCTCCGAGTACCACACCGGCTTTCGCGCCTACACGCGCAGGTTGCTGCTGGCGCTGCCCCTCGAGCACAATTCCGACGATTTTGTTTTTGACAACCAGGTCATCGCCGAAGCGCTCCTCATGCGCGCCAACATCGGCGAAATCTCCTGTCCGACGCGTTACTTCGCCGAGGCTTCGTCGATCAATCTGCGCCGCAGCATCATCTACGGCTGGGGCGTCGTTGGGACCACGCTGCTGGCTTGGCTGGCGCAACACGGGCTGTTCCGCTCGCCGCTGTATGACCCCGCCAGGAGCCTTGGTTCCAGCTCCGCGCCCGCCGGAAATTCCGATTCGAGCCGCTGAAGCGGCGTTGGATTGCGCTCCTCCGCCCTGCTCCATCCTCACGCCGGCGGGAATGTCGAATCGGGACTCTGTACGTGCCGGATGAAGGCTTCCGCCTGTTCATGGCCGCTCTCCAGGCCGCGAAAACGGCTCACCTGCTCCTGCCAGGCGTAGAATTTCTGCGGCGCCTGGCTGGCATGGGCAAAGCAGGCCGCCCGCTTGGTTGCCGCCACGGCGCTGATGTCCACGTAGTGCTGAGGAAAGTAATGCTGCGTATCTTCACCATTGGTGACTTCGTAGTAGTACAGCGCGCAGCGCTCGCGCATCCTGAGCCACGCTCCGTGCGCCAGCAGCGCGGTGGCGCGGTGATCGGGATGGCCGTCGATGGGCCACTGTGTGAACAGGACATCGGGGTTCTCAGCGGCCACGAGCGCCTCAAAGCTGCGGTAGTGTGCCTCGTCCACCACGCTGCGCCCGTCCGCCTGGCCCGCGAAAACCGGCCGCGCCCTCAGCACTTCGCAGGCCTTTTGCGCCTCGGCCGTGCGGATCGCCTCGGCTTCTTCCTCGCTCTTGCCCGCGATCCCTCCTCCACCCCGATTCAGATACAGCAGGACCACCTCGTGGCCCAGTGCCGTGTAGCGCGCGATGGTGCCGCCGCAACCATACTCCGGGTCGCCGGGATGTCCTCCCGCCACAACCACGCGCAATTTCCGCGGCTCCGCCGTGCCGCTTTCCGCCGCCAGGCTCACTCCCGGCAACCCGGCTGCCGCGATCACCGCCCCGGCCATCATGCCCCGTCGTGAAAGGGTATCCATGGAATCAGCTCCCCTCCGTAGCATACTCATGCACCACACGCCTTTCGCGCGCCGCGCCCGCGCTCTTGCCCGCCACGCTCCGTCCTGGCGTAGCATCATGAGAAGGCTCCTCCGCAATTCCCATGTCGCAACCCGCCACTCCCCCGCTTGAATCCAGCCCGCCCGCCGCTCCTATGCCGCAGCGGCTCGTCTCGCTCGATGCATTCCGCGGCGCCACCATGGCGCTCATGGTACTGGTGAACAACTCCGGTGATTGGAGCCACACTTACGGTCCTCTGCGCCATTCCGCCTGGAATGGTTGGACCATCACCGACGTCGTGTTTCCCTCGTTCCTGTGGATTGTCGGCGTGGCCATCACGCTCTCCCTCGGCGGGCGCCTGGCTCGAGGAGTCGCCAGGTCGCGCCTCCTGCTGCAGGCTCTGCGCCGCGCCGCCATCCTATACGGCCTCGGCGCGCTGTGCTCCCTGTTGCCCAGTTTTGACTTTGGAACCATGCGCCTGCTGGGCGTTCTGCAGCGCATCGCCATTTGCTATCTGATCGCCTCGGCCATCTACCTCTACGCGCCGCGCATCCGCACTCAGATTCTGTGGATCGTCTCTTTGCTGGCCGGCTATTGGCTCATCATGACGCTGATTCCGGTTCCGGGCTACGGCGCCGGCCGCCTGGACATGCAGGGCAACCTGGCGCATTACGTCGACCGCATCGTCCTGGGGGCTCACAACTACGCCCCGACGAAGACCTGGGATCCGGAAGGCATCGTCAGCACCCTGCCGGCCATCGCCACGGCTCTTTTCGGCGTCCTGGCAGGGCATCTGCTCCGCCCGGCGCGCGGCCTGGACTGGAAAACTACCCGGCTGTTTTTCATTGGCAATGCCCTCATCGGGCTGGGCCTCATCTGCGATATCTGGCTGCCGATCAACAAGCAACTGTGGACCAGTTCCTTCGCGCTCTTCATGGCGGGCCTCGATTTTGTCCTGCTGGCCGGGTTCATTTACCTGATTGACGATCTGGGCTACAAGCGCATTGTCCAGCCGTTCGTGGTTTTCGGCATGAACGCGATCGCGATCTACATGCTTTCGGAGTTGCTCGCCATCGCCCTCATGTCCATCCATTGGCATGCCGCCGCCGGGACAATTTCATTGCAGTCCTGGCTGTTCGACCACTGTTTCGCGCCGCTGGCCTCGCCCTATAACGCCGCGCTCGTGTGGGCGCTGGCCTTCGTCGCGGTGATGTACCTGGCGGCTTATGCCCTGTACCGCCGCAAATGGTTCATCCGCGTCTGAGCTTCTGAGCCGCTGTTACCGAGCCGCGACCGCCCCTCGCGCGGGGGACGCCGAGGCGAGGATAACCTTCGTCCATGACCGCCTCAGCCAATGCCGAGGGCGACACCCAGGTGTCCCTCCGTGGACGCCTGGGTGTGTCCCCGCGCACCGGTCCGCCGCAGCCAGCGACCGTGCTCCTGAACTGCGACAAATCGGCGCCGTTCCGTCGAACCCTTCTTGAGCAGCCTGCTGGACTCCCGCCGCCCGCGCGATGTAGATTACCGTTGGAACTGTATTTTGGATAACGTTATGTCACAAATTACTCGACGCTCTGTCCTCACCGCCGCGCTGCCTCTGGCCGCGGCCGTCTCTTCCGCCGCGCCGGCGGCGGCCGCCGCGAACAAGCCGTTCCGTCTGGGGCTCATCATTTCACCCGATGCCAGGCCCGAGCAGGAATTCGGCAAACTGCGCGATCTCAAGCTGACCACATGTTTCATCTCGACCAACCGCTACGACGCGCAGTGGGCGACGCAAGTCAAGGGGCTGCTGGAGAAGTTCGAGATCGAGCCCACGGCCGTCGAAACGCTCGGTCCGGGCAAGATGGTCTGGGACTTCATGCAGGGACCGGCCACCATCGGCCTGGTGCCGCGCAACACCCGCCAGGCGCGGATCGACGCCCTCAAGCGCGGCTCCGATTTCGGCCAGCTCATCGGCGCTCCGCTGCTACAGACGCACTGCGGCTTCATCCCCGAAGATCCCAATGACCCGCTGTACCCCGAACTGGTGGCCGCCGTACACGAGGTCGCGGCGCACTGCAAAGGCAACGGCCAGATGTTCCTGTTTGAGACCGGCCAGGAGACGCCCACCACGCTCATGCGCGCCATCAGCGACGTCGGCCTCGACAACGTCGGCGTCGGTCTCGACACCGCCAACGTGATTCTCTACGGCAAGGCCAATCCGGTGGATGCCGCCACCATCCTCGGGAAGCACGTCAAGGCCATGCACGCCAAGGACGGCCGCTGGCCGACCGATCCGCGCAAGCTGGGCGAGGAGACGCCCATCGGCAAGGGCCTGGTCGATTTCGCCCGCGTCTTCCGGATTCTGAAGAGCAACGGCTACACCGGCGCCACCACCATTGAACGCGAAATCTCCGGCCCCAAGCAGATCGAGGACGTCCGCCGCGGCGCCGCCTACCTGCAAAAGATCATCGATGAAATGGGCGCCTGAATCCGGCGCAGGAGAGCGCTTTTTTCACCCAGAAAAAACCGCATGGGGACTTCAGGACATCCCCTTTCCTGGTTTTGCGCAGTGTCCGGCAGGAAGTTCGATCTGGAGTTGGACCCAGTGATGCTCCATTCGTTCAGAGCAAAGTGGATGAGGCAGGGGGGCGGTCGGGTTGTTTCGTTGTTTGCTGTGTCTGCCGGTGCTTTGCTGATTTCTGCTCCCCCTTCGACAAAGCCGATCCTGGAGACGGAATTCCTTGTAATCCCCAATAGGGCATTCGTGGGGTCGGGCGTTCTGCCTCAAGCTTCCGATTTTCGGGCGACGGTGGGGAAAGAGGAGCTCCAGGTCCGGTCGGTGACTCCGGCTGCCGGCTCGCCCGATCTCAAGACCATCGTGGTCTTCGACCTGGCGTCGGTGCCGCCGGACTATCAGCCGTGTTTCATCCAGCAGGTCAAGGCCCTGGCGCCAGATCTCAGGCGCATTAGCAACGTCGCGTTGTACGTGGTCTCCTATGAGTGGACGGAGCTCCATGGGGCGTTTGGACACGGGCCGGGCGAGGAGTACGAGTATTTCCTACCGGACCCAAACGCCAACGGCAAGGACATGTGCGCCTCTTTGCCCCCGCCGCGGCCCGCCTGGGGATGGCCGCGGGGTTGGAGTGAACGCGCGAAAAACGATCCGAACTTCCGCTTCCAAAGTCAGGATACCTCGGTTCTTGGCGGTGGGTTGGCCACAATCCGGTCGTTCCGAGGTCTCGCCGAAGCCCTTGAGAGCATGAGCGGGCCGGTTCGGGTGTTGTGGGTTGGACAGCGCTTCGAGTGGGTTCGCCCGGGCTATGCGAACGATGAGTATACGTATGGCAGAGTGCTGGCGGGCAAGCTTTCTCTCGAGCCCGGATGGACTCCGAACGCCGCATGCGATTGGCTTGACGCGTTTACGCGGAGCGGGATCAGCTTCTGGCCGGTCATGTGGCTGGACGGGGAAAGCGTGCAAGGACAAGGCCCCAAGCGCAGCCTGGAATGGGCTTCGGAAATCGCGAAGTACTTGGGCGGGCAGGCTACTGTGTGCGAGAGGGATGTGGCAGCGTGCTTGAACAACATTTTGGACACCACCAGTCACGGCCTGGTTGTTCGAATCGCCGGACCGGAGGTGGGATGGCCAGATCGATATACCCCGCAGCAGCTTCGCCTCTGGTATGAGCCGGACTCTGCTGTACTCGACGCCCAACGGCCGTTCGTAAGACTGGCGATGCCGATCGTGCACTCTGCAGGCATCTTGATCTGGCATACACTCCCGCCGGTGACGCCCCTGTTCGACAGCGTGTGGTTAAAGGGGAAGGCCGGCTGCAGCCAGGGTGCGGCCGGTCCGGTGACGAAATACGAGATGGCGGCGTTGGTTCCTGACGCAGTGGCGAACGGCCTGCAGAGCTATGTGGAGGTGCTGGGCCTCAGTCCCGGGGCGCCGGAGAAGAAGCTTTCCTCCGACCAGGAGCGCGCAGCAGTCCTCGGGGATCACATGCGATTGCGCGTCCGCGGCGGGCCGGAAGTGCTGAAGGAGATCGGCCAAGGGACGACCGAGGTGTGCGTCGAGTTACCCGCGCCGGGCCCGACGGATAAGAGCTACCGGGTAATTCTCTTCAACCGAGAGGCCGGCTGGGCGGGAGTGGGGGTGCTGTCTGCGGCCGATGTCCTTCGGCAACGAGAGGGGCCTTAGAAGGGCCAGAGCCCGGTCTCCTCGACGTCGTATGTACGATCCGGCACATGGGTAGCAGTTGTTGCTAACCACACGGATTACACTTCTTCCTGATCTTGGCTAACCACTGGCCGCCGTGCAAGGAGCCCGGAGGGCGACTACAGCGGCGGCCACCGACTGAAGCCTTTCTTCCGAGCATAGCTATAGCCCTCGCGCTGCGGGCTCCCAATCCCCCCAATTCGACATTTCGACACGACACTCCCCTTGCCCGCCGTCTTGTTCGCCGAAGCGGGCGTAGCCAGCGGAGGCGGCAGCGGGAAGGAGGGCGCCGCCCGCCCTCCCAATGCCCCCAATTCGACATTTCGACACGACACTCGCCATCCACCGCCAGCCTCGCCGCCTAAGCCCCAACTCCGCCCCCGCCAGCCGCCCGGTCACAACCTCTTCAATCCCTCTATC
>JBKQPG010000080.1:0-37497 GCA_052145115.1 Bryobacteraceae bacterium
GGCCATAGCGACGCCCGCAAGAAAGGATTCAGTCACTGGCCGCCGCTGCAGTCGCCCTCCGGGCTCCTTGCACGGCAGCCAGTGATTAGCCAAGATCAGGAAGAAGTGTAACCCATGTGGTTAGCAAACTCTGTTACCCATGTGCCGGATCGTACACAGATGGGGCTGTGCGTGGATAGAAAGAGTCGTGCGCGCCTAGGACAGAGAAGTCAGTCCCCGGTTTTCTTGCACGATTCGCGCTACCTGTTCGACGAATTCACGGCTCTGATGAAGGAGTTCGCCGGTGCCTAAGCGAACCGATCTGAAACGGATTCTGATCATCGGCTCGGGGCCGATCGTGATCGGCCAGGCGTGCGAGTTCGACTACTCCGGGGCGCAGGCCTGCAAGGCGCTGCGCAGCGAGGGCTATCAGGTCGTTTTGATGAATTCGAATCCGGCCACGATCATGACCGATCCGGACCTCGCCGACCGGACCTACATCGAGCCGCTGACGGTGGAGCACGCGGCGGAGGTGATCCGGCGCGAACGGCCGGACGCGTTGCTGTCGACGGTGGGCGGCCAGACGGGCCTGAACCTCTCGGTGGACCTGGCCGAGGCGGGCGTGCTGGACCAGTACGGCGTGGAGCTGATCGGGGCCAAGATCGAGTCGATCAAGAAAGCGGAAGACCGGCTGCTGTTCAAGGACGCGATGCGCAAGATCGGCCTGGAAACGCCGCAATCGCAACTGCTGCGCAGCATCGAAGAGGGGCTCAAGTTCGCGGCGAAGTCGGGCTACCCGCTGATCCTGCGGCCCAGCTTCACGCTGGGCGGGACCGGTGGCGGCATCGCCTACAACCGCGAGGACCTGGAGACGATTCTGGAAAACGGGCTGGAGCTGAGCCCGGTGCACGAGGTGCTGGCCGAGGAGAGCGTCCTGGGGTGGAAGGAATTCGAGCTGGAGGTGATGCGCGACCGGGCCGACAACGCGATCATCGTCTGCTCGATCGAGAATTTCGACCCGATGGGCGTGCACACCGGGGACTCGATCACGGTGGCCCCGGCGCAGACCCTGACCGATCGCGAGTACCAACTGATGCGCGATGCCTCGATCGCCTGCCTGCGCGAGATCGGCGTCGACACGGGGGGCTCGAACGTGCAGTTCGCCTTCAACCCGGACAACGGCCGGATGGTGATCGTGGAGATGAATCCGCGCGTGTCGCGCAGCTCGGCGCTGGCGTCGAAGGCGACCGGATTCCCCATCGCCAAGATCGCCGCCAAGCTGGCCGTGGGCTACCGACTGGACGAGATTCCGAATGACATCACGCGCAAGACGCCGGCGTGTTTCGAGCCCACCATCGACTATGTTGTCGTGAAGATCCCGCGCTGGCAGTTCGAAAAGTTCCCCGGCGCGGCGCCGGTGCTGACGACGCAGATGAAGTCGGTGGGCGAGGTGATGTCGATCGGCCGGACGTTCCGGCAGGCGCTGAACAAAGGTCTGCGCAGCCTGGAAACGGGCCGCAGCACGGAAGCGAAGTATGAGGAACGCCTGATTCCGCAACGCCTGACCACGCCCAACCCGGAGCGACTGGGCTACATCCGGTTCGCCTTCGAGCGCGGCTGGAGCGTCGAGGACATCTACGAGCGGACGCAGATCGACCCGTGGTTCCTGCGCCAGGTGCGCGACGGCGTGGCGTTCGAACAGGAGCTCGCCGGGCGCGCGCTGGAGAGCGTGACGGCCGGCGAGATGCGGCGGGCCAAGCGCGACGGCCTGTCGGACACGACTCTGGCGCGGCTGTGGGCGAGCCAGCCGCTGACGGTTCGGGCGCGGCGCAAGGAGCTGGGCGTGCGGGCCGTGTTCAACCGCGTGGACACCTGCGCGGCCGAGTTCGAGAGCTTCACGCCGTACCTGTACTCGAGTTACGAGAGCGAGTGCGAGGCCCAGCCGTCGAGCCGCAAGAAGGTGATGATCCTAGGCAGCGGCCCGAACCGCATCGGGCAGGGAATCGAGTTTGACTACTGCTGCTGCCACGCCAGTTTCGCGCTGCAGGAGTTCGGGATTGAGTCGATCATGGTGAACTGCAATCCCGAAACGGTCTCGACGGACTACGACACCAGCGACCGGCTGTACTTCGAGCCGCTGACGCTGGAGGAAGTGTTGAACATTTACGATACGGAGCAGCCCGACGGCGTGATCGTGCAGTTCGGCGGGCAGACGCCGCTGAACCTGGCGCTGCCGCTGAAGCGCGCCGGAGTGCCGATCATCGGCACCGACCCCGCCAATATCGACCTGGCCGAGGACCGCCGGCTGTTCGGCCGCCTGCTGGCGGAACTGGCGATCCCGTCGCCTGAATGGGGCACGGCGACCAGCGTCGAGGAGGCCTGCGAGACGGCCGGCCGGCTGGGCTACCCCGTACTGGTGCGCCCCAGCTACGTGCTGGGCGGGCGGGCCATGGTGATCGCCTACGAAGAGGCCACCGTGCGGCGTTACATGCAGGAGGCGGTGCAGTTTTCGCAGGAGCGGCCGGTGCTGATCGACCGCTTTCTGGAGGACGCCATCGAGATCGACGTCGACGCGCTGTCGGATGGCGCAGATGTGCTGATCGGCGGCATCATGGAGCACATCGAGGAGGCCGGAGTGCACTCCGGCGACAGCTCGTGCGTGCTGCCGGCGCAGTCCATCCCCAAGGCCGAGCTGGCGGTGATCCGCAAGCACACCGAGAAGCTGGCGCGCGCGCTGAACGTGATCGGCCTGATGAACGTCCAATACGCCATCCAGAACGGCAAGGTGTTCGTGCTGGAGGTCAACCCGCGGGCCTCGCGCACGGTGCCGTACGTCAGTAAGGCCACGGGCATCCCGCTGCCCAAAATCGCCGTGGCTCTGATGTTAGGACGGAAGCTCAAGGACCTGGGGAGCCTGACCGGCGGGCAGAGCGAGGGCCTGCTGCCGGTGCGGAAGGTATGCGTCAAGAGCCCCGTGTTCCCATTCGGCAAATTCCCGGGGGTCGATCCGGCGCTGGGGCCGGAGATGCGCTCGACGGGCGAAGTGATGGGCGTCGGCGACAACTTCGGCGAAGCCTTCGATAAGGCGCAGCGCAGCGCCGGCGCACCACTGCCGAAATCGGGGCGCGTGTTTTTCAGCGTCAACGACCGCCACAAGCAGGAGGCCGTCGAGATCGCCCGGCGGCTGGCCGCCATGGGCTTCGAGCTGGCCGGCACGCGCGGCACGGCGTCGGTGCTCAAATCGGCCGGGCTCAAGGTGCAGACCGTCTTCAAGGTGAACGAGGGCCGGCCCAACGCGGTGGACCTGATGAAGGGCGGCGCCTTGCAACTGGCGATTTACACCACCACCGGTGCACACACCTTCGAGGACGAGCGCTCCATCCGCCGCAACGCCGTCCTGAGCCGCGTGCCGTGCATCACCACGATGAGCGGCGCGCGCGCGGCCGCGGATGCGATTGAAAGCCGCCGGCGCGACCCGCTGCGGGTATGGAGCCTGCAGGAGATGCACGCCCCGGCGGCCGCCACCTGATCGCCGCCGCAGGCATGAATCTCATAGATCGCCTCTAATGGTTTCCTAGCAACAATCCGATATAAGAAGTGTGACGCCGACCACCAGCGATCTGCTGGAATGTCTCGTCCGGCTCCCCGAGGACCGGATCAGCTGGACCCGGCGTTTGTGCGAGCGGCTCGAGGAGGGGCGCCTGGGTTGTGTCGAGGAGGCCGTCGCGGCGCTCTCGCCGGGCGATGTTCCGGAGGAGTCGGCGAAGCTGCTGCTGGGCCTGCTGAAGCGGCAGGGCTGCCTGACGGCTGTCCTCAAGGGGATTCATGCGACCAACCGCCAGCGTTGCTGCGAGATGCTCTCGCTGGTGCGGGCCGATGAGCCGCGCCTGCATGTGCGGGTCCTCCAGCGCCTGATGGAGCTGCTCAACGACGACAACCTGGATCAGCCGGAAGAGATTCTGTACCTGTTCGACGCGGTAGTGCACCTGGACGGCTATGTGGCCCTGGGGCCGGCCCTGAACCGGTTGAAGGAGGCCAAGGACCCGCGCCTGCGGGCCAAGGCCGCACTGCTGAGCTCGTCCCTGCCCAATGGACGGCACGTGCTGGAGTCATTTCGGGAGGATCCCGACCCGCGCCTGCGCGCCAGCATCGTCGAGTACCTCTGGCCCAGCGCCGAGCCGGTGGCGCGGCTAGTGTTCGAGGAGGCGGTCCGCGATCCCCAGCCGCGCGTCCGCGCCAACGGCCTGGTGGGGCTATACCGGCTGGGCGATCTTCGGGCGCTGGCCGGTCTGGCGAGAATGGCCGATTCGCCCCAGGCCCTCCATCGCGCTGTGGCGCGCTGGGCAATGGAGGTTATTCAGGACCCGCGTCTGGAGCCGCTGCTGGCGAAGCTGCGGACGGAAACCGGGCGTTTGGTCGGCAAGCGCGAGCCGGGTTACGCGGGCCAGGAGGCCGGGAAAGGCAAGCTCAGGCTATGGGTGGCGCGCATGGATTGGACTGTCGCACACAAGTTGCGGACGCTCGTCTCCATCCGTCAGGACGACATGGAGTCGCTCGCTCCGGGACTGCGGCCCCTGGATCTCCACGCCTGGGTCGACGGGGCGCCCGTGTTGGAATACACGGTCAGCCGGCCGCCGCCGCCGGAACGTCTGGCGGTCGGCCTGGTGCTGCCGCTGTCGCTGCGGGCCGCTTCCGAGAGGACGCCGGGGTTTCGGGAGAGCCTGGATCAGCTCATGGCCCTGCCCGATGGGGAGTGGCGTGCCGTGGGCTGCTATCGTTCCGGCCTGTTCACGCGGAACACGGATTCAGGGCCGGCTCCAGGGCCGACAGACGGGGCCGTGGAACCGGATACGGCGCTGATTCGCGCACCCGTCTTCCTGCCCGACGGCGTACGCCTGGCCGCGGACCTGAAGATTTCGACGCAGGAGGATAACCTGGCGTCCGAACCCGGGGATCTGGTGCTGGCCATGTTGAAGCGTCTCAGGGCGTTGTGCTCCACGGGCCATGTGGGCGTGGTTCTGGACGAGGCTCTCCAGGGTCCGCCCAGGGCCGCATTGAGCACCGCGATCCTGCAATGCGCGATCGAGTCCGGCTTTCCAGTGCACCTTTTCACCGTCGGCCACGTGGATGCGGCGGGGATTGAGCCCTGGATCTCCCTCAGCCGCGAATGTGGCGGCTTCCAGTTCAGTATGCGGGCCGAGGAGGACCTGCCGGAGGCCCTGCGCCACTGGATACTCTGTTTCCGGGAACTTCATGTGGTCGAATTCGATGCGCCTGCATCCGCCTCGCAGTTGCGCCTGGAGGCTGCCCACCCCTTCGGCTCAGGCGAAGTGACAGCTGCGGTGGATGCGGTTGCCTGCCGCCGCTGAGGCAGTTTGGAGCTCGGGAGCACGCGCGCCGGCGTGAAAATCGGTTCCCGTAACCTGGTCCGCGCGTCCCAGCGGCGCGGTTCCTGATCGGCCGCCGCCGCAGCCCGGCTGAGCCGATCAAGCCTTGACCAGGCGCAGCGATTGCGGTCGGAATCGAATATTCCACTGCTTGGACACTCCGCTTGCGGGCGCCTCGCCGACCGCCACGTGGATTCCGCCGCTCAGCTCCACGCGCACGCCGCGGCTGAGCCGGGCCACGCGCCGCAAATCCAGTTGGACGCCGCCGGTGAGTTCGGGCCCGTGCTCGATTTCGTCCTCGCGCACCGCCAGCGTCACCTTCGCGCCCAGCAGCAACCCGGGAAAGTAGGGCCCGATGAGATCGAACTCCGTGCCGTCTGCGGTGGCGATGTGCAGGCGGCTGCGGTTGGTGGTTGGATCCAGGGCCACGATCTCGGCGCGCAACAGGTTGTAGCAGTCCATCAGGCGGGCCACGGCGGCGCTGGCCGGAGCGGCGAAGATCTCCCGCGGGGCGCCGCTCTGCGCGATCTTACCGGCCACCAGAACATGCATCGACTCGCCCAGTTCGAGCGCTTCGTCGAGGTCATGAGTGACCAGAACCACGGGGACCCCGAACTCGCCGCGCACCTCTCTGAGCAACGCGTAGAACTCCATGCGCAGGGCCGCGTCGAGGCCCCGCACCGGCTCATCCAGCAGCAGCAGGGCGGGCTGCGAGAGCAGCGCCCGGGCGATCGAGCCGCGCTGCCGCTGGCCGCTGGAAAGCTCGTAAGGGCGCCGGGCGCCGAGGTCTTCCAGGTGAAACCGTTCCAGCATCTCGCCGACTTTCTGCCGGCGCGCGCGCCGCGAGAGCCGTGCGGCAGCGAACCACAAATTCTCGAACAGGTTCATGTGCGGAAACAGGGAGTCGTCTGGAAATACGCATCCGCAGCGGCGCAGGCGCGGCGGCAGGTTCACGCCCGCGCCGGCGTCGAACAGCAGCCGGTCGTTCACCAGGATCCGCCCTTCGTCGGGACGGACGAAACCGGCGATGCAGTCCAGGGTCAGGCTCTTGCCGGCGCCGCTCGGGCCGAACAGCACGGTCACTTCGGCGCCGCTCTTGAGCTCCACGTTGAGCTCGAACGGCGTCGAGCCGCGGCCGCCGGGGAAAGCCTTGCGCAGGCGCGCGTCAATCATCCGGCGTCACCATCCTGCGGCGTCCTCTCACAGCGCCCGCCCCAACTGGCTGCGCCCGAGCCGGTTGGCCAGATACAGAAAAGCCAGCGCAGCGCCGGAAATCACCAGCACCAGCGTGCGCGCCACGTCGCCCCGTCCGCCCTCGACCGCGTCGTAGATCGCCACCGACAGGGTCTGGGTGCGGCCGGGGATGTTGCCGGCCAGCATGATCGTAATTCCGAAGTCGCCCAGAGACCGCGCGAAAGCCAGCGTAGTCGCGGCCAGCACCTGGTTCCAGGCCAGCGGCAACGAGACCCGCCAGAAAACGCGCCACTCGCCGGCGCCCAGCGATCGCGCGGCCTTTTCGTAGTCCGGCGGGACGCTCTCCAGGGCCGCGCGGGCGGACTTGATCAGCAGCGGCCCGGCATGAAACAGCGCCGCCACGACGGCGGCCTTCCAGGTGAACACCAGCGGCTGGCCGACGATCGATTCATACAGCCGCCCGAACGGGCTCATCCGCCCCAGCAGCACCAGCAGATAGTAGCCCAGCACCGTGGGCGGCAACACCAGGGGCAGAGTAACGGCGGCATCGACCAACTCACGCCCGCGGAAGCCTTTGCGTGTCAGCAGCCAGGCCACCCACAGCCCTCCCAGTAGGGCGATCAGTGTCGCCAGGGAGGCCACCCTCAGGCTGAGCCACAGTGGAAACCAATCGATCCCCATACGGGAAGTCCCATTATAGGGTCACGCGGGCGAGCGGGATCACATTCCGGTAATGGCTGTTCCAGCCCCCCAGAGGCCGGGGTCGCGGCGGAATGCGGATAGCGGGCCCGGGGGAACCATCGCAGCATGATCGCCCCGTCGTCGGAACCGCTGGCGAGTGCAAATAGGAGTTCCGGCCCAACGCAACTTCCGCACCGCGTGTAGTATGCTATCGATGTGATTCGAATCAGAGTTGGAGGTCTCTTTCCAAATGCTTCGTCGATTGCGTAGCGCTGCCCTGCTCGCCTCCGCGTGCCTGCTCCTGGCCGGCCCCGGTTTCTCCCAGGCGATTTCCACCATCCGGGGGAAAATCACCGGGACGGACGGCCAGCCGCTGAAAGGCGCCGTGATTGTCATCACGCGCAAGGATATGAAAGGTGTTTACCAGACCAAGAGCGACAAGAAGGGCGAGTACATCCACGCTGGCATACCCTATCCCGGCACCTACAAGGTGGAGTGCATGGTGGACGGTAAGGTTATGGATGCCATGGACAACGTGCGCAGCGTGTTCAGTGACCAGGTCGAGCTCAATTTCGATCTGAAGAAGAACATGGAGCGATCGCAGGCGCTGGCCAGAGCCACTGAGTCGGGTCAGTTGACAAAAGAGCAGGAACGCTCGATGAGCGCCGATCAGAAGGCCGCGCTCGAGAAGAACGTCAAGGACCGCGCCGCCAGTCTGGCCAAGAACAAAGCTCTGCAGGACGCCTATAACGCCGGCATGACCGCCCTCGATGCGAAGGATTATCAGACCGCCGTGGACAGCTTCAACAAGGCCTCCGCCCTCGATCCGAAACAGCTCGCCGTGTGGAACAGGCTGGCCGTTGCCTACGAGAACCTGGCGAAGACCAAGACCGGCGCCGACGCCGACGCTGTCATGGTGAAGGCCAGCGATACCTACCTGAAATGCATCGAACTCAAGCCCGAGGACGGCGGAATCCACAACAACTATGGCCTGCTGCTGGTGAAGATGAAGAAGATCGACGAGGCCAAGGCGGAACTGGCCAAGGCCGCCGCCCTCGAGCCCGCCGAGGCCGGCAAGTATTACTTCAACCTCGGCGCGGTCTTGGTGAACTCCATGCAGTATGATGCCGCCGTGGATGCTTTCAAGAAGGCCGTAGCGGCCAATCCAAAGTACGCCCCGGCCTGGTACCAAATAGGCATTGCGCTGGCTGCCAAGTTGACCTACGACAAGGACGGCAAACCGATCCCGCCAGAGGGTATGAAGGAAGCCCTAGAGAAGTACCTCGAGCTTGATCCGAATGGTCAGTATGCCCAGAGCGCCAAGGACATGTTGACGGAGATCAACAAGTCGGTCCAGACGACCTACCAGAACCCGGACGCCAAGAAGAAGAAGAAGTGAGCGGGCGGGCTTGGTGAACGGAGAAGGGCGCTCGGGCTGGACCGGGCGCTTTTTTCTTCTATGCTGCGATACGTTCTGATTCTGCTGTTGGTGCTGATCCTGCTGCCTGTGCTGCGGGGCTGGCTGGGCGTGCTGGCGCGGCTGCTGATGAATTGGGCCATCGGTCCCGGCCCCGCTGCCGCCTCCGGCGCACGTTCGCCGATGGCGCCGCCGCCGGCGCAGGCGGGCAGTACGATGCTGCACAAGGATCCGGTCTGCGGCACTTACGTCAGCGAGGCCGTCGCCGTCACGCTGAAGGAGAGCGGCCAGACGCTATGGTTCTGCTCTGAGGCGTGCCGCGACAAGCATCGCCGGCACGCCTGAAGCGGCCTGATCTTCAGGCCGCGCTTCAATACGGCTCGACGAACTGCCTCAAGTACCGGAAGCTCTGCTTGAGCGCCGCCTGCCGCGCGGCCAGCGAGCCTTCGTAGGCCCGGTCCTCGACCTCAACGCATACCGCGCCTTTGTAGCCCGCGTCGGCCAGCGCGGCAAACAACGGGCCCCACTCGACGTCGCCCAGGCCCGGCAGCTTGGGCGTGTGGAACTCCAGCGGATGGGCCATGATGCCCGTCTGACTCAGCTTCTCGCGGTCCAGCCGGGCGTCCTTGGCGTGGCAGTGCCAGAAGCGCGGCGCGAACTCCCGGATGGCGGCCAGGTAATCCATCTGCTGCCAGACGAAGTGCGACGGATCGAAGTTGAGTCCCAATGGGTAGCCTTCAAACTCGTTGAACACCCGCCGCCAGATGACCGGCGTCGTCATGAGATTCTTTCCGCCCGGCCACTCGTCCCGCGTGAACAGCATCGGACAATTCTCGATTCCGATCTTCACGCCGGCCGATCGGGCGTGCTCCAGAATCGGTCCCCACGTTTCGACCATCCGCGGCCAGTTCTCCTCGACGCTGAGTTTCCAATCGCGCCCCATGAAAGTGTTCATCACCGGGATGCCCATCATCTGCGCGGCGTCGATCACGCGATGGATCTGCTCGACGGCGGTTTGGGCTTCCTCCGGCACGGGCGACAACGCGTTGGGATAGTAGCCCAGGCCGCTGATGCCGACCTTCCTGGCGGCGGCGTACTCGACCAGCCGTTCCGCCTCCGGCGCAGTCAATGCCGCGCAATCGATGTGCGTGATCCCGGCGTAGCGGCGCTCGGCCTTGCCCTTGGGCCAGCACATCACCTCGACACAGGCGTATCCCGTGGCCGCCGCGAAGTCCACCACCTGCTCGAAACTCAAGTCCGGCACGATGGCGCTGACGAAACCCAGTTGCATATTTGTTTCCTCCACTCACCTGACTCCGGCGGGCCCTGCGGACCGCACTGCGGTCACGCTCCGGCGTCGCGCCGTGCGGCCCATCGGCCGCGAAAAACATCATACTGCCCCGGCCGCCTAATGCGGCTCCAGCATGTGCAGCATCTCGATCACCAGCGAGCCGGTCACGCGCAGACTCGAGGCCGAGAGCTTGTCGGGCGTATCGGCGGCGGTGTGCCACCACGAGTTGCCGGGTCCATAGTCGAAGTCGATCAGGTCGATGGCCGGCACGCCCTCGCGCAGAAACGGAATGTGGTCGTCCTCGATCTCCGCCGGCTCGCGGGCGATGTGCCGCGAATAGCCCAGCCGGGCCGCCGCGTCGCGCAGCATCTGGCGCAGCGCCGGCGTCGAATTGGACTCGTCCAGGATCTGCAGATCGCGGTCGCCGATCATGTCCACGTTGATCAGTGCGACCACGTGCTTCAGGCTGCCGTCCGCGGCCCACTTGGCGGCCAGTTGCCGGCTCCCGTAGAGGCTGTCGGCATCGCTCCACTCGCGCACCGCCTCCTCACCGTCCAGGAAAACCAGCCAGACATCGTTGCGCAGGTTCTCCTCCCTGAGCGCCCGGGCGAGCTCCAGCAGCAGGCCGGTGGATGAGCCTCCGTCGTTGGCGCCCACAAAACGGAACGGGAATTTCTTGGTATCGGTGTGCCCGCTGATGACCACCGCGCGTCCCGACAGCCCGGATCGCTTGGCGACCAGGTTGGTCATGGGCACCGCGCCGCCCG
Source organism: Bryobacteraceae bacterium (assembly GCA_052145115.1). Taxonomy (GTDB): domain Bacteria; phylum Acidobacteriota; class Terriglobia; order Bryobacterales; family Bryobacteraceae; genus CAIVVT01. The sequence continues at coordinate 10,717 of JBKQPG010000080.1, forward strand.
GCGTCTGCGCGTTGAAGCGATCTTCCGTGACCTCCCAGCCCCGCTCCTTCAGCTCTTCCGAGATCCAGGCCTGCATGCGTTTGGAGGCCGCGGACCCCGCCGGTCGCGGACCGAAGGAGACGGCCTTTTTCACTTCATCCAAGGCTCGGGCGCCGCTGAAATCGGAGGCGCTGAGAACGAAAGCGGTCAGGAGCAGAGCGGCGCGGAGGAGCATGCGATTTAGTTTATGCGGGACCGGCCGCCGGCCGCTTGAGGCGCGCCTCGACGATCAGCGAGGCGCCGCCGTTGCAGGCCGATTCGATCGCCGCAATGGGCAGCGCGAGTAGCCACAACAAGCCGAAAAGCAGGTGCTTCACAATCGCTGCGACGTCGTTTTCCTCGACGCCGCGCACCCGCCGCACCTTCGGATTCAGTGCCGGCGCCAGGCTGGTGATCAGCGTTGCCGGGTCGTCCGGCAGGGAAAAGCGCTTCCTGCGGACCACTTCGAAGCCGCAGTAGTCGAGCAGATTATCGAGGTCCCGCACGTGAAACAGCAGCAGGTGGCGCGGAATATCCAGCCCGCTCCAGTGCTCTCCAAACAGCAGAAACTGCCACGCGCCCGCGTTGGGCACCTGGACGATCAGGCGCCCTGCTGGGTGCAGCAGTTGCGCCGCGGCCAGTACGTAGGCCGACGGATCGTACAGATGCTCGAGCACCTGGAACATCGTGATGGCCGCAAACCGGCCGGCGGCGAACGGCGCGCTGGTCAAGGCGCCGCACACGGCGGGCACCGCGTTGCACGCCCAGGCCTCCGCCGCGGCATCCACCGAGAAATCGAGTCCCACCAGGCGCCGCTGCGGCAGGTTCAGCTCGCGCAGGAATCGTCCCGTGCCGCAGCCCACATCGAGCACCGGTCCGTCCCACGGCACGGACTTCACCGCCTGCCGGACAAATAGAACGTGGCCGCGTTTCAGCAGCCGCTGCGCGAAGCGGCTCAGCTTGCTTGTCGCACAAGCCGACTCGTTTTCAGTCAGCGCTGCGGGGTAATAGCGGCGGATCTCTTCCGGTTCCGGGCGCGGATACAGCCGCACCATGCGGCACTCTTCGCACTCGACGAATAAGAACGTTCTTTCCGTCGAGCGATACAGGAAATCCTCGCCGCTGCACAGCGTGCGCACTTGCGTCGATCCGCAACCCGGACAGCCGTTCGCCGCTCCGACTCGCGTGGTGCCCGGATCGGGCGCCCGACCGGGGACGAAAGCCTCCTCGAACGAATCCGCCGCACGCGCCTGGTCGTGCACGACACGCCCCGTTCGACCGTTGTCCGCCCCGTCTTTCAACCTTCTCCGCCTTGGAGCTGGCCTGGCCCTCTCCGTTCCACTGTAGCAGCAGACGGCCGACGGCATGGCGCCGCCCGCAATTGCGGTATCCTACCAGACAGAGCGCTCCGCAAATTCCGTAATCACATGCAAACATTGGGTCAGCGGCTTCGCGCTGAACGCGAGAAAATGGGCCGCTCGATTCCGGAGCTGGCCCGCCTGTCACGCATCCGGGTGGAATACTTCGAGGCCCTCGAAGAGGGCCGACCCGAGCAATTCCCCGGTCCGTTTTTCTACCGCAGTTTTCTGCGCCAGTACGCGGCCCTGCTCGAGCTGCCCGAGTCCTTCGTCGAGCCCGAGATCCAACGCGCGCTGGACGAAGAACGCGCTGCCGCGTTGGAACGCGACGCCCAGCCGGCGGACACGCGGCCGGACGTCCCGCCGCTGCCCACCGGGCGAACCGATCTGAAGCTGGAAACCCGTCGTTGGCTCACCCGTCTGGCCAGCCTGGTAGCCGTTCTGGCCCTCTGCTCGGGCACTTACTTTGCCTGGCTGCGCTGGGGACAGCGGCTTTTTCAGGAAGATCGCAAGCTCGCGTCAGCCGCCAAACCAGCGCGCCCGGAGACGGCGCCACGCCCCCCCGCCGCCGGCGCACCGCCGCCGGCCGCTCCAGCATCCGCCACGGCCCTTCAGAACCCACCCCCCGCGCAGCCAACCGCGCTGCCCGCGGCGCCGCCAGCCGCGCAGGCAGCTCCGGCGCTTGCCTCCGGGTCGGGCCCGCAACCGGCCCAGCGCGAGGGCGATCTGACCGTCCAGGCCAGCGCGCTGTGCTGGGTCGACGCGTGGCGCGACGGCAAGCGCTTCTATGGGGCCATGCTGCGCCCCGGCTCGTCTGTCGGATTCGCCGCGGCCGGCACTTTGCGATTGCGCTTCGGCAACGCCGGTGCCGTCACGCTGCGCCTCAAGGGGCAGACTCTGCCCGCCCTCGGGCCGCCGGGCCAGGTGCGCACCATCGAGTTGCAGAACGGAGAGTACCGCCTCGTTGCGCCCGCGCCGCCGGCGCCGCTGAAGCAGTAGCCGGCTAGGGCCTGTTCACACTACGCGGACGGTGGCGACGGGAGTCGGTTTTTCCGAGTTCCAGGAGCGACGAGCGACGCATACCGACTGTCTGCGAGCGACAAGCGACGCGGAAATCGGGGAAACGGCGCGCGTCCCTCCGGGTTGCGGCGAAAACCGCCTCAGCCTCCGTTGTCGTCCTCGACTTGGAATGGCCAAAGCCAGCGTCCTCCGCCTCGTCTGAGACGACTTTCGCGCGCAACGCCATCCGTTCGGGTAGCGTGAACAGGCCCTAGAACGGGCTCTTCTCGCCTGCGGGGCGCATCGCGGCCTTGCGCCGCTCGCCCTCCAGTTGCAGCAGTTCGATCCGCCGCCGCGCCTTGACGCTCTCGTCGACCTTGTGCCAGAACTGGCGGAAGTAGCTGGCGGCGGAGAGCAGGGCAAACAACATCGCGCCCCACAGGCACACCCGCGCCGCGACTTCATAGACCGGGAAATCGACGCTCAGCAGCACCAGCGAGATCGCTGCCACCTGGGCCACCATCTTCGATTTGCCCAGCTCGCCCGCCGCGATGGTGTAGCCTTCGCTGGCGGCAATGCTCCTCAACCCCGAAACGGCGAATTCCCGCCCGATGATCAGCACCGCCATCCAACCCGGCACGCGATGCACCTGGACCAGGGCGATGAGCGCGGCCGAGATCAGCAGTTTGTCCGCGATCGGATCCAGCAGCATGCCCACCGTCGTGATCTGGTTCCAGCGCCGCGCCAGGTAGCCGTCCAACAGATCGGTAAACGCCGCCGCCAGAAAAATGGCCAGCGCGATCATTTCGCTGGATAGCAGCCAGGGGCCGCACTGCACCTGCAGATTCTGCTGGACCAGGACCGCGACCAGCACAGGGACGAAGAAGATCCGAAGCAGCGTCAACGTGTTGGGGATATTCATCGCCTCAACCCGAGCATACCCCGATCATCGAATGTTCACAATTCCGCAACACCTGTCCCACGCTCTTCCTGTGGAAATCTTGTGGATACTAAGTTCTTGCCCTGCATCCACTTGCGACATAGGCCTCCGAAATATGCACACCCATTTCCACAACTTGAGGCCGCCATAAGTGTAACAAGTCACGTCAAATGATGGACTTCGAAAGCGGACAGCCGGGTGCGGACCGATTGCGGCGTATCGGCGGCCACCCAGCACCCCGCTTCGGTATATCTCTCTTCCCGTACCACCGCGAACTCATGCAGGAACGCTACGCGGGCATATTCCGCCGGGGGGAAAAGGAATACGGCTCGGACGATCGGATCCTCCGGCAAGGCGCGGTCGATCGCCTGCAGCAGCTCCACTGCCCCCTCGCCCGTGCGGGCTGAAACCCAAACCGCCGGGACGCCGCCCGCTTCGCCCGCCAGCCGTGCCCGAATCGACTCCCGGCCGGCCGCGTCCGTTTCCATCAGATCGCTCTTGTTCAGCACCAGCAGTTGCTGCGTCTTTTCCGCGCCGATCTCCGCCAGAACTGACCGTACGTGGACGCTGTGTTCGCTCGCCGCAGGCGCCGGTGCGTCGATCACGTGGAGAATCAGAGCCGCCTCCACCACCTCTTCCAGCGTCGCGCGGAAGGCTTTCACCAGCGTGGTCGGCAACTGCCGGATGAATCCCACCGTGTCGCTCACCAGGACCCTCCGGCGCGAGGGCAGCCTAAGCTGCCGCACGGTCGGATCCAGGGTGGCGAACAGGCGCGCGTCGGCCGTCACGCCGGCCTCCGTCAACCGGTTGAAAAGAGTCGACTTTCCGGCGTTGGTGTATCCCGCCAGGGCCAGCGTTGCGAGCGGCACTGCCTGCCGCTGCCGCCGCTGCACGCCGCGCGAATTGCGCACCGCCTGCAGCTCGTCCGCAATCTTCTTGAGACGCTTGAAGATGCGCCGGCGGTCGGTCTCCAGCTGCGTCTCGCCGGGGCCGCGGGTGCCAATGCCGCCGCCCAGCCGGGACATCGCCGTGCCCCGCCCGGTGAGCCGCGGCAACAGGTAGTTGAGTTGCGCCAGCTCCACCTGCAGCTGCCCCTCGCGGGTCCGCGCCCGCCGCGCGAAAATGTCCAGAATCAATTGATTGCGGTCCACCACGCGGCATCCCAACGCCCCCTCCAGGTTGCGCTGCTGCATGCCGCTGAGTTCGTGGTCGAAGATCACCAGGTCGGCCTCGCGGGCCTCCACCAGCGCCTTCAGCTCATCGAGTTTGCCGGACCCCACCAGCGTGGCCGGGTCGAACGCCGGCCGCTGCTGCAGAATCCTGTCCTGGACATCCGCGCCCGCGCTCCCGGCCAGCGCCGCCAGTTCCTCGAGCGACTCTTCCGCGGGAAAGGAATCACGCGCCTGGGGGCCGGATTTTCGGCGTGTGGTCAGCTCCACCGCCGCCAGGATTGCTTTTTCGCCGGACGGGCCCGCCGTGTCAGGCCTCCGCTGTTTCTCCGCTGGCAGGGGCAGCCGGAGCGCCCACGGACGCGGCGGCCGGGTGGATCGTCGGGCTGCCATACACCGGCCGTGAAACGACGACCGTGGAAATGGCGTGCTTGAAGATCAGTTGTTCCTGATTGTTGGTCTCGAGAATCACCGAGTATTTGTCGAAACTCTTGATGCGGCCGGAAAGTTTGACTCCGCTCATCAGGTAGATCGTCAGGAAGATCTTTTCCTTGCGCGCGTTGTTGAGGAACGCTTCCTGTATGTTCTGAGCGGTCTTGTCCATTCCAGGACGCTTGGGGATGGCTGGGGCTTTTCTGATTTCTTCCATTTGTTGTGCCCCTCCTTACGAGTAGGGTTTCTCAATCCAGTTCATTCGTTCGGCCGCCGCGCCAGAAGCCGGCGTGCCGCCACTCCAACCTGGCTGGCCCATCGCAGAGCCGCTCACCTCGGCGCGCTCAAGACCTCCACGCGATGGCCCCGGCGTACTCACCCTTGTGGGCACAACTCAGGTTCTGTTTCAAGTGTAATGCTTTCAAGATACTAGAGCAAGACAGGGACCAGCCGCCCAGACCGGATGCGCTATTCTCGGTGGAAGTGGATGCCGAAAAGCTCGGGCTTCGCGCCGCCTTGGCCGGGATGGCCATCAGCGCCGCTCTGGCCGTCGCCAAGATCCTGATCGGCTGGCGCGCGGGCTCCCAGGCCGTCATCGCCGACGGCCTCGAGAGCGCCGCCGATGTCCTGTGCTCCCTCGCTGTTCTCATCGGCCTCCTGGTCGCCGCCCGTCCCCCCGACGCGGACCATCCTTACGGCCATGGGCGGTTTGAAACCCTCACCGGGCTCTTGCTGGGTCACGTCCTCAGTCTCCTGGGCATCGTCATCGCCTGGCGCTCGCTGGCGCTGCTCTCATCCCCGCGCCATGCCCCGGCCGCCTACGCCATGTTGCCGCTGGTGTTTTCGATTGTGTTGAAGGCGTTCCTTTCGACTTACAAGCTGCGCACTGGGCGGCGCATCGGCAGCTCCGCATTGGTCGCCGACGCCTGGAACGATGCCGTCGACATCTTGTCCGGCAGTGCGGCCCTGCTGGCCGTCGGCCTGGCGGTCTTGTTCCCCCTCCGGTGCCGCTACGCCGATCCCATCGGCGGCGTCGCTGTGGGCGTCATCATTGTCCTGCTGGGCTTCCGCGTGGTGCGCCAGACCGCCCTGTACCTCATGGACACGATGCCCGAAACCGGCGCCATGATATCCATCCGCGCCACCGCGCTGACGGTCGCCGGCGCCCTCGACGTGGAGAAGTGCTTCGCCCGCAAGACCGGGCTGCGCTACCACGTGGACCTCCATCTGGAGGTTGATCCCGACCTGACCGTGCGCGCCTCCCACTCCATCGCCGAACAGGTACGCAACAAGGTGAAGGCCGAGCTGCCCTGGGTCGCCGACGTGCTGGTGCACGTCGAGCCCCATCCCCGCAGCTTGCGCCAGAACTGTCCGGAATAATCCCCGCCGCGAGGGCGGGTAAAATCACGCTATGGGGGACGGATCTCGTGGAGAACATCGAAATCGCACGCCTCCTCAGCGAGACCGCCGATCTGATGGAGATCGCGGAGGAGGACGGCTTTCGCATTCGCAGCTACCGCAATGCCGCGAGCGTCATCGAAAGCTATCCCCAGCGCATCGAGGACATCCTCGCCGATCCCGCCCGCAATCTCACCGAGATTCCCGGCATCGGCAAAGGGTTGGCCGCGGTGCTCGAGGAGATCTGCCAGCGCGGCAGCTTCGAACGCCGTGACCAGCTTCTCGAGCGCTACCCGCCCACCGCTCTCGAGATGCTGAAAATCCCCGGCTTGGGCCCCAAGACCATCCGCGCCCTGTGGGATCATTTCCGCGTCTCAACTCTCGAAGAGCTCGAGCAGCTCTGCCGCGACCACAAGCTCCAGCAACTGCCGCGCATGGGCTTGAAGCTCGAGGAAAAAATCCTGCGCGGGCTCAGCCACTATCGCCAGAGCGCCGGCCGGTTCCTGCTCGGCTTCGCCACCGCCGTTTCCGACGAGTTGACGGCCTATCTCGCGACAACTCCCAGTGTCGACCGCATCACGCCGGCGGGCAGCCTGCGCCGCGGGAAGGAGACCGTTGGCGATCTCGATTTGCTCGTCGCCGGGCCCGGAGCCGCCGCCGCGCTCGACCGTTTTGTCGCCCACCCGCGCGTCCACGATGTCCTCGGCCACGGCTCCAATAAGGCCAGCGCGCGTTTCGGTTTGGAGGGCCTCCAGGTCGACGTGCGCGCCGTGCCCGACCAGAGCTACGGCGCGGCGCTGCAATATTTCACCGGCAGCAAGGATCATAACGTGCATCTGCGCCAGCGCGCTCAGCGCCTGGGCCTGACGCTGAACGAATACGGCCTGTCACAACTCGACAGCGGCGCAGTCGTGGCCTCGCGCACCGAAGAGGAAGTCTACACCGCCCTCGGCCTGGAGTGGATCCCGCCGGAGCTGCGCGAGAATTCAGGCGAAATCGAGGCGGCCGAGCGCGGCGCATTGCCTGCGCTGATCGAGCCCGCCGACATTCGCGGCGATCTGCACATGCATACCCGCGAAAGCGATGGCCGCGGCACGCTCGAGGAGATGGCCGCCGCCGCCCGCGCGCTGGGTTACGACTACATCGCCATTACGGACCACTCCAAGGCGCTGGCCATGGCCAACGGCCTGGATGAACGCCGCGCCGTCGATTTCGCGGCACTGGTCCGCGCTTACAACCGCGAAGGCCATGGCCTCTGCATCTTCTCCGGGCTCGAGTGCGATATTCTGCGTGACGGCCGCATGGACCTGAGCGCCGATGCCCTGGCCGAACTCGACTACGTCATCGCCAGCGTCCACAGCTACATGAACCTGGATTCCGCCGCAATGACGGACCGGCTGCTGCGCGCGCTCGAGTGCCCGTCGGTGAAGGCGCTCGGCCATCCCACCGGGCGCGTGCTGCTGCACCGTGAAGCCTACGTTTACGACTTCGACCGCATCGCCGCCGAAGCTGCCCGGCGCGGGGTCTGGATGGAGATCAATTCCAGCCCCGAGCGCCTCGATCTGCACGCCACGCTCCTGCGCCGCGCCAAAACGCTGGGCATGAAATTTGTTGTATCCACCGACGCGCATCATCCCAAACATTTATCGAATATGCGTTTCGGCGTCACCATGGCCCGCCGCGGCTGGCTGACCAAAGATGATGTGATGAATACGCGGGGCCTCGCCGCTTTTACCGCCGCGCTGCGCCGCCATTAATCTCCCATGCCCATGAAACTCATTTCCAGCCAGGAGATCTGCCGCACGCCCATCTTCTGGGTGACCATGGATCACGCCGTCGACCCCGGCGGTTTCGAGATCAAGCGCGCCGTTGTCCAGCACGCCGGCTCGGCCGTCATGATGCCCATCGACGCGCGCGGCCGCCTGCTGCTGGTTCGTCAGTACCGGCTGCCCGCGCGCGCCTATATGTGGGAGCTCTCCGCCGGCCGCATCGATCCCGGCGAAACGCCGCTGAAAGCGGCCCGGCGCGAGTTGATCGAGGAGACCGGTTACCGCGCGCGCCACTGGTCCAAGCTCGGCAGCTTCTTCGCCAGTCCCGGCTACGTCGCCGAACGCATGACCATCTTCGTCGCCTGGGATTTGACGGCCGGCCCGGCCAGGCCCATGGAGGACGAGCGCATCGAGACTCGCTGGTTCTCGATGCGGGAGATCGCCGCGATGATCGAAACCGGGCGCATCCAGGACGCCAAGACGATCGTCGGCTACGCGCTGTGGCAAATGCATCGCCGTGCCCGCTACGGCGCCGGCGCCACGGTGTAATAGCCGCTGCGCGCGCGGATCTCGACTTTACCCACCCGTGCGCGCGCCTCGTCCGTGAGCCGCAGTTCGAGGCGCCGGAATGCGCCTTCGGGTCCCGGTTGTGGACGGATCGCGAGGTCGTAGCGCAGCCGCACGCGCTCCATCATCTCGACAAAACGCCCGCCCGTTCTGTCGGCGCGCAGCACTTCGCCGCCGGTCTCGCGCGCCAGTTTGAATACATCCAGCGGAGTGAAATCGGGATTCGCATTGGCCCCCGGCGGCACGGGCTTCGGCGGCCGCGCGTCCGCCGGCACGATCGCACTCAGCGTCACGTCCAAACCGGCCAGCGCGCGCAGGACCGTTTCATCCGGCGTCTGGTAATGCATGCCCTTGTTGTCGGTGAGGACGATCAGCGAGCGCCGCCCGGCGAACGGCGGCTGCTTGGCCAGCCAGTCCGCGGTTTCGAGAATCGCGCCGTTCAGATTGCTGCCCGCGCCGACATCGTGTTCGAACAGCGACTCCTGGATCATGCGCGCCGCCGCGCGCCGGTCGCTCGTCGGCTCCACCAGCGGCAGCATCCGTCGCCCGAACACCAGCACGGCCACCTGGTCCTCCGACGGGAGACTCCCCAGGGCCTTTTCGGCCACCGTCGCCATTTCCACCAGAATCCTGCTCATGCTGCCCGAAACATCGAACAGCAGGATCACCTCCAGCGCCTCGCGGCCCTGGCCGAACGCCGCCAGTTGCACCGGCTGCCCCTCGTCGAAAACGCGAAAATCGGCTTGTGTCAGTCCGTCCACCGGCCGTCCGGCCCGCAAAACCTGCGTATCGATCCGCACCAGCGCCGTGGAGGAGCGAAACACCGTGCTCGGAGCGCCGCTCGACTCGCCGCCTGGCATGGCGCTGCTGTTCGGCGCGCCCGCCGACTGCGTTTTCGTCGCCTCGGCCCCCGGCTGCGATTGCGGGGCCGGTTCCGGCTTCACGCGCGGCCATTGTGCCGCGGGACTCGCGCACGCGAACATCAGAACAAGCACAGCCCGCATGAAGAACATTATCGTCGGCACGGCGGGGCACATCGACCACGGCAAGACGGCGCTCGTCCGCGCGCTCACCGGAATCGACACCGACCGGCTTAAGGAAGAGAAGCAGCGCGGCATCTCCATCGACCTCGGCTTCGCGCACCTGGAGCACCACGATCTGCGCCTCGGCTTCGTCGACGTCCCCGGCCATGAGCGCTTCGTCAAGAACATGCTGGCCGGCGCGGCGGGCATCGACATCGTGCTGCTGGTGGTCGCCGCCGACGAGTCGTTGATGCCGCAGACCCGGGAGCATTTCGAAATCTGCCGGCTGCTCGGCCTGCGCTCCGGCGTGGTCGCATTGAACAAGGCCGATCTCGTCGCGCCCGAGATGCTGGAACTGGTCCGGCTGGAGTTGGCCGAATACCTGGCGGGCACGTTCCTCGCCGGCGCGCCCGTCGTAGCAGTGAGTGCCAAGACCGGCCAGGGCCTGGCTGAGCTACGCGACGCGCTGGTCGAGTGCGCGCGACAGGTGCCCGCGCGCGACATCGCCGGTCCCTTTCGGCTGCCTATCGATCGCTCGTTCACGCTGCGCGGCTTTGGAACCATCGTCACCGGCACGCTCGCCTCCGGCACGCTGCGCGTGGAGGACGAAGTGGAACTCCTGCCGTCGCGGCGCAGGCTCCGCGTGCGCAATCTGCAGGTGCACGGAGCCAGCGTCCCCGCGGCCGTCGCGGGCCAGCGCACGGCCGTCAACCTGGCCTCCGTGGAGGCCTCCGAATTGGCTCGCGGCATGATGCTCGTCCCGCCCGCGTTGTTCCGCGTCAGCGCGGCCGTGGAGTGCCGCTTCGAGTTGCTCCCCGGCGCCGCGAAGCTCCAGCACGGCGCGCCGATCCATTTTCATGCCTGGACCGCGGAAACAGAGGCCCAGGTACGGCTGCTCGAGACTCTGGCTCCCGTCGCTCCCGGCTCGACGGCTTTGCTGCGTCTCCTGCTGAAGTCGCCACTGCCGCTCCTGCCTGGCGATCGCTTCATCGCCCGCTCGTTCTCGCCCCTGGTCACCATCGGCGGCGGCGTCGTTCTGGACAACACGCCCTCCCTGCGGCTGCGACGCTCGGCCGCGGCGCAACGCCTGCGCGCGCTTGACGCCGCGGACCTGCGCCGGCGCCTCGAGATCTATGCAGCGGAATCCGCGGATGGCATTCAGCTCAGCGAAGCCGTGGCCCGCACGGGCGTGTTGCCGGCGGAACTGATGGCCGCCTCGCACAGCGCCGGCCTGGCCGCGTTGCGCGGCGCCGAACCGCTCCTGATTCCCCAGACGCGCATCGCCGCTGCCGCACGCGATCTGCATCGTCGGCTCGCCGAGTTTCATCGCCAAAACCCGCTTGCGCCGGGCCTGCCCCGAACGCGTGCCGAGTTGTCCGCGCCCCTGTTGGAGGCGCTCCTGGCGGCCTCGCCCGAGATCGCCGCCGAAGGCGAATTGCTCCGCCTGGCGAGCTTCCGCGTGCAATTGCAGAGCGACGAAGACGAGGCCCTCGCCAAAATCGAGTCGCTGTTTCGCGAAAGCGGCCTCGCCACGCCCGCCGAGGCCGAAGTACTCGCCCAGTCCGGCCTCGGCCAGCAACGCTCGAAGCCCATTCTGCAACTGCTGCTGAAGCAGGGCCGCCTGGTGCGCATCTCACCCGAACTGATCTATCATGCCGAATCGCTCGACCGCCTGAAGCAACTTCTCCAGGCGCACCGCGGTCAATCGTTTTCGGTGCCCGAATTCAAGCTCTGGACCGGCATCTCGCGCAAGTACGCCATTCCGCTCCTGGAATTCCTGGACCGCATGCGCGTGACGCGCCGCATCGGCGACCAGCGCCTCGTTCTGTGAGCGCGGAACCTGTGATCCAATTCGCCCGTTGAAAGGTCCGCCAGGTCTGCGCGTCAAGCCGTGCGGATCACGCGCCGCCCCTCGATCCGGTAACGTCCGCTCAGCACCAGCGTGATCGCTTCGCCATAGATCTTATGCTCCTCAACCAGGATCCGCGCCGCCAGAGTCTCCGCCGTGTCGTCGTCCAGCACCGGCACGGCGGCCTGCGTGATGATCGGCCCGGAGTCGATGCCCGCCTCGACAAAATGCACCGTGCAGCCCGAGAACCGCACCCCGTAATCGAGCGCCTGCTGCTGCACGTGCAAGCCCGGAAAGGACGGCAGCAGCGAAGGGTGGATATTCAGAATGCGTCCCGCGTAGGCCTCCACCAGCGGCTGCCCCACGCGCCGCATGAAGCCCGCCAGGCAGATCAGATCGATCCCCAGCCTCGCCAGTACATCGCAAACTTGAGCCGCGTAGGTCTCCGAATCAATGCCCTTCGACGGCAGCGAAACCGCGTTCAAACCCAGATCCCGCGCGGTCTCCAGCGCCTTCGCCTCGGGCTGATTCGACACCACGCACGCGATCTCCGCCTCCAGCTTGCCCTCCGCGATGTGGCGCGCGATGGCCTCGAAATTCGAGCCCCGCCCCGAAACCAGTATGGCCAGGCGTTTCACCGGTAGATCACCCTGTCCTTCCTGCCGCGCGGCTGGCGGATGACGCGGCCGATTTCGTGCCATCGTTCCTTCATGCGATCCAGCGCCCGTTTCGCCTTCACCGCCTTCTTGGCCGGCACGACCAGGATCATGCCGATGCCCAGATTGAATGTGCGCCGGTAGTCGTCATCCGGGACGTTCCCCAGCCGCCTCAGCAGTTCGAAGATCGGCAGCAGCGGCCATGTGCCGGGCTGGATCTCCGCCGCTACTCCGGCCGGCAGAATGCGCGGCGTGTTGTCGGTGATGCCGCCGCCCGTGATGTGCGCCGCGCCCAGCAGCAGGTCCAGCTTCATCAACCTCTGAATCGGCTGCAGGTAGCTGCGGTGTACCTTCAGCAGCTCCTCGCCCACCGTGCAGTCCAGCTCCGGCACGTAGCTCTTCACCGTGTGGCCGGCGACCTCCAGCAGCAGCTTGCGCGCCAGCGAGTAGCCGTTGGTGTGCAGCCCGTTCGATGGCAATCCCAGCAGCACGTCGCCGGGCGCGATTCGCGCGCCGGTCAACAGCCTGTCCTTTTCGACGCAGCCGGTGATGAAGCCCGCCAGGTCGTACTCACCCGCCTGGTACATGCCCGGCATCTCGGCCGTCTCGCCGCCGATCAACGCACAGCCGTTCTCCTCGCACGCTTTGGCCAGCCCGCCCACCACCGCGCCCGCCACCTCGGCGTCCAGCTTCCCGACCGCGAAATAGTCCAGGAAGTAAAGCGGCTTCGCGCCCTGCACGGCAATGTCGTTGACGCAATGGTTGACCAGGCATTGCCCAACCGTGTCGTGTTGATTGGCCAGGAACGCGACTTTCAGCTTGGTCCCGACTCCATCGGCGGAAGAGATCAGCACCGGCCGTTTCCAGCCCGAGAGCCGGTAGCCCGCGCCGAAGCTCCCGATGTCGGTGGCCACCCCGCGCGTGAACGTCCGGCGCGCGGCCCGCTTGATCAGCTCCACCGCTCGCTCCGCCTCGTCGATATTCACCCCGGCGTCTTTGTAACGGATCGGTCTGCGGGTTGGCATGGCTGCTTCCCCAGTCTAAACTAAGGGTTTCCCATGTTAAATCGGCTCTTTCCACTAGCGCTGCTTTGGTTCGCCGTGGCGGGCCTCTCGACGGCCGATCCGCCGTCGCGCATGGCCATCCGCGGCGCGCGGGTCTACACCGTCAGCGGCCCCGTCCTGGAGAAGGCGACCGTGCTGATCAAGGACGGTCTGATCGAGGACGTCGGCGAAAACGTCGCCATCCCCGCCGGCGTCACCGTCATCGACGGCTCGGGGCTGAACGTCTATCCCGGTCTCATCGATGCGCTCAGCACTTGGGGCATCGCCGACCTCGCCACGCCCGCCACCCCGGCGGGTGGCGCGCGCGGGGCACCCGCGCCCGCGGCTCCCGCGACGACACCGCCTCAACCGCCGCAGCCCCGCGTGCGCGGGCCCGAGGACCGCCCCAACGCCTTCACCTGGGTAATGGCCGCCGACCTCGTCAAGCCCACGGACCGCCGGCTCGAAACCGCCCGCAGCGCGGGCTTCACCACCGCCGTCACCTTTCCGCGGCAGGGCATCCTCGCCGGGCATGGCGCCGTGATCAACCTGGCCGGCGAAACCGGCGGCGACATGGTGCTCGATCCCTCGGCCGGTCTTTACACCACGCTCGCCACCGGCGGTTTCTCAGGCGGATTTCCCGGCTCCCTGATGGGCGTGATGGCCTATGAGCGCCAGCTCTGGATCGACGCCGCGTACTACAAGGCGGCCCGGGAAGCGTACGCCCAGAACCCCGTTACCGTCGCCCGTCCACCCTATGACCGCGCCCTGGAAGGACTGCTCGAAACGCGCCGTCTGCTCTTCCCGGCCAACAGCCGCGTGCAGATCGAACGGCTGCTGAGGTTCGCCGCGGAGTTCAAAACGCCCTTCATCCTCTACGGCGGCCAGGAGGCCTTCCGCACCGCGGATTTGTTGAAAAAGGCCGGCGTCCCGGTGGTCCTCAACGTGAAGTGGCCGGCCCGGGAACGCGATTCGGATCCCGAGTTCATCCCCAGCCTGCGCACTCTCGAGTTGCGCGACAAGGCGCCCACGACGCCCTCCGTCCTCGCCGCGGCGAAGGTTCCTTTCGCCATCTCCTCCGAAGGTCTGGATGCGCCCAGGGACATTCTGAAAGCTCTGAAAAAGTCGATCGCCGTGGGGCTCAAGCCCGACGACGCCATCCGCGCGCTGACCCTCTCGGCGGCTGAGATTTACGGTGTCGCCGGCCGCCTCGGCTCCATCGACCGAGGCAAAATCGCCAACCTCACCCTCGTGAAGGGAGATCTCTTCGACGACAAGTCGAAAGTCGAAATGGTCTTCATCGACGGCAAACGCTATCTGCCGGCCCCCGAAGAGCCGCCGGCGCGCCCGGCCGGTGCCGCCCCCGGCGGAAAGGAGCAGTGATGAATCCCCTGTGTACCATTTTGATCGCCGCCGCCGCCGGCGGCCTCATCCTCGCCCAGCCCGCCGCTCCGCCCGCCGCTCCCTCGACGATCGTCCTGCAGAACGCCACCATCCACACCGTCACCCACGGCACCATGACCGGCTCCATCATCATCCGCGACGGGCTCATCAGTGAGGTCGGAGAAAAGGTCCTCGCGCCCATCGGCGCCAGGATCATCGACCTCAGCGGCAATCACGTCACTCCCGGCTTGATCGACTGCCACACCCACATCGCCCTCGAATCCACCAATGAAGGCACCGTCTCCGTCTCCTCCATGGTCGCCATGCGGGATGTCATCAATCCCCAGGATCCGGCCATCTACCGCGATCTGGCCGGCGGCACCACCACCGCCAACCTGCTGCACGGCTCGGCCAACGCCATCGGCGGCCTCAACGTCGTGATCAAAATGCGTTGGGGCAGCGACGCCGCCGGCCTGGTCATGAAGGAAGCCAGGCCCGGCATTAAGTTCGCGCTCGGTGAGAACCCCAAGCGCGCCGGCGAGGGCGGCCAGAATCCATCTGGCGGCAGCGCCCAGAATCTGCGCTATCCCGGCACGCGCATGGGCGTCGAGGACGTCATTCGTCAGGCCTTCATCGACGCCCGCCGGTACCAGGCCGCGTGGCAGGATTATGAAACGCGCCACGCCCGCGGCGAGCGCATCCTCCCTCCGCGCCGCGATCTCAAGCTCGAGCCGCTGGTCGAGGTGCTCGAGGGCAAGCGCCTGGTCCACGCCCACTGCTACCGCGCCGACGAGATCCTGATGCTCCTGCGCGTGGCCGAGGAGTTCGGTTTCAAGATCGCCACCCTGCAGCACGCTCTCGAAGGCTATAAGGTCGCCGCCGAGATCAAGGCCCACGGCGCCGGCGTCTCCACCTTCAGCGACTGGTGGAGCTACAAAATCGAAGCCTACGACGCCATCCCCTACAACGCCGCGCTGCTCACTAAGAAGGGCGTGCTTGTATCCCTCAATTCCGACGACGCCGGCGGCGCCGATCTCTCCACGCGCCTCAACACCGAAGCCGCCAAGACCATGAAGTACGGCGCAATGACCGCCGACGAGGCTTTGGCCATGGTGACCATCAACCCCGCCCGGCAACTCGCGATCGACCAATATGTCGGCTCCATCGATACCGGCAAACAGGCCGACCTCGTCGTCTTCGATCAGGATCCGCTCTCCATGTACAGCAAGGTCGAAAAGGTGTTTATCGACGGCCGCCAGTACTTCGACCGCGATGCCGACCTGGCCGCGCGGCCGCAGCGCGAAGCCGCAAGGAAAGGTCTGCTGGAGAAGGAAAAAGCCGCCGAAAAGGCCGAGGCTCCGGCCCGAAGGAGGCCGTCGTGAGTAAGCTTCTGATGGCCGCACTGTTCGCCGCTGCGACCTTCGCCGCTCCCCCCGAGGGCGGGTCGTTCCTGATCAAGAACGTCACCGTCCACCCCGTCTCGGGGCCGCAGCAGGACGGTGTGAGCGTCCTTGTTATCGATGGCAAGATCGCCGAGATCGGCGCAAAACTAACTCCGCCCAAAACCAGGATCCGTCTCATCGACGGCAAAGGCATGCACGTTTGGCCGGGCATGATCAACTCCGGTTCGACGGTCGGCCTGGCCGAAATCGGCTCGATTCGTGAAACCGTCGACACCGGCGAGCTTGGTGTCTTCGATCCCCAGCTCCGCCCCATCGTCGCCCTGAACCCCGACAGCGAGCACATCCCTGTCGTACGCGCCAACGGCATCACCATGACCGCCCTGCTGCCCGCCGCTGTCGGTGGAGGCGGCCGCGCCGGCAACGTCCAGATGATCGGCGGCCAGATCTCTCTGGCCCACCTCGCCGGCTGGACCTGGGAGCAGATGCAGGTGTTGCGCACCGCCGGCATGCACCTGCGCTTTCCCGCCATTCCGCGAATCAATTTCGACGCCCCCAGGTTCGGCGCTGCCCGCGAAACCTACCCCAATCTGAAGCGCCAGCACGACCAGGAGGTTCAGGACCTGTCCAGCTTCTTCGACGACGCGCGCAGCTATTGGACCGCCAAGAAAGCGAACCTGCCGTTGAAGACCGATCTCAAGCTCGAGGCCATGATCCCACTGCTGGCGGGCCAGGTGCCCCTGGTCGCTTTCGCCTCTCACGAGCGCGAGATCCGCGAAGCCATCGAATTCGCCGACCGCCAGCAGGTCAGGCTCGTCCTCGCCGCTGTGCGCAAGCCCGGCGCCTCTCTCGACACGATTGCCAAAAAGAAGATCCCGGTGATCCTCGGCCGCACCCAGACGGGCGCCGACGAGGAGGATGATCCCTACGACGAGCCCTACTCGCTGCCCTCCAGACTGCACGCCGCCGGCGTCAAGTTCTGCTTCGCCACTTTCGACACCGAGTTCTCCCGCAACCTGCCCTATCAGGCTTCGCAGGGCGTGCCCTATGGGCTCCCGTACGACGAAGCGCTGCGCGCGGTGACGCTGAGCGCCGCCGAAATCTGGGGCATCGACAAGGACTACGGCTCGATCGACCCTGGCAAGGTGGCCGATCTGGTCGTCACCGACGGCGATTTGTTGGAGGTGAAAACCAATGTCAAAATGGTCTTCATTCGCGGCGTCGAAGTCGATCTCGAAACCCGTCACACGCGGCTGTATAAGAAGTACATGGCGCGGCCGTAGGAGGTGGAGGGAAGTGAGAAACACATGTCTCACAAAGCCTTCTCAATTATCGCTTTGGTTACGCTCGTTGCCTGCAATAGGTTGCCCACCGAGCAGGGTCCTACACCAACTCCCCTGAAGACTGCGAATTATGTTGCGGAATTGCTTTGGTGGCCTGACTACTGCGATGAGAGTCCGGACCTTCGGTACTGTGCAGGTGCATCCTTCAGGGGCTTCGTGTTAGGGAAGTTCATTCCTCTGCAGGCCGATGGGCAGAGCCAGAGTTGCGGGCCGCACCCGGCCACTTTCAAGCCAGACAGGCGACTGCTGGATCTGATGCCGGACGAAAGGCTACAACGAACGCAGTGGGAGTCGTACGGCGCCTGCACTGGGCTTTCACAGTCGGACTATTTTGAACAACTCGCGACCCTTCGCAAATCGGTTCACATTCCTCGCGCCTTTGTTAGTCCAGACGAGCGCTTCAGCATGAGCACCGAGGAAGTCAGACGGCAATTCCTCGATTCAAACAGACAACTGCAGCCGGCGGCCTTGTTTGTCTTCTGCAACTCCGGACTCCTATCCGCGGTTCAGATTCGGAAAGGCGTTCATCCTGCAGCTCCCACCGATGCCTGTGACCGCTCATTTGTTGAGGTCATTGCGCTGATGCCTTTAGCAGAGTGATAGGTTGCGTAATCCGGGATGCGAACCCCGCGAGGTCGCGGCTCGCGGGTTTGCAAGAGGTTAATTGAATGCGGGCACTGGTTCAGCGAGTGACGTCGGCGCGGGTCGAGGTCGAAGGCGAGATCACGGGCTCTATCGGCGCCGGCCTGCTCGTGCTGCTCGGCGTGCGCCGCGAAGATACCGAAGCCGAGGCCGAGGCGCTGCTCGAAAAAGTCCTCGAACTGCGCGTCTTCAACGACGCCGCGGGGAAGATGAACCTGAGTCTCCTCGACACCGCCGGCGCCCTGCTCGTCGTCTCTCAGTTCACCCTTTACGGCGACACCCGCAAGGGCCGCCGCCCCAGCTTCGACCTCGCCGCCCCGCCCGAGCAGGCCAACCGGCTCTACGAGCACTTCGTCGCCGCGGCCCGCCGTCGCGGCGTCGAAACGCAAACAGGCGTGTTCCGCGCGCACATGCTGGTATCGCTCACTAACGACGGTCCGGTGACGTTGATGCTGGAGACGAAAAACGGGTGAGCGCCGCGCGCGCCCACCCGCCTGTTTGTTTTGGATTCCCGCCTACATCGCGTACGCGACGCCCGCCATGATGATCGACGCCGCCGGCAGCAGCAGCAGCGCCTTCTTCAGCTTCTTGGGGTCGTCGCCCGCGATGCCGCCGATAATTGGACTCGACGCAATGATGCCGCACCAGCCCACCGTGACGACGATGCCCATGGCCGTCGCTTCCTGCGCCGGCAGGCCTTGCGCCATCCGGTCCGCCGTCTGCATGAACGCCTTCCCCACCACGCCCAGCGTCGTCGGGAACACCGGCGCCATCGCCAGTCCGGCGATGAACACCGCCGCCCACGCCACCGTCGGGCTGCTGCTTTGCAGCATCAGGAACGTCGTAATCGCCATCGCGATCGCCGCCCCGATCAGCACCGTTCTGGGATCCACCGACAGCAGTACCCGCGAGATCCCGACGCGGCCCACGATCAGGCCCAGCGCGAACCCCAGCGAAAGGATCGTCATGGCGCGTTTCTCCGCCACGCCCTGCGCGATCAGGTGCCGCACCAGCCAGTTCCACACGCCGACTTCGCACGACACGTACAGGAACAGCAGCAGCGCCGGCAGCACCACTTTAGGATTCGCCAGCAGGCTCGCCGCCATCCCGAAGTTGAACGACATCTGCCCGCTCGCTTTCGGATACGGGGCCACGATACTCGCCGCCAGCGCTACCAGGGCCAGCGTCGCCGCGAATGCCGTGATCTTCTTTGTGTCGCTCTTGAACAGATTGGCCGCCACCAGCGGCGTCACCAGCGCGCCCACTCCGAAGAACAGGTTCAACAGGTTCGCCACCGAACTCGGGTTGTCGGGATTGACCACCGTGTTCAGGCTGTTGCCCGCGTTGACCACCACGCCGCCGCCGTAACCGAGCACCAGCAACGACAGCGCAACCATCGTGTACCCGGCCGCGCGGCGCAGTGCGATCAGCGAGACCGCGATCAGCGCCAGGCCCAGCAGCATCCCGACCTGTTTCCCGTATATGTCCATCAACGGGCCGCTGGTGAATGAGCCGATCATCAGGCCCACGGCCTGAATCAGGGCGATGTTGCCGTTTTGCTTTGGGGAAAGCGAGAATTTGTTCGAGAGGTCCGGCAGGATCGTGCCCAACATGGCGGCGATCATGCCGTAAACGAAGATGCCTAGGATCGCAGCTGTGAACAACATGTTCACAAGATGCTATCAGATCGCATTCTCCCCTGCCGAGAAGTTCGGCGGAAACCCGGCGGGAAGCTCGCCGGGAAGTCCGGAGCTGCCCGGATCAGCCTGCCTCAGCCCGATCGGCGTCTAGCAGCCGGACCCGTGCCGAGCCGCCCGGATCAGCGGCTCACCCGACGCTTTCCCGCTCCCATCAGCGCACCCCGCGCGCCTCGCCGCTCCGCTCCACGCTCGCCCCTCCATCGCCTTACTGCAGTTGGTAGCTCACAAACGCCAGCCGCTTGCCGTCGGGCGACCAGGACGGCGTGTTGATCGTGCCCTGCCCGCCGAACAGCCGCGCCAGCTCCGTGATCTTGCCGTCGGCCAGCGTCATCAGCCGCAGCATCACGTCCTGGTTTTCCGGGTGCCCCTTCACGTCCTTCCCGTAGGACAGAAACGCCAGCCGCTTCCCCTCCGGCGACGGGTGCGCGAACCAGTTGTTGTACTCGTCGTTCGTCACCTGCTCCTGTTCCGTCCCGTCCGGCTTCATGCGCCAGATCTGCATCCTGCCGGTCCGTTCGGAGTTGAAGTAAATGGACTCGCCGTCCGGCGCATATTCCGGGCCGTCGTCCAGCCCCGGCGCCGTCGTCAGCCGCCTCTCTGCGCCCCCTTCGGCCGGAATCGTGTACACGTCGTACTCGCCGTCGCGCACTCCGCAAAACGCCAGCGTCTTGCCGTCCGGCGACCAGCCGTGAAAATACGACGGTCCCCTTTCTGTAACGCGCCGCGGCGTGCCGCCCGCCAGCGGCATCACGTAGATCAACGAGTCGTGCTGGCCCTGCGACTGGTCGCTAATCGCCAGCATCGTCCCGTCCGGCGAGATCCCGTGGTCGTTGTTGATGCGCGTCGCCGGGCCGGTGTCGATCGCCTCCGGCCGCCCGCCCCCGGCCGCGATGCGGTACAGCCGGCCCGCGCTGTTGTACACGATCGCCGCGCCGTCCCGCGTCCAGTTCGGAGCTTCGATCCGCCCCTGGGTCGCGTACACCACCCTGCGGTCGCCGGGACGCCCGGCTTCGCTCACCGGGATCGTTTCCAGCGTGCTCGATAGCGCGGGCTTCCGCCCCGCGTCGGGTGCTATCTGATCGATCTCCAGGTTCGAGAACACGGCCTGTTCCACCGCGTCCTGATCGTGCGCGCACACGCCGATGCCGATGTAGTAGGGATCCTGGAGCTCGATGCGCGGCGCGCCCGCCGCAATCTTCAATGCCCCGCCAGCCTCCCCCAGCAGCATCGTGGCATAGTGCCCCCGCTTCACCAGCCGCAAACGCTGCGGAGCGGAAATGTTTGATTGCACTTCGTGCGTCGGGCCGCCCCTCTCTTCGCGGAATTGGATCGATGTCAGCCCTTCGCCGTGCCGCGCCGCGTCCACGTACACCGAGTCGGCGTCCAGGCTCTGGCGCACCATCAGCACGGCCTTGCGATGCGCGTTCCCGCCCGCCGCCGGGAACGCGATGTCGGCCGTGATCGACGCGTCGCCCGATACTTTGTTCCATACGAACTGGAACGCGTCCGCGGTGAACCACATGTTCGCCCCGCTGCCGCGCACCGTGTAGCTGCGCTGGGCGGCGTCGTAAACCGCCGCGCCCGGGTGCAGCACCGTGCCCACGTCGCCGTGTCCCTCGAACACGCCGGCCGGCCCTCCCCCATCCTGAGCCCACGCGCCCGCAATCACTGCGCCCGCCAGCGCCACCATGCGTCTTGTATTCATGCCTCGGCCTCCGTTCCGCTGGACTCGATTGCTTCGAGCTTATCAACGGAACCGGGCCGCCGGCGTCCGCGCCCGCGCCCGGATGTGCGCTCCGCGCTTCGTTCCCCTGGCGCTCCTGCGACTGCGCGGAGTGCGGCCGCTCAGGCCTTCCGCCCCCGCTTCTTCAGGGCCGCTCCGAGCCCCATCAGCGCCATGCCCGCCAGCGCGAACGTGCCTGGTTCGGGCGCTGCGTACTCGAGCTCGATGTTTTCGATGTCCAGGGCGCAGTCGTTGGACTCTCCAATCACATATGAGGCGTATATCGAATTGGTCGTGAATGTGATCGGTCCAAGGATCGACGTCGGACCGGAATCCAGGAGTGTCGCGGTGCCCGTCCCGTTCGCGCCGGTCGTCCCATAAATGACCCAATTCGCATCCCCGGTGACGTCCTGAACTAAACTGAACGTGACGGCCGCCAGGGGCAAGCCGCCCAAGTTCTGTTTGACGTTGGAAAAATTCAGCACGATGCCGTCGCTCGGGCCGACGTAAGGGGCGTCGTTGCTGTCCAGACCCAGGCCTACATGCGCCGAAGAGCCGCTTCCATTCTGCGCCACCTCGAGGTCCACCTGGGTCGCCCCAGTGAATTTGGGCGGCTGGATGCTCGTTGAGGGAAACAGGTTGTCATAGCCGCTCGCTATGATATAGCCGTTGGTGGGGCTTGGGAAGCCGGGGCCTGAAAGGTACAGGTTCACCGACTCTCCTAGCACCAGACTGGAGTGATGCGCCGGGATCGTCGGCAATGTGATGTTCATAAACAGTTGGCCCGCCTGTGCCGGCCGCGACAGCGCCGCCGCGATGAACAACACGCTAATCGCAATCTTGGTCTTCAATTTCCTTCTCCTCCGCCGCTTAGCGCGGCGTCCCTCGAGCTCACATAAACGTGGCGGGGAGCTCCATCTCCGGTCCCCCAGGTGTGTGGCTGCTTGAGCCCTGCCCGCCTGGGGAGGCCGAATTCAGGAGAGGAATTCCACGGCGGCGCTCAGCCGTGCTTCGTACCGGTTCAGATTGTGCTGAATGCCCGGCATTCTGAAAGTGATGCCGGTGATCGGGGCCCCGTCAAGCCTTCATTTGGCCCGGCCCCCAGTGGAACGCCGGAATTCCAAACGATCTGCCCCGCCAAGTCTTCGCCGCCGTCGCAATGAGGGTCTGTCCGACCCCACTCCCGGAAATCCTCTTCTTGTTCTTCTCTCGGGACTTTCCGTCCTCTAATGCCCACACTCCACATGGCGGCATAGGCAGCTCCCGGTTGCCCGCCGCCACAAACTTGCCAAGGAACCAATGTTAAGCAATCGCAACACGTGCGTCAATAGAAATTATTGAGAAATCCTAATGCCGCCATTCGGATGTGATTGTACGTTTTTAGACGCCTAATAAGTCAAATAAAATGAATGCGATACGGACAACCAGCCGCTTCGGCCCGCGCTCCCTGAACGCTCCTCCCGCCGCCCCCCATCGCCCCGCCGCGCGGCAATCCTCCGCCCCGGCGCGAAATTTCCTCAAACTGGATCGAATCTGGACGATACAGCATAGTGCCGCCCATGCCGCATCCCCCGCTTAACCTGGTCTGTGTGCCCCAGGCCCCGCGTGACCTGGACTCCCTCGATATCCCCTGGGCCCTGGTGGTCGACCTGGTCGCCCGCCGGCTCCATCTGGAAGGCGTCAGCACTCTGCTCTCCCTGCATCGCGAGCTCAAGCTCCCGCCCCCCGTCCTGGAGGCCGTCTTCCGCCACCTGCAACAGGAGAAACTCGTCGAAATCCGCGGCACCGACGGCCAGAACTTCATGCTCAGCCTGACCTCCGCCGGCCACAAGTTCGCCACCGACCGCCAGTCCGCCAGCCACTATGCCGGCCCCGCCCCCGTCTCCCTGCAGGTCTATCAATCCACCGTCCGCGCCCAGTCCGCGCGCCCCAAAATCACCCGCCCGCACCTGCGCCGCGTCTTCTCCGACCTGGTGCTGGAGGACGAGGTCCTCGACCAGTTGGGCCCGGCGCTGATCAGCCAGGAGACGCTGTTCCTGTTCGGTTCCACCGGCAACGGCAAAACCAGTCTCGCCGAGCGCACCGTAAAGGTCTTCGAGGACGCCATCGTCATTCCCTACGCCGTCGAAATCGACGGCCAGATCATCTCGGTCTTCGATCCCGTGATGCACCACCCCCTCGAAGGCTTTTGCCCCGGCCTGGACCCGCGCTGGGTCGCCTGCCAGCGCCCCGCCGTCATGGTCGGCGGCGAGCTCTCCATGGAGATGCTCGAGCTGCGCCTCGATCCCGCCACCAATATCTACGCCGCGCCGGTCCAGATGAAGGCCAACAACGGCATCCTCATCGTCGACGACTTCGGCCGCCAGGTCGTCTCCCCGGCCAGCCTGCTGAACCGCTGGATCCTGCCCATGGATCGGCGCGTCGATTACCTCAACTTGAGCTACGGTCTGAAGTTCCAGGTCCCCTTCGAGCTGATGATCGTTTTCGCCACTAATCTCGAGCCCAAGCAGTTGATGGACGCTGCCTTCCTGCGCCGTATCCCCAACAAGATTTTCGTCCCGCCCGTCGCCGAACGCAGCTTCGTCGAGATCTTCCGCCGCGAGGCCGCCCGCCAGGGCTTTGAGACCGACCCCAGCCTCTGCGACCAGTTGATGGGCCTGTGCCGCATGCTCGGCGGATCGGAGTTGCGCGCCTGTTATCCGCGCGACATCTGCAAGATCGTCGCCTGTATCAACTCCTATGAGGAGTCCCCGCGCCGCCTCTCCGCGCCCGACCTCGAGCGCGCCGTGCGCATGTATTTCGCCGAGAACGCCCACAGCCCCGCCGCTCCGAACTCTGCCGCTCAGAACCCCGGCGCCCTGAAACGGACGGCCGCGCCGCTCCATCCCACCAGCATCGGCAACTTGGCCCTCGCGGTCCGCAACTAGCGCCCTTCGCCGTCAGTGAGCGGCCCGCATCTTGTGGGACGGCCAATCCTGGCTGCAGCCGGCTTTCCAGCCGGCCCTGCCCGCCCTGCCGTTTGTGGGGCTTCCATCCCCGCCCCCGCGCCTGCTACAACTGCAACATGCGCGTACTTTTCATCGGCGGCACCGGCATCATCAGCTCCGCCTGCACCCAGCTCGCCGCCCAGCGCGGTCTCGATCTCACTGTGCTCACGCGCGGCCGCCATCCGGCCGCTCTGCCCCCCGGCGTCCACACCCTCGGCGCCGACATCGACGACCCCGCTTCGGCCGCCGCCGCCCTCGCCTCCCGTTCCTTCGACGCCGTCGTCGACTGGATCGCTTACACCCCGGCCCACATCGAGCGCGACCTCGCTCTGTTCCGTGGCCGCACCCGCCAGTTCGTCTTCATCAGCTCCGCCAGCGCCTATCAGAAGCCCGCCACGGACTATCTCATCACCGAATCCACGCCTCTCTCCAACCCCTTCTGGCAGTACTCCCGCGACAAAATCGCCTGCGAGGATCTGCTCCTGCGGGCCTGGCGCGACGACGGCTTCCCGGCCACCATCGTCCGCCCCTCGCTCACCTATGGCGACACCTCGATTCCTCTGGTCCTCAACAGTTGGACCCGCCCCTACACTGTCGTCGATCGCATGCGCCGCGGCCTCGACGTCATCGTCCCCGGCGACGGTTCCTCGCTCTGGACCATCACCCACAACTCCGATTTCGCCCTGGGCCTGGTCGGCCTGCTGGGCCACGCCCAGGCCATCGGCCACGCCTTCCACATCACCTCCGACGAGGTCCTCACCTGGAATCAGTTCTTCCGGATCGTCGCCGCCGCCGCCGGCGCCGAGCCGCGCCTGGTCCACATCCCTTCTGATTTCATCGCCGCCTGCCTGCCCGACAAGCTCGGCACCCTCCTCGGCGACAAGTCCAACAGCTCCGTCTTCGACAACTCCAAGATCAAGCGCTTCGTCCCCACCTTCCGCGCCACCGTGCCATTTTCTGAAGGCATCCGCCGGTCCCTCGCTTGGTTCGACGCCGACCCCGCGCGCCAGGAAATCGACACTGAGTTGAACGCCGCCTTCGATAAGCTCCTCGACGCCTGGCACTCCGCCACTAGCAACGCCCTGCGCCGTTTTCAATCCTGACTCGCGTGCAAATCAGCCTTGAAAAGCCCCTCTGGGACTGCCTCCTGGGGACGTTTTCTGGCTCCCACTCGCCCCGCGCCGCGCCGCAAAAACACCGCAAAAAACACGGTGTTTCCCCGCTCAGCGCCCGGTGAAATCACGCAAAAACACGGCTTCGCGCCTCCGTCCGCCGGTACAGGATTTCGTAACACGTCCCCACGCCCGCCATCCTGCGCACCACATCCCGCCGCCGCTCGGCAAATCCGTGCCGCGCCAGAAACTCCGTCACCTCGTCCGCCCGGCATCCTCCCTCGTACATTTCGAAATCGGCCGCCTCGGCCTTGATGTAACGGAAATTCGCCAGTGCCTCAACCGCCCCTCGCAGGACCAGCAGCTCGGAGCCCTGCGTGTCCAGCACCAGCGCCTGGTACCGCCCCGCCTCGATCCCTTCCTCCCGTAACAGCGCGCTCAGCGTCGTGCTCCGCAGCCGCAGCTCACCCCTGTACTGCACCTCCGGCCACATCCTGCGGTGGCCCGCCAGTTCGTAGATCGACGACGCCTGGCCCTCATTGTCGGCCACGTGGAATCGGTATTCGCGGCCCTCCTCGTCGGTCACCAGCCGCTGAAACGCGCGCTGTTTCGGATAGCCCGCCAGGTTCGCCTGCAGCTCCGCGAACGCCTCCGGCAGCGCCTCGATCCACACCACGTCCAACCCGTGCCGCGCGTAATTCTCCTGCTCCTGGCCCGCATTGGCGCCGACGTGAATCACCCCGCTCACCCTCCCCAGGTACCCGTCCGGCCCTCTCCGCCCGTACGCCTGCTTCAGCCTTCCATACATGCTCTGCCCCACCGCCGCCCGCAGGAACTGGCGCGCCATCGCCGCCACCGATTGCATGCCTTGTACGTTATCACCCCTCGCTCTCCCCTTCCGCGCCCCCTCTTTGCCCACCCTCTACAGCCCTCCCGCAGCCCGCCGCGTCCCCGCTTCCGCCGCCGGAAA
This sequence comes from Bryobacteraceae bacterium, assembly GCA_052145115.1. Taxonomy (GTDB): domain Bacteria; phylum Acidobacteriota; class Terriglobia; order Bryobacterales; family Bryobacteraceae; genus CAIVVT01. The sequence continues at coordinate 37,197 of JBKQPG010000080.1, forward strand.
ACCGCAAAAAACACGGTGTTTTTCCCGCTCCGCGCCCGGTGAAAACACGAAAAAACACGCTTTCGCCCCGCATTTCAGAGCCGCGACCGTCAGGGAGCCGGCCCGCTTCAGGACGCTGTAGGTGTGTCCCCGCGCAACCAATGCGCCGCATCAGCTATCGCGCCTCGCTCGACCTCCAGCCGATCGTGTTTCTCACCAATCACCTCGCTCTGCCCGCCCTGACCATCGCCGAACTCTATCGCTGCCACTGGCGCATCGAGCTGTTCTTTAAATGGATCAAACAACACCTGCGCATCAAGGC
>JBKQPG010000081.1:0-7798 GCA_052145115.1 Bryobacteraceae bacterium
CACGCGTATCCGATCGCTCACTGCCCCGCTATCTGCGGCTGCGGGCGCTGTGGCGGCGCGTGTTGGGCAATCTCGATCTGTTTCTGGCGCAGAGCGAGGAGGATGCGCGCCGCCTCGTGGCCATCGGAGCGCCCGAGGCTCGGGTCAGCGTGGCGGGCAATTTGAAATTCGATGTTCAGCCGCCGGAGTTGCTGCCTGCAGTGGAGATGTTGCGCCGAATCCTCGAACCGGCAACGGCCGTGGTGGTGTGCGGCAGCACGGCGGAAGGCGAAGAGCCCATTGTGCTGCGGGCCTTCAGTGCGGTGTTCGGAAAGCATCCGCGCGCCGTGCTCATCCTGGCGCCGCGGCGTCCGGAGCGCTTCGACGCCGTGGCCGAGTTGATCACCGCTTCAGGTCTGAAGTTCTGGCGGCGATCGCAGCTTGCCGGAAATGAATCGCTCGCTGGCGGCGTGGTTCTGCTCGATACCATCGGTGAACTGGCCGCGCTGTATTCGCTGGCAGCGGTGGCCTTTGTCGGCGGCAGCCTGGTGCCGCGTGGCGGGCACAACATCCTCGAGCCGGCGCAGTACGGAGTTGCAACTCTTGTGGGGCCTCACACCGAGAATTTTCGCGACATCATCGGCATCTTCGAGCGCGCGGGCGCGGTGAGGCGTATCAGCCCCGGAGGATTTGCCGGCGAGCTGCTGCGGCTGCTAAACGACGCCGGCGCCCGTCAGGAGCTCGGCCGGCGTGCTGCCGAGGTGGTCCGCCAGCAGCGGGGAGCCGGCGAACGTACCATCGCGGCGCTGGCTTCTCTGCTGGGGGCCGACCGGCAGGCGCGCGAGGCCGTGCCCAACGCTCTGGAAACCACGCCATGAGCGCCCTTTCGCTGCTCTTCGGCGCGGCGGTGGGCGCGCGCAACGCCCTTTACAGCCGCGGGGTGTTGCCGTCCCGCCGCCTGGGGAGGCCGGTAATCAGCGTCGGAAACTTGTCCGTTGGCGGATCGGGAAAGACGCCGTTCGTCCTGTTGCTGGGCGAGATGCTGAAGCAGCGTGGCATCGCCTTCGACGTGCTCTCGCGCGGCTACAAACGCCACACCCGCGGGGTCGCCGTCGTCGATCCCGGCGGAGCTTCCCGCGATTTCGGCGACGAGCCCCTGCTCATCGCGCGCAAGCTGCAAGTGCCGGTGATCGTGGGCGAGGAGCGCTTCGCCGCCGGACGGCTGGCGGAAGAACGCTTTCCCTCTCGCCTGCACCTGCTCGACGACGGCTTCCAGCACCGCGCCCTGGCGCGCGATTTCGATATCGTTCTGGTCACCGCCGAAGACGCGCACGATCGCCTGCTGCCGGCCGGCCGCCTGCGCGAACCGCTCTCCGCGCTCGCCCGCGCCGATGCCGTGGTGCTGACCAGCGGCGCCCCGGAGGACGTGTTCCCACTCGAAGGCAAGCTGGTGTGGCGCGCGCACCGCACCATCGCCCCTCGCGATCTGCCGGCGCACCCGCTGGCCTTCTGCGGCATCGCGCGCCCAAAGAATTTCTTTGTGCAACTGCGCAACGCCGGGGTTGACCTGGCGGCCGAGGCCAGCTTCCGCGATCACCATCAGTACACGGAGAAGGACGTCCGGGATTTGATGGCGATGGCCACGCGCTCCGAAGCCGATGGCTTGGTCACCACGGAAAAAGACGCGGTCAACCTGGGCGGTTACTTCTCCGCGTTGAAGCCCCTGGCCGTCGTGCCGGTAAAGATGGATCTGCTAGACGGACAGTGCGCAATCGATGTGCTGCTAGACACCATCGCAAAGCGACGCGGCAGAGCGGTGTAACGACGGCGCTACCTTCCGCGTGCCGCGCATGAGAGAATCACTCGTTCCTCATGCACAAGCTCTCCAAGCACGCCGAGCGCCTGCTCCGCATCGTGGAGTCGTTTCCGAAGGTCACGGTGACGGTGCTCGCTGACCTGGTGGCCGACGAGTTCATCTTCGGCGAAATCTCCCGCGTGTCGCGCGAAGCGCCGGTGCTGATCCTTAAGCATCGCGAGCGGACCATCGTGCCCGGAGGCGGCGCCAATGCCGTCTACAACCTCGCCGACCTGGGCGTGACCGTGCTGCCAGTCGGCGTGGTGGGCGATGACGAGGCCGGCCGCGGGCTGCTGCAATGCCTTCGCAAGAAGAAGATTCCGCTCAGCGGCATCGTCAAGCTGAAAGGACACGCTACGGTCACCAAAACGCGCATCCTGGCCGGACACACGCACACCCAGCGCCAGCAGGTGGTGCGGGTGGACCGCGAGTCGGCGGAGTTGCCCGATGCCGAGGTTCGGCGGCGGCTGGCGATGCTGGCGCGCGAGTACGCCGAGGCCTCCGACGCGCTGCTGATCTCCGATTATGGCTACGGCGCCGCCACTCCCGAGATGCTGACCGCCGTGCGGGTGAAGCGCGCGCTGGACGGCATCCCCATCACGCTGGACTCGCGCTACCGGCTGCTCGCGTATTCCGGCGTGACTGCAGCCACGCCCAACCAGCCCGAGGTGGAAGAAATCCTGAGCACCGCGATCGGCAACGACGGCGAGCGCCTGCGCTTGGCGGGCAAGACGCTCATGCAGCGGATGAAGCTGGACTCGCTGCTGATCACCCGCGGGCGGCACGGGATGATGGCCTTCGAGCGCGGGCGGAAACCGGTTGAGATCCCCATCTACGGCAGCGACGAGGTGGCCGACGTCACCGGTGCGGGCGATACCGTGATCGCCGCCTTCACTGCGGCCCTGGCCGCCGGGGCATCTACGGAGGAGGCGGCGCGCCTCGCCAATTATGCCGGCGGCATTGTGGTCATGAAGCGCGGGACCGCGACGGTGACACGCGACGAGCTGACGGAGGCAATCCAGGAATCGGCTTCGAGAATCACATAGGCCCAGCCGCCGGTTCTCGCTTATCTTGAATTCCTCCGTGTCTCCGTGTCTCCGTGGTAAAAAGAAGACGAATGTCCGCAGACAACAAAGTCGTCGAGCGCGGCGCTCTGCGCGAACAAGTTGCAACATGGCGGCGCGCCGGGGAGCGCATCATCCTGACCAACGGCTGTTTCGACGTGCTGCACGTTGGCCACATCCGCTACCTGCGCGGGGCCAAGGCGCTGGGCGGGCGCGTGGTGGTCGCGGTCAATGACGACGCCTCGGTCCGCGCGCTGAAAGGCGAAGGACGCCCTCGCATGCCCGCCGCCGAGCGCGCCGAGATCGTCGCCGCTCTCGAACCCGTGGACGCGGTCGTGATCTTTCCCGAGCCCGACGTGCGCGCGCTGTTGCACGAACTCCGACCCGACATCCACGCCAAAGGCACCGACTACACAGCCGAGACCGTGCCCGAGCGTGACGCGGTGGCAGAATATGGCGGGCGCGTGGCTATTGTCGGCGATCCCAAAGACCACTCTACTTCCGATCTTCTGCGCCAATGGAAAAACTGCTGATCCTGCGCCTGGGCTCGATGGGAGACATCCTGCACGCCCTGCCCGGGGCGGCAGCCCTGCGGCGAGCCTTCCCGTCTGCCACGATCGGGTGGGCAGTCGAGCAGCGCTGGTCGGGGTTGCTCTGCGCCCGCGGCGCGGAGAACGCCGCTGCCGGCGCTCCGGATAAGCCTCTGGTTGACCGGCTGCACTTCATCAACACCGTCGCCTGGCGCAAAGCGCCGTTCTCAAACCAGATGTGGAAGGAAGCGTGGTCTGCGATGAGCGCCTTGCGCGCCGCTCGCTATGAGCTCGCCGTGGACTTCCAGGGCGCATGGAAATCGGCAGGACTCGCCCTGTGGAGCGCGGCGCCGGAACGCATCGGGCTCGACCGTCCGCGCGAGCGGCCGGCAGCTATGTTCTACACCCGACGCGTGCTCACGACCTCGCGCCACGTTGTCGATCAAGGGCTCGAACTGGCCGCAGCCGCCTCCGGACAAGAGCCGGGGCCACCCTGCTTTCCTTTGCCGTGCAGCGCAACCAGCGAGAGCTGGTGCGACGGCGAGCTACGCCGGCGTGGGCTGCAGGATTTCGCGCTGCTCAGTCCGGGCGGAGGCTGGGGCGCGAAGCTCTGGCCGCCGGAAAACTATGGCCAGGTCGCCGCCGCCCTGGCGCGCCAGGGACTGCCGTCACTCATCAACTTCGGTCCCAGTGAGGAAGAGCTGGGGTGCGCGGTGGAGCAGGCCAGCGGAGGCGCCGCACGGCCACTCTGTTGCTCGCTCGGCGAACTGATCGCTCTCACCCGCCGGGCACGCCTGTTCATTGGCGGCGACAGCGGCCCCATGCATCTCGCGGCCGCGTTGGGGGTACCGGTGGTCGCCATCTTCGGTCCCACCGATCCCGCCCGCAACGGTCCTTACGGAACGCGCAGCATCGTCCTGCGCCACGCTGCCAGCGTGACTTCTTACACGCACCACGACCGTCCGGACGACGGTCTGCGTTCGATTCCCGCCGCGGAAGTGCTGCGCGCCGCTCTGCGGCTGCTGGAGGCGCACGGTGAATAGCTGGACCAGGATCGCGCGCCGCATCCGCGTGCCTGTGGGATTCGTATTCGCGGCGTTCTATCTTTGGCGGGCACGGCCGTCCTGGGCATGCCTGGCCGCGGGCGGCGCCATCGTGGTGATCGGCCTGGCGTTGCGTGCCTACGCGTCCGGATACGTGCGAAAAGCCAGCGAGCTGACTACGGCTGGCCCTTATGCCCACACGCGCAATCCGCTTTACTTGGGCTCGCTGATCATCGCTGTTGGATTCGTGCTGGCGGCCCGCAGCGTCTGGATCGCGCTCGCGATGACGGTGATCTTTCTCGCTATTTATGTTCCGGTAATGAACTTCGAGGAACAGTTCCTGCGCTCGCAGTTTCCGGGCTTCGACGAATATGCGCGGCACGTCCCGCGGCTTTTTCCCCGGCTCTCGGTGGCGGCAGGCGCGCACGGTGAATTTTCCTGGGGCCGGTATCGCGGGCATCGCGAGTACAATGCAGTCCTAGGGGCTGCCGCGATTGTGGCGGCCCTCATTTGCAAACTGGTCTGGTGAGCGAGTTGATCGTCTAACCCTGGTGGAACGACTCTTGCCTACGATCCGCGCAGCCCACCCCATCACGCGAAAACCGCGCGCGATGGGGCCCCCGGCGGTAGCGGTCGCATTGCTGGTCTCCGCCGTTCTCACGGGACAGACGCAGCCACCGCAGTCATCCGGCCCCACGCCGGGGGCCGTGATCGAATCCGAATCCCGCATCTCCCCGCCCCCGCCGGGGTACGCGTTCGCCAACGGGCAAACGCTTTCCTACGATGTGGAATGGCGCCTGCTGACCGCCGGCACGGCTACCCTGCGCCTAGATGCCTCGGGCGACGAAGAGCGGGTGACCGCGAGCGGCGATTCCACCGGGGTTTTTTCCGTGCTCTATCCCGTCCACGACCGCTTCGACGCCCGGCTCGATCCGCGGACCTTCTGCTCCGCCCGCATCACCAAGCACACCGAAGAGGGCTTCCGACGCCTCGATACCTCGATCCGCTTCGACTACTCCCGGCGCCAGAGCGTGCTCCAGGAAAAAAACCTGAAGACCGGCGCCAGCAAGCAGGACGAGAACGAGATTCCCGGCTGCGTGACCGACGTTGTGTCCGGCATCTTGTACCTGGGCTCGCGGCCGCTTCAAGTCGGCCAGGCGTACACCTTCCCGCTGAACAACGGGGGCAAAACCAGCGACGTACGCGCGCGGGTGGAGGGGCGGGAGGAGATCAAGACTCCGGCGGGCGCCTTCCACACGGTGCGGGTTCAGCCCGAAGCTGCGAGCGGCGCGGTCAGGAGCAAAGGACGCATCTGGATATGGTATTCCGATGATGCCAGCCATATCCCGGTACAGATGCGCGCCCGTCTGTGGTGGGGAACGCTAACCTTGCGGCTGACGCGGGTGGAGAAGAAGTGAGGGGGTGCCTACTGCAACCGAAACCGCTCCCGCAGGAGCCGCTGCAGGCGGGGCTTGTAGAGGATGTCGTAGGCGAATTCCTTGTCCGGGAACATGGCCAGCGCGGCGTGTTTGGTGTTGGCCACCAGCTCGGACGCCTGTTCGAGGGTCAGGCTGGAATCCTGGCAGATGACCGACATCACCATGCTCATCATGATCTGCAGGCGGCGGATTTTTCGGTTTTCATCCGCGATTTCGGCCTGACTTTGTGGTTCCTCTCGTCGTTCCGGACTATCCATTCGGCCCCCAGGGTATGGGCGCATCATACAACGGAAATGCGCGGCTTCCCCGCACCGCTGGTGTCCATCCCCGATTACAATGGTAACTGGCACGTGCGCACCATTCCGGAGGTCCTTATGGATCCCAAACCGCAGTCGCAAGCCGGGCCCGCTCCAAGCCCGCCGTCCGGCGATGAACCGTTGGTAGAAGTTTTCGGCAGCAAGGAAGATTCCGAAGCCATGGTCGTGCAGGGCCTGCTGGATTCTAAAGGCATCGATTCGGTAATCGTGTCTCTGGATGCGCCGCAGGAAATCCTGCCGGGCGTGGGTGGGGTGGTGATCCGCGTCGGGGCGCAAAAGGCGGAAGAGGCGCGGCGGCTGATCGAGGAATACCGCGCCGCGGCCGAGCAGACAAAGGACGAGGACGAGCGGAACGACCTCAGCGGCCCGGCAGCTTAGGCTCAACGCCCCGCCCATCCAGATAGAAGGTCACGGCGCCGCACAGATCGGTGCGGAAGGTGGCGACCTTCGATCCTTCCAGGCGCTCCAGGACCTCCCGCCTCGGATAGTCAAACGGGTTGTGAGCGCCGACGGAGATCACGGCAAAACGCGGCTGCACCGCCGAGAGGAATTCCGGTGAGGACGATGTCGCGCTGCCATGGTGTCCGACTTTCAGCAGGTCGGCGCGCGCCTCGCCGCTTGCCGACATCAGCCGCTCGATGCGCTTCTCCGCATCTCCCTCCAACAGGGCCGAAGTGTCTCCGTAAGTCAGCTTGAGCACTAGCGTGTCGTTGTTCTGTGGATGCCGGCCCGCGGCCCAGTTGCGCGGCGGCGCCAGCACTTCGACGCTCGCCCCGCCAAAATCGAAACGTGCTCCTTCGCGGAATTCTTTTAGCTGGACCGACTGCTGCCGCGCCTCGCCGAGCACGGCTGCGAGTTCCGGACTCTCCGGCTGGACGCTGAACCACAGCTCGCGGGGATGGAAGTTGGCGATCACCGCGCGCATTCCTCCTATGTGGTCGGAGTGGGCGTGGCTGATGGCCACGGCATCCAGACGCGCCATGCCCCTCGACCACAAGTAGGGCGAGACTACATCCTCGCCCAGATCGAAGTTCGACCGCGGCTGGCCGGTGAGCCCGCCGGCATCCACCAGCAAGGTCCGGCCCTGCGGCGAGACCACCAGCAGCGAGTCGCCCTGTCCCACGTCCAGCGCGGTGATCTCCAGCAGGCCAGCGCGCACCTGCGGTGTGGTCGGTACGAGCGCGATCCAGGTGGAAGCGGCGAGCATAGCTGCCAGCCCCGCCACAGCCCACACGCGCCGGCGGCGCGCCGCGATCATGGCCAAGGCAAACGCCGCCCCAAATGCCAGCACAGCCACCGTGGTGGGAGTCGCCACCCGCACTGTGGAAGCCCGCGCGCCGCCCAGCAGCCGGACGCTGCCGGTGATCCCATGGAGCAGCACGCTGGTCAGCAAGGCCGGCAGCCACGCCAGCACCCGCGAAGCATAACTGAACAGCACAGCCACCATGGCCATCGGAGTCAGAACGGCGGTGAGCGGAACCACGACTGCGTTCGAAGGGACGGCCAGAAAGGCGGCGCGGTGCGCGTAGGCCGCCATGGGCGCTGCCATCCCCATCTGCATCAGCGCCGAG
>JBKQPG010000082.1:0-49568 GCA_052145115.1 Bryobacteraceae bacterium
TCGCCCTGACCGACTTCGAGGACCCCGCCGACTACCACGCCACCCTGGCCGACTACCTCGCCGACCTGCGCCCCGCCGGCGCCGTCGAAATCGAGCTCGTCCACCGCCTCGTCAAGGACCTGTGGAAGCTGCGCCGCCTGGAACGCCTGGAACGCGCCTTCCTGGTCGACACCATCGAACAGGCCGACCGCCGCCTCGACAGCCCCATCCCCGAACAGCAGGCCTTCTTAGCCTGCAGCACCGAGCTGCACTCGCAGTTCCGCCACTACAAAGGCGAAACCCCACTCGAGCGCGTGGAGCTGCTCCAGCACCGCCTCCGCCGCGCCGCCGACTCGACCCTCCGGCTCATCACCGACCTCCAGGCCGAACGCCGCGCCGCGCCCGACGCCGCCTCCCACCCCTGGGTCGAAGTCTCCACCCTGCCGCCCGACTCCATGGCCTACCGCGTCGACGAACCCCCCGCCTTTTGCGACACCATCGCCGTCCCGGACACCGTCCCCGCTGCTCCCGCGCCCGATTCTCCCGACGCCCCGCCCGACCAATCAGATCCTACCAACGCACCGTCGCTGGCCGACGCCGAGTCATCCTCGCCTGACACCCCGCCCGCCCCACTCTCGGACCCTCCAAACGCCCACGAAAGCCACGAAACACCCTCCGCAACCCCATCAATCCACAAGACAAACTCGACATTTAGCTTTGTTCCCCCAAAAATGCAATCCACACCCCCGCCCCACCCCGCCAAACCCACCCCCAAGCCCGCCCCCAAGCGCGCCGCCTAGCCCAGATGTCGCACCACGATCGCAGCCAGGCGCGATGAGAGGGCAGTAGATACGAGGCGCGCGAAGGGAGCCGCTCGCAGGCGTACTTGGGGGTACGTCGAGGACGGCGACCAAGCGCAACGAAGTAGATGCGGCCCTATCGCGCGCCGCCCCGCCCCCGCCGCCCCGCGGCCCCCAACCTCTTCACCCGCCCTGCGCCAGCCCTGCCCCATCCGCTCCCGCACACACCAACTCGCCTGGGGACACCGGTCGTCCAATCCAGGGACGAATCCAGAATCCAGGGACGGAATCCAGGGACGGTTCCGCGGTTAAGCTTCGGGCGCTTGCTTCGGGTGCCTGTCGCGCCGGCGCAGGAGCTGATGCAAAGCGAAGGGGACTTCGTCGGGATGCGACGCGCACCAGGCAATGATGCGCTCGAGCTTGATGGAGTCGTCGGCGATGCCGCTGATTTCCATCAGCTCGGTTTCGATGATCTCCGGGTCGCGCATAGCAACTCCAGCATGGCACACGGGGGCGCCTCGGAACTCGTGTGCAGGCCCGTCCCTCCTGCTGCGGTATCGAAGCGCTTGGGCTCAGCGCTTATAGCCGAACTTGCGCAGCAGGTTGTGGCGCCACTCGATGTCGTCGAGGCCCTCGACGCCCTTTGGCGATGAACCATCGATGACGCCCAGGACGCCGCGTCCCAACTCGCTCTGGGCGACGATCACCTCCACCGGATTGGCGGTGGCGCAGAACAAGCCGACGACCTCGGGGACATCCTTAAGTCGCGAGAGCAGGTTGATGGGGAAGGCCTCGCGCAGGCAGATGACGAAGGTGTGGCCCGCGGCGACGGCCTGGGCGTTGCGCACGGCGGCTTCCTTCAGCGCATCGTCGTTGCCCTCGACGCGGATCAGGCAGGCGCCTGAGGCTTCGCAGAAAGCGATGCCGAAACGGGCCTGCGGCACCGTGTTGACGATGGCTTCATAGAGATCCTCGACGGTCTTGATGAAGTGGCTCTGGCCGAGAATGACGTTGGAATTCTCGGGGACCTCGAGGGCGACGGTAAGGAGCTCCATGTGGACCCTTATACTACGCCCTATACTACCTGTGTGGCGCGCACGATTCCGCACAACGAGCCTCCCTTGGAGAGCCAGATTCTGGCGCGGCTGGCGGCGTCGCCGCACGGGCGGGCGACGGCCAAGACGCTGTCGCGTGAGCTGGGCACGCGCGGCGAGGCGCGGCAGCAGCTAGAACAGACGCTGGAGGAGCTGGCGCGGCGCGGCGCGCTGATCGAAATTCGGGGCCAATACGCATTGCCGGAGCGCCAGCAGGAGTACGCCATCGGGCGGCTCAATCTGCATCGCGACGGCTACGGATTCCTGACATCGGAAACGCCGCTCGGCGGCGTCCGGGGGGACGTGTTTCTGCCGCCGGGCGCGGAAGGGCGCGGGATGCACGGCGACCGCGTGCTGGTGCGCATCGGGCGCGTGGGGCGCGAGGGACGGGCCGAGGGCGAGGTGGTCCGGATCCTGGAGCGCGCCCATCCGACGGTGGTCGGCGAGTTCCGCGTGGGGCGGCACGAGAACTACGTGGTGCCGCACGAGTCGCGTATCCGCCAGTCCATTCTGATTCCCGCGGGGCTGGAGCTGCCGGGCTCCGGGCCGACGCCGGACCGCATCGGCGTGAACGCGCCGGCGATCAGCAGCGCGGAAGAGCTGAACGGGATGATCGTCAACGTCGAGATCGTCGAGTATCCCGAGGACGAGAACGACGACGCGGTGGGCCGCGTGGTGGAGATCCTCGGCCATCCGGACGACTTCGGCGTGGACGTCGAAGTGACGATCCGCAAGCATCATCTGCCGCACCGTTTTCCGGCCGACGTGCTGGAGCAGGCGGAAGGCTGCACGCCGACGATCACGGCCGAGGAGCTGCGCGGGCGGCGTGACTTCCGCCATCTGGCCTGCGTCACAATCGACGGCGAGACGGCGCGCGATTTCGACGACGCGGTGTGGGTGGAACGCCTGTCAAATGGCCGTTACCTGTTGCACGTGCACATCGCCGACGTGAGCCATTACGTGCGGCCCGGAACGCCAATCGACCGCGAGGCGCTGCGCCGCGGGACCAGCGTCTACTTCCCCGACCGGGCGGTGCCGATGTTGCCGCTGGAATTGAGCACCGAGATCTGCTCGCTGAAGCCGGGCGTGGACCGGCTGGTGTTGTCGGCGCTGATCGAGATCGACCGGACTGGTGAACCCGTCGCGCAGCAGTTCTGCCGCGGCGTGATCCGCAGCGCCGAGCGCATGACGTACACCAACGTGCAGCTCGTGCTGGATGGCGATGCGGGTCAGCGCGAGCGCTACGCGGCGCTGGTCGAACGCTTCGAGCTGATGAAGGAGCTGGCGGAGATCCTGCAGCGGCGGCGGTACAAGCGCGGCGCGATCGACTTCGACCTGCCGGAGCCGCTGATCGAGTTCGACGAGCAGGGCGCAATGACGGGCATCCGGCGCAGCGAGCGGCTGTTCGCCCACCGCATCATCGAGGAGTTCATGCTGACGGCGAATGAAGCCGTCGCGGGGCACCTGGAGGCGCACCTGGAGGAGTCGATCTACCGCGTCCACGAGCCCCCGGACCCACAGCGCGTGATGGACTTCGAAGAGCTGGCGCTGCGCTTCGGACACACGCTGGGGATCGGCGCGATTCCAGTGAAACGCTTCGGGGTGGTGGACCGCAAGAGCGACGGCCGCAAGATCCGCCGCGACATTGTGCGCGCCGACGAGCGTTTCCAGGTGACGTCGCGGATGTATCAGAAGCTGGTGGAGAAGCTCGCAGGAAGGCCCGAGGAGCGCATTCTCAATTACCTGATGCTGCGGTCTCTCAAGCAGGCGCGCTACAGCGCGATCAACGCCGGGCACTTCGCGCTGGCCGCGAAGAGCTACACGCACTTCACATCGCCGATCCGGCGTTACCCGGACCTGATCGTGCACCGGCTGCTGGGCGGCCTGCTGGACGGGCATCCGTACGATGAAGGCCCGCTGGAGCCGGTGGCTCGAATCTGTTCCGACACCGAGCGGCGGGCGGCCGAGGCCGAGCGGGACCTGGTGGAGTGGAAGAAGATCCGCTTCATGACGGAACGCGTGGGCGACGACTTCCCCGCCCTGGTGATCAGCACGACGAAGTTCGGCTTCTTTGTCGAACTCGACGATCTGTTCGTCGAAGGGCTGGTGCTGATCGACACGCTGCCCGGCGGGCGCTGGAACTGGCAGGAGAATACGCGCAAGATCGTGGCCGAACGAAGCAAAGCCGAGATCCGCATCGGCGACCGGGTGCAGGTGCGGTTGTACCGCGTGGACGGGGAGGAGAAGAAGCTGCTGTTCGCGCTGCTGGCGCCGGAGCAGCCGGAGCGAGGGAAGCGCAAGCGGTGAATCAACGGCCAATGCGCCTGGCGCAGTGCGGACAATACTGACATTCCTTCAAATCCAGGCGCTCGACGGCGTGACTGGAGGCCATGACGCAACGCCAGTCGTCGCAGTGGCGCAGACCGAGGGTGTGGCCCAGCTCGTGCAGCGCCTCCTTGGCCAGGCGCGCGTCCAACTTCGCTTCGTCGCGGGGCTGGCCGTAATACTCGTCGCGCAACCGGTGCACGGAGACGATGGCACGCGGGCCGCCGAGCTGGGCTTCACCGAAGACAAACGTCAACACAGGCACATATAGATCGGCCTCGGTCACGGCCAGAGCGGCGCGGCCCGCGGCGGGCGCCGGCAGCGCCGCCAAAACTGAAGAGGAGTAGTATTGCCCGCGGACCGGATCGGCCGCAAAGGCGATGTCGAAGACGGGCGCGTTGACGCGGGCTGAGACACCGAGCCGGCGAGCCAGCACGGCCGCCAGCCGGTCAAGCAAGTCGAGCGCCGGGGCCTTGCGGCCATCGGCCCCCGCGCGTATGAGATCAACCCCCTCAATCACACTTGGCGGCGCTCCGCTATTCCGCCGTCACGGGTTTCGAATCGGGCTCTTTCAGTCCGTAGCGGCGGATCTTGTTGTAGAGCGTGGTGCGGTCGATGTCGAGCAGGCGCGCGGTGCGCGAGAGGTTCCAGTTGGTCTCGGCCAGGACCTTCTCGATATGGACTCTTTCGATGTCTTCCAGGCGCTGGCCGTAGACGGGGCGAGCGGGGTTCACCTGGAAGGGGAAGGCCTCGGGAGGGAGGTCGTCCTCGCGGCTGATGAGCAGCGCGCGCTCGATGGCATTCTCGAGTTCCCGCACGTTGCCCGGCCAATGATAACCGAGCAGCAGTTCGAGAGTCCGGGGCGCCAGGCGCGGCGCGCTGCGGTTCATCGACGCCGCGAACTTCTCGATGAAATGTTTGGCCAGGAGCGGGATGTCCTCGCGCCGCTCGCGCAAGGGCGGGAGATCAATATTGAAGACGTTGAGGCGATAGTAAAGATCGGGCCGAAAGATGCCCTGCTCCACCAGCTTCTCCAGGCGCTTGTTGGTGGCCGCGATGACACGGAAGTCGACCTTCACAGGGGTCGAGTCGCCGACGCGGACAATCTCTTTCTCCTGGAGAACGCGCAGCAGATCGGTCTGCGTGCGTAGCGTGATGTCGCTGATTTCATCGAGAAAGACAGTGCCTCCATCGGCCACTTCGAACTTGCCCTTCTTGCGGGACTGCGCACCGGTGAAGGCGCCTTTTTCATAGCCGAACAATTCGCTTTCGAGCAACGATTCGGTCAGGGCGCCGCAGTGGATCACAACCATCGGGTTGAAGCGGCGCGGGCTGGCCGCATGGATCGCGCGGGCCACGACCTCCTTGCCGGTGCCGCTTTCGCCGGCGATCATCACCGTTGCGTCGCTGCCGGCGACGGTCTCCACCATCTCGACAACGCGCCGCATCGCGGCGCTCTGGCCGATGAGTTGCGTATCGGGGAAAATGCGGCTCAGGTTCTCCTTGAGCTTGGCCACTTCCCTGGTGGCGGCGCGGTGGGAAACAGCGTTCTTGACCAGGTGCACGAGATCGTCGGGGTCAAAGGGCTTGGTGATGTAGTCGTAAGCGCCGGCCTTGAGCGCCTTGACCGCGGTCTCGACCGAGGCGTAGCCGGTCATGATGATCACCGGCAAATCGGGGTCGGCCTGGAGCAGCCGCTGCTGCAGCTCGATGCCGTCGACACCTGGCATCTTGATGTCCACCAGCGCCAGGTCGAAGCGGTCCCGCGCCAGTTGCTCCAGCGCCGCGGGGGCCGAAGGAGCCGTCAGCACCTCGAAGTCTTCACTCTCGAACCAGCGCGCGAGCGAATCGCGCACCACCATCTCGTCGTCCACGATCAGAATGCGGGTCGTACTCATGCGCTCTCTTTCGCCGTGGCAGCCAGATGTTCAGGAGCCGCCGACAATGGCAGATGCACCAGGAACTCGGCCCCCTCGCCAGGCCGGGACTCCACAGTGATGGTACCTCCATGGCGTTCCACAATGCCGCGGGCGACCGCCAGCCCGAGCCCCGTCCGATGCTGGTCGTCCTTAGTACTGAAGAAAGGCTCGAAAATCTGAGTCTGCAATTCCTCGGCAATGCCCGGGCCCGTGTCGCGCACGCTGAATTCGATTCCATCGCCGCCCGGCATGGCGCGGGTGGCGACGGTGACGGAGCCGCCGTGTCCCACGGCGTCACAGGCGTTGGCCAGCAGGATGATGAGCACCTGTTGCACCTGATCGGGGTCGCACGAGATCTCCGGCAGGGCCGGCTCGAGCGCGACTTGCAACTCGATCTGGGCCAACTCATATTGATGCGCGACCAGCGCCCGGGCGCGCTCGACGATCGTATTCAACTGCGTCATGGCGTGCAGCGGCGGAGCCTGCCGGGCAAACGCCAGCAGGCCTTTCATCAGCTCGCCACAGCGCTTGCTCTCCCGTTCGATGATCGCCTGGTAACCCAGGATGCGATCCCGTCCCTCGGCCGGCAGATCGAGCTTGGCCAGCTCCTTCATTGTCAGCCGGGCGTAGGTGAGCATGCCGAAGAGCGGGTTATTCACCTCGTGCGCAACGGTGGCCGCGAGCTTGCCCAGCGAGGCCATCTTCTCGCTGTAAATCATCCCCTTGTGCGCCTTTTCTAGCTCGGCGGTCTTATCGTGCACGCGCTCCTCGAGGCGGCGGGCCCACTCCTTCAATTGACCGTAGGCCTGGCCCAGATCCTCCGCCATCTGGTTGAACGAGGCGGCCAGCAGCCCCAGTTCGTCCCGGGACTGCACGTGGATGCGATGACCAAGGTCGCCGCGGCCGATGCGCAAGGTGCCGTAGATCAGCTCGCGGACCGGACGGTGCACAAAGAGGAAGATGAAGCCGCCGCCCGTCAAGCTGACGATGAGAGCAGCGAAGAGCGTGAAGCCCATCATCTGCGCCCGATGTTCGGCCAGTTGAGCGTCGACGGCATCCAGGGTCAGATGGACATCAATCACACCCAGAATCTGCCGCTCCTCGGGGTGAGCATGGCAGGAGGCGCTGCTGCAGTCGGGCGCGTTCTCGATGGGCTGGATGATCGCCAGCGTCCGCCGCCCGTCCGGCTCGACGAAAATGCGCATGCGGTCCTTGCGGTTCAGCCGCGACAGCGGTTGCCTCTGCGCGTGGCAGCCGTAGCACGCCTCGGCCGACTTATCCACCATCGTCCCGACTTCGCGCGGAGCGGTGGAATGGCGCACCAAACCCTGTTCGTTGATGAGGCGGAGCAAGCGGATGCCGGGCTCGCGGCCGATGTCGCGGATCATCGCGTACAGCTGCTCGCGATCGTTCTGCAACATGGCGTGGCGAGCGCTATTGCGGATGATGTCGGCAACGCGCGTGGCGCTCAGACTGACCAGCCCTTCGAGATGCCGCTGCTCGAGCCGCTGCTGGAAAAACGCAAACCAGGCGGAGTAAACCAGCGCTCCGCCGATGAGACACCCCGCCAGCTTGGCCGCCAGGCCGAAGCGGGGCATGCGAATCGCGGAGCGTTCAGGCATCGATCATTGGCGCTGTGCCGCCGCGTACGCCGGGCCGCGCGCTTCCTCTTGCCAGGCTGCCGGCGGCGCCGGTTCCACCGCACTCTCAAAGACGGGCAAATGCTGAGCCGCGAGGCGGAAGATCGCGAACCCGGCCGCCACCAGCCCCAGGGTCACCGCGACCTCGCTCCACTTCGGCATGTACTCCACGCCCGAAGCGCGTTCCAGCGAGGTGATGCCGACGTTCAGCCGGTTCGTCACAAAGCCCAGCAGGTACATCACGGAGGACAGGTAAATGGCCTGCGGGCTGCGGCGCGTTTTCTCTCTCAGCAGCAGCAGCATCGGCACTGCCATCAGCACGATCTCCAGTGTGAACAACCAGCGTTCGGCGCCGGGCTGGTCCAGCATCCCCCAGGCATGCCGGCCGGAGATGTCCATGAACCGCATGGCCAGGTAGACCGCAATCATCACCGCCAGCACGCGAGCGAGTTTCTGAATCAGAGGGAACTCGAGTTGCCGCGCGAACGCCCGCGCGCTGTGCCACGACTCGAAAATCGTCATGGCCAGGCCGGTTGCGACGGCCGAGACGAAAAACAGGATCGGCAGCAGCGGCGTGTACCACAGGGCATTCATCTTCTCGGGCATGATCAGGAACAGCGTGCCCAGCGAGCTCTGATGCAGCGTGGAGAGAATCACACCCAGAATCACGACCGGAATCATGAACCGGCGCATCATCCGGCGCGCCCGCTCCAGCCGGAAGCGCTCCAGCACGAGCGGGAGGAACTCGAGGAACAGCACGGTGGTGTAAAGCATCACACACCAGCCCACCTCGAACATGACCGAGTGCGGATTCCACATCACCAGCGGGTGCCAGATGTTCCACGGTTTTCCCAGGTCGAACATCAGCGCCGCGCAAACCAGCAGATAGCCCAGGAATGCGGTCAGGATGGCCGGCCGCACGATCGGCTCAAAGCGTTTGAGATGGAAGATGTGAACCGTTGCCGCGAGCGTGAATCCGCCGGCCGCGAGGCCCACGCCGCACAGCACGTCGAAGCCGATCCAGATGCCCCAGGGAAAACGGTCGCTCAGATTCGTTGCATCACCCAGGCTGCCGGCGAAGCGCAGGACGGTCGCGGCCAGCGCAGCCAGCAACAACGCCGCGCCGACGATCCGCCAGAACGTGAATCGGGAGTGGGTCGCCATCAGCGTCCCTCCTCTCGCGCCACGTCCTCGCGGCGGCTGGTAATCCAATAGATCCCGCCCATCAGCACAGTGCCCACGGCGACCACCTGCGGGATGTGCTGCAGCACGCTCCACGTGAACGCGGGCATCGGCGATTTCGGAATCAGCGTGTTGTAGCCAATCTGGTTGAAGGGAACGGCCGCGATAACGAACACCGACGTGCCTCCGGCCTCGGTCGCGCCGTAGACCTCCGGATAATACTGCGACGGATTCGCGGCGATCCGTTTGCGCGCCTCGGCCAGGAGTTCGCTGCGCTCCCCGGTAATCGTGGCGTTCATCGGGCACACCGTGGTGCACCGCGTAGGCTGGTCCTTGACCAGCAGGTCGGCGCACATGTCACACTTGCGCATCCTGGGAAGCCGCGAATGCCATTCATACACCGGCACCTGGAATGGGCAGGCCGCCATGCAGTAGCGGCACCCCATGCAGCGGTCCTCGTGATAAACGACCGGACCCAGCCTGGTCTTCTCGAGGGCCGTCACCGGGCACACCGAGACGCAGGTTGGGTCCTGGCAATGCATGCACAACTTACGCGAGAAACGCTCGCCGTAGGTGCGGATCGTGGTTAACTTGCGGTCCGAGAGTCTTTCTTCCGCTGCGATCTTGTCGTTGTAAGGCAGGTTCTTGCCCGCCGCACAGGCCTGCTCGCATTGACGGCAACCGATGCACAAGGTGCTGTCGTAGAGAACAGCTTTTACCATCTCAAACTCCTCAACTTCCGGTCCCACCTCTACATATAACAGACAAAATTGTCTGATGGTAGGATTTTTCTACATTCGGAAGTGAGTTGCAGCTAGCTGAGGAAAAACTCTTTTGCAGATTTTTTCCACACTTCGGCGGGCAGCGATGCCGTGGCGAACTCGGAAGGACGCCCGCCATCCGCCGCGGTAGCGCCCGCCGGCATGGGCTGCAGGAGGTAGAATCTCTCCGCCGCTTCCCGCATCCAGGTTGAGATCAGTGTCACCGGCAGCAGGTTGCGCGTCGGTCCCTCTTCGTCAGGGGCGAAAACGGACATCAGCCAGCCATTGCCATACGGGTCGCGGCGCAGTAACGCCGGATCGTTCAGCAGATCCTGGTTCACATCCACGATTTCCCCTTCGACGGGAGAAACCATTTCGATCTTTTCCCCGTTCCGGAACAACGAGATAGCCTTCTGACCCTGACGCACCCAGGTACCCGGTTTGGGCAATTCGATGCGATCCACGGGACCGGCGAATATGGCGGCGAACTCATCGGCGCCGACGCGGTTCAGGTTCTTCCTTTCGCGCTGCACCCAGGTGTGGCCGGCGTGATAGCGCAACCGCTTGGGTAGATGGAAACCAGCCACGATTTCGTCCGCCGGCTCAGCGCCGGCCACCTGCGATTCAGCCAAACTCAATGCCGGGGCCTTGCCATGATTCATCACCCAGTCGATGGTGATGAAAACCGCGAAGGTGATGATGAGTAGTAGAACTGCCATTGTCTTGTGCTCCTTCTGGCCGCTCTCTGCGGCCACCCGTCAAGAGGCACGCCAGGGGCCAATCGAGCACTTCTCGTAAGTGATTGATTCTAAAAAGAGCGCAATCGTTGATCCGTGAAAACACTGCTGAAAATTACAACATCGATGCTGTGGAGTTCAACAGTTCTTCGGGGTTCTGGACCTGCTACTCTCGAGAACTATCGGCCTGTGCCGCGCCGCCGCAGAGCGCACGTCAGATGGGTCGCTGGTTTTACAAACTCCTGCAAGTCATTGATTGCATGTGTGAAAGACGGACGTCTCACTCCCGTCCCAACACAAAGTCGACCTCGAACATCTGGTAAACTGTCCGTCTCATGCCGACGCGTTCGTAGATCGCCTGGGCCTGGCTGTTGCCATTTTCTACATACAATCGCAGTCCGCAGACCGCGGGCGTTGTCCTCGCGAGAGCTTCGATGTAGCGATACAGCGCTTTGAAAACTCCCTGCCTGCGGAACATGCGCTCCACGTATACGCTCTGGATCCACCAGAAGACGCCGTTGCGCCAATCCGACCATTCGTAGGTAATCATCATTTGTCCGGCGCGCCGCCCGTCGACTTCAGCGATGTAGTAAACGCCGCGAACAGGTTTTTCGAATAGAGCGTGGACTCCATCCCGCAGCCGGTCCAGATCCAGCGACAGATGTTCTGTCTCCAGGGCCATCTCAGCGTTGCCACGGACCAGGAACTCGGCGTCGGCGGGCGTCGCCAACCGCACTTGTATCTCACTCATAGCTCGCCGCCGGTCCACGTTGGGATCTTCCACTCAGGAGGAAGAGTCCTCAACTTCTCCCAGCACCTCTTTGTGCCGGCCGGAGCTCCAGTCGCGATCGAGCCGCCGCAGCGCCACCCGCAGCACATCGCGATGGTGCAGAATCTGACCGGGCTCCTGTTCGCTGATCTCCAGCCACAGACGATGCAGCAGTTCTTCGTCCTCCGGCCAAAGCCGCGGCGGATGCGGCCCCAGATTGATGAAATTGCGATCCTCCACTCCCGGCTCAACGATCTCCAGCGAGAGTTTCGGCCGCGGCGCGGGCAGGCGCTCCCAGGCGTCGCCAAAGCTCTTGGCCAGGGCATCCAGGGGCATCTTGCCGGACACTCCGACCATGATCAGCGCCGACTTCAGCTGGGCAGCCGTCTCCAGGATGACTTCGTTGACTTGCGTTCCGGGCACCACCAGCAGTTCGACGTGCTTGCCAGCCTTTTCGGCCAGTGTGACCACCTTACTGAACAGAATCTGGATGTCGGTGGAGAAGACCTGATCCGCGGAGAGGTCATGCTCGCCCGAGCCGGCGCTGGTCAGGCGCTTGACCGTCATCACGACGATGTCCAACTCGCGCGTGTTGGTCTTCTCGAGCGCCCGCTGTACGACGTCCAGGCGGTTCGGGTTGCCCACGGCCACCAGCACGCCGCCCGGTCTGACATTCGGCAGCGCCGAGTCGGGCTCCGGCGTCTCCTCGAGGTTGAACTTCTCCAGCTCCGCTGCCTGCGCCGCCGTCTTGTGGCGCTTGTGAATCCTCTCGCTGATCTCGAAAAGCGTGAACAAGACGAGGGTAAAGCCGATGCCGGCGATCGTTGCCGTCTTCTTGGTCATCAGATTGGTGACCGCCAGGGCGAACAGAATCAGCGTGATCAGAAACAGTCCCACAGGCAGCTCGATGCCGCCGAGTTTGAAGTTCAGCGGCACGCGCCACTCCCGCGCCTGCGGCTGCTTGTAGCGCAGCACCAGCACGGACAACGACTTCATGGCGAAGCTCCAGATCACCCCAAAGGCGTATGCTTCGCCCAGCAGGTAGACGTCGCCCCGGCTGATCAGGATGGTCAGCAGCTGCAGTCCCGCGATCAGGTTGATGAGCCGTGACGTTGTGCCGAACCTCTTGTGCGGCTTGCGCAGGAGGTCGGGCAGTACGCCGTCTTCGGCGACCCGGTTCAGCACGCCATTCGAACCCAGGATTGCCGTGTTGACGGCACCCGACAGGATGATCGCGCCGACCACGACCACGAAGGCGTGAAAACTCAGCCGCGCCCACAGCGGCCCTGAGAGGTACATCGCCAACCCGCCGATCAGGTTGTCGATGTACAGCTTGGTCCGTGCTTCGTCCGGGATCAGCATCACGGCGAAGAACGACACCAGCGAAGTGAACAGCATGCTGTAGACGAAGATCACCAGGCCGGTCTTTTCGAGGTTCTTTAACTTGGGATGCGCAATCTCGCGGTTCACCTGCGCCAGGCTCTCCTCGCCGCTCATCGCCAGCAGCGAGTGCCCCAACCCCACCAGCACCACTACCCACACCAGTTGTTCCACGCCCGTCCCGTTCAGCCATCCCAGAGATTCACTCGAAACGTGGAAGTTTTCTGGCGATGGCAGCGGAACCGGATGGTAGCCGCGCGTGAGAATCGTGTACAGCGCCCAGACAATCAACATGACGACCATTACAGTCGTCACCTGCATGATGCGCAGCGCCTTCTGGCTGGATTCATGCACTCCGATGACGTTCTTGCGCCAGAAATAGACCGTCACCAGAAGCGCGAAGCCCGCGGCAAAGATCTTCGGATCGACCATCCAGGCCTTGTGGCCCGCCGCCTCCACCGACTCGTTCAGCAGCCCGGCGATGTACAGGCCCGCGCTGACCGCGCTGATCGGGCCGGTGAGCACGTAGTCGAACAACAGCGCCGACACCGAGAACTTCGCCAGCGTTCCGCCCAGCGCCTCGTGGACCACCTTGTACACGCCGCCGCGGACGAACATGCTGCAGCTCTCGATGTACACCGCGCGGACGGCGTAGCTGAACAGCATGATCGCCAGGATGAACCAGGGAGCCGACTTGCCGATCGCCGTCTCGGCGATGCCACCCGCGTAAAACGCCGAACTGCCCAGGTCGCACAGGACAATGGCTGCCGCCCGCCAGAACGAGATGAAGGACAGCATCACAGTCGATGCCACCACCACCCGCGTGGCCATCCGGCGGCTTGCGTCGCCATTCAGCATCAAGTTAATCTCCCGTTCGGCATTTCGCCTTCACCTCTTTCCGCGGACATTGGTCTCAAGCCGTCCGCGGAGCACGACCTTTGCGAAGGGAATCAGGCTGCGTGGGCTGAACAGCACCTCGCCACGGTTCGATCCGGAGGATCCGCACTCTTCCCGGCTCCGACCCCGAGGGCGGATCCGGCAATTAACCAATTTAGCAGGAGTGACCCGATCCATCGCGCCTCGTCGCGATAGACTCGCGGCAGACCAGGGACTTGTAACAGGAAATGGGCGGCTTACGGATCGTGCGTCGGCTAATTGCGTGGCGCCGGCTTGCGTGGCCGGGAATCGCGCCCGGCAGTTGACGCTTCCGGCTGCACGCTCGTGGACACGGGGAAGAAGAAGGTCTCGGTGAACTCATGGCCTGGCGCTTGGACGACGATCATCGTGACGCGGCTCGGGGACAGGTCGGTCAAGGTCGTGAAGTACCCTCGTTCAGCCTCATCCGGACGCAGCGGGACCGTCGTCGGTTCCGCATCGGCGAACTCGAAAACAAGCTGCGCGGAAACCGGGTTCAGAAAAACCGCCGATCGCCCATCCCATTGAACGGTCAGTCGGTCCTGGTCCCTTCTCGCGGTCAGCGAGACGGAGCTTGGCGGCACGCTCGCCGAGGAGGTCCAACGCAACAGCACCGGGCGCACAACATCGGACTCGAAGAGCCACAGCCACGCCGCGCCGCCTATTGTCAGAACGATGACCAGCGCGAGCAACCTCCACATCCCGCGGGGCACCGACTCCAACGCACTATCGGCGTGTGAATCTCCACTAGAGATGCCCGCGCCTCCGCGTACGCGCGCAGCGCGTGGAGCAGTTGCTGGAGGTTCAGATGGGGGTGGCAACGGCTGGATCGCGTTGTTTTCGATCTGCGGATGGCCATCGCCCAGGGACGGTAGCGCATGCTCCTGGTGGACCATGGCCGCGCGCGAGGCCGCACTTCGTTCGCCCACGCTCACCACCGCCGGATCGATCACCCACAGCGGGTCGCAGGGGACCAGCCGCTGACTCTCGCTTTCATAAACATGGACGGTGGTCCAGCCGCCGCCCTCCCGGCGCGGCTGGAGTACGCACAGCAGGCTGCCCGGCGTGGAGAAAAATCGCTTGTGCAACTCGCTGTCAAACTCCGCCGGAACCCGCTCGCCTCGAAGGCGGCTGACAAACCAGCCCAGGACTTCAAAGTCCTTGGCGGCCAATTCCTCCTTCAGGCCATCCAGCAGACAGGCCAGCGCCCCCTGTTCGCGGCCGGTCAGATGGAAGGACGGACCGTAGGAGCACCCGCAATCGATGGGCGCCCAACCGTGGAGTTCCATCCCCGCGGCGGAGCAGCGACCGTACAACACGCCGCCGATCTCCACACCGGCCCGCCGGTTGCCAAACCTGGCGCGGTAGGCGGCGGCCCGCATCTCCTCCAGCAACGGCTTGGAGGCGATGATCCGGACGCCGCGATCGGATGCGGCCCATACGGCCTGGTCGGCCTCAATACTGTCCAATCCGGTTCGCGACTCTTCCTCGATCATGGGATCTGATGGGGCGGCTGGTATAAAGGGGACGTCCGGCGAATCCTGCATCTTGCTCCTGGGGTCCGACTCCATTCAGAGAAGCCTGAGGTCGATGCGGTGTCTTTACTTTCTCACAACGGCGGCCGGACTGGCGATCTCGTCGCCAAGCCGGTCCTGAATGTCAATCGCAATTGACGAATCGCAGCGCAGAAGCGGCCGCTGGGGGCCAACTTCACACGAGCATTCGGAAAGAGTAGGATTTCGTCTTGCACGCCACACACCCAACTCTGTTTCTACCCGGGAAAGGAATCCCTATGCCAGCCCTCCGTTCGCTTTTAACGCTATTGTTGGCTGCCGGGACTGCTCTGGCCGCGGCCGGACCCGTCGTTGCAGTGACCGGCGGCAAAGTTCAGGGCCGCACTCTCAGCGCGGCCGGTGGAGCGGCATTTGAGGCCATTCCATTCGCTCAGCCTCCGGTTGGAGAACTGCGCTGGCGCGAGCCGCAGCCCGTGCGGCCGTGGAGCGGCATCCGTGACGCGACGCGCTACGGTGCGCCGTGCGCCCAGGTCGCCGCCGAATGGAACGCTCGTGCCGCCGCGCTTGGCAGTGAGGATTGCCTCACGCTGAATCTCTGGAACTCCGAATGGCCGGCAAAAACAAAGAAGCCAGTCATGGTGTGGATCCACGGGGGCGCCAACATGGGCGGCTGGGCGCTGGGCGCGGGCGGCATCGAACCGCCATTTGACGGCGAGAAACTGGCGCGCTTCGGCGTGGTCCTGGTGAGTGTGCAATACCGGCTCGGCGTGCTGGGCTTCATTGGCCATCCTGAATTGACGGCCGAGTCGCCGCATCACGCTTCGGGCAACTACGGCCTGCTGGACCTGATTGCCGCACTGCACTGGGTTCAGGCCAACATCGCCCGATTCGGCGGGGATCCGCGGCGCGTGACGATCTTCGGGCAGTCGGCGGGCGCCATGGATGCAGGCCTGCTGATGGTCTCACCGCTCGCTCGCGGCCTGTTCCAGCGAGTGATCGGACAGAGCGGCACCGTCATGATCCAAGGCCGGCCCACCGCGACTGCCGCTCAGGCCGACCATGCCGGCGAGGCGCTGGCCGCCAAGCTCAACGCGCCGGCGAGCGGGGCGATTCCTTACCTTCGCTCGCTGAGCGTCGCAGAGATCCTCAAGGCTTCGCCACCCTATGGCGGCGGGGGTGAAGGCCGGCCGGCCCCGAGCATCGATGGCTATGCCATCCCCGAATCGCCGGCCGACGTTTTCGCTGCCGGCAGACAGGCGCCGGTGCCGCTGCTGATCGGCAACACCGGTCGCGAATTTGCATTCAAGGGCGACGACGAGGCGCTGCGGAAAGCCGTGGCCCAGTTCTTCGGACCGCTTGCGCCGCAGGCATTGAAGCTCTACGGGCTCGCCGGCGAGCCAGCCGCGGAGAGCTATCCGCCCTATGGCGGCGCGGGTTCCCAATTCAGCACGGATATGGCTTTCCGCTGCCCGGGAGTGCTGATCGCGGGCCAACATGCCGCGCATTTTCCCACCTACCAGTACGAGTTCACGGTGGGACCCGACTCGACCGGCGTGCCGCACTCGGGCGAACTGCAGTTCGTCTTCGGCACTCGCGGCGTGAAGGAGAGCGCCGACCCGGATCCGCAGCGCACCGCGGAGGTTCAGGGTTACTGGACCAACTTTGCGCGATCCGGAGATCCCAATGGCCGCGGATTGCCTGTTTGGCCGCGCTACGATGCCAACCGGCGCGCCTATCTCGAATTCACGCTCAGCGGGCCGGTAGCCAAAGCAAACTTGCGCGCGGCGGTTTGCACTCTGTTCGCGCAACGCCTGAACTCCAGCCCCAGCGCGACGGCGCCCCGGTAGGTTGCGCTACGAGTTTGTTGAAACAGGTGCGGGCGCAACGGCAATCGCCGGCCCAGCGCCTCGCCAGCAGTCGCGAATACAAGCCAACCTGACGGAGCCGTGCTTCTGGCCGAGCCGTGACCGGAGGGAGCGTTCCTCGGGCCTGTTTCAACAAATTCCCGGCGCACTGGAGGACCAGACGGGCATTCGCGCCCTCGCGCACGCCGTCCCGTCGGCGAACAGGACGACTCAGCCGGATCAGCAAGCCGAAAGAAGCGCTCGAGTCAAGTCAACACGCCACGCCCGCTCAGGCGTCCTGGAAGAGGATCTGTCGGCGGCAGAGGTCTTTCGGTCCAATCACGCGGTGATTGAGATCGTTGATTCGAGCTAGCTGCACATCGGCGTCCTTGATACGGTAAACTCCCGGTCCCGCCGCGATGAGCTCGGCGTTCCCTTTCAGCGCCAGCTTTGCCGGACCCTCGGAGCCCCGAGCCGGGATTTCATGGCCTAAGATGAGCGGGCCCGAACGGAAGGTGTGGCAGCCGGAGATGCTGTGCCGGTTGAACGTGGGCTCGCTTCCTGTTTTCTGGGTGAAGCGCAGCGCCAGTTTGTCACCGGCAGCGAGCGGGACCCGGCAGCTTAGGAAGCCTTCTGTGTGCGTGCACGGCACGGTCTCGCCGTTGCGGCGAAGCTCATGACCGCTGGTCCAGGACGGCGCAACCAGTCTCAGCTCCACGTCGCCGCGCAGCGAACTGTTCAGCACGTTGAAAGCCACGGTTCCGTCGTAGGGGTAGCCGGTAGTCTGGCCCAGCGTGACGGCGCCGTCCGCAAGCTGCAGCTTCGCCTTGCTCTCCCAATAGAACGGAACAAAAAGCGTCGACGGCGTAGTGTAATAGGCGGATTCGACCGCCCGCGACAAGCCCTCCGCGCCGCGCATGGTACAGCACCAGTAAGCCTCGTACACGCTGATCGCGAGGAAGGGATCGTGCGCGCCTGAGCAGGTGTCCGGTCCGAAGCCGCCATTGGCGCGCTGGCCGGCCGTGAGTCCGTTGAAGTAGATATGGTGCGCGTCCTCGAGATACCCGAGCTTGCCGGTGTGCTGCCACAGTTGCGTTGCCACCATGAAGGAATCGACCACCGCGCAAGGCTCCGTCCACTCCGGACGGCCGAACCAGTTGTAGTTCTCGTAGTTCTCGGTCATGGCCTCTGTGCGGTACAGCAGGTAGCGCTGTTCCACGGCCTCCAGCAGGCCCGGCTCGCGGGTCATCTCCCAATAGCGCAGTAAGGCGCGCAGCGTCGTCAGCGTGGAGTGCGTCTGAACCTTGATACCGGCCAGGTCGACTTCCAGGAATCGGCTCACCATCTCCTGGCACAAGTCCTTGAGCTCTCGCGTCTGCAGCAACTGGTAAGCCTGCGTGATACCGTCCAGGAAGATAAAATCGCAGCCGATGTCGCTCGAGACCGACCAGTTGCCGATCCGGCCCGAGATCGTACCCGCATACGCGCCAGTTTTCCTTCGCAGGTTCGGATCGATCGGGTAGTTCTTGTGGAAGCCGCGCGTCGGTAGCGCCAGATTCTTGACGATGCGCTGGATCATGTCCAACACGCGCTCGTCCTTCCGCCATAGGTAGCACTCGCAAAGTCCCCGCAGCACCCACCCGTGACCTGAGAACTGCTGTTCATCGATTGCGTCGTTGCTGTGCAAATGGCCGAAGTAGCCCTGCTCGTTCATCTTGGCCGGGTAGAGCCGCAGCGTCTCGTCCAGGTACTGCGCTTCGCGGTGCGTCGCTTGCGTGAGCAGCGACAGACCCAGCACCAGCCGCCCCGGCGCATCCCCCGGCCAATCAAACTTGACCTCGCGCTGGAAGACCTGCGCCGGCTGGAAGTACTCCGTCTCAAGACGATCGAAGTTCTGGCGGGCCCGTTCCGCAACGTCGCCGCCGATCTCTATATCGGTGAAACGTATAGGGAGCAGTTGTTCCGCCGCGCCAGCCCTGAGCCTGCTGCCCGTGGCAAGCGCAGCCAGGCTCCCGCCAAGCAGGCTGCCACCAAGGAAGCTGCGCCGGCTCGTGCCGCGGTCGCCCTCGGAGTCTTGTGCCACTCGATGCCACGATTTCATGGTTCATTCCCTCCAAAGATGAGCATCTCGGAGCCCATCGGTTTCTCGATGCGCACCGGGATGCCGGCCTGCAGCAGGCGCGCGGCAATCACGGTGTTTTGGCGGTCTTTTCAGGGTCGAAAACGGGGCTTCGGACGGGTTTGAGCCGGCCCGTACGAGCCATCCAGGTGCGAAACATGCGGGCAAAATCGCCGGCCCGCGGCGAGGATTCCAGCTCCTCCAATGAGAAGCGCATCTTCCTCTTCCAATTGGGGTATTGCCATGTTGTACCGGGCAGGTTTTGTTGCTCCAGTTCCTTGGTCAGGTCCTCCTGGTTCAGCAGCAGCAGCATGGCCGGCGTCGATGCGAGGTAGCCGATGATGGCATTGTGCAGCTCACCCGTCAGTTCACTCCAATCGACCGCTTCGCGCGGGAACCCCGGAGGCAGGAAGCCATCCCGAATCAGCGCGTTAAGTAGTTTCAGCTTGTCCCTCCGGCGCTCCTCGAGCTGCCGGCGATACTGCGACGCATCGGGCATCAGACCGTTCGCGCGACGGGCCTCGATGTCCTTGCCAGCCCAGAAACCGGCCAGGGTCGGAAGGTCGTGGGTAGTGGAGGAGACCAGAGCATGCTTGGGATAGTCCTGCGGGCGAGTGGGCTCGCCGTCCCAACCCCGCTCGAAATAGAACAGGCGATACGAGAAAATCCCGAATCGTTCCATGGCTGCGCGCAGTTCAGGTGGAACAGTGCCCAGATCCTCTCCCACCACCAGAAAACGGCCACGCACGCTCTCCAGGGCGAGGATGCGCAGCAGGTCCTCACAACATTCACGCACGTAGGTTCCCTGATTGGCCGCCAGTCCGTCAGGGATCCAGAACAGCCGATAGAAGCGCATGAAGTGATCGATGCGCAACGCGCCGCCATGACTGCTGTTGCGGCGGATGGTCTCGACAAACAGCCGGTAGCCGTCCTCGCGGTGGGCGGTGGAATTGGGCGGCGGAAAGGCCCAATCCTGGCCTT
Source organism: Bryobacteraceae bacterium (assembly GCA_052145115.1). Lineage (GTDB taxonomy): Bacteria > Acidobacteriota > Terriglobia > Bryobacterales > Bryobacteraceae > CAIVVT01. The sequence goes on from JBKQPG010000082.1 coordinate 19,960, forward strand.
CGGGAGAGAAACTGTCCGGTGGCGAGCCGACACGGCAACCGCTGGCGTAATAGCGGCCATGGGCCCACAAATCCGCTCCGCATTTGTCGGTGGCCAGCGCCAGATCATGGTACAGGCCGATCGTCATGCCGGCGTCCAACGCCTCCTTCTGGGCGGCCGCCAGTTGGAGATCGACCTGCCACTGCAACCACTCATGGAACAGGACGCGGCGCCAATGGCTGTCGGCGAACTTGCGGGTGGCCAGAGTCTCGGGCGAACGGTAAGGCTCCGGCCAGTCCTGCCAGATCCACATTTCGCGGTCGCGGGCGTGCAGCACCTCGTCCAGTGCGCAATAGGCCGCGAAGCGCTCGAGCAATTCGCCCTGCTGACGGCGCCAAGCATCAAAATTGCGCGCCCGTTCGGTGCCCCGCCGCCACTCCTCGCGCAGAAAGCGCCGGAACAGCAGGCGGAGGATGCCCAGTTTCATGCGGGCGACTTCTTCGTAACAGACCTGGTCGCGACTGCGCAGGGATGCCAGTTCGGCCTGAAATCCCTCACCCGAGGTGATTCTCCGGGCCGCCGGGCAGGCGGCGAAGTCCACCACGGCTTCGACGTCAAGATAAATGGTGTTGCGAGCAAAGGCGGAGAGCGGCAGGTAGGGGCTGACGTTGTAAGGCTCACGGTTGTGCAGGGCGTGGAGCGGGTTCAACCCGATGAAGGAGACGCCAAGCGCGGCAGCGGCCCAGCGCGTGAGGCGGCGCAAATCGGTGAAATCGCCAATCCCCCAATTGCGATCGGAGCGAATGCCGAACAGGCTGACGGCCAGTCCGGCCATCTTTCCGCCGTCGTTCAACACCTCGGGCAGCCAGGCCCGCTCCGGGGCCACGATCAACCGGCATTTGGAAGTCCGCGAAAAACCGGAACGGCCTTCGACCAGGGCCTGGACGTCGTGGTAACCCAGCTCGGGGACTCCGGGCAAGGGCAGACTGAGCGCCAGGTAGCTCTCCTGGGCGATCGTGTGAGCTTCGATCGAGGCCAGGCTGGAGAGCGCGTGCGAGCGTGAGTCCAGACGACCGCTCTCCAGACGGAGCGTCACCGCGACGTGTCCGCCGGGCAGGGCCCTTTCGGGCACAGTGAGCCGCAGGGCGGGCCATGGCTCGGCGACCGAAACCACCACAACTGGGGGCAGACCGCGGGTCCAGCGGCTCGCCTCGAGCGACTCCGCGGAGAGCCGCAAGCGGCCGGCGCTGGAGGCGTCGAGCCCCAGCGAGGTCAGAATGGCGGCCTGGCAGGCTGTGGAAGCGTGGTGTTGATGGCCCCAGATGTCCCAGTATTCGCGGTCCACTCTGAGTTTGTCACACAGGAGGTCCAATAGGTCTGGGGGCAGTGGTTCGATCACTAGAGTGCCTTTATTGTCTCAATTCTAACCGGCAGCCCGGGCCCGCCCGACACAATCGGCGGAAGTGACTTGAGTTTCTTCAAGCCCGACTCGGCTTGCAGGTCGAACAACGGGAATCGCAGCTGGTAGTGGGATAATCTGTAGTGAGGGACATGCAAGAATCGATTCGCGAGAACCAGATTCAACTGGGGGAAGCGCCCGCCAGCCTGTACGCGCAGATCGACGCCGAGGGGACGGGCTTTGAGGACAGCTTCGTGCTGACCAGCGTGGACCAGGCGATCAACTGGGCACGGAAGAATTCGATCTGGCCGATGACGTTCGGATTGGCCTGTTGTGCGATCGAGATGATGGCGATGAGCGCGTCACGTTTTGATATCGCGCGCTTTGGGGCCGAGGTCTTCCGCGGCAGTCCGCGCCAGAGTGACCTGATGATCATCGCGGGACGGGTCTCCAACAAGATGGCGCCAGTGATCCGCCGCTTGTATCAACAGATGCCCGAACCGCGCTGGGTGATATCGATGGGCGCGTGCGCCACCTCAACCGGCGTGTTCAGCAACTACGCGCTGATCCCCGTGAACCAAGTGATCCCCGTGGATGTCTACGTTCCCGGCTGCCCTCCGCGACCGGAGCAATTGATCTACGCCATCATGCTGCTGCAGAAAAAAATTGAGAAACAGCGCGGGACAGCGTTGGACGTGCTGAATCTTTCCTAGGAAATCCAGAACACATCGGCCTGGCCGAATGGAATGGAGGGCCGGCGTCACAGTGGAGCGGAAAGTCTCCTCAAGCCGCGCGCCGCAGACTCCGATAAGACTGATGTGGCGGGCGAGGCCGCCTGGGGAGGGACCATGGAACTGAACAGCATTAGCCTTGCCAACTTATACCAGGTGACGGCGCAGTCGTCGACGCACGTGTTCACCCCGCAGGAGCGCGCCGAGCAATCGCGTTTGATCCAGGCCGTCAAATCAGTCAATCAAAGCGGGATGTTCGGTAGCACTGAGGAATTGGTGTTCACCACCGATCAACCGACCGGCCGTCCGGTCGTGCAGTTGATTAACAAAGAGACCAAGGAAGTCGTGCGGCAAATCCCACCCGAGTATCTGCTTCGTCTTTCAGAAGACCCTCAGCGGATCGCGCGCTGACCGGGGCAGGGACCGGCGCGCGAACTTGGGCATAGAGGCAAAGACAATGTTTTCAAACCCTTACGAGGGACAGCTGGAACAGCAGGTGCTGAGCGCGGAGCCTGTCGAACTCGTAGCCATCGTGTATGATCACCTGATTGCGGCGATCGAGGAGGCGCGCAGACATCTGCGCTCTGGAGATCGAGCCGCCCGCACGCGCTGCATCACCAAGGCATTTGGTTTGATCGGCGAACTGGCATACTCGCTGGACGCGCAGCAGGGGGGAGAAGTCGCGCTGAACCTGCGACGTCTTTACGGCTTCGTTGGCAACCGGCTGGTCCAAGCCCAGAGCTACCAATTGGAGCAGCCCTTGATCGAGGCACGGCAGACCCTGGAACCGCTGCGCGACGCCTGGAAGGCGCTCGGGCGCGCGGGCGTCACGGACGCCGCGAACCTTCTACCAGTCTCCAGTTCCGGGCAGGGCGCGAGACTCGCTTTGCGCGCATGAGGATTTGCGGTCGAGGACTCAGCGCCGGCTGGGAGCGGGGAGGGATTTGTCATTCCTGCACCGCCCAGCTGTGGAGGTCGCTTTGGCTCAGGGAGCAGCGGAGCTACGGTATCTTCGCGACCGGGGCCGTTGCGCCAAGCCCGGCTATCGTTTGAGCGCCGTTGGAGGTTGGGGTCCGGACGGCGGTCGTGGCGCCGCCGGAGTCGGCACTGGCGGGGATGGCCGAGGTCTGATGCAATGATTTTTCCAAGAACTGCGCCATGCCAATCCCGCCATTCTGGCTGATGAGACGCGCCAGGTTTTCCTGCGCCACTGCCATCATCGAGCCGCTGGTAGTGTTGGAGTCCGCGCCAGGCTCGCCGAATTTTGCGGACTTCAGGATTTGCTCGATGAGCAGGGACTCGAATTCCTGAGCGACCTGGTGAATGTTTCGAGGATCCTTGGCTGTGCACCCGGAGGTCTGGGGACCATTGGCCTCGATTTGAATCTGGCAGGCGCTGACCGGGCCGGTTCCCATCGTCAAATCACCTCGATTTCAGCCTCGAGGGCCCCGGCGGCGCGGAGATTCTGCAGCACGGCAATCACATCCCTAGGCGTGGAGCCCACTGCCATCAGCGCCTTGACCAGGTCGTCAACGGTGGCGCCCTTCTTCAGAGTGATGCTGCGGGCGGGCTCCTCCTTGGCGGTCAGATCGACCTTCGGGGTGACAACCGTCTCTCCGCCAGAAAGCGGCAGGGGTTGGGAGGTCTCATATGTGGTTTGGACCTGCACCGACAGGTTTCCATGGAGAATTGAAATGGGCCGGATCGCGATCTCCCGCCCGAGCACGATCGTGCCGGTCCGTTCATTGATGACGATCCTGTTTTGCCGGTCCGTCTCAAGAGTCAGCGCTTCGATCTCGGCGATAAACTCCACTTCGCGAGTCTTCCAGTCGTCGGGCAAACGGACGACAACCAGCCCTGAGCTTTCACAGTTCGCGATGGCGCTCTGGAAGCGCTTGTTGACCACTGCCGCCAGGCGTGCCGCAGTCGTGAAGTCGGCCTGTTTCAACTGCCAGCGCAGCCTATCGACCGGCATCACGGACGGCGCGGCCTGCTCAATGATCGCCCCGCCCGGAACCCGTCCGGCGGTCGGATGATTTACGGTCGCGCTGTTGCCCCCGCCCCGGGCGGCCGCAAAACCCCCGGTCACCACAGACCCCTGGGCCACGGCGTAAACGACGCCGTTGGCGCCCTTCAGAGGCGTCATCAGCAGCAATCCGCCCTGCAGGTTGGTCGCGTCGCCTACGGCCGCGACATTCACGTCGATTCGAACGCCAGTCTGGGAGAAGGCCGGCAAGTTCGCAGCCACCATAACGGCAGCCGTGTTGCGGACCTGGATCGCCGTCGGGTCGACCTGGACCCCCATTTTTTCGAGGAGATTGGCCAGGGTTTGAGCCGGGAAGACCGGCTGGCGCTTGTCGCCGGTCCCGTTGAGGCCGACAACAATCCCGTAGCCGATCAACTGGTTTTCTCTAACCCCTTCGAGCGACGCCACTTCTTTTAACCGGACCGACGCCGCCGGCAGGGCCTGGGCCGCGGCCATGAGAAGCACGAGGATCCGGGAGCTGCTGGAAGTCCGCATGGTTCAGAAAGGCAGCAGCCCCAGCAACAGCCGATAGAGGAAGTTCGGCCGGCGAACAGCGTCGTTGACGACGCCCCGGCCGTCGATCAGTACTTCGAGCTCGGCCAGTTGATCAGAGGAGACCTGATTGGACGGAGTGATGTCGTTCCAGCGGGCGATCCCACGGAGCGTCACCTTTTGCTTCTCCGAGTTGATCTGAATCAGCTTGTTGCCTTCCACGATCAGGTCGCCGCTGGGCAAGACCGCGATCACGCGGGCCGTCAGATTCGTTGTTATGTCGCTGGTGCGGTTTGTCAGGCCCTGACCGGCCAGTTGCGTGTTTGTCGTCGTGCCGAGCAGATTAGCCAAGGGACCGGTGGCATGCGGGATGCCTGCCAGAGCGGAGATGGAGGCGTTGGCCTGGCTCTTCCGCGCCGTTGTTGTGGCGCCGACAGAGGACGCGCTGGCGTGGTCGGAAATGATCACGGTCACGAGGTCGTTGACGTGTGATGCCCGGAGATCGCGCGAGACATCGGCAAATCTACCGCCAGGGTCAAAGGTGGAACCGGGCGATGTCCCGGGTCGCGCCGGGTGGGCTTTGAGTTCTGTCAGAATCTCGTCGATGGCGGATGGCTTAGGCGCAGATTGGGGCGCATCCTTGGGCGATTTTGACGCCGCCAGCGCATCCGACCGGCTGAACAGCAAACACATCGACAACCAGAGCGCTGTCCGCATATCACTTGCCCCCAGATGTGGCCGAGGCCTCACCCTTTCCCGTCAACAGGACGCGGATTTGTTTCCCGGTCTCGGGGTTGCGTACGAAAATGAATTCCCCGCGCCGTCCCTCGCGCTCGGCCTGCGTGTCAATCCCCACCGCCACTCCTCCCACGCGCGCCACGACGCGAACTGTTTCGCCCTGCAGAACGGCGGGAGGCGCTTTCAAGTTCTGAGGTTGAATGGTGTCTCCGCTGCGCAGAGGCTGCTTCAGAATCGATCCTTCGAGCACTGGCGGTTCGGTTCCGACCTGGGCCGAGCAGCCCGATCTCACGACAGATTCATAATCGGCCTTGGCGAGAACGTCCCCGGCCTGCAGATCGCGGCGGGCTACGTATACCGCCTGCGCCAGTTGGAATCGCCCCAGCACCTTAACGGGGACGGTCCGATGGGCGTCGTATTCCAGCGCAGCGCGCCACAGGAAACTGCAAAAGCCGTCCGCCTGGGAAAGTAATTGCGGGCCCGATGGAGACAAGAGCAGCTGCCCAGCCGGTCCCACCGACGGCTGGAGCGAGATGATCTGGACCAGTTTGACCATCCTGTGTCGGGCGAGAAGCGCGGCCTGCACGGCCTGCGCTACGTCCTCCGAGGCCAGGCGTGGCAGCCGCCTTTGCACGCAAATCCCTTCGGCGGGCGTATCAGCTGTGGGGACGAGACCCCACCGCCGCATCTCGGAAGGCGCGATCCATCTGCGGCTTCCGGGGTCCGGGGTCGCGGTCAGAATGCGATCGACAGAGATTGAGTCTGGCGCTTGCGCAACTTGGGCCAGGGCCGCTGCGCGCAACACCGGGCCATCGATCTCCAAGCACGAGCCGGCGGTCATGGCAGCGGGCAGCAGGACGGCGCAAAGGAGGAGTGGGGAGAGACTGCGGCGCACCAGTATCACCTCGATAAGTTGTTGACCTGCTGATACATTTGATCGGCGGCTGTAATCACCTTTGAATTCGCTTCATAGGCCCGTTGGCTGACAATCAGATTGACCATTTCGTCGACCACGGAGACGTTCGACTGTTCGGTGTAACCCTGCATCAGAGTTCCCATTCCTTCCTGACCGCCGGGCAGGCCGATGGTGGCCGCACCGGAGGCATCGGTAGGCGTGTATAGGTTGCTTCCAAGGCCATTGAGCCCTGCCGGGTTGGGGAAATTGGCGAGCTGGATCTGGCCCACGACCTGGGCCGAGGTCTGATTCGGCAAGGTCACACTGACCGTTCCGTCCGTGGCGATCGTGATGCTTTGGGCGGTGGATGGAATGGCGATCTGCGGCTCCAGCATGTTGCCACTCGAGTCCACGATGTTGCCGTTGTTGTCGAGCTGGAACTGACCGGCCCGGGTATAGGCCGTTTCGCCGCTGGGCAGGTGGATCTGAAAGAAACCGTTGCCCTGGATGACCAGGTCCAGCGGGTTGCCCGTGGTCTGGAAGCTTCCTTGGGTGAAGATAATCTCGTTGGAAACCGGCTTGGTGCCGAGGCCTAGCTGCAGACCGGCCGGAACATAGGTTTGCGCGCTGGAAGCAGCACCGGGCTGGACCACGGTCTGATACAGCAGGTCCTGAAATTGTGCGCGCCGCGACTTGAAGCCGACGGTGTTCGCATTGGCTAGGTTATTGGCGATATTGTCCACATTCATCTGTTGGGCTGTCATGCCGCTGGCGGCGCTGAACAAGGCTCTGATCATTGGGTTGCCTCTCTCTATGCGGTGACTTTGGCGACGTCCTCCACGGCGTAGCGGTCGAGGTCTCCGCCCATCTGGGCCGCTTTGTTGAGCGATTCAAACTGTCGCATGATGTCGATCAGCCGAACGGAGGCCTCGGCCGGGTTCAGATTTGACTGTTCCTGGAAACCTTGGCGAAGCTGCGCGGTCGAGTGCTGGAGCCCCTCCAGGGAGTTGGAGGTCAGTTGAAAGTAGCCGCCGGCGCGCTTCGTGGACTGCGTTTCGTCCGGCCAATCCACCAGTTTCAACCGGCCTACCTCGACGCCTTGCTGCCTTATGGTCCCATCCCCATCCACGCGCACCGACAGGGCGGGGTCCAGCTGAATCGGCTGTCCGCTATCACCGCTGAACTCGAAGCCCTTGGGGGTCACCAACTTGCCGGCTGAGGTAACGGTGAATCTGCCGTCCCGCGTAAACAAGGCTCCGTCGGGGCCCTGGACTTGGAAATAGCCCTTTCCGCTGAGCGCCAGATCATTCATACTCCCGGTGGCGCGCAGTTCCCCTTGGGATGAGTCCGTCCAGTGGCTCTGCACGACGGGCAGGAAAGATTGTGCCGGGCCGGCGCCGTCCTGCTGGGCGAACTTGGTTTCCTCGGAAAGGTAGATGGAAAAGCTCTCCCTGTCGGCCTTGAAACCCGGCGCGGAGGCATTCGAGAGGTTGTTGGCAACAAGGTCCAACGACTCCTGACGGGCTCTCATGCCGGCCGCCGCCGTGATGGTCAGAGGATCCATAGACCCGCTGCCCAGTGTGCAAGGCGAATGCCAAATCACAGGCGGCACGATCTAAACGAGTTGGCGAGAATTCGAGGACTTATGTCCCGCGTTGGCACACAGGTCGCGACTGCAAGGGTTCATTTCGGGACGCCACCCAGTCACGCTGCGGAAGAACATTTTGATTGCATTGATTTCTCAAGGCTTTCAAATCTGGCCCGCGGGTTGCATGGTGCCCTGCTGTGACCGTGGCAGACACGCCTCAATGTGCGACCAGAGCGAATCTAGGGGTTGGCGGACTTTGCTCCTGTGCCGCGCCTCAGGGACATACAGCGAATTCCTCGATTGGCGTGTTCGAAACACTTCTCCTGCTGGTCTCGGGCCTTAAGGTCGATGTCCCACAGAGTCTTCCGGCCAACAGTGCTCACACTGCGACCGATTCCGCGGTCGCCGGTGGACAGAAACAGAAGGCCTCACCTAACAGCAGCGGCAATACATCCAGGCACAGGCAGATCGAGGCGCAGGTTAAGAAAACTTCGGCCGAAACGAACGACACTGTAGCAGCTTCTCAGCCTTCTGTGCTCGCGAGGGAAGCCGCGCGGCCCTCCCTGCCGGATGCCCAACTCTCACTGACTTCCGCAGCCGATGAATCGGGGGCGCGCAGCGGTGTGCTACCGCGGCAACTTGACTCTGAGCAATCCACTAGACTTCTGCAAGCAGGTCATTGCGTCCTGGACAGTTCCTCATGCACGCCACAGCGGTCGACGGGCCTCACACAGCGGGAACCTGGATCCGAGAGAGTGAAACAGACCAACCTCATTCCCGACAATGCGCCGAAGGTCTCACCCCAAACTGAGAGCGCAGAACAATGCCTTACACAAGGGGACCGCTTTCCCGATGGATCGCCACAAGACGCCGAACTGCCCAACACAGATCTCATATTGATAAATGCAGCGCAGATGGAGCCGCAATTCGCAGGATCCAATCCAGCGGCAATGATTGGCTCTCAAGGCACGAATGAATGCAATGAGCAGCTCAGCCATGAGTTTGGACAGGCCGCGAACAGCAGCGAAGCCGCGCATGGCCTCCCGGAACGCGTCAAGGACGGCGGATTTGGCCGGTGGACTCAGTTCCACAATACGACAGCTTCCTCAGAGCAGGCCGACTCTGGCGCAGCTGCAGGTCGCAGAGCTTCCTCACAGTCCAGTGACAGCCGCGTCCTTGGCGTCGAGAGCGCCGACTTTCAAGCAGGAGTAGTGCAGAATACTCTACGCGGACCAGAAAGAATGAAGCTTGCACAAGCGACGAAGGGATCTGGACAAGGTACCTCCCTCGGCGCAGTTCAGTCGAGCGGAACCGACCACGCCGAATCAATTCCAGATGCGGGGCCAATGGCGAGCTCGCAGCAAGGAAGCATGCATCGTGAGGCACCCATGAACGCAAGTAATGAGCAGCTCAGGCAGGCTGCCTCCCTCGGAGCAGTTCAGTCGAGCGGAACCGACCACGCCGAACCAATTCCAGATACGGGACCAATGGCGAGCTCGCAGCAAGGAAGCATCCACTGTGAGGCACCCATGTACGCAAGTGAGGATATGACGTCTGGCCCATCGCACACTAAGCCATGTTATTCTCAGCTTGACTCCATAGGTCTATTCAGTCATTCAGACGTACTGGCCTCGAGCGGTAGTCTAACAATTACTATGGAAGGGTCCAGCGCCGGTCCGAACAATTTGAGTAGCCAAACGAATTACAACCCCACTGCAAACGCGTCTGGCCCCTTTGAGGAGTCTATAATTGAACCCATCGATGTCACATTGGGTTCGCCTGAAGCGTTTTATTCTGCAAACTCAACGGCTTCGACTTCGCCTTTCACGGCACAATCGGAAGCATTTGGCCTAACGGACAAGAGCTCTCATGCCCAAATTACAACTAGCCCTTATTCGGAGGCAACCTCCTTGCCCAGTCGAGGGTGGGTCGGGCTACTCAGGATGCAATCCGATTCAAACGCAAACATAAAGCAAGAGTCTTCTTCTGCATCAACTCAAGCTTCCACGACACCTCCTAAAGAGTCCGGCACCGATGAAGCACTTGCTCCCAAAGCCATCAGTCACGATCAACTCACAGATGCTTCATCTTTGAATAATACGCCACCGAGTGGGCCGCCTCCCCAAACATCCAGTCTAGGGACACCCACCAGTTCTGCGATCTCAAGCGGACAAAATAAAAACTTTAGGTATCAACTCGACCAAGCCGGGCGTAAGGGCGCATCAGCGCACTATCCGTTGCAGCCCCAGCAGAGCATCGAAGTGGATACCAAGCTCCAGCGGGCCAAGACTACTGGGTTTTCGGCGCAAGCTGACTCTAATACTGCTGCAGATGGCAAACTTTCGCTACTGTCGGCCGGAACTGACACCGGTGAGCCAATCATAAGCACGTCATCGATCGCAATCTCGACGCCACAAGTGACGATCAGGGATGCATCAATAACCTTGAATGAGGATGCACGATCGGACGGAATACAGGAATCGCGAACAGTTGTTGAGCCCAGCCACGGCAGTGGCTCAATCAGTTCGATCGAAGTCCAACTACAGTCCCAAGGTGAAGGCCAGGTCGGCCTTCGTTTTGTCCAGCGTCAAGGCCAGGTTGAGGTCCAATTGAAATCGGCCAGCCAGCAGACGACACAACTCGTGCTGGATGGCGTGGATACACTTACGAGCTCGCTCACGCGGGCTGGCTGGACCGTGGAGAGCACGATACTAGCACATCTGACTCTCGCAGGCGCCGACAAGATGGAGCCTTCGGCCTTTGATACAAGTTCCACATCCGCGAGGCAACAAGGCAGCGCCGTTGTCCCCCTGCTTGCCAAAACATACGATTCACCCCTCGCAGGAGATTTCCTTGCTCGCAGTTTAGCGGAACACATGGATACTAACCAGTACGCGCGCATTGAACCTTCTGTCAGTGGCCAACGGGTTCATGGGGGCAGTTCTGAGTCCATGATGAGCCAGGACCGGTCGCACCAAGATCACGGTGGCGCATCGGAGAAACATGGGCAGCAGCATTCTTCCCAGGATGGCAACCGTGATTCTGCAAGGAAAAATCGCCAAACGGCCCCAAGGGCCGAAACGTGGATAGATTTTATTCAGAGCCAACTTGGTCAATCCGCGACCATGCGGTTTTCGAGTGGAGCTTAAAAATGACCACACCTCTCACGACGCCCTCTATAACAACCCCAAACTCAACGTCATCTTCTTCCTCGACGACCAGTACTGACTCCACTCCCAACGCTTTGGGTGACGAGCAGACGTTCCTACAGCTTCTCGTCGCACAGATCCAGAATCAGAATCCGCTGGATCCGACGGACAGTACGACATTTATAACCCAATTGGCTCAGTTTTCGGACCTCGAGCAACTCATAAACATCAATCAATCAGTGGGGCAAATCGACGTAGCAGTCGGCGGCACAACAAACTCACAGGAGAGCAGTTCCGGCACTACCACCTCATCTGGAAGCGACGTCAGTGCCGCCCAGCACACGCCACAGGGAACCGCATCTACGAATGCCTTATCTTAATGCGAAGCGCCAAGTGCTCAGCCAATTCTAAGAACCGGACGTATCAACAGGAGGTTAATTAGGTGTTCACTTCTTTCAATACGGCACTCTCGGCACTAGATGCCGACACGACTGCAATCGCCGTCGTCGGGAATAACCTTGCCAACTTAAACACAACCGCATACAAGGCGAGTACTGTTTCCTTCAGCGATCTCGTGACAGAGTCCCTGGGGGCAGGGCTGGGCGAGACCCAGGTTGGGTTCGGTGTGGCCCCGCCGGCCACGCTCCGGGAGTTCTCACAAGGGGCGATCCAAACGTCGAGTTCGCCAACCGATGTCGCGATTCAAGGGAATGGGTTTCTAATCGTGCAGGATCCGTCCACGAATGCGACTCTGTACACAAGGGGCGGCAATTTAGTCGTCAACAAGCAGGGACAACTCGCTACGGCGGAAGGCGATGTCGTGCAAGGGTGGAATGCAAGCGCCAACGGCACCATAGATACGACACAACCTGTCACAGCCGTAACAGTGCCTCTAGGAACGCTCATTCCGCCTGTGGCGACGTCCAATATGTCCCTGACGATGAATCTTGACGCAACTGCTGCGGTGACACCGATAACAGACCCGACGACTGGCGATACCAATACACCGAATTTCTCCACCACAATGCAGGTATATGACTCCCTGGGTGAAACACACCAAGTGACGGTGAGTTTCTGGAATCAAGGAAACGGCTCGTGGACGTATCAGATGTCTGTTCCGGGGTCGGACTTCACCAGCGGCAATCCCGTGACCCAGACAGGGAGCCTCACCTTTGATTCGCAAGGCAATTTGACATCTCCACTCGCAACAGCAGAACCTACTCTGACCCTGGCCGGCCTGGCGGACGGCGCCTCTGATATGACGGGCGCCACGGCCACTGCCGGGCCGCCACCGACAGTGCCTGCAATCAGCTGGAATCTCTATAACTCCTCCGGGGTAGCTCAATTGACACAGTTCGCGCAAACCTCTGCTGTTTCAGCGAATTCGCAAGATGGATCAGCCTCGTCCCAATTGACAAATGTCGGGATTGGGGACGGCGGGACCATCGTGGCCTCATTTTCCGACGGTCAACAGCTCACCGTCGGGCAACTCGCCCTGGCCAACATCGTGAACCCAGACTCCTTGGTGGCTGCCGGCAATAACAACTTCCAGCTGAGTTCCTCCTCCTCATTGCCGGCAGTTGGCATGCCCAACACCGGTGGCCGCGGACAGATTCTCGGTGGGTCTATTGAAGCTTCCAATGTCGATATCGCTACCGAATTCACGAACTTGATCGTATATCAGAGGGCCTATGAAGCAAACTCAAAGGTCATTACTACCAGCGATCAATTGAGCCAAGACACCATCGCCTTGATACGGCAATGAAGGCGGAAGACCAGATCTGCTCGATGGCCGATGTGCCGCTGGAGATCTCTGTTGAACTGGACCAGTGCATTATGTCCCTGCGTGAATTGCTCGAACTCGATGCGGGCGGCATCATCCGATTACACCGGTCGGCCGGAGAGAACATCGACATACTTATCGGCGGCGGTGTCGCGGCCTTCGGCGAAATCGTGATCATCGAGAACACGATGGGCCTTAGAATCACCGGATTCAACAACGACAAATGAGCCAATGAAGCCCATCGAACAACTGATCATCGCACTCGTCTTCTGCGGCCTGCTGGTTGTCATGATCTGGATTGCCCGCAGGGGCAGGTTTTCGGCGCAGAGCTGGATCGGTGCTTCGAAGCAGCCGGATCTCAAACTGAGCGTGCTCTCTCGCCAAGCGCTGACTCCCCAGCACACCGTCCATCTGGTCTCCATCGCGGGGCAGGTCTACATCGTTGCAACACATCCGCAAGGAATACAAGTTCTGCCACACCCCGCGATCGAGCCCGTGGGTGAACGTCCCTCCGAGAACGGTGGAAAGGAGGCGGTTTGACTTTATCCCTGCTCCTCCCGGCGGCCAATCCAATCCGAGGTGACCTCCTTTCCTCTTTGCTCGGCGGAGAGTCCTTAGCAACGACCCAGATCGTCGTTCTGTTGACAGCAATGACACTTCTTCCGGCAATTCTCGTATCCCTGACTCCCTTCCTGCGCCTTACAGTCGTACTGCACTTCCTGCGACAGGCCCTCGGCACCCAGTCTGTACCCAGCAACCAAGTTCTACTCGGCCTGTCACTCTTTCTGACGATCGTGATCATGCAACCAGTGGCTGCTGACGCATACCAACGAGGATGGGTACCGTACCAAGAACACCGGCTCAGCTCGGAGCAAGCCTGGGAAGAGGCATCACGGCCCATCCGGACGTACCTAATCCGTTTTTGTCGCGAAAAGGACCTCGCCCTTATTATCGAAATTGCCAAGACTCCCGCTCCAAAGAGGCCGGACGCATTAAGTTTACGAATTCTCGCGCCAGCCTATGTCCTTTCCGAACTGAGAGCTTCGTTTCAGATAGGGGCCGTGCTGTTCCTTCCATTCTTGATCATCGACCTCATCGTAGCCTCTCTGACGCTCTCTATCGGCATGGTCCAACTGCCCCCCGCTATGATCTCTGCGCCATTTAAGATCCTGCTTTTTGTATTAGTTGATGGATGGAACCTTATAGTCGGATCGCTGCTTAGGAGTGTGACTTAAAAGATGAATGATCAATCAGTGGTTGATCTTGTGTCAGGCATGTTATGGAGCAGCTTCTGGATTAGCTTGCCTCTTCTCCTTGTGGGACTAATTGCGGGCATTATTATCAGCCTTTTCCAAATAGTCACATCGATTCAAGACCCCTCGTTTTCTGCAGTACCGAGACTCCTTGCTTTTTTTGTCGCCATAGTAATATTACTTCCATGGATTGTTCTTCGGCTCACAACCTATACCACTTCTTTATTCCAAGACTTGCCGAAGTATGCCCGCTGAACTGCTCGAGTCGTTCTCACTGTTTCGACTATGTTCCAGCTTCCTGCGGCTAAGCGCAATGCTCGTTTTCTTGCCCCTGCCTGGCTACAAGAATCTTCCTCCCGCAGCCAGAATCCTCGTTGCCATTTCACTCGCGATCGTCATAAGCACTGCATCGCCTAATGCATTCCCCTCTGGCAGACCGAGCGATGACCTCTTGATACAACTCCTTGCGGATTTGTTAACTGGAATCAGCATCAGTCTCGTCGCAGCCTTAGTCGTAGAATCATTTATGTTCGGCGGACAGATTATGGCTATCCTGGCCGGGTTCTCGTACGCCTCGACGATCGATCCGTTCAGCGAGTCGGACTCCGGAATTTTGCCGTCCGCAATGAGCATCACTGCCAATCTCTTATTTTTTCAATCACCGCTTTTTCCAGGACTGATTCGGGCCCTCGCGGCTGGGCTGAACCGTGAACCCGAACACGTGTCAATTCGAAGTCCTGAGGCAGCGCAATTATTTCTTAATTTTTCGAGCCATTGCCTGGAGATCGGAGTTCAGCTCGCTCTACCTGTAATCGCTTTGCTCCTTCTGGCCGATCTCTGTATCGGATTGTTTGGCCGGTTGCAGCCTCAGTTGCACATCCTTTCGGTATCGTTCGCATTGAAGTTGTTAGCGTTGATGGCGTCGGCGGCGGCTCTTCTACCCGTTCTGCAATGGCTTTACCAACGACTGGCGCTATCAGCCGTAAACGTTCTGCATGCATTGACGAGGTGAGTGGACCAAGTGTCCGAGCGCAGCCAAAAAACGGAAAAAGCGACACCGCAACGCCTCAAAAAAGCTAGAGAGGAGGGCAGGTATCCCGTCAGCAAGGAATTTGTATCCTCGGTTGGATTTTCCGTTCTCATCGCGATTCTCGTCGGCACGGAGGGTTATTGGAGTCGTGCTCTACTGGTGCGTTTACGCCTCTTGCTGCGGTCCGCATTCAGTGCAGACGTGACTGCCGCCAGTGTACGGTTGGGAGCGCTCGAAATCTTTGCAACCTGGCTCTTGCCCGTGGTCATAGCCGGACTTGCTATATTGACGACCTCAGTAGCCGCGCAATTGGTAGTCACGGGATTTGGCTTCGCGTCGGCGAGACTAGCTCCAGACTTCTCCAGGCTCGATCCAATTCCCCGCCTCAAAGATTTACCAAAGCACAACCTCAGCTCTGCCGGAGAGGCAATCATCTTCCTTAGTCTCCTGTGCTATGTCGGTTGGAGAGCCTTTGAATGCTACTCGCCGGATTTTTTGACCTTGCCATACAGGTCGCTCAACCAATCTTTCTTGTACCTCAATGCGGTTTTTAAGGGTTTTCTATTAATAGCTACCGCAGTCATTTTCGTATGGGGCACCATTGACCTGTTTCGTCAGCGGCAACGCTATCTAGGGCAACTAAAAATGACAAAACAAGAAGTAAGAGAGGAGTGGAGACAAAACGAGGGTAGTCCTGAAATCAAAATGCGAATCCGACGATTGCGCCACGAACTGCTGCGGCGCCGGATGATGACCGAGGTACCGAAAGCCTCCGCACTGATCGTAAATCCCACTCACTTTGCGGTCGCTTTGCGCTATCAGCACATGGAGATGGCGGCGCCGAGAGTAGTTGCCAAAGGCAAGAACTTCCTCGCAATTCGTATCCGTGAGATAGCGCGTAAACACCAGGTTCCAATTATTGAAAATCCACCGCTCGCGCAGGCATTATATAACAATTGTGAAGTAGGGGAGGAGATTCCAGAAAACCTTTATAAGGCAGTCGCGGAGGTTCTCGCGTATATCTTTAGACTGTTTAACAAAAAACGATATTAGCTACAAAATGAGATTACAGTTATGACAGCACCGGTTGTTTCAAGTCCTGCGGCGGTGGATCGAAAAGTCTCCTCAAGTCATTCCTTATCTAAGGCTGAAAGCGTGCGGGCGGCTGCGAGGGAGCATGCTAGTGCTGGGTGGCAAAAACTTGCGCCGGCGGAATTTGTGGTCCCTATCGCCGTACTCGGTATTCTTTTGGCTATGGTTACACCTCTCCCTGCTTTTATCCTTGACATTCTTATTAGCGCCAATATCACACTATCTACCATCATATTGCTAGTTTCAATGAACATCCGAAGACCTGTAGATTTCAGTGTTTTTCCCACGCTTTTACTATTGATGACACTGTTTCGACTTGCACTTAACGTATCCTCTTCCCGCTTGATTCTGCTCAACGGTGCACATGGGACAAGCGCAGCGGGTGAGGTAATTCAATCATTTGGCGGGTTTGTCGTCGGAGGCAGTTTCGTCATCGGCGTCGTCATGTTTCTCGTTCTCATAGCCATCCAGTACGTAGTGATTAATCATGGCGCCGTTCGCATTTCTGAAGTCACAGCAAGGTTTACGCTAGACGCCCTGCCGGGCAAGCAGATGTCAATTGACGCCGATCTGAACGCAGGGCTGACGAATGAAGCAGAAGCAAAACAACGCCGCAAGGCACTGGCGTCGGAGGCTGAGTTCTATGGCGCCATGGACGGCGCCACGCGCTTCACGCAGCGCGACGCAGTTGCGAGCATCCTGATCACTTCAATCAACATCGTGGCCGGTTTTCTCATCGGCGTCATACAGCACGGGATGGAGCTGAGCCAGGCTCTGCAAACTTACACTGTTCTGACGATCGGCGATGGGCTCGTCACAGTAATTCCAGCTTTGATGATCTCGATTTCAGGCGGACTCATCGTAACTCGTGCAAGCTCGGATCGCGACATGGGCTCTGACGTTCATCAACAAGTCTTCAGCTCTCCGAAGCCGCTTTTTCTTGCATCAGGTGTGCTGCTCCTGATGGCTATCCTGCCGGGGATGCCGAAGATCCCTTTTCTTGTCTTCGCAGGGGGCGTGGCTTGGGTTGGACGCCGTCTCCAGAGAGTTCAGGAAGGGACCGCTGCTGCTACCGAGCCTGCTGCAGTTTCCGCGCACAAAGACAATCTGGAGGCTCTGCTGCAAATTGAGCCGCTGGCGGTTGAACTGGGGCTTGGACTAGTGAAGTTTGCTGAGGGCGGAGCCAATTCGCCGTTGTTGCGCCGCATCTCGGTTATCCGCAAGCAGACTGCCTCGGAGTTAGGATACATCCTCCCACCCGTCCGGGTGACCGATAACCTGTCCCTAAGAGCCAGGGAATACGCGGTGCTCGTGCGCGGGACTGAGGTCGCGCGATTCGAACTACCGCCAAACTCGGTGCTCGTGATTCCGGCGCCCGACGGAAAGGCACCTCAGGAGGGAGTGGCGACGAAAGAGCCTGCTTTTGGAATGGAGGCTCGTTGGGTCCCGAGTGAAGCCGGTGATGCGGCGCGTTCGGCTGGTTGCACGGTCGTCGACCCCCTCAGCGTATTGGGAACGCATCTGTCTGAGCTCTTCCGCCGCTTTGCGCACGAGTTGTTCACCCGTCAAGACGCCAAGCGTCTGCTGGATCGTTTCGCGGAGGAGAACCCGAGGGCCGTTGAGGATCTGGTGCCGAAGTTGCTACCGCTTTCGACTGTCCAGCGCGTCCTTCAAAACCTGTTACGCGAACGAGTCACGATCCGTGACGGCGTGGCAATACTCGAGAGCCTGAGCGAAGCGGCCGCGGTGACGCGGAACCCCGTTTTACTGACCGATTACGTGAGGCAATCGCTCCGACGTTCAGTCGTGAAGCCGTTCCTCTCGCAGGAGGGCAGCTTACCCGCCCTAATAGCTGACTTGAATCTGGAGCATACGATTGAACAAGCTGTTGAACACCAGGAGTTCGTTTCCCACTGTAATCTCGCTCCACAACAGCTCCGTGTCGCCTTGGAAGCAGCTAAAGCCGCCACCGCTCGCCATGGCAGCAATTTCGCGGTGATCACCAGCGCGGGAGCGCGTTACTTTCTTCGCCAGATCGTCGAGAGTCAATTCCCCGGAATCAGCGTGTTCTCACATAGCGAGATCCCAGCCGGCGTCAAAGTCATCTCCTTGGGGAGCTTTGGGAGGTCCGAATAGTGCCAATCCGAAAATCATTCTTCGCCGATACGGTCGAGGAAGCCCTCGCGCAAGCCACCCGCCGGATGGGGGCCGAAACACTCCTGGTCGCTTCGCGCCGCACAGAGGCGGCCGAAAGGCACCTAGGAATCTACGAAGTGATCGTTGAAGGTGAGCTGCCTCCCTCCCCCATTCCGTCGCCACGACTCCCCGCCAGAGGGGAGAGCGCTGGCAGGCATTCCTTCCCGGCTCCCGTCAACTCGTTGGGCGATGGGCACTTAGACCTCGTCTGGGGCGAGATCATTGCCATGCGGGAATTGCTGGCTCGCTGTGCCGTCCGAATGGCTCCAATTCTCCCGCCAGAGTTGTTGGCAGTTGGCGCCCGCCTGGTCGCGGCCGACTTTTCCCCAGCCCTGGTGGAATCTCTATTGCACGCCGCGGCGCGCCGTCTGACCAACGATGGCGTGCCGATCGAAGAATCCGCGCTGCAGCGAGCTTTGGCGAGCGAAATCAGCAACCGCCTCAGGGTGGACCCGGTGTTAGGAGCTCCTGGCGGCGCACGCAAGGTGATTGCTTTCGCGGGACCAGCCGGAAGCGGCAAGACCTCGACTCTGGTCAAACTGGCGATTCGATCAGGATTGGAGCGCCACACGCCTACATTGATCATCAGCACAGACACTTATCGCGTCGCGGCCGCTGATCAATTGCGAACATACGCGGCGATCCTGGGCGTCAGTTGTGAGGTCGTTGAAACGCCAAGCGGCCTCATTCGGGCGCTGGATGAGCATCGCGCGAAAGCAGTCATTCTGGTCGATCTTCCGGGAATGGGGCCACGCGAACCCGAACTGTTGCGTGATTGGGCTCCGGCCCTTGAGCGTCCAGAAATCGATGTTCATCTTGTCGTCCCGGCGACCATGCGTTGTGCCGATCTGGCACGCACCGCAGGGCGGCTCGAACCGCTGAAGCCCACTCATCTGGTTTTCACGCATCTCGATGAAACTGTGTGTTACGGAGGTGTTCTTAGCCTGGCGATTGAGACCGGCAGACCGGTTTCTTTCCTCTGCGCCGGCCAAAGTGTGCCTGAGGACATAGAGCCCGCCACCCGCACCGCACTCCTGCGCCTGATCGGCGCACAACCATCCGCAGTCGCGGCGGCCGCGTGAACCGATGAGGACAGGAACAGCCAATGAATCCATACCAGGGACAACCGACAACAATCAGCCCGGAGGAGAGAGAACAGCTCATTCTCGAGCACATGCCTCAAGTTCGCCTCATCGCGCGGCGCATTCATGATCGGCTGCCGGAGACGGTCAGTCTTGAGGACCTGATTTCGACTGGCGTCGTTGGATTGATATCCGCCATTGACAGGTACGATCCCTCACACGGAGTCAAGCTCAAGACCTATGCGGAGTATAAAATCCGAGGAGCCATTCTGGACAGCCTGCGGGGCCTGGACTGGGCGCCCCGCCAGCAGCGACGCCGCAGCAAGCTCATCGAGCTCGCCATCTCCAACCTCGAGCAGAGCCTTCATCGTGCACCCAGCGAGGAGGAGATCGCGGCGGAACTTGGAGTTTCCCTGGGCGAATACCGCGACTGGCTCACAGAAATTCGCGGGCTCAATCTGGGCAGTCTCGAGAGCCATCCACCGGAAGAGGATGGGCGGGAGCTGCTCCGCTTTGTCGCTGACAGTGAAGAATCCTGGCCTTCCAACCTATTGGAGCGGGCCGAACTGAGGCGCATTCTTGCCCAGGCCATAGCGAGGATGCCGACGATTGAGCGCACGGTACTCGGTCTCTACTTTCAGGAAGAGCTCACCTTGCGAGAGATTGCCTCGGTGATCCAGCTGCATGAATCGCGCGTGTCTCAATTGAAAACACAGGCCATCGCACGATTGCGGGCGTTTCTGAAGAAAAAATGGCCTACGGGGCGTGGAGCGGCTGTTTAGCAGCATCGGCGATGGCGCAAGGAGGCGAATATGGATGTGGGTGTCGGATGGCTGGCTGAGGAGTGGGCGGCGGCCCTTGCCAGTGCCTTGTTCGCCATGACAGGCGAGCAGGCGGAGACGTCCGCGGGACCGCATGTGACATCTCCCCCGGAGGGGGTCGGATGGCAGGAGACTCTGACTCTTACCGAAGGCGCGCGGGTCTTCGTGCGTTTGCCGGATCTGGTGTGCAGAACCATTGGCGGCCGGATTCTGCAGGCGGCCGGTCTGGCGAACGAGGATGAAGCGGCAACCAAGGACGCCTTTCTCGAGGTCGTGAGGCAGAGTCTGTCCCAGTTGGCCTCAACAGTGGGGCGGCGCGCGGGCATTGACGTGGAACTGAAGAACGGACACGAGTCCACCAGCTACCCGCCGGGATTCCAGTGGCGGGAGGTTGCGCTTGCAATTGGCGGTGCCTTGCCATCGTGCGCCATCGGGATCTCACCAGAGTTGTCGGCGGCGCTGGTGAAAGAAGACACCCAAACGGCAGCCGCTGCAATCGCGGCGGCGGCCCTCCCGGCCGCTAGCCTTCCCCCGCCGGACCAGCAGGCCGCGGCTCATCCACTTCCCAAAAACTCGAAGACGCTGGATCTGCTGCTGGAAGTGGAACTGCCGATCGGCATTTCCTTCGGTCGAACTCAGATGCGGCTGAAGGAGGCACTCAGGCTGACGACCGGTTCGATTGTGGAGCTCAACCGGTCGGTGACTGAACCGGTCGAAATCATCGTCAATAATTGCGTGATTGCAAGGGGCGAAGTGGTTGTCGTCGATGGCAATTACGGCGTCCGAATCGTGGAGATCATAAGCCGCGAGGAGCGGTTGCGGACCTTGTTCTAGATTGCTCGAAGAGTCACAGGTGGATGGCATGGGACCACTATTCTTCGCCGTGGCCGCGCTGGCGCTGGTTGCATTCTTGCAATTCAGTCTGTTCATCGTATCCAAGCGTCGCCTGGATCATCTGATCGCCGCGCAAGACCTCAATTTTGAAGACTGGCGCGCTCAGAAGGAGAGTTTGAGTGCGGAAATCGCCCAGATGAAAGGCGAGATCGCTGGCCTGCGGCCGGCCCTGGCAACCACTCCGCCGCCCGGTCAGTCGATGAATCTGAGCCGCCGCAACCTGGTGCTTCGAATGCACTTCCGCGGAGATTCTCCATCTCGGATCGCCTCGGTGCTCCAAATCAGCAGAGGCGAGGTGGACCTTTTGCTGAAGGTGCACCGGATGGTGATTCCAACCTAGGCGTGGACCGCATCGAGCAGACAGGGACCGGGCACGGCACCCGGACTTGTGCCCGTCTTCCGGAGCATTGCCGACGAGATCGAATCCCCTCCGATTGCGCCGGGCGCCGCTACAGACTCTGGTGCTTCACCGGAGAACCAAGGGGCTGCGCAGTCGGCGGGTGAACCTCCTCCAGGGTGACCGTTAACGCCATGTCCTTGTGGTCGCGCAGCACGGCGATGGGGATCGTCTTCTTCCCGCTCTTCCGGGAGTTTCGGATCGCGCTGGTCACTTCCCGTGGCGTGGTGACTCTGTCCTTGTCCACCTTCAGAAGAACGTCGCCGGCCTTGATACCGGCCTTCTCTGCCGCCGAGCCCTTGAACACCGAGCGGACCAGAACGCCGTCCTTCACGCCAAAGAAGTCGGCAAGCTGTGTGTCGCCCAAACTTTCGGCCTCGACCCCCAGCATGGAACTCCGCCAAGACATCATAGCTCGGGGTACATCCGGGATCTGGAAGTTCAGCTCAGGTATCTCGGGAATCTCGACGTGGAAGTACTCCTTGTCCGGTCCAAAGATCTGCGTCTTGCGCGCACCCAGCGTCGCGGATACGCTTTGTTGCACGCCGGCGCGAACGATCGATAGCTTCACCGTCCTGCCCGGGGGCGTCTCGCGCACCAGGCGGATGAATTGCTCCGCCCCTTCCACGCGCTGGCCATTGTAGGCCCGGATCACGTCTCCGGCCTTGAGGCCGGCCTGTTGGGCGGGACTGCCCTCGTCCACGCGCGTGATTTCCACGCCGTACTCCTCCGGCAGCTTGAGCGCCCTGGCGCGCTCGCTCGTGATCTCCTCAACGCCCACGCCGAGAAACGCCCGCGACTCTCCACCCACCTGGATCAGGAGGGGAACGGGCCTCTGCGGCGGCTCGGGCAACTGCGCGCCCGCCGACGCGGACAGCACAACGAGGAGGGCCGGCAGCGCCGCGTCCCGAACCAACCTGTCAATTCTCAGCATGATCTGCACCTCATTCGTGTGGACGCGTGAACCGAGTTGGGGTCACGGGCAGGCTGTAACAAATCCGCACTCCTTCAGAATGTGCCGGCCGAGGCTTTCATGGCACGCAGCGCATCGAAGCTCCGCTCGCGGATGTAGCTGTTCTCCTCGTGCTGCAAGACTTCCTGGAGAGTGCTGGCCACATCGGCTCCCCGGGACTGGACCAGCAGGTCAATCGCCTGCGTCCGGATCGTCGGGCTGGTATCGTTCAACACAACCTGGGCCAGGACGGCGCGGGTTTCCGGGTCGCGCGAGTACGGCCGGAGCGCGTCCAGGGCTTTCAGCCGGACACCCGAGTTCCTGTCCGTTCGAAGCGCGCCAAGCAAGGCCTTGCGGACCGTCTCGTCGTTGCAGCGGCTCTGCAACAGATCGATAGAATCAACCCGCAGGGCGGGATCCTGGTCATTCACAGCGGCCAGCAGCAGGCCGCGGACCCGGGCATCATTGAGGTCGCCGAGAACTTCCCGCTGCCGGGTCTCGTCGTACGTGATCCTGACTTTTCCGTTTGATTCGTTGTCTACCATGCGGACCTTACCCACTGCGGGCGTTTCGCTTGAAGGCAGGAACGCGGCCTTCGACGCACCACCGTTCTGGAAGGCGCGGCCTCCGAGGAAACCGACGGCCAGCAGGGCCAGCACGGCGGCGGGTTTCCACCACCCGATTCCCGTCCAGCCGCGCCACCAGACGGCCACCGCAAACCGGCTCATGCGGGGGGCCTCGTCCGCCAGTCGGGCGGCCAAATCGCGCCGGCAGCGCGACAGCAAACTGGTCTGAGTGGCCGGCCGCTGCAGTTCTAGCAGAGCGTCGAGTTTCTCGATCCGCCTCCGTTCGGCGGCACAGGAACGGCAGGCGTCGAGGTGCAATTGCAGCGCTTCTTCTTCCTCGAAGCTCAGCTCGCCATAATTGAGCAATACCAGCAGATCCTTCGCCGATTCGCAATTCATAGCAGGCCTCCCAGCGCGGAGCGCATCTTTCTCGTGGCCCGGAAAAGGCAGTTCTTGGCTGCCTCCTCGGTCGTACCCATGGCTTCCCCAATTTCCTTCAGGCGCAGGCTTTCGAAATGGCGCAACTCGAATACCAGGCGTTCGCGGGGCGTCAAACCGGCGAGCACCGTTTGAATTCTGTTGCGGATCTCCTGGCTCAGGAGGCTGCGCTCCGGATCGGATTCACCTCCCGAAGCGGGGATTAAGGCGATCCGGTCGACGGTTCCGTCTTCGCTCTCGATTGTGGCCGGCTCCGTTCGCCGGACCCGTTTGCGTCTGAGGAAATCGATGCACAGGTTGCTGACGATGCGGTACAGCCAGGTATGGAAGCTGCAGTCGAAACGGAACGTGCCGAGGTTGCGGTAGACCCTCAGAAACGCCTCTTGATAAATGTCGTAGGCGTCCTCCTCGGAACGGAGCAGGTTCATGGCGAGACGCAGAACGCCGCTGTCGTATTGCCTGACCAGCCGCTCGAATGCATCGTGATCGCCGGTTTGCGCCGCGCGGATCAGCGCTTCTTCATCCATACGGTTCCCCATCGCCAGGCGGCCTGACGGGCCCGGGATCCCGATGGCCTGCCGGGCCAAAGGTGGATTGCTGGTCACGTCTTCCTCGACGGGGACTCACCCCGTTGAATATAGACGACTGAGACCCAAAAACGGTAGGTTTTTCTTACTCGGCGAATTCCACTTCAACGCGCCGATTGGCCGCATCCACAGCCACAATACGGAAGCGGCGCAACTGACCGGGCCGGACGACCTCGACGCCGCTCGAACCCGCTGCGCCTTTCCATCGGGAGGCCAGCATGGCGGCCAGATCGGTGACGTTGGAGGCGTCCTGCTGGGAGCCTTGGGCCACCGCCTCCTCTTTCATCCGGCAGCGCGCATGCACGCCTTCGGCCAACTCAATCTTGGCCGAGTTTCCGTGAACCTCCACGACCCGGCCCATCAGCGTTTCGCCGACCTGGTGCTCGCCGCAGAAGACATCGGCCGAAGTGGGTTCGAGCTGTTTCATGCTGAGGCGGATGCGGCGTTTGTCGCGGTCCACCTCCAACACGGCGGCCTTTACCTTCTGGCCATCCGTCAGCACTTCCTTGGGATGTTGGATCCGCTTTTCGCGCGTAATATCGGCGACATGGATCATCCCCTCCACCCCGTCCCCGAGGTCCACGAAGGCGCCGAACTGGGCCAGACTGGTCACCGACCCCTCGACCACCGTGCCGGGCGCGAAACGGGTTTCCACACTATCCCAGGGATTGCCAAGCGCCTGCTTCAGGCCCAGGCTGATGCGTCTTTCATTCTTCTTGACGTCCAGGACCACCGCTTCGACGATGTCACCCAATTGCAGCACATCACTTGGCTTTCGGACCCGCCTGGTCCAGGACATCTCCGACAGGTGGATCAGACCATCCACGCCCGGAGCGATCTCCACAAAGGCGCCGAACTCAGCCAGGCGGACCACTTTGCCGCGGACGCGGTCGTCCTGCTTCAAATTCTCCAGCGCCCGGGTCCAGGGATCGGGCGTCAACTGTTTCAAGCCCAGTGAAATCTTCCGGTTTTCGCGGCTGATCTTCAGGATCTTGACCTGCAGCTGCTGTCCCACGGTCAGCAGTTCGGAAGGTTTTTCCACCCGCTGCCAACTCATTTCCGTTACATGCAACAGCCCGTCGATGCCCGGACACAACTCGACAAACGCGCCGAACTCGGTCAGGCTGCGCACGCGGCCTTCTACGATGGATCCGGGTTCGAGCAGATCGAAGGCCTGCTGCTTGGCTGCTGCCGCCTGTTCATCGAGGATTCCGCGACGGTCCACCACAACGTCGGGCCGGTCGGGATTCGAGAGATCCAGTTTCGTGATGCGGCACTCGATCGGCTGCCCAACGACTTTCGCCAGGTCGCTCATTTCCCGCACGCCGCTGCGCGAGGCCGGCAGGAAAGCGGTGACGCCTTCGGCCAGTTCCACCCGCAGACCGCCCTTGACCTGCTCAACCACGGTTCCGCTGATCGGCGCCTTGCTGTCAAAAGCCGACTGCAGCCCGGAGAGATCCCTGACCCTTTCAACGTGGATCGTCGACAGCGAGTAGTAGCCGTCTTCGGTGCGTCCGGTGATGTGGACACGAACCGTGGCGCCCGGTGACACGCCCTCCGGGAGGGTCGTCAGATCGCCCCGCAGCACGCCCTCCATCTTGCGACCGACATCGACGACGACGCCGTCCGCGGACACCGAAAGGACCCTGCCTTCCAGGGCCGCTTCGTGGCCATCGACGCTGTGATGCTGTGCTTCAAATTCGCGCAGCACATCGCCGAACGAAGACTCTTCGGCAGCGGGGACAGTTTGCTCCACGTTATGGGGCGACTCAAGGGAATTCATGGAACCACTCGCGAGACGTTCTCATTGTGCCATATCGCCTGATCCGCCGCTTCGGCCGGTTGCATCGGGCTGGATCACCGCCTTGGACCGGGGGCGCGCACGCCGCACAACCGGCGTGATGAGAAAAGGGGTTAAGATGGCGGCGTGGCGGCGACAACGGCTTCCGCAGATCGAATGTCGTGGTTTCGCTGGCAGGATCTCGTCTGGCTGGTCCTGTTTGGCGCGCTGGTGTGGGTCAGTCCGCTCAAGAACACGGGCGAAATCGAGATGCTGGCCGCAATGGCCCTGCTGCAGATTGCGGTGCCGCGCATCCCCGCACTGAATACGAGCGAGGGCACGGCCGTCGTGATTGGTCTGAAATTATTGATCAGCTTCCTGCTGATCGCGGTGACGAAGAGTACCGACTCCGAGTACACCCTGATCCTCTTTCTGCCGATCCTCTCGGCGGCAACGCGCTACGGCGCGCTCGGCACCTCCGTGGTTACGGTGCTGGCCTGCGCCACCTATCTCGCCATGTGGCCGCTGGCCGTTCTGGCATGGGGTCACTATTTCGAACCGGAAGACGTCCAGAACATCCTGCTGCGGGTGCTGTTCTTTCCACTCGTGGCGTACCTCACGTATGGGCTGGCGGAGTCGAACCGCAACGAGGCACGGCGCGCCCAGGCCGCCGTGCAGGAACTGGCGATGGCCAATGAACGGTTGCGCGAGGCCGAGGCCTCCGTGCGGCGCAGCGAGCGGCTGGCGGCACTGGGCCAGCTCTCGGCAGGACTGGCACACGAACTGCGGAACCCGCTGAGCACGATACGCACTTCGGCCGAACTGCTGGTGAAGCGCCTGGAAGGCAGCGACTCGGTGGCCCAGGAACTGGCCGGCTATGTCGCCAGCGAAGTGGACCGCACCAACCTGCTGGTGACGCGATTCCTCGAGTTCGCGCGGCCACTTCAACTGCGGCTCACGGAACTCGACGTCCATACGCTGCTGGATGAGGCGGTCCAGAACTTCCAGCGCCAGGACCCCTCGCGTTCGATCTCCATCCACCGCGCCTACGATCCGTCGGTGCCAGCGATTCAGGGCGATGCGACGCTGCTCGAGCGGGTGTTCTTCAATCTCATCCACAATGCCGCCGACGCCTCGCCGGCCGACGGCGTCATCACGCTGAAGACGCGGGCGCTGGAGTCGGCGATCGAGATTGCAGTCATCGACCGCGGCTCCGGCGTGCTGCCGGAACATCGCGAGCAGATCTTCAATCCCTTCTTTACCACCAAGCCGGACGGCGTGGGTCTGGGGCTGCCGATTGCGGCCAAGATCACTGACGAGCACGGCGGGCGGCTGGAGGTGCGCAGCGAAGCCGGCCACGGCGCGGCTTTCATCGTCCAACTTCCCCTCTCGCCGGTGGCGAGCCGGCCCTCTGCCGGGCCTCAATCTTTGTAAACTTCGGCCGGCATGGACGCTTTCCGCGAAGGCCAATGCAGATTCCGCCGAACTTTTGGCAGGCCGGACCGTCTAGTCTTACACAGGCGAGAGACCACCGCGGTATTCTCTCCTGGAGCGAACGCATTGAGTGAGGCAATCCTGCATGAGCATGCCTGCATGCGCGGCTATGGAAACGCAAAGCTCAACCCATGCGACGGCCGGTCTCCTTCGCAGCCCGGCGCTTTCGGCGGGCCAAGTCCGGTTAACCCGTAAGGAGCAGGAGCTGTTGTTGATGCTGACCCAGAACGCGGGGCGTTGCGTCAGCCGGGAGACGCTGCTGCGCACGATCTGGCATTACTCGGACGGCACGCGGACCCGAACCGTGGACGTGCACGTGCAGCGTCTGCGGCGCAAACTGGGCTCCGCAGCCGATTCACTGAAGACCATCGTCCGGCAGGGCTACTGCTGGTTCCCCGAGCCCGAAGCCGCAATGGGCGCGGGCGCGCTCTGAACTAAAGCGTCATTGCGGCAGAAATCGCGCTGCAGGATTCGCGCAACGCGCTCGAGGCCGTCTCGCGTCGAATAGATGCGAGATGATAAAGGCGAGCATGAAACCGCGCATCCTCGTGGTCGAGGACGAAGAGAAGCTCCGCCGGGTGATGGCACTGCACCTGGAGGACGCCGGCTATGAGGTCGACACCGCGGGCGACGTGAGCACGGCGCTGCGGCTGGCCGAGCGCGCCAGCCTGGTGGTGACCGACATCCGGCTGCCGGCCGGCCCCGGCACGGCGCTGGCGGACGGACTCGACCTGCTGGCGATATTGCAACGCCAGAACGCGCGTCTGCCAGTGATCGTGATGACGGCCTACGGCTCGGTCGAGATCGCCGTGGAGGCCATGAAACGCGGCGCCGCCGATTTCCTGACCAAGCCGTTCACGCTGGACCACCTTGTGACGGTGGTCCGCAAAGCGCTGGAAGTTCAGGATTTGCGGGAGGAGAATGTCCGGCTCAGGGAAGAACTCGGGCACCGCTACAAATTCGACTCCATCGTCGGCAACAGCCAGAAAATGCAGGAGATTCTGGGCTCAGTAGCGCGCGTGGCGCCGACCCGGTCGACGGTGCTGCTGTGCGGCGAGTCGGGCGTCGGCAAGGACCTGATCGCGCGCGCCATCCACCACAACTCGCCGCGGGCCGCGATGCCCTTCGTGAAGATCAACTGCACGGCCATTCCGGAATCCCTGATGGAGAGCGAGCTGTTCGGCTACGAGAAGGGCGCCTTCACGGGCGCGGCGGCGGCCCGCGCCGGGAAGTTTGAGCAGGCTGACGGGGGCACGGTGTTTCTGGACGAGATCGGCGACGTCCCGGCGGCGATCCAGGTGAAGCTGCTGCGGGTGCTGCAGGAGCGGGAACTGGAGCGGCTGGGCAGCAACAAGACGCGGGCGGTGGATGTCAGGGTGATCGCGGCGACCAACGTCGACCTGCGGCGGGCGCTCGAAGAGGGCAACTTCCGCGAGGATCTGTACTACCGGCTGAACGTGTTTCCGATCACGATTCCGCCCTTGCGCGACCGCCGGGAGGACATTCCGCCCTTGGCGGAGTATTTCCTGCACAAGTGCGGCGCCGATCTCGGATCGGCCGTTCTGCGCATCGCGCCCGAAGCGATGCGCAAGCTGGTCGACTACGACTGGCCGGGCAATGTCCGGGAGCTGGAGAACGTGATTGAACGGGCGCTGGTTCTGGCCACCGGCGAGGCTTTGCAGCCGGAGGATATTCGCCTGGATTTCGCCCCACGACGGAGCGCGACGGGGGGCGAGGGTGGGGCCGAAGGCGCGGAGTTCCTGGCTGGGGGCGTCACCTTGGATGAACATGAAAAACAGTTAATAATAGAGGCATTGCGACGGGCCAACGGCAATAAGAGTCAGGCGGCGCGACTGTTGGGGCTGACGCGCAATGCGCTGCGCTACCGGGTGTCGCAGATGGGCCTGGAGTGAGCGCAAACATTTTTTGCGAAACAAAGCCAATTGCCATTTATATGTTTTAGAATGAATGACTTAATTCCTATCTTTTGATTCTATATTCGCTACTTATTCGAATTTTCAAAGAGCAGGGATGGCGGGCCGCAGAGTCGGACTATCACCCCAGCTTAGACCCGGGTGTCAAGCTGGTTTGACCGAGGCGTCGGCCGGTCGAAAGAAAAGGCGCTGAAGATGGGCCCGGGCTGGGGGGACCAAACGTGGGCACGAATGACCACGCGGCAGACAAAATGTCTGCGCCACGATGCAAAAACACATTTTTGGAGGAACAAAGCTAAATATCGATTTTGCT
>JBKQPG010000083.1:0-41566 GCA_052145115.1 Bryobacteraceae bacterium
ATTCGCTCCGGCCTTGTGGCCGGAGGTGCCGACGTTGCTGCTGCGGTGAACGGGGGACCAGCCCCACTCCCCGCACCCCACACCCCCAAACAAACAACGAAAGGAGGGTCAGAACCCCGAAATCAGGCCTTGAATTTCAGGCTCCTCTTGTATTGGAATCACTCTCCGATTTGAGGCTCATTTGTGGATTGGATAATGCTGCTGCTGCTGGTCTTGAGAACGGGCTACGGCCGGGCGTCACTTGAGTAGCGGGAACAGGCTACTGAAGTCGTCGGTCCAGGGGCGCTGTTTCGAGGAGGCGGCCAGCGGCCGGCCAGCCTGCCGGATCTCCTCTTGTCCCAGGAAACCTGCGCGGCTTCCGAGCAGGATCCAGGTCGCTCTGTAGATTCCCTTCTCGCTCGCCGGAGGGCTCTCGACGCACCAGGCTGCCTTGTCCAGCCGCGCCGCAGCGGCCTGGACGACGGGCTGCAGGTCGAGATAGCGATTGGAAATGTGCACCGCCAGCACGCCGCCGGGCTGGAGCTGGCGGAAGTACAGCTCGAAAGCCTGCAGAGTGAGCAGATGCACGGGAATCGAATCGCCGGAGAACGCATCCACGGCCAGAATGTCGAAGGCCTGCCCCGGGCGCCGCTCGAGCGACAGGCGGGCGTCGCCCAGGACCATATCCACCGCCGCCGGCGAGTCGCGCAGGAAGGTGAACTCGCGCCGCGCCAGCGCTACGTCGAGCGGGTTGATCTCATAGAAGGTGTAGCGGTCCCCGGGGCGGCCATAGGCGGCCAGCGTGCCGGCGCCCAGCCCGACCAGGCCGACGCGCAGTGGGTCGGGGTGGGCACGATTGGCCGCGCGCAGGGCGATGCCGACGCCGCTGGCCGGGCCGTAGTAAGCGGTCGGCTCACGCCGGCGGGCCGGGGCCAGGAACTGCAGTCCGTGGTCGATGGCGCCATTCATCAACTTCCGCGTGCGCAGATTGTCGAGCGCGGCGGCCGAAGGCCCGTCCACCTGCGGATGGATCGAGACGAGCTGGTCGGTCACACTCAGGACGCCGTAGAAATTACGTACTCTCAGGCGCCGCGGCGGCGCGTCGCCGAGGGAGACGACCACCAGAGAGGCGACCAGCGCACAGGCCAGCGCCAGCAGCACGAACCAGCGCGCCGCGGGGCTCTCCCGCGCCGGGTGGAGCGCGGGATCGCCCCAGTAAACCGCCGGAACCAGCAGCGCGCAGAGGCCAAGGGCGATGGGCAATTCAGCATATCCGGAGAAGATGTGCGGCGCGATCAAAGCGGCGAACACGGCGCCAATGGCGCCGCCCAGGGCGATCAGAAGATAGAACGAGGTCAGGTGCGCCGGATGGGGCTTCAGCCGGGCCAGCTCGCCGTGGCAGAACATGCAGCCGATGAACAGTCCGCTGCAATACAGCCCGACGTGGAGCGCCAGCGGCAGCGGTCCGATCGAGGGCGACAGCGCGTAAGCCATGCCGGCCAGCGCCAGGCCCAGCAGCCGCAACAATAGTGCCCGCCGGTACCACCCGCGGCCTTCAAAACACAGGATAAAGCTCAGCAGGTAGAGCGCCAGGGGGATGATCCACACCAGCGGGACGGCGGCGATATCCTGCGTCACGTGGGCCGTGATGCTGACGAGCAGCAGTGAACCGCAGCCGGCGAGCGCCATCCACAGGGCGCGGGTCCGCCCATCCGGAGCGGCGTCCAGAGCGGACGCCGGGCGGCCTTTGTCCGTCGCGGCGGCGCCGTCGGCACAGCGCGCCCGGGCGTCCCCGGAATGATGGGCTGAAAGAGCGATGAAACCGCTCAGCAAGGCCGCGACGGCATAGGCTAGAGACCAGCCGGCGCCCTGATGCAAAGTCGACAGCCGCGGCTCGATGAGCAGCGGGTAGCTCAGCAGGGCCAGCAGCGAGCCGGCGTTGGACAGCGCGTAGAGACGGTACGGCGCCGCGCCCGGGCGGGCTTGCACGTACCAGGCCTGCAGCAGCGGACTGGTGGAGGAGAGCAGGAGATAGGGCAGACCGATGGTGCAGCTCAGCAGCAGCAGAATGTGGAGCGCCGGATCTTCCCCGCCGGCCGGCTTCCAAACGCCGCGCGGCAGGATTGGCAGCGACAGCAGGCTGGCGGCGAGCAGGGCGGCATGGATGCGGCCCTGCAGCCGCGGCCGGAAGCAGCGCACGAGCACGTGGGCATAATAGTAGCCCAGCAACAGCGCGACCTGGAAAACAGCAGGCAGACGGTCCATACGGCCGCCACGCCGCCGAACCAGGGCAGAATGAACTTGCCGATCAGCGGCTGCACCGCAAACAGCAGGAAGGCGTTCAGGAAAATCGCCAGCGCGTACAGCGGCTTCGCCGCGGCCGGCTGGGGCGGTTCGTCCACGCCCTCCATTATTTCCTTTTCGCCCGTCAGCGCGTACGCTCTAGCGCCGCGGAAGACGCGTCAAATCACTCCTGCCCGGTTCGCGAGTCGATGGAAAAACCGCGCATTCTCCCGGTGTCGACCACCCGGCCGTGGAACAGGAGCTTCCCGTTGGCGAACAAATCCACGGGCCGGTTGATCGCGTAGTCGAAGCTCACAATGTCACCAGGCTCCAGCCCCAACATGTCCTGGACGGAGAGGGTTGGACCCTGCAGCCGCGTATCGAACTTGATCTGCGCCGGCAGCAGCAGCCGCAGCATCCGCTGGCGGTCGTCCTCGGTGGCCTCGGCTTTGCGCATGGACCACTGCTGGTCGAACTTCTGGCGCAGCATTTTGATGATGATTGAGGGAATCCCCACGTTCATCATGCCGGCCAGCTCTCCGATACGGATTTCGATGCCCACGGCGACCACGGCCTCGCTGGGCGACAGAATCTGGAGCAATTGCGGCTCCGTCTCGTGCTTCTCCACCTGGAACTGGATGGACGAGATGGGAGCCCAGCTCTCCTCCAGGTCGTGCAGCACGATGCGCAGCACGCCTTCCAGCAGGCTCTGTTCGATCTCCGTGATCTCCCGCTCCACCTTCAGCCGGGTCTTGCCGTCGCCGCCCAGCAGCATCTCCAGCACCGGGTAGACGATGGACGGGTTCAGCTCCAGAACGGCGTTGCCGTCAAACGGGCGCATGGCCATCGAGACGATGCACGAGGGCGAGGGCAGGCACTGGGTAAACTCCAGGAACGAAATCTGTTCCACTGAGACCAGATTGACCATGACGTAGGCCCGCAGATAGGCCGAAAGGCTGGAGGCCAAACTGCGGGCGAAGTTCTCGTGCAGCATGTGGATCGACCGCAACTGGTCCTTGGCGATGCGGTCGGGGCGGCGGAAGTCATACGGCTGGGCATTCTTGGCGGGGTCCTCGGTCGATTTGACCTTCTGCATCCGCCGGAACACGCTGTCGATCTCGGCCTGCGAGAGAACGCGATCTATCGACATGGCACACGAACTATCGGCACGAATCGGCGTGGGCTTTAGTGGATTCGGCGGTTTTCGCGGCGAAACGGTCGTGGATCCCGGCGCCGAGGAACGAATATGAAACCAGCATGCCGGGTCATGTTGGCGTCCGGCAAAGCCAGTCCGCCGACTCGTCCGGAGCATCTCCCCCACAGGCAGGGAAGCCGGCGTGCGTGGCGCTGCCCGCTAGCGCTACCTTGGGTGTCAGGGGGCCTGGGATCCGGGTTGGCGATGCGCCGCTTCTTCATCCAGAACTTCGGGTGCCGGGCCACACAGGCCGACGGCGCGGCGCTGCAGGCCTCGCTCGAGCGGCAGGGCCTGGCCGAAGCGGGCGCGGCCCAGGGCGCCGACCTGGTGATTCTGAACACGTGCACGGTGACCGCCGCGGCCGACGAAGACGTCCGCAAGAGCATCCACCGGGTGCATCGCGAGAATCCGGCGGCGCGGATCCTGGTGACGGGCTGTTACGCCCAGCGCGCGCCCGAGGAGCTGGCCAGCCTGCCGGGCGTGGCGTGGGTGGTGGGGAATTCGCACAAACCCGGCATCCCGGAATTGGTCCGCCTCGAGGCGCCGGCAGCGGGCGCACCCTATCACGGGCAGATCCACGTCGGCGCGATCGGCAGTACGACTGAATTCCTCTGCGCGCCGGTCGAGGACGCCTTCGGCGAGCGCACGCGGCCCAACCTGAAGATCCAGGACGGGTGCTCGAACGGCTGCAGCTTCTGCATCATCCCCATGGTGCGCGGGCGCAGCCGCTCGATGAGGTTGGAGCAGGTGCTGGACCAGGTCCGGACGCTGGCGCGCAGCTACCCGGAGATCGTGCTGACGGGCATCAACCTGGGGCGCTGGGGGCGCGAGAGCGGTTTCCGGCCGCAGGACCGGATGCGGCTGGCGGACCTGCTGCGGCTGATCCTCAGCGACACCGACGCGCGGCGGCTGAGGCTCAGCTCGGTTGAGCCGATGGACCTGAGCGACGAGCTGCTGGAGCTGATGGCCTCGACCGAGCGGATCTGCCGGCACGTCCACGCGCCGCTGCAGTCGGGCGCCGACACGGTGCTCAAGCGGATGCGGCGGCGCTACCGCGCGCGGCACTATGAGGAGCGGATCCGGCGGGCGCACGCGCTGCTTCCGGATGCCGCTTTCGGCGCCGACGTCATGACTGGATTCCCCGGTGAAACCGAGGCCGAATTCGACGCCACCTGCGATTTGATCGACCGGCTGCCGTTCACGTACCTGCATGTGTTTACCTATTCGGCCCGCCCCGGCACGCCGGCCGCGGAGCTGCCGCAGACGTTCGCCGCCGTGCGCAAGGAGCGCACGCGGGTGCTGCGCGATCTGGGCGCGCGCAAGAACCTGGCCTTCCGCGAGCGCCTGCGCGGGCGCCGGTTGAGCGCGGTGACGCTGGCCAACGGGAGCGCGCTGACGACGAACTACCTGAGCGTCGAACTGCGCGAATCGCACGCGCCGGGCCGGTTGATCGATGTGACGGTGGGCGAAGCGACCGAGCGCGGCGTGGCCGAGGCGCGCCCGGCACACGAGGCGGCAACCCCAGGCACAAGCTGAAGTGCGCGCCCAAATTCAACCGTGTTCCATCGTTTGTTGATAGAATCGGCGCGCGCCGCATCCGCGGCTCGTGGAGACAAGAGTATGGCTTCCGCTGCCTTAACGGGCACGTTGCTGGCCGTGATCGGCGGCCTGATTCATGGAAGTTTCGCGGTGCCGATGAAAGGCATTGAGAAGCGCTGGGCGTGGGAAAACATCTGGCTGGTGTACTCGGTGGTGGGCCTGATCTGCCTGCCGATTCTTCTGGCCGTGGCGACGGTGCCGGCGCTGGGCGGCGTCTATAGCGGCGCCTCGGGCTGGCTGCTGGTGCAGATCGCGATCTACGGGGCCGGCTGGGGGATCGGCTCGACACTGTTCGGGCTCGGCATCAGCCGCGTCGGCATGGCGCTCGGCTTTGCCGTCATCCTGGGCATGACGAGCTGCCTGGGCTCGCTGATCCCGATGCTGGCACTGCATCCCGAGGACATCAACACGCCCAAGGGACACATCCTGCTGATCGGCCTGTCGATCGTACTGGCCGGCATCATCCTGTGCGCGCGGGCCGGTGCGCTGAGAGACCGCGACCACTCCGCCACACGCGCCGCGGGCGCGCAGGGCGCCTTCGCGGCCGGCTTCGTGATCTGCCTGCTGTCGGGCGTATTGTCGCCGATGCTCAACTTCGGCTTCGTCTTCGGCGCGCCGGTGCAAACCGCGGCGGCGCAACACGGCGCGGCGGCCGGCATGGAGGCCAACGCGATCTGGGTTCCGGCGCTGGCCGGCGGCTTCGTGATCAATGCCGGCTACGCGATCTACCGGCTGTTCCGCAACAAGACCTGGGGCCGCTACATGGCCGCCGGCACGCCGGCGTGGTTCTGGATCGGCAGCGCGCTGATGGGCGTGCTGTGGTTCGGCGGCATCAGCACCTACGGCATGGGCGCGGCCATCATGGGACCGCTGGGCGGCGTGATCGCCTGGCCGGTGTTTATGTCCACCGTTATCGTGACGGCCAACATCAACGGTTGGCTCAGCGGCGAATGGAAGGGCGCGCAGCGGTCGAGCGTGGCGCTGTCGTGGGCCGGGCTGGCGCTGCTGATCGTGGCCATCGTCGTGGTGGCGCGCGGGGCCTGACGGATTACTGAATCAGTCGCCGTCCGTCTGCGCTATATTGCCTGAGCAGGGAAGATGGTTCAGATGGCCAACTACATCGCGCCCGCCAATCTGGCCGGTTGGGGACGCGAGCAGCGCGCGGCCGGCCGCCGCATCGGTTTCACCTGCGGCGCGTTCGACCTGCTGCATGCCGGCCACGTCGATTACCTCGAGAAGGCCCGCGCGCTGTGCGACACGCTCATCGTGGCCGTCAACACCGATGCATCGGTTCGCCGATACAAGAGCCCGCTGCGGCCCATCCAGCCGCAGGAGCAGCGCCTGCGCGTCATCGGCGCGCTGCGAGCGGTGGACGCCGTCACCTATCTCGACCACCCCCGCCCGCTCCCGCTGATCGAGCTGATCCGGCCGCATTTCTACATCAAGGGCGGCGACTACGACGCATCAAAGTTGCGCTCGGCCAAGGCGCTCGAGGCCTGGGGCGGCCAGGCCGTGGTGATGCCGGTGCAATTCGACGCCTCCACCACGCAGACCATCGAGCGCGCCGCGCTGCTGGGGCTGCACGCCGATCCGGAGAAACCGCCGCCTTCGGCCGCGCACGGCATCGTGCTGCTGGACCGCGACGGCACGCTGATCCGGCTGGTTTCGTTCCTGCATCAGGCGTCGCGCGTCGAGCTGCTGCCCGGCGCCGGCGAGTCGCTGGCGCGGATCCAATCGCTGGGCCTGCGCCTGGCGATCGTCACGAATCAGCAGGGCATCGGCCTGGGCTACTTCAGCATGGACGACTTCATCGCCGTCAACCAGGCGCTGCTGCGTCAGCTCGCGCCGCACGGCGTGCAGATCTCGAAGATCTACTTCTGCCCGCATTCGCTGGCCGACGGCTGCGCCTGCCGCAAGCCCGGCACGCTGCTGCTGGAACGCGCGTTGAAAGACTTCGGCTTCCCGGCGAAGCGCGCCTTTATGATCGGCGACTCGAACCTGGACTTCGACGCCGCCGCTGTGCTGGGCGTGCCGTGGTTCCGCGTGAGCGAGGACCAGCCGGGCTCCTGGCCGGCGGCGGCCGACTCTATCGTGCGCGCCGTTGAGACCTGGTCCTGAGGCGGTCCCGCGCCCGGTTTTCGATAATGGGAGTCATGGAATACACCCGGCTCGGTTCGACCGGATTGAAGGTCTCGCGGCTGTGCCTGGGCGCGATGACCTATGGCTCGAAAAAATGGCGCGAATGGGTGCTGGAGGAAGAGCAGGGCCGCCCCTTCTACCGGCGCGCCCTCGAGGCCGGCATCAATTTCTTCGATACCGCCGACGTGTATTCACATGGCGTGAGCGAGGAGATCCTGGGGCGCGCGTTGAAGGATTTCGGCCCCTCGCGCGACCGCGTGGTGATCGCCACCAAAGTCTTCTCGCCCATGGGCGACGACCCCAACCTGCGCGGCCTCTCGCGCAAGCACATCCACCATTCGATCGACTCGAGCCTGCGGCGCCTGGGCACCGACTACGTCGACCTGTACCAGATCCATCGCTTCGACTATGAGACGCCGATCGAGGAGACGCTGGAAGCGCTGGACGAGGTGGTGCGCGCGGGCAAGGCGCTGTACATCGGCGCCTCGTCGATGCACGCCTGGCAGTTCGCGAAGATGCTGTACACGGCGGGCCGGCTGGGCCTGAAGCGCTTTGTCTCGATGCAGAACCACTACAACCTGATCTACCGCGAGGAAGAGCGCGAGATGCTGCCTCTGTGCCGCGAAGAGGGCATCGGCGTCATCCCCTGGAGCCCGCTGGCGCGCGGCTTCCTGGCCGGGAACCGCCGCCCCGGCGACTATGGCGAAACCGTCCGCGCACGCACCGACGAATATGCGCAGAAGATGTATTACCAGCCTTCAGACTTCGCGGTAGTGGAACGCGTCTCTGAAATCGCGCGGCAGCGCGGCGTCTCGAACACCCAGGTGGCGCTGGCTTGGCTTCTGGCCCGGCCGGGCGTAACCGCGCCGATCATCGGCGCCAGCAAAATGCCGCATCTCGACGAAGCCCTGGCGGCGCTGGATCTCAAGCTCGACGCTGAGGAGATGCGCTTGCTCGAGGAGCCCTATCAGCCGCACCCCGTGCTGGGCCACGTGTGAGCGGCGAGCAGCGCGCGCGTTCTAAAAAACCAGACGCCGGCTCATTCCAGGCTGCGCCACAGATACCACGCCGCGTAGGAGGCGTAGGGCCGCCACTTCGCGCCGATCTGTTCCACCTGCTTCGGCTTCGGCCGGCTCTCCAGCCCGTAGGCTTTTTGGACTGCGTTTTGGATGCCCAGGTCGCCCGAGGGCAACACGTCGGGCCGCCGCAGGGCGAAGATCAGGAACATGTGCACGGTCCACACGCCGATGCCCTTGATGGCCGTCAGTTGCTCCAGCACCGCCTCGTCGCTCAGTGCCGGCAGCTTCTCGAAATCGACTTCCCTGCTCCGCGTCTTCGCGGCCAGGTCCAGAAGGTACGAGCATTTCTGAGCGCTGATGCCCAACTGGCGCAGCTTCTCCGCGCCCAGCTTGAGAATGCCCCGCGGCTCGATCCCCTTGGGCGCCAGTGCGGCCTGCAGCCGGCCGTAGATCGTCGCCGCGGCCTTGTTGCTCAACTGCTGGTTGACGATGGCCTGCGCCAGCGCATCGAAGGTCGCCGGCCGGCGGTGAATGCGGATCGGTCCGAGACGATCGATGATGCCGCCGATGACAGGATCGGCGGATTTCAGGTGGTTCAGGGCTTTGCGCATTGTGGGAAATTTCCAGGGTAAACCTTCGCCGGCCCGGATTTCCACCCGCCCGCCGCGACGCGCCGCCCGGCAGGGATGTAACATCCGGCCCCGGTCGCGCATCTCATGGAGGGTGAGAAACCCCCGCTGGCTTCTGTTGCTCGCCTGCGCGTTGATGCTGGCCGCGTCGCTCGGTGCGCAGTTCAAGCGGGCCGACACGCCCCAGACCCCGCCGCCGTCCCCATCCGCCCCGGCCGCTCAGCCGGCCACCGACGACCAGGTGATCAAGGTCGAAGTTGCACTGGTCAATCTGTATTTCACCGTGCGCGACAACCACGGCGGCTACGTCGGCAACCTGAAACAGGACGATTTCGAAGTCCTCGAGGACGGCCAGCCGCAGACCATCAAGACCTTCGCCCGCGAGACCGACCAGCCGCTGACGCTGGGCCTGCTGGTGGACGTCAGCGGCAGCCAGGAGCGGCTGCTGGAGGACGAGCGCGCAGCCTCGGCGCGGTTCTTCGAGCAGGTTCTGCGCACCAAAGACGAAGCTTTCCTGCTGAGCTTCGGCGTCGAATCGGAGCTGCTGCAGGATTTCACCAATTCGCATACGCTGCTCGAAAGAGCACTGCGCTCTATGCGCATGAACGCCGGCTTTGGCGGAGGCATCACGCCCACGACCGTGCCCTCGCAGGGTCGCGGCACTGTTCTTTATGAGGCCGTGTGGCTGGCCTCGAATGAGAAGATGCGCACCGAGGTCGGCCGCAAGGCGCTGGTGCTGATCACCGACGGCGACGATCAGGGCAGCCGCACCAAGCCCGAGGCGGCGATCGAGGCGGCGCAGAAAGCCGACTCCATCATCTACGTGATCCTGTATGAGGACCCGCGCTTCCACAGCCCCATGTTCGGCGGCCGCGGCTCGGCCGAGGGCATCATGCGCCACTTCACGGACGAGACCGGCGGGCGCACGTTCCGCGTCGAACGCCGCACCAGCCTGAACGACGTTTACAACCAGCTCCAGGAGGAGCTGCGCAGCCAGTACGTCATCGCCTATACGCCTACGCGCGCGGCCCGCGACGGGAGTTTCCGCAAGGTCGAAATCCGCGTCAAGGATCGCAAGGACGTCAAGGTCCAGGCGCGCAAGGGCTACTACGCCGTGGCGCCGGGGCAGGAGTAGCACGGCTGGAAGGCGCCCGAGCCGGGCTCCCGGCGAGCCTTGAACCGCGGATCAAATCCGTCAAAATTGACGGTTTTGTGTCAGCAGGTTATTGACTCTAAGTACACAACTGTCAATTTGGACCGTTTTGCAATTGAGCAGGTTTTACAGCCTGTGCCGTATGCCGGATGCATTTGTTTGCCACGTCCGGCGCCCGCGCTCTGCTACACTGGCAAAACGCACGCCGCGCGGTCTGCGCGGCAACTCAACACGGAGGGTCAAGGTCGATGTCGATGCAGGACGAAGCCGGTCTCATCCTGAAGCTCTACGAGCTTCGCCGCGAAGCCAAGATGCGCGAAGCCCGCGACTGGTTTTTCCGCGAGTTCAATCCGCAATCCATGGCGGAATTCAGCGAAGCGCTGATGGGCCCGCACAGCGCGCATCTGCGCATGGTGGTGAGCTATTGGGAAATGGCCGCCGCGCTGGTGAACAAGGGCGCCATCGGCCTGGACCTGTTTACCAGCACCAACGGCGAGCACATCGGCGTCTTCATGAAGATCGAGCCATTGCTGGCCGAGATCCGGGGCATGTTCGGACCGCGCTATGCCGCCAATCTCGAAAAGCTGATTGACGCCTCTCCCGACGGCCGGGCGATGGTAGCGGAATTCCGCATGCGGATGAAACGAATTAGCGATGAACTTGCCGCCCGCGAGGCCAAGGCGGCGCATTAGCGGCATGGCGTGCCTGCGCCAGGGAACGCAGCACGTCACGACCGGCCGGTGATGAGGGTTGGTCAGTCCGCTCAGCGCGAGGTTGGGGCGGGGCGCGTGAAAAGTCGCCGGAAACACGGGACAGCATCCACAGGTCCCGACGCGCGCCCGGCGCGCGCCCGCGCGGCGCCCCATGTTATAAAAATACTTTGCACGCCGTCTTCAGACTGCAGCCAGAGGGAGTGCATTCTGGTTCGTATGCGCTCTTTCCGCTCCCGGCTCACGGCCCGCGATGTCCGCTGCGGATCCTGATCCTGCTGCTGGGCCTGGGCGTTGCTTCCGGCTGTGTATTCGCCCAGGGCGGCCCGCCCTATTACACCAACGATCCCGGCACGCCCGGCCCTCTCAACTGGGAAATCAACGTCGGCTACATGCCCTTCTTCTACAGCGATCAGTCGGTCTCGCACGTGCCCGACGTGGACATCAATTTCGGCATTGGCGAGCGCATCCAACTGACGTACGAAAATGCCTGGCTGAGAGTCCAGGAGCCCCTCTCCGCAACGAAATTCGGCCTGGGGCAGTCCAATCCGGGCGTCAAGTGGCGTTTCTACGACGCCGGAGAGGACGGCCTCAGCATCTCGGTGTTCCCCCAGTTGTTCCTCAACAATCCCGACGACGCCGTCCGCCGCGGCGTCACGCCACAGAGCGAATCCTTTCTTCTGCCCTTCGAATTCTCCAGAAAAGTCGGCCCCGTCGATGTGGATTACGAAGTCGGTTATCAGTTGGTCCACAAGGGACCAAACGGCTGGATTACCGGCCTCGTCATAGGCCACGATTTCACGCCCCGGCTGGAAGGCGACATCGAGTTCTACAACCAGGGCACGTTCCATCCTTCAGAAGACCAACCGACGCTTGACGTCGGCTTCCGCTACAAGCTCCATCGCCCGGTGATCCTGCTCTTCATGGCCGGACGCGGCCTCGAACCGGCGCGTCCTAACCAGACGCGGTTCCTCGGTTATTTCGGGCTGCAATTCCTGCTGCCTCCCAAGTCATACAAGTAGATTGACGCGCCACCCGACGGTGCGGCCTCTCGTCGATTCCATGCCGCAACGACACGCGCTCGTGGCATTCTGAATAGACAGGAGGCCCACATGCCCGAGGGACTGGGACACCAATTCGACCTGCGGCTCAAGGCGGCCGCGGTGCGCCTGAGCACGGTCACTGAGGAACGCGCCGCCGAGTCGTGCCACGCCAGCGGCTGGCTGCGCAAGGAAGAGCTTGGCCACCTGCTCGATTCGGCGGCCAACAATCTACAGCGCTTCGTGCGCGCAGCGCTGGACGGCCATTACGAAGGACCGGGTTATCAGCAGGAGGCGTGGGTCAAACTGAACGGCTACGCGACGGTGCCGTGGGCGGAGCTGCTGACCGACTGGCGGGGGCGCAACGCGGCGCTGTCGCGCGTAGTGCATCGCATCGACGATGCGGCGCTTCCAGTGCAGTGCAAAGTCGGCGACAACGAGCCGGTGACGCTGCAGTTCCTGATTGAGGATTACCTGCGCCACCTGGAACAACACGTGGCCCAGATCATGGGCTGAGCGCTCAGCCCTCCGCCGGCTGCAGCATCGTCGCGCGCAAGTACAGGTAGCTGCGCACCGCCTTCTCCAGAGCCGGCATCGGCTCGATCCCCAGCGCGTCCATCTTGGCGTTGGCCAGCGCCGTGTAGCGCGGGCGGCGGG
Source organism: Bryobacteraceae bacterium (assembly GCA_052145115.1). Taxonomy (GTDB): domain Bacteria; phylum Acidobacteriota; class Terriglobia; order Bryobacterales; family Bryobacteraceae; genus CAIVVT01. The sequence goes on from JBKQPG010000083.1 coordinate 12,404, forward strand.
CCGGCGTGCGGTACTCGCGTTCGCTGGTGGCGCGAACTTCCGGATCGAGCCCGGCGCAATGGAAGATCAGCCTGGCCCATTCATACCACGAGATGGGTGTTCCGCCGCCGGCATGGAAAACGCCGCGCGCGCCGCGCTCCACAAGCTCGAAGGTGGAGTGCGCCAGCGCCGGCGCGTAGGTCGGCGAGGCCACCATGTCGGCCACCACGCGGATGGGCTGATTATCCGCCGCCAGGCGCAGCATCAGCTCGATGAAATTGCCGCGCGCGGTCTTCAGCCCGGCCAGTCCGAACACGCCCGAGGTGCGCAGGATCAGCAGATCGTCGAGGTAGGCGCGCGCGTACAGCTCGCCGCAGAACTTGGAGACGGCATAGGCGTTCACAGGATGAGCGCGGTCCTGCTCCGTGTAGGGGCTGCCCTTGGTGCCGTCGAAGACATAATCCGTGGAGAAATGCACCAGCTTGGCGCCCGTCTGGCGGCATGCCAAGGCCATGTTGCGCACCGCCAGCGCGTTGACCTCGTAGGCCGCCTGGGGCTCGTTTTCAGCCACGTCCACCATGTTGTAGGCGGCGCTGTTGATCACCAGTTCGGCCTCGCTGGTGGCGATGACGCGCTCCACCAGCGCCGCGTCGGTAATATCAACGCCGCTTCTGTCGTAGGAGAAGACCGTAAAGCCGCGCGAGGCGAATTCGCGCTGGATCTCAAAACCGAGCTGGCCCGCGCCGCCGAATATGATCGCTTTCCTGCTCATGCTGCACTTGAACTATATCGCATCGCAAAGCGCCATCGGCGGACCCGGGACTGGCGCTGCGCTCGTTCGGCGGTCCCCACAGGCTGGGCGACAGCGAGGGCGCTACAGCCCCAGGCCGGAGTCTGAAGATCACTTCCGGCTCAGCCGGCGATGGGGGGGCTGTTCTGACCACGCGGGTAGCCCGCATCGTGGCTACGAGCCCGGCGCGGGCCGATCCTGTTCTTTCTGTTCTCTGCGCCGGCGGACGTGTTGCGGCAGCGGGTGACGCGCCTCGCCTTCGCGGGCTTCGCCGAGCAGGGCACTGACCAGCTTGCGCAGGCTGTGCAGGCCCGAGAGGCTTTCATTCATCTCGATCAAAATCGAGTAATCGCCGCAGCCTTCGTCGCGGCAGGCGATCACCTCGCCCAGCAGGATCGTGTCGTGCTGATCGATGCGCACCGGAATGCCCGGAGCAAAAGGCGCGGCGCTGCGCGCCGTCATGAGCCGGGATGCCATGTGCGTCACCACGATTTCGGTGGCCATGCACGGACCTTGCAGCGGAACCAGCCGGGCCTTCCAGCTGATGGCAGGCTCTGGTTGAACGGGCTCTCGAGCTTCCATGATGGGGCATATCGGCCCCGGCGGGGGAAAGGTGAGCGATTTCGGAGTGTCCGGCGCTATTTCGAGCCGACTGCCATCCACAGCCCCAGGGCCAGCGCGGCGAAGCCGATCGCTTCCAGGGCCAGGCGCCGCAGCGCCCGGCTGCGCCAGCCGGCGTAGGCCTTGGCATTGGCCGCGGAGTGCGCGCGGCTGCTCAGATACTTCTGCCCGGCCTCGTCCGCCAGCAGGATGGAAGCCGCCAGCTCGCTGCGCAGCGCGGCATCCATTTCACGCCGCAGCTCCGCCGGAAGCTCCTCCAGCGAGGCGAAATTGCGCACCTGGCCGTCGCGGCCGGTCAGCACCAGCGTGGATCGGAAAACCGGATTGGAACGCGCGCCGGACATCGCTTACCGCTCCCCGCCCGCGACCGCAGGAACCACACCCGGCGCCACGCTCTGCCGCACGCGCTCCATGACCACCTGGATGAAGCCCAGGCCGGCCTTGGACAGCGCCTTATCGCGGCGGTAGACCAGCCCCAGCCGGCGGATCAGCGGCTCCGGGGCCAGCGGGACGGCGGCGAACTGGCCCGTCTCCAGCCCCTCCTGAAAGTGCGTCTCGGCCATGAACGAGATTCCCATGCCGGCCCGCACGAAGCGCTTGATCATCTCGGTCGAATCCAGCTCCATCGAGATCTGGACCTGGTCCTCCACCGGCTCCAGCCAGGCGTTCACCTTGGCGCGCGTGGCGCCGCCCTTGGGCAGCAGCAGCAGTTGTCCGACGAGATCCTCGCAGCGCACTTCCCGCCGGCCCGCGAGCCGATGCCCGGCCGGAAGGATCAACTTGATCTCATCGGTATGAATCGGCAGCACTTGCAGTTTTTTCTCCGGGATCGGAAGCTGCGTGAATCCGAAGTCGGCCAAGTTGTCCATCACCGACTCCACCACATGCCGGCCATAGCTGCGGTCCACCATTAGTTGGACGTTCGGAAACAGCTTCTTGTATTCCGAGAAGACGGTCGGCAGGATGTAAATGCAGGTGGCCTCGTTGGCCGCGATCACCAGCTCGCCGCGCGGCACGCGCTCGAGCTCATGGATGGCGTCCTGGGCGCGCCGCCGCAGGTCCAGGATCTGCTCGGCGTAGACGCTCAGGATTTTGCCCGCGGCGGTCAGCTCAATCCGCGTCCCCAGGCGTTCGAACAGCGAGCAGTTCAGTTCCTGTTCGACCTGGCGGATCTGGGCGCTGATGGCAGGCTGGGTGCGGTAACAGGTCAGGGCGGCCTTGGAGAACGACTTCAGGCGCACAATTTCGAGGAACGTGTGAAGCTGGTCGAGGTCCATTCTCCCCTTGTCGGCCTACTCATATTATCATCGGTTTTCCATTCGCGATACGGCTAGGGCCTGTTCACGCTACTCGAACGGATGGCGTTGCGCGCGAAAAGCGTCTCAGGCGAGGCGGAGGACGATGACTTTGGCCATTCCAAGGCGAGGACGACAACGAAGGCTGAGGCGGTTTTCGCCGCAACCCGGAGGGACGGGGCCGGTTTCCCCGATTTCCGCGTCGCTCGTCGCTCGCAGACGCGCGGTATGCATCGCTCCTCGCTCCTGGAACTCGGGAAAACCGGCTCCCGTCGCCACCGTTTGCGTAGTGTGAACAGGCCCTACTGGGGCAAACCGGGCCGGGGCGCCATTTTGTCCTCGAATCCGCTTGCCGTACAGCGGAGTATGAATTACCATCGTCCCTATGGTGAAAAAGGGCTTGCTAGGGACAGCCGCCGTGGCGGCGCTGGTCTTCTCGGTCGCGCTGGGCGCGCCGAGCGGATCGAAGGAAAAGATCGAGCGGGGCCGCTATCTGGTGGAAGAGATTGGCAAATGCCAGGAATGCCACACCCCGCGCCTGGACAACGGGCAATTCGACCGGACCAAGTGGCTGAAAGGCGCGATGATCGATTTCAAGCCGGCGCATCCGATGCCGAAATGGGAGGAGATGGCGCCTGACATCACCAGCAGCGGCAAGGTCAAGGAATGGGGCGAGAAGGGCCTGAGCGGATTCCTCCAAACTGGCGCCGGGCCGGAGGGGGATAAGGCCGACCCGCCGATGCCGTTTTACACCATGAAACCCGAGGACGCCGAGGCCATCGCGGCCTACCTGGGCAGTCTGAAATAGGCGCTCGGCACGCCAGGGATACGCCGCTGTTGTGGCGTTTCACAGTCGCGACACCGTGTCTTGACGGTCCTTTCACGCTCCGCGGCGCAGCGCGGAGGGCTATTTCTTACGGCCCGGCGTGGCCTTGGCGCCCGGCGTGGCCTCGGGACCCTGGATGATCTTCATATTCGCCGGCAGGGTGAATTTTTCGTCCGTGACGCCGGTGTCAATCTTCACCGATTCGCAGAAGATCTCGTAGATGCGCTCGCCGTTGCGCTCGCGCAGCGTCACCCACGGCCATTTCACGCCCTGGGTGTCGCGGAACTTGGAGAAGACGGTCACTTCCTCGTCCCGATCGTGCGTGATCTGGTTGCGCTGGTACCACAACTGGCGCACGGGATAGTGCGTCATTTCGTCGAAATACACCGTCACCGTGCGGTTGTCATTGTCGTAGATGTCGACCACGTCGACGGGCACGTTGTTGTAAAGATCCAGGCCGCGTGACTCGAAGCCCATGCCGGGCTCCTTCAGGCGCATCCGCAGGATGTAAAAAATGTTGTGCAGAAGGCTCTCGCGATAGCGCGCGTAGTCGGGATCCTGGATCGGCTTGGCGCCGCGGTAGGTGACGTTGAAGCCCCGGTTTTCGTCCAGCAGCACGTAGGCGGTTTCGTCCTTGCCGAAGACCTGGCGCTCGCGCTGGCCGATGAACGCGACCGCCGGCGGGTCGGGCGGCGTCAAGTAGCGCGTGTAGATGCGCGCCAGCGACAGGCCGGATAGTTTCTCATTGAAGAAGCTATAGGCGCGGCCGTCCTCAATGCGGTCGCGCATCGCCAGGAAGAGGTCGCCGCCCAGCGCAGCCAGGCTCTGCATCACCACTTCCCTGCCCTTGGCGGCGGGGTCTTCAGCGGGCGCCGGCGCGGCGGCCCGAACGGGGGAAAAAGCGGCGCACACAGCAGCGCCAGCGAGCACCAGCGAGGCGAATCTCACGTACCGATTGTAGACCGCATGCCGGGGTCGAATCAGCACCAGATTCCAGGGCCAATCGGGAAATGGACTGACGGCGGAGTTCCCTGCTGGCTGCAGCGCGGCGTGCCTATCCGGCGGCGGAAACACATCCCGGCGCGCCGCAGGCGGCGTAAACTTCCCACACTCCTTCGAAGACCTTGTCCCAAGTGGCGGCCTCGGCCGCGGCGCGCGCCTGCACAGCCATGGCCCGGCGCGTCCCGGGCTCGCGCGTCAGGCGGGCGCAGTGCGCGGCAAAAGCCTCCGGCGTGGCCCCCACCAGACCGTCCACGCCCTCCCGCACCAGATACTTCGGCCCGCCGCCGGCGGTCACCACGCACGGCACGCCCGAGGCCATGGCCTCCTGGACGACGTTGCCGTAGGTGTCGGTCTCGCTGGGGAAAGCGAACACGTCCAGGTTGGCGTAGAACTCGGCCAGGGGCACGCCTTTGAGAACTCCCGGAATCTGCAGGCGACGCAGGTTCTGGCGCAGCCAGGGTTCCTCCTGGCCGTGGCCGGCGATCCAGATTTCGTAATTCGCGAAGGCCTGGCGCTCCAGCTCGTCCTCCACCGTCTTGAGCCAGCGCACGCCTTTCTCCGGCGACAGCCGCCCGGCGAACCCGATGCGCACCGTGTCGTCCTGGCGGTTGCGGCGCGAAGGGTGATACAGCTCGGTGTCGACGCCGCGTTTCATGAGCGCGCTGGGCCGTCTGGTGAAGCGCTCCAGCAGCGCGGTCAGCTCGGGGTTCGGGGCCAGGGTGCGCCGCGCGAATTTGTAAAACTGCATCGTCGTCCGCAGCGACAGATGCTCGGCTGTGTGGCCGGCGGCCGCGGCCACGCCGGACGGGAGCCAGCTCAGCTTCTGACGCAGCCGGCGTCCGCCGTACTCATGAATATTGGTATGCCATGAAGCGACCAGCGGAACGTGGTAGCGGCGCGCGGCCCAAACGCCCAGGATGCCGAGATGGCTCGGGCCGGTGACATGGACCACCTCGGGTTGGAAACGATCGAGCTCGGCGATCAGCAGCGGCCGGTGGCGCAGAAAGCGCAGGTCAAAGCGCATGTCGGCTTCGAGCCAGAACGAATAGCGGCTTACGGCCAGCTCGACGCGGCGCACCGCGCCCTGGTCCGCGCACTGCGTCCCGGGACCGGTATGGACGCTGAGCAAGGGCAGGCCGCGGCGCTGGGCGAAGCTCTCCAGCATGCGGCTGGTGAGAGCGACACCGTTGACTTCGTGGAAGCTGTCGGCGAAAAAGGCGACCCGCGGCACAGCGTTACCGCATTATGCCAGTTCCTGGACCGGAGGCGTCAACTGCCGCAGCGCAGCGTGCAGGCCGCGGCTCTCCAGCAGCAGGCAAGCCCCGGCGAATGCGCGGATGATCAGCGGCTGGTGGTTATCGGGCCAGATGCTGGAGAGGGATTCGACGGCGCCCGTTCTTGAATCGCGGTAGAAAACGCGATCGCTCCAGCGAACCCAGCCGTGGGTGTGCGCCTCGTTGTCCCGCATCACGTCGGCGACCATTTTCATGATGCGCGCGACGATCGGCTCACGGTACTGCGGCATGACCAGCACGTGTGAGCGGCCGTAGTCGCGGACCTCCTCGACGAATTCGCTGAACGTGTCGGAATTGGTGAGATTGATCAGCGCATTGGGTTCGCAGCAGTGGCGGTCGCCGCCGGAGATGACCGGGCGCTCCATCGACTCGGCCAGCGCGATCACCCGCCGATTCTCGCTCCAAGGGCGGATTCCATTCAGCTCGAGAGCGTGCAGGAACGGCCTGTAACGGCGTATAAACTCTTCCGCGATGCAATTGTGAAGCTGCTTGCCGACGCCCTTTTCGTCCCAATAAGGATGGTTGAGCACCACCAGCGTGTCGGGCTCCTCGTTGAGCCAGGCCAGCATGCTCTCAACGTCGCCTTCGCGCGGATCGGCGGTGAAGGCGGCCAGCGACTCCATGCACTGCGTCCCGCGCCGCGGCGGCAGGTTGTGCACGCCGAGGTGCAGGATGATGCCGCGAAACGGCACGGTCCATTCGACCGAAATCGGGGTGTTGCGGCCTTCCGGCAGGACGCGCAGAAGCAGCGGCGCCTCGACGTTATCGTGGTCCGAAATCGATACCAGCGAGCGCAGACCGAGGTCCTCGATCTGTTTGCTCTCCACCCCCAGCGCCTCGCGCGGGCCCAATGGCGGAGTCCACCAGGCGTGGAAATAGTTCAGATCCTTGCCGTGCAGGCCGCGGTATTTCGCTTCCTGCGCGCGCACCAGGTCCCGCACGATCGGCACGTGGGCCGCGAAACGCGGGATGAAATCGAGGGTCTCTTTCGAGTGCGACGTGTGGCTGTGGAGGGAAACGCCGGCGCGGGCACGCTGCCACGGGGTGCCACGCCAGGCAAATTGTACTGAAGCGCTGGTTTCCATCGACCCCAGCCTGAACGACTTGCGTTAGATTCCGATGGAAGGAGTGTCAATATTGCGTCAAACATGAATTTAAAAAATTGTTTGTAACAGGCGTGTGACGAAAGACGCGCGCGACGGCGCCTCACTGCGGCGCGCCGTGGCAGTGCTTGTATTTCCTGCCGCTGCCGCAAGGGCAAGGCTCATTGCGCCCGGGCTTGGAACCTGCCGCCGGCGCGGATTGGCTCGCAGGCTCGTGCTTGCACTCCGGTCCGTGGACGTGCACCCCGCCGTCCTCCTCAGGCTCCTCCGGTTCCTCCGTGAAAAAGACCGGCGGCAGTCCCTCGCGTTCCAGACGCGCGTCCAGGGCCGAGGCCACGGCTTGGGTCTCCGCGCGCGACAGGCCTCCGGCCAGCTCATCGATTTTTTCAAACAGCTTTTCGACGCTCTTGGCCGAGCTCTTGCCCGGCACGGCGAGGGCATAGGAGAACAGCGCCTGCTCGCGCGTCTGTTCATCGTCGAACAGCGGCACCAGTTCGATTGCCAGCTCGGGAATCGGGAAGGCGCCCACCGCGGTGGCGGCGCTCGAGCGCACCTCCGCATCGGCGTGGGTGAGATTTTCCGAGATGTAGCGCCGGTAGCGCGCGTCGTGAGTGCGCCACATGGCTTCCACCGCGGCGGCGCGCGTCTCCTGCGCTTCATACAGCGCGTGAATGGCGTCGTGCAGCGCGCCCGTGGCGGGCGCGTTGGCCAGCGCGACGACTACTGATGCGTGCTCGCCCGGCGTGAGATCGGCGCGGTCCAGCCTCGCGTTGAGAAAATCGCGCACTTGGCTGTCGGTCTCGCAAACGCTGCCCAGGGCGCGCAGGCAGGCGGCGCGCACTTGCCGGTCGGGGTCCTCGCGGGCCTGTTTGAGCAGCGCCTCGCGCGTGTCCTCGTTGTACTCCTCGTCGCACAGGCTCAGCGCCGCCGCTTGGCGATAATCGGGGAAATCGCAGCTCAGATACTCTTCCACCTGGTCCTCGGGAAGCGACTCGAACAGCGGCTCCCAGGCTTCGGGGTACAGCTTGAAGATGTCGAAAGCCGGCAGATCGCGCGTGCTCTCGCCGGCCTCGAGCTGCGCCAGGCAGTCCTCCAACGCCTTGCGTTCAGATCGCGATTCCTCGCCGGCGGGCAACGCGGCCAGCGTCCGCTCGAGCGCCGGTTTCAACGCCCGGTCGCCATACAGGCCGGCGCACAGCGCGCCTTCGTAAGGATCATCATTGAGCACGCCTTCGAGCAGCGGCGGAATGCGCGCGTCGCGCACGCCCAGCGCGGCCAGCAGGAATAGCAGGTCGCCCCGATCGTCCTCGCTGGCGTGCGCGATGGCCTCGAGCAGCGGATCCACCGCCGGCGCACCGATAGCGGCGAAGGCCTCCACCAGTTCGTCGGGGATGCCGTCCTCGGCCTGCTTGAGACGCTGCAGATAAAACGGGATCGCCTCGGGCGCGTTGAAATGGCGGAACAGGTCGAACACCTGCTCGTCCAGGTCGAGCAGTGCGTACTCGCGTTTTTCAGCCGCGAAACGTGCCAGCGCGGGCAGCGTCTCCGTGGGACGCGCCGTGAGCGAATGCAGCAGGCGCTGGTCGAAGCCGATGCGGCCGGCCTCGGCCTCGGTCAGCAGTTCAAACGCAGAGTGAGTGTCGAATTGCGGAGGAACAAGGGGCACACATTGAGTGTTCCACACGCGCCGCTACGCGCGACATTCAGCCGCGTTTCACTTGTGTGAAAGCGGCGCGCGGGCCCCGCCGGCTCGCGTCGTGAAAACACATGAGACCCGCCGCACTGGACGGTGTTTCTCGATGGATCACAGCCGCGCGCGGCCTCTTCAGCAGCCTGCTAGCCCGGTTGTTGCACCACGATCGCAGCGAGGCGCGATGAGAGGGCTGCAGTTTCAAGGCGCGCGACGGGAGCCGCCCGCAGGCGTACTTGGCGGTACGTCGAGGACGGCGACCGAGCGCAACGAAGTAGATGCGGCCCTATCGCGCGCCGCAGCCGATTGCTGGTGAAACATCCGGGCTAAGCGGGCTCTTCCTCTTTGTTCACCTGCACCGTGACATGCGCGGTGACGTCCCGGAACAATCGGATGGCCACCTTGTGCTCGCCCAGCGTCTTGATCGGCGCTTCGAGCACGATCTTGCGGCGGTCGATAGTGAAGCCGGCCTTTTCGAGCATCTCCCCGATGTCCTTGGCGGTGACGCTGCCGAACAACGTGTCCTGCTCGCCGGCCTTCTGGGCCGTGGTGAGTGTGACCGAAGCGAGAATCTTGGCCAGCTCCTCGGCCGAGCCCTTCTCCTTGGCCTCGCGGCGCAGTGCCGCCTGGCGCTCCTGCTCCACGATCTTCTTGTTGGCTTCGGTGGCCGCCACGGCCAGCCGTTTGGGCAGCAAAAAGTTGCGGGCATAGCCCGGGGCGACCTTCACTACCTGCCCGCGTCGTCCCAGGGAATCGATGTCTTCACGCAGAATTACGTCCATGTCGGGGCCTCCAGAGTGCACTCGCTCCCTACTTGCCCGCGAACGGCAGCAGGGCGATGTTGCGGGCCAGCTTGATGGCCGCGGTGATGCGCCGCTGGTTCTGCGCGTTCAGGCCGGAGATGCGCCGCGGGATGATCTTGCCCCGCTCGGTGATGAACTGCGTGAGCAGCCGGACGTCCTTGTAATCGATGTAGTCGATCTTCTCCAGACAGATCCGGTCGACCTTCTTGCGGCGGAAATACTGGCGCTTGCCGGTGGCGATGGTCTTGTCGCCGCCGGTCGGCCGCTGGCTCGCGGCGATGGGGCGTCCGCCCCGCTGTTGCTCAGCCATGCTGGGTCTCCTTTCCCACTACTTCGGCCGTCTGCGGCTCAGCCGCGGGTTCGCGCGGCGCCGCCGGCGCGGGACGGGCCGGCGCGTGCGCCGGCGGATGGCCTGGCCCGGCGGCCGGATCGGCCGGCATGGCAGGCGCCGGCAGCACCGCCGGAGCGGCCGGCGCGGCCTGCGGCTGCGGCTTGCGCCGGGCGCGCTTGTCGCGCTGCGCCTTGCGCTTCTCCAGCCGTTTGAGATCCTCGTCAATGCGCACGGTGATCCACTTCATCACCTGGTCGGTGACGCGCATCCGGCGCTCGATTTCCTTCACCAGCGTCGTCCCGTCCGTCGAGAACTGGATCAGGACGTAGAAGCCCTCGTTGCGCTTTTCCACGCGGTAGGCAAGCCGGCGCACGCCCATCTTCTCGACCTTGTCCACGCTGCCCTTGGAGGACGTGATCAGCGCCTTGAGTTGCTCAATGTAGGCGTCGACCTCCTCTTCGGGAGCGTCGGGACGAAGGATGAACAGCTCTTCGTAGATTCTCATTCTTCCTCTCGATTCGGACCCGGGGCGCGACGGTTATGTTCCGCCATGGCCTTTTCGGCGCCCCAGGCGATGATGGACTCCACTGCCTGACTGGCATTGTCCAGCAGCTCGTCCAGTTGCTTCCTTTGCTCGCCCTTCATCGGAGTGAGCACGAACTTCGCCGCATCCTCCACCGCATGCCCGGGATGGATGCCCAACCGCACCCGCGCGATCTCCTCCGTCCCCAGGCAGCGCAGGATGTCCTTCATCCCGTTATGCCCGGCGGCGGAGCCTTTCGGCCGGATGCGCAGGCTGCCCCACGGCAGATCGAGCTCGTCGTAAACCACCACGATCCGCGCCGCGGGCAACTGATACTTCTCCGCCAGCCCTTTCACCGCCTGCCCGCTCAGATTCATGAACGTCTGCGGCTGGGCCAGCAAAACCGTCTCCGTCCCCATCAACCCCTGGCCCACCCGGGCCTGGCACTCCGGCCGCGAGATGCGGATGTGATTCCGCTCCGCCAGCCGCTCCAGTGCCAGAAAGCCGAGGTTGTGATACGTGTGCTCATATTTGGACCCGGGGTTGCCGAGCCCCACCACCAGAAACCCAGGTTCCGGCATCGCCGTTTCCAAGCCCGATTACTTCTTCTTCTTCTCGCCCTTTTCGGCTTCCTTACCTTCTTCTTCTTCCTTCTTGCCCTTCTTGATCACTTCGGGCTCGGCCGCGGCCGTCTCGGCGGCGGCGCCCTCGGCCGGGACCGCGGCGGCAGCCTCTTCCTCCACCACGCGCGCCGGCGTGATGACGTGCGAGATCACCTGGTCGGCCGAACTGACCAGCTTCATCGACCCGCTCAGCGGCACGTCGCCCGCTCTCAGGCTGCTGCCCAGCATGAACTCGCTCACGTCGATCTGGAAGCTGTCGGGAATCTCTTCCGGCAGGCACTCGATCTCGATCTCGCGCGTCACCACCTGGTACACGCCGCCCTGCTCCTTCACGCCCCGCGGCTCGCCGCTGGTCAGCACCCGCACCCTGATCTGCAGCCGCTTCGTCAGATCGATGCGTCGGAAATCGACGTGCAGCAGGTTCTCCTTCAACGGATGCTTCTGCCAGTCCTCGAGCATCACCGGCGTGTTCTCCACGCCCGCGACGTCCAGGTTGAAAATCGTGTTGCCGCCCGCGCCCGAGCCGAGGATCTTGTGGACGTCCTTGGGGCTCACGGTGACCGGCACCGGATCCTTCCCGGCGCCGTAAACCACGGCCGGAATCAACTGCCGCACCCGCAGCCGCCGTGCTTCGTTCTTGCCGCGGGTCGAGCGCGGCTCGGCGGCGATGGTCAGATCCTTACGCATGTCATGCTCCTGTCAGGTCAAACGAACAATGTGCTCACGGACGTCTCCTCGTGGATGCTCTGGATGGCGCGCGCCAGCAGGCGGGCCACCGACAGCACCCGGATTTTGCCGCACGCCTGGGCCTCGGCGCGCAACGGGATGGAGTCCGAAAAAACCACTTCCTTGAGGCCCGAAGCGGAGATGCGCTCCACCGCCGGGCCGGATAAAACCGCGTGCGTGGCGCAGGCCGTCACCGAACGCGCGCCCGCGCCGGTCAGGGCTTCGCAGCCCTTCACCAGCGTCCCGGCGGTGTCGATCAGGTCGTCCACAATCAGACAGTCGCCGCCCTCGACGTCGCCGATAATGTGCATGATCTCGGCCACGTTGGGCGAATCGCGGCGCTTGTCGATGATCGCCAGCGGGACTTCCAGCCGTTTGGCGAAGGCGCGCGCGCGCTCCACGCCGCCGGCGTCGGGCGACACCACGATCGTCCGGCCCTGGTCGATGGAGCGGAAATACTCGATCATCACCGGCGAGGCAAACAGGTGGTCCACCGGGACGTTGAAGAAGCCCTGAATCTGGGCCGCGTGCAGGTCCAGCGCCAGCAGCCGGTCCGCTCCCGCGGTCTCCAGCATCGTGGCGATCACCTTGGCCGAGATCGGCACCCGCGAGCGGTCCTTGCGATCCTGCCGCGCGTAGCCGTAGTACGGAACCACCGCCGTGATGCGGTCGGCCGAGGCGCGTTTCAGCGCGTCGATCATCAGGATCAGCTCCATCAGATGACGCTCCACCGGCGTGCACGTCGGCTGGATCAGAAACACGTCGCTGCCGCGGACGTTTTCCTCGATCTGGACCCAGATTTCACCGTCGGAAAAGCTCTTGACCGTCGCCCCGGCCAGCGGCACGCCCAGCTCCTTGCAGATGGAGTGGGCCAGCGGCATATTGGCGTTGCCCGATAGGATTTTCAGCCGGTCCGACCTAGCTGCTCTGCGCACCACCGGATTCAGTACCTCGTTCCGAGGCTTCTCGAACGCCTCGCGCGTACACACTCCCGGGCGGCCAGGTTCCGGGCCTGGCGTGCCCCTGCAAGCCACGCTGAATCGCGCCCCTGTAGCGCGCGCGCGTGACCATCGTGGTTGAGAAAACCTGGAGAGGTTCCGTTCGAAAACGCGGAAGGGCTCCCTGCAGATTGGCCCGGTCCGGAAACACCCCGAAGAGTGCTGCCCCACTGCCGGAGAGCCGGGCAGTTTGGGCCCCGTGCCGCTCGAGTTTTCTCCGCCATCTCGCCAACTCCGGGTGAAGCCGGAAGACAGCATCCTCGAAGTCGTTCTCGGCGGCCGGCGCACTGTACGCCTGCCACACAAACGACTGGAAACAATTCAATTTAGCAGGTACGTCGACCTCAGTCAACGCCGGCCGCCCCAGCGCCCGGTAGGCTTCCGCCGTGGAAACGTGGATCCGCGGCGCCAGCACCAGCACGGGCAACGGCTTGGGCTCCGGTAGTGGATACAACTCTTCGCCCCGGCCCATGCCCAGCGCCGCGCCGCCGGTCAGGAAGAACGGCACGTCCGAGCCCAGTTGCGCCGCCATCGTGCTCAGCTCCCCCAGCGTCGCCTCGCGCCCCGTGAGCGCCCCCAGCGCCAGCAGCACCGCCGCCGCGTCCGACGATCCGCCGCCCAACCCCCCGCCCATCGGGATGCGCTTCGTAAGCCGCATCCTCAACCCGCCGCGCACTTTCTTCGACTCGAAAAACAGCCGCGCCGCCCGCAGCACCAGATTGTCCTCGATCCCCAGCTCATCTTTGAGTTCAATGCTCGTCCGCCCGCCCGGCGTAAACTCGAACTCCAGCCGGTCGTGCAACGCGATCGTCTGAAAAACGGTCCGCAGCTCGTGATATCCGTCCGCGCGCCGCCCCAGCACCTTCAGGCTCAGGTTGATCTTGGCAAACGCCGGAAGTGTGGCCCTGCGCGCATCCATAATTCACCGTCTCGACTCCGGCGCGGGCCGGTCAGTAGTGCAGCAGCGAGTAAACCTCACGGCCGGCCAGCTTGTCCCGCCCGTGCAGAAAGTCCAGCTCGATCACGAACCCCAGCCCGACCACCGTGCCGCCCAGCCGCTCCACCAGTGTCGCCACCCCCGCCGCCGTGCCGCCCGTGGCCAGCACGTCGTCCAATATCAATACCCGCGCGCCGGGCGCGATGGCGTCCCGGTGCACCTCCAGCCGGTCCGTGCCGTACTCCAGCGCATATTCGACGCTCTCGGTCGCCGCCGGCAGCTTACCCGGCTTGCGCACCGGCACGAAGCCCGCGCCCAGCGCGTAGGCGATCGCCGGCGCGAAGATGAACCCGCGCGCCTCGATGCCCACCACCACGTCCACCGGCGTGGCGGCGTAATGCTCCTTCAGCGCGTCGATCACCGCGCGCCAACCGGCGGCGTCCTTCAGCAGCGTCGTAATGTCGTAGAAATTGATGCCCGGCTTGGGAAAATCGGGCACTTCGCGGATCAGGGACTTCAGGTCGATCGTCTGGCTTGCCATGTTGGGGATTCGGAGAGAAACCTCCACGATTGTATCGCGCGCGGCGTCAGTTATGACATGCCCGCTCCGTGCCGGCCCCTCGCCTTGGCCGGTCTCGCGCTGCTTCCCCTGCTCGCCGCGGCCCAGATCGGCGGCCCGCCGCCGCCTCGCACCGAGATCGAGGTCGTGGTCACCGACACCGCCAACGCCGCCATCGCCGAAGCCGAGGTGAATTGGACCTTCGAGTACTGGCTGCGGGGCGGGCGCTCACTCCCCATCCCGAAAAAGACGGGTGCCACGGACTTCAACGGCCAACTGACAATCCCCCTGCCCGCGGAAGGTTACTGCCGCGTCAGCGTCCACCAGGACGGCTACGTCGACGCCGAAGACCCGATGCGCGTCGAACACCTCGAAACCCTCCGCGTGGAACGCAACCAAACCGCCCGCCTCTCCGTGCAGCTCCTCAAAGCCGCATCCCTCGAAGGCACCGTCTATCTCGAAGACGGCCGCCGCGTCAACCAGGCCGTCGTGCGCCTCCAGCCCGCCACCCTGGCCGCCGGCCCCGAGCGCCGCGTGGGCCCTTCGTGGCTGGTCGAGCGCACCGGCAAGGACGGTCACTACCGCTTCCCCGTCGTGCCCCCCGGCGACTACGGCATGTGGATCTCGCCGCCCGAGGCGCTGGTCCGCGCGTCGCTCAAACAAGCCTCCAACGGCGAATGGACCGGCTACGCCGGAACCCTTTGGCACCCCAGCATCGAGGAAGTGCGCGACATCGTCCCCGTCACCCTCGACCTCGGGCAGGACTTGCGCGGCGTCGACCCCGTCCTGCGAAAGGTCAAGGTCGTCCCCCTCAAGGGCGTGCTCTATGACGCGCTCACCCGCATGCCCCTCACCCGCGCCACCGTCGGCTTGCGCGTCGCTGGCTCGGCCCCGGTCGAGGTCCTTGCTCCGCGCCCGGTGGATGAGAAAACCGGCGCTTTTGAATTCCCTCCCCTGCCCGAAGACAGCTATGACCTGCTGGTCTATCGCGACGAGCCGGGCCTGAACTTGCCCTGGCCGGTTCACTTCAATCTCGGCGGCGCGCCCGTTCAGAGCGCGAGTCTCTTCGTGCCCGCCTCTTCCGGCCCCGAGTCCGTCGATGCCCGTTGGATGCAGCTCGGCCACACCAGGGAGGCCGGCCTCGGCGTCCTGGTGCCGGAATGGGCGCCCTGGTCCGGCCGGCTCGTGTTTCAAGACTCTCTCAAACGCGACCCCGGCAGCGTCCCGAACCCGGACAATCAGCTGCTCACCGAGGTGCGTCTGATCCCGCTCGATCTGCCCGAATTCGCGCCCGTCATCGCCGCCTTCGATCCGCGCCAGCGGCGCATCGACGACGACGGCCTGTGCCGCACGTTCGACCTGCAAACCCCGCCCCTGCCCCCGGGCTCCTTCGAAGTGCAGGTTGTCACCGCCGAAGGCTGGTATCTCGCCTCCGTCACCATCGCCGGCACTGATTTGCTGAAACAGGAAAAAGCCGCCGACGGCATCCAGATCACGCCCTCCACCGCCGGCCTCGAGATCGGCGTTCAGCGCGGTGGCGCGGCCGTCGAAGGCCAGGTCGTGAATCCCAAGAGCGAGCCCGTCCCCAACGCCGCCGTCTGCGCCGTCTCCAGCGACGCCTGGCGTCTCTCTCAACCCGGCGGAGCGTTCTGCGTGCGCGCCGACGACGCCGGCAGGTTCCGCTCGCGCTGGCTCAGCCCCGGTCCCTGGCGTTTCTGGGCCTTCCCCAAAAGACCGTTGGAACGGCCGGGCAGCGCGGCCTTCGAAACGAAGTATGGCTCCTCCGCCCGCCTCTTCGACGTTCCCGACGACGGCCAGACGCTCAAGCTCACCCTCCTCGCCTCGTAGTAATAGTTCCGTTTCTCTCCGCGCCCCGCACCGCGCTCGCCCGGGCGAGACCCTGTCCCAAGCCCGCGCATCGACAACAGCCCCGCCCTGCGATATGATCGCGGGCGATTCAATCATTGCTGGAGGTCTACTTTGCTAAACCGTAGAGAATGGATGCTTTGCGCCGCTTCCGGGCTGAGCGCGCCGTTGTTCGGCCAATCTGCGGCTCGGACAAGCGCCGCATCCGATCAGGACGAAAACGCTCCGGTCGTGCTCGGGCCGGGCGGCGTGTGGCCCTCCCAGCCGCCCGCCGATTGTCCCTTTCCTCCTTCCAGGTCTCTCAAAGGAATCGCCTTCACCGGCCGGCAGGCCTCCTACGAGAACGCCGACACCTGGTACCCCTGCTGGGCGACGGATGGCAATCTCTATTCGCCCTGGACCGACGGCAACGTGGCCGGCGTGAACTCGGGTTCCGGCGGAGAGAAGGCCACCACCGGCCAGGCCAAGATCGTCGGCGACTCGCCGCTGGATCTGAAGATTACCGACGTCAGCACCTTCGCCAGTTCGCCCGCGCCTTATGGCGGCCGATACCCCTGCGGCAGCCTGGTCTATAACGGCGTGTGGTATTACGGCACCTACTGCCTGATCGAAACGCCCAAGCTGGGGCTGAATTGGGACATCCTGGGACCACTGGTCGGCTTCCGCACTTCAACCGATTTTGGAAAAACGTGGACGGAAACGCCTCATACACCGTCGGATCCGCTGTTCCCAGAGCCCGACCACGTGGGCGGACCGGTGAAGCTCGGCGCGCCCCATTTTGCCGACTTCGGCCGCAACATGGAACATTCGCCCGATGGCTTCGCCTACATCGTGGGCCAGGGCGCGGTGGCCGACGACCCGAAACCCCGGCCCGCCAACCTGAGCTGGATCACCGGCGACCAGATCTATCTCGCGCGCGTCAAGCCGTCGCTCCAGACCATCAACGACCGGGCCAGTTGGGAATACTACGGCGGCCCGGCGAAATCCGGCCGGCCGGTGTGGGTGCGCGATTTCGCGAAGATCCGGCCGCTGTTCGAATGGAACAACCGAACTGGTTGTGTGACAGTCACTTACAACGCTCCCCTCAAGAAATACCTGATGTGCGTGACCGACGGCGGCACGACCATCAGCCGCTTCAATACATACGTCCTGGAAGCCGATGCGATCACCGGCCCATGGCGCCTGGTGACCTTCATGCGGCATTTCGGCGAGCAGGCCTATTTCGTCAATTTCCCCAGCAAATTCATCAGCTCGGACGGGCGCTCGGCCTGGCTGCTGTACGCCGCCAATTTTACCAACGGGTTTCTCAAAACCGGCTACAAATCCAATCCGCCGGGCGGCCGCTACGGCATGTGCCTGCAGGAAGTGAAACTGGTCTGAGCGCAGCTGCGGAGGGTCCGCGCGCCGCACGGCGGCAGTGAGTCCGCCATGCAATGCAACATCCGTTTCGGAGGTTACTCCCACCCGCCGAACGGCCGGACGGTTAAACGGACAATCAAGATAAGTTAATCTTGGGAAGGAGGTCCCATGCCACTACCCTCGGACGAGAAACTCCTCGCTTTGAGCGAGGATCTACTGCAACAAATCCAGGCGATGTTTGGAGCGCACCCGGGCTTTCGGCCGGCCCATGCCAAAGGCGTCCTGCTGACGGGAGGCTTCACCCCCGCGGCCGGCGCCGCGGCCCTCACCCGCGCGCCTCACGTCGCCCGCCCGTCGACTCCGGTGACGGTGCGTTTCTCCAGTTCGACGGGTCTTCCCGAGATCCCCGACAACAACCCCAACGCCAATCCGCGCGGCTGCGCCATCCGCTTCCACCTCGCCCCGCACGTGCATACCGACATCATCGCCCATTCGGTCGATGGCTTCCCCACCCGGACCGGCCAGGAGTTTCTGGAATTCCTGAAAGCGGCCTCCGCGGGCGGCACATCCAGCCCGTCGCCGATCGAGCTTTTCCTCGCCGCGCATCCCCGGGCACTTGCCTTTGTGCAGACTCCCAAGCCGTTCCCCTCCAGCTTTGCCCGCGAAACCTACTTCGGCGTGACCGCGATGCGCTTCATCAACGGAGGCGGCCCTGGCTGCTATGGACGCTACCGGATCGAGCCCGAGGCGGGCCCCGAGCATCTCGACGACGCCACGGCCAAGGCCATGTCGGCCAACTACTTATACGACGAACTCGGTCAGCGCCTGGTGGCCGGACCGATCCGCTTCCGCATCCGCGTCCAATTGGCCGCAGCGGGCGACATCGTGGACGACGCCACCGCGCATTGGCCGGAGGATCGGCCGGTGGTCGAATTCGGCACGCTGCTGCTCACCGCCCTGGCACCGGATAGCGCGCACGAACAGCGGACGATTATCTTCGATCCCATCCCGCGGGTGGACGGAATCGAGCCGTCCGACGATCCGTTGCTCGAATTGCGGGCCGCGGTCTACCTGATCAGCGGACGCCGTCGCCGGTCGGCGCCGGCTGCGTAATGCCGCGCCGTGCAAGGTGTGGGATACGAAAAAACACGGTTTTCACCGCGTCCTGACCGTGAAAACACCGGATTTTTGCCATTCCGCGTAATTATGGTCTTCTAAAGGACTTAGCGGAATTGGGCGAAAGGTGCGTGCACACGAGGCGTGCGAGTACATGATTTTAGGTGACTTCTTTGATCGTGACCGTGCTTCATGGTGGATCTGTTGCAAAAAAAGGACTTATGTCAATTTGAGGTGCATTTTGACGAACATTAACACGCGTCACCGTGCTTCACGTTGGATCTGTTGCAATATAAGGACTTAGTGAAATCCACCACATTGCGCCGATGGCGCTAAAAAACGCGTTTTTGTTCGCTCCTCATTCGCCTGCTTAGCGCGCATCCGCCGGCCCGTCCGGCGCATCTTCTGTAGCAAGGTCTTTCACCGGGAAAGGGGCAGCGGCAACCGCCATGCCGGCCGATCAGGAGACACGCGCCATCTGGCGTCTGATCCAGGAAGTCGACTCGATTGACACCTGGCGCGACCGCACCGGCCGCCGCATCGTGGCGTTGTTTCTGGCGACCTTCGCCGGAGCCGTCTGCCTGCTGCTCTGGACGGTAATGGACTCCCGGACCATCGCCGCTCCGCCCGGCCCCAGGGTCCACGGCGTGCTGCATTCCGCCAAAGATCCCGTGCGCTGAGCGGTCAACAACGTCACTCAGCCGCAGCCGGAATGATCCCCGTACGGCGTTCCGCGCGCGGCGCGACAATGGTTGCGAATGTCGTTTCACATGACCGGCAGGCGCCTCCTGGCGGCAGCTTATCTGGCGCTGGTGCTGCCGCTGTGCGCCGCCGATGCGCCCGCCCTGCCCGCTCCCGGCAAACTGCTGGTGGCCACGCGCAAAATGCCCGACGCCGACTTCGCCCAGGCGGTGGTTCTGCTGTTGCATTCCGACTCTCAGGGCGTGGTCGGACTGATCGTCAACCGGCCCTCCGAGGTGCCGCTGTCCCATCTCTTCCCCAAGCTGAAGGATGCGCCCACGGGCAAAGCGCCGGTGTACCTGGGCGGGCTGGTGGCGCTGGGCGCGCGCGGCCTGGTGCGTTCCTTGGAGCACAACCCCGGAAAGGCTGCTCCGGAGAAGACGAATCCGCCAAAGTCCAGCCCGCACAACCGAGCTGCCGCGTGGCCCGTCTTCGGCGGCGTCTCCGTCATCACCGACCCGACCGCGCTCGAGAAGCTGGCGCTCACCGGGGCGCGGCCCGAGGTCTTCCGCGTCTACGCCGGCTACACCGGCTGGTCGGCCGAACAGTTGCGCCATGAGTTGAAGCTCGGCTATTGGACCGTCGCGACGCCGACCGAGAGCATCGTCTTCGACCCGCATCCCGCAACGGTCTGGTCGCGGCTGATCGGCCCGGGACGCTAGGCAGCGTCACGCGCGTTGGTCGCTACCGCCAGCGGAAAATGCGCAGGGCCACGGTGAAGCAGACCACCATCCACGCGGTTAAGATAGCCAGTTGCGGCCACAGTTGCACGCAGCCCGCGCCCTGCAGCATGTTGGCCCGCAGCGCGTCGATGATGGCCGTCAGCGGCAGCACCTTGATGACCGGTTGCAGCACGTCGGGGAATCGCTGCGCCGAGAAGAAGACGCCCGAGACGATCCACATCGGCATCATCACCACGTTCATGATGCCCGAGGCGGCTTCGATGGTCTGGACGCGCGAGGCGATCAGGAGGCCGATGGCGCCGAACGACATCGAGCCCAGGACGCACAGCACGGCCAGGTCGAAGAACGACCCACGCAGCGGCACATGGAAGACCAGCGCGCCGAAGCCGACGAGCACGCCCACCTCCAGGACCAGCAGCAGCAGGCGCGACAGCGCGAACGAGAGCAGATAATCGTGGCGCGGCATGGGCGTAGCCACCAGGCGCTTCATGAGCTTCTTGCGGCGCGCATCGACGATGGTGAAGCCCATGCCCCAGATGGCGCTGCCCATGAGGTTCATGCCCAGCAGGCCGGGGATCAGGAAATCGATGTAGCGCGAGCCGGGCTCGCGCAGCATGCGATCGCCCGATTCGACGACGTCCAGGCGCCCCGCGGCGCGCTGGATGGCGCGGTCGGCCAGCATGCGCGCCGTGCGGCCCTCGGGGTTGGTGTCATCGTACTCGTAGACCACGCCCAGCATGTCCCTGCTCATGCCATAGCCGTGAGCGATATGGATTCGCGGGTCCGGCATCACCACCAGCGCCACCTTGCCCTCGCGCAGCGCCCGTTCGGCTGCCGCAACGGAGAGCAATTGCACGTCCAGCAGCTTCTCCTGTTTCAGCGACGCCACAAGGTGCGGCGTCACGGCGCCGATTTTCAACACCTCCGGCGGACGGTTGCGGAACGCCAGACCCAGGCCCGCGGCCAACAGCAGCGGGAAGACGAACACCCAGAACAGCGCCTCCGGTTCGCGCACGAATTCGAGGAACCGCACTAGGGTCAGTTGCGCCAGCGCCTGCCGCGCCAGGCGCGGGCCGCGCGGACCGGACGGGGCGGCAACTCCCATCCGGGCGCGCACCGGGCTGGGTTTCAGTGGGGCTTCACTCATCGCGCAAATGCCTTCCGGTCAACCCCACGAAGACGTCCTCCAGCGTGGCCGAGTGCGTTCGCAACTCGGTCAGCGCGACGCCCTGCCGGCTCAGCTCGTCGAGCAGCGCCGGCACGGCCTGGTGCAGCTCGCCGACCCGCAGCAGCACGCTGCCGTTTTCGGGGCTCACGCTGCGCACGCCCTCCAGCCGGGCCAGTGCGGCGAGGTCGAGCGTGGCGCCCTCGCCGGCGCAGAACTCGACGACATGCTCCGCGCCCAGCGAGGCCACCAGCTCGCGCGGCGTGCCCAGCGCGATCACCTTGCCGTGGTCCATGATGCCCACGCGCTCGCACAGTCGCTCCGCTTCGTCCATGTAATGCGTCGTGAGAAGGATCGTGCGCCCGGCCAGCTTGAACTGTTCAATGAGCTCCCAAAGCTGGCGCCGGGCCTGCGGATCGAGTCCCGTCGTGGGTTCGTCGAGAAACAGGAAATCGGGTTCGCCGACCAGCGCGCAGGCCAGTGCCAGGCGCTGCTTCTGGCCGCCCGAAAGGCCGCCCACGCGCGCGTCCCGCTTCTCCTCCAGTTGCACCAGGGCGATCACCTGGCGCGGATCGGGGCCCTGGCGGTAGAAGCTGCGGAACAGGCGCAGGGTCTCGTGCACCGTCAGCTTTTCGGAGAGCTGAGTCTCCTGGAGTTGAATGCCCAGGCGCTGGCGCAGCTCATCGGCATCGCTCGCCCAGCGCAGGCCGAGCACCTCGACGACGCCCGAATCGGCCGCGGTCAGGCCCTCGCAGATTTCGATGGTCGTGGTTTTGCCGGCGCCGTTGGGGCCCAACAGGCCGAAACATTCTCCGGCCGGAACGTCGAGATCCAGGCCGTCCACGGCCACGACGTCCTTATAGGTTTTGCGGAGGCCGCGGATCTCCAGCGCGGCCCGCGGTAGGGCGGGCATCGCTTCAGTATCGCGTCGCCTGCGCCGTCGCGTCAAAATCGCCCGCGCGCCGCGGCGGCGCCTCAGCGCTTCTTCAACGTGACCGCGAGCTGGTTGCCCTGCATGTAGAAAACGGTATCGAGCGCCGCATTGCCGGTCACGGCCTTCACATAATCGGGAACCATGTCGACGTTGTGCGCCAGAATCAGGCCGCCCGGCCGCACCAGCGGCAGCGTCTGGTGCAGATAGTCCACGTAGCCCGGCTTCTCAGCGTCGATGAACACGATGTCCAGCGGTCCTTTCACCTGCGCTATGTTCTGATGGGCGTCGCCTTCGATCAGCGTGACCAGCGAGTCCACGCCCGCCTGTTTGAAATGGGCGCGCGCCAGTGCGGCGCGTCGCGGATCGAGCTCCAGTGTGGTCAGGTGGCCGCCGGTGGTGCGCAGCGCCATCAGAAACCATAAGCCGGAGAGTCCCGTCGAGGTGCCGATCTCGAGCACTTGCCTGGCGCCCGTGGATTCGGTCAGCAGGCGCAGCATGCGCCCGTCGATGGCCGGCACGTTGGCGTACAACTCGCCCTTCCGGACCACCTCGCCGATGGTGGCCAGAATCTGCTTCTCGGCGTCGCTATGCGCGACTGGCGGATATTCGAGGCGCTCGGGCGCCAGGTCGGTGGAGCGCGTCTGGGCTTGGGCGGACATCATCGTTAGGATGAACGGGAGCGCGAGCGCGATGCGTTGCATAGGTGCTCGCATTCTACCTGGACCGTCGCGCGCATTTCCATCGGCGCACGAGCGGCGTATCTCACACAAGGCATTCGCGGGACCGGCTCCCTCACACTCGCAGCTCTGCAACGAACCGCTACGACGACGCCTTGCGGAGCTGCTCGCTCAGCGCCGGCACGACCTCGAACAGGTCGCCGACGATGCCGTAGTCGGCGCATTCGAAAATCGGCGCGCCCGCGTCTTTATTGATCGCGACGATGGTCCGCGCGCCTTTCATGCCGACCAGGTGCTGGATCGCCCCGGAGATGCCGATGGCGATGTAGAGCTTTGGAGCGACGGTCTGGCCGGAGCTGCCCACCTGACGCTCCATGGGCAGCCAGCCGTTGTCGCAGATGGGACGCGATGCGGCCAGCTCCGCGCCCAGCGCGGTGGCGAGCTCGCGCACCAGTCCGATATTGGCCAGCTCGCGAATGCCGCGCCCGACCGCCACAATCCGCTCGGCCGCGCCCAGATCGACCATGCGCGCCGACTCGCGGAACGGCTCCTCGGGGCGCTCGCGAATCGCAATTTCGTCCAGCGGCGGCCGCAGCTCTTCGACCCGCGCCGAACCCCGCTCCAACTCGTCGGCGCGGAAGGCGCCCGCCTGCAGCGAGGCGAACACTGGCCCCGCGCCCTCCACCGAATAATCGGCCGCCAAACGGCCTTGGAAAAGCTGCCGCTCGAAAATCAGCTCGCCCTGCTCCACGCGGAAGCCTGTCACGTCGCTGATCAGCGGCCGTCCGGCGCGCGTCGCCAGGCGCGGGGCAAAGTCCCGCACGCGATACGTGTGCGGCAGCAGTACCACGTCCGGCCGCGCCTCGGCCACCAGCCAGGCCAGCGCGGCAGTGGCGCCGTCAGCGGTGTAGCTCGCCAGGCGCTGGTGCTCGAGCCGATAAACGCGCTCCAGCGCGCAAGCGGCCAATTCGTGCGCCGCCTCCGCGCTGCCGGGCCCGAACACCGCGGCCGCGGCCGGCGCCGCGAGCGCCCGCGCCATCCGTTGTCCGGCGGCCAGCGTCTCGAACGACATGCGGTTCCAACCGCCGCCGGTTTGCTCGCCGATCACCAGCACGCCGCTCATAGCACCCGCACCTCATGCCGCAGCTTCCCCACCAGTTGCGCGGCCTGCTCGGCCGGCGATCCGGTCAGCATTTCGGTTTGTTTGTTGTGTTGCGGAGGGTGGACGCGCCGCAGCCGCGCGCAGCACTCCGCAGCCACGCCCAGCTCCGCCGCGGTCAGCCGGCGCACCGGCTTGGTCTTGGCTTTCTTGATGCCCATCAGCGTGGCGTAGCGCAGCCGGCTGATGCCGCTCTGGACGGTCACGAGCGCCGGCAGCGGCATCGAAACGTGCTGGAACCAGCCGCCCTCGAGCTCGCGCTTCACCCGCACTCCGCCGTTTTCAATTGCCACCTGCATGACCAGCGTGGCGTGGGGCAAGTCCAGCAGTTCGGCCATGACCACGCCGGTCTGGCCCCAGCCCAGGTCGTCCGACTGCAATCCCGTTAAGACAAGATCAGGCTTTTCCGTTTCGGCGGCCCTGGCCAACAGCCGCGCCCAGCTGAGCGTGTCCCACGCCCGCGGATTGTCTTCCACAACGTGCACCGCGCGGTCCGCGCCCTTGGCCAGGGCCTCGCGGATCACCGCCACGACGCGCTCCGGACCGGCGCACAGCACGATCACCTCGCCGCCGTGGATTTCCTTCAATTGCAACGCGGCCTCGAGCGCATAGGCATCGGGCTCGTTGATCTCGTAGCCCAGATCGTCTTCTTCGATCCACGACCCGTCGGGCTCAACGAATAATTGCGAGTCGCGCATGGGGACTTGCTTGATGGCGACGAGTATCTTCATCGGGGGGCTCAATGCTATGCGATGGACACGACCTGCTCCAGGCAACAGCGTAATTTGATACGCGCTTCCGCGGCCGGCTACTCCCTGTAACGCTTGAAGACCAGGCTGCCGTTGGTGCCGCCGAAGCCGAACGAATTCGACAGCGCGCACTCGATCTCCATCGGCCGCGCGGTGTGGGGCACGAAATCGAGATCGCAATCCTCGCTCGGATTGTCGAGGTTGATGGTCGGCGGAGCGATCTGGTCGCGGATGGCAAGCACCGTCAGGCCGGCCTCCATCCCGCCGGCGCCGCCCAGCAAGTGGCCGGTCATCGACTTGGTGGAGCTGACGCAGAGCCTGTAGGCGTGCTCGCCGAAGGCGCGTCTCACGGCCGCCGCCTCGATCTGGTCGCCCACCGGCGTCGAGGTGCCGTGAGCGTTGATGTAGTCGATGTCCTCGGGCCTGAGGCCCGCGTCGCGCACGGCGTTGCGCATCACGCGGTAGGCGCCCGCGCCGTCGGGCGAAGGAGCGCTGATGTGATACGCGTCGCCGCCCATCGCGTAGCCCACAATCTCGGCCAGGATCGGCGCGCCGCGGCGCCTGGCGCCTTCCAGTTCTTCCAGGATGAGAATGCCCGACCCCTCGCCCACGACGAAGCCGTCGCGGTCGCGGTCCCACGGGCGCGAGGCGCGCTGCGGCTCGCCGTTGCGCGTCGACAACGCCCGCATGGCGGCGAATCCGCCGATGCCCATGGGCGTGATGCAGGCCTCGGCGCCGCCGCAGATCATGGCTTCGGCGTAGCCGTGCTGGATCAGCCGGAACGAGTCGCCGATGCAGTGTGCGCTGGTCGTGCAGGCCGTCGCCGTGGCCGAATTCGGCCCCTTGGCGCCGGTGCGGATCGAGACATTGCCCGAAGCCAGGTTGATGATCGAGGCGGGGATGAAAAACGGCGAGATGCGGTCGGGGCCCTTTTCGAGCAGAGTGCGATGCTCGCGTTCAATCACCTCGAACGCGCCGATGCCGCTGCCGATGTAGACGCCCACCAGTTCCTCGTTCTCGGGCGTCACCTTGAGGCCGGAGACCCGCAGCGCCTCCTCCGCCGCCGCAATCGCGAACTGGATGAAGCGCCCGACCTTCTTCAATTCCTTGCGCTCGATGAAACGCAGCGGGTCGAAGCCCTCCACCTCCGCGGCGATGCGGCAGGAAAACCGGCTGGCGTCGAACTGCGTGATCGGCCGCATGCCTGAACGCCCCGCGCGGACGCCGGCCCACGTCTCTTCCGTATTCAGTCCCAGCGCCGAAATCAGGCCGACACCGGTTACAACCACTCGTCGCGGCAATCGATACTCCTGCAATGACAATGTTGGTGAATTGAGCCACGGGGCGGGACGGCCGGGCCGGATTACTCCTTGCCCTTCTTCTTCTCGATATAATCGATGGCGTCCTTCACCGTTTTGATGTTCTCGGCATCCTCGTCGGGAATGTCCAATTCGAAGTCCTCTTCGAACTTCATGACCAGCTCGACGATGTCGAGCGAATCGGCCCCCAGATCGTCCACGAACGACGCCGTCGAATCCACCTGCGCTTCGTCGACGCCAAGCTGCTCGACGATGATCTGCTTCACTTTATCTGCGACAGCGGACATGTCACCTCCAATTGCGACTACAAAGCTCAGATTCTATCGGGAAGAGACACCATTTGCAACGCGGACTGGATAGTCCGGAATTCCGGACGCTTCCGCGGCCGGCCTTCCCTGCCGCAGTTCTCTGCGCCCCGCCCTGCCTCCCCCATCATGCCAGCATCGGGCCCCTTTCGTCTTAGGCCCGCCGCGCCGACTGCCGTTGGGACGCCGTACGGGCCACCCCGCCAGCGCTGTTGCGCCGCGCCGCGTGGCCGGCCTGTCTTGCGATACTGGGGGTCATGCGCGCCCGCTCCGCCTTCGCCGCTCTTTCGATGTCTTATCTTCTGGTCGTCCAGCCGCTGTCCGGCTGGTGGGCGGAGGGTCACCACATCGTCGCCGCCATCGCCGCACAGCGCTTGAATCCCCAGGCCCAGGCGGCGGTGGCCGCCATTCTGCCGTCAGGAGAGACGCTCGAGTCGGTCTCTGTATGGGCCGACGAGATCCGCAAGGATCGTCGCGACACCGGCCCCTGGCACTATATCGACATCCCCACCGACGCGCCGCGCGGCGACTGGGCCCCTTATTGCCCCGCCGAGGGCTGCGTCATGCGCATCCTCCCGCAGCTCATCGCGACCCTGCGCGACACCACCGCGCCGCGCGAACAGCGCGACGAGGCGCTGCGCTTCGTGGTCCATTTCATCGCCGACATGCACCAGCCGCTGCACGCCGGCGAGCGCCACGACAAGGGCGGCAACGACGTCAAAGTCACCTTCGAGGGCCACCCCCTGAACCTGCACGCCGCCTGGGACGGGAAGCTCCTGGAAGCCTGGTTCAAACAGGACCCGGAAGCGGAACAGAAGCTGCGCCAGGGCGCCGCTCCAGAGGACCGCGCGGAGCTCAGCGCCGGCACCTTGGACGACTGGATCTGGCAGTCGCAGGCGCTCTCGCGCGATAACGTCTATGCGCCGCTGGACCGCTGCCACTGCGCCACCCTCGACCAGGCCTACCTCGACCAGGCGATCCCCGTCATGCGGCTGCAGTTGCTGCGCGCGGGGGAGCGGCTGGGCCGGATCCTGAATGAGGCGCTGGGGCAGTAAAGCGGGCCGCCGCATCCGCGCTGGCCCGGCCGCTTATGAAACAACGGAGCAATAAGGTCCGCCGGGAGCTTGTGTTACGATTTTAGGGAGAGATCGGTTCCCGGTACGGGCTTTCGTGCAACCTTCACGAATTAAGAACGTCTAGTAAAACGTGCCCCCGCAGCAAACGCAGCCCGGCTTGGGGATCTCGGTTGTCCCCCCGGTCGATGAACGTATGCAGGCTTACGATCCGTATCGCGCGGCTGCACCGCCGCCACCGCAAACCCCGCCGCAGGTGGATTATTCCGCCGACCGGATCCTCGGCTACCAGCAGGAAGCGAAGCCCTGGTTTATCTCCATCTTTGAGAATCTGAAGGAATTGGCGGACTTTAAGCGCCAGCCTCCGCTGCAGGTCTCGTTCCGCCCCATGACCGAGGACGAGCTGCGCGCCAGCGACGACCCGGCCCTGCGGCAGTTGGCGGTTTTCAACGAGGACAAGTCGTTCATTAGATCCTTGCGCGAGAACCTCGGCGAGCTATTCCACCCCCAGAAGCTCCCGCCGCTGCAACTCACCTCCCGTCCGCTGACCGAAGAAGAACTGGCGGCCAGCATGTCGATGGGCGCCATCGAGAAGACCGCCCTGCCGTGGTACCGCACGGTTTTCAGCGGTTTGAGCGATGCGCTGTTCCCCCCCAAGCTGCCGCCGCTCGAGCTGACCTCGCGGCCGGTGCAGGTCCGGGAGCTGTTCCAGAAGGATCCCTACCGCGGCGGCTCGTTCGCCACGTCGGTCCTGCTCCAGGTGGGTCTCATTGCTCTCATGTTCGCCATCGGAACCAACAAGACCGTCCAGAAGAAGATGGCGGACAACGGGCTGATCTTCACGCCGGTCGACCTGTCGCCGTACACGCCGGCCAATTCCAAGCCCTCCGGCGGCGGTGGCGGCGGTGACAATTCGCCCCTGCCGGCCAGCAAGGGGCGACTGCCCAAGGCTTCACTCAAACAGTTCACGCCGCCCGAGGCGGTGTTGAACAACCTGCATCCCAGGCTGGCGGTCGAGCCGACCATCATCGCTCCGCCCGACGTGGCCCTGCCCAACGTCAACATGGCCCAATACGGCGACCCGTTCGCTAAAATCGGCCCGCCGTCCAACGGACCCGGTTCCGGCGGCGGCATCGGCAGCGGCTCCGGCGGCGGCGTGGGCTCCGGCAACGGGCCCGGCGTGGGGCCCGGCTCGGGCGGCGGCTTCGGCGGCGGCGCATTCCGCATCGGCGGCGGCGTCAGTGCACCGATTCCGATCTACAAGCCCGAGCCCGAATACTCCGAGGAGGCCCGTAAGGCCAAGTTCCAGGGCACCGTGATGCTGGCCATCGTCGTCGACACCGACGGTAAGGCCAAGAACATCCAGGTGGTCCGCTCGCTCGGGATGGGGCTGGATGAGAAGGCCGTCGAAGCGGTGGCCAAGTGGCGCTTCAAGCCCGGCTATAAGGACGGCAGGCCGGTCCCGGTCAAAGCCAACGTCGAAGTCAATTTCCGGCTGCTCTAGCCCGGATATTTCACCAACAATCGGCTGCGGCGCGCGATAGGGTCGCATCTACTGCGTTGCGCTGGGCCCAGGGGCGTCGCCCGTGCTCAACGTATTCTTCAAATACGCCTCCACGCGGCTCCCGCGGCGTGCCTCGTTGGCTTCGCTTGATGCCTTTGGGGCCTCGCGCTGCGCCTTGCTGCGGGCGTGGTGAGAAATGCGGGTTAAGTTCCGGACTACAGGCCGTTCATTAGCACGCCGTTTTGTCTTTCGGCGATGAGAATCGAGGATTCGCCAGATCCTGTCCCCAGATTCACGATACTGCCGGTGTCAAGCGATTTCAGGGGCAGGGATGACGGGGAGGCACGGAAGGTGTTGGAAAGGAGGAGGCGAAAGAGGGATCACAGTTGTGACCGGCCGCCGTCGCCTGCGC
>JBKQPG010000084.1:0-43808 GCA_052145115.1 Bryobacteraceae bacterium
TCCGCAACCTCCTCGAATCCCCCTCCACGCCCCCCGCCGTCCGCCTCCGAGCGGCCCTGGCCGTCCTCCGCGGCGACCTCCTCGCCACCTCCGACTTGCTCTCCGACTGGCCCCCCGCCGCCGCCCAGTCAACCGACGCGCATCCTACTGAATCCATTGCCCTTGAACCCCCGACGCCGCCTTCCGGCACCGTCAGTCCAAGCGCGCATCCCCCTGAATCCATTGCCTTTGACGCCCCTGCCGCGCCGGCTGAACCCCAGGGCCCTCGGCCGCCACAGCCTGAAGCCACGCTCGTGGCGTTGGCGACCGTGGCCCGCAACGCTCCCTGTCCCTGCGGCTCGAAGCTGAAGTTCAAGCGCTGCTGCGGCAAGTCCTCGCCACCCATGCTCTTCCCTGCCGCTCCGGGACACAGCGCGTCCACCGGGTCCTGACGACCCCGCACCCCTCCTGAATCGAGTCTTGGTCCTGACCCCGGCGACGCGAGCTCGCACGCGCGCCACTGCTGCTCGGCGCAGTGCGCTCTACTTGGCGGGCGCCGGCGCCGCGGCCTGCGGCCCGCTCCACTCGGGCGTCTTGAGGTTCCAGCCGCCGCCCAGCGCCTGGTAGAGCTGGACGATGACGATGCGCCGGTTCAGTTCCGTCAGCGCCAGCGCATTCTCCGCCGGGTACAACTCCTGCTCCGCCTCCAGCACCTCGAAGTAGCTCGACTTGCCGGCCTGGTAGCGCTGAGTGGACACCGCCACGGCGTCCTTGTAGGCCTCGACGGCGCGAACCTGCTCCACGCGGATGGCCTCCAGCGCCTGCCGCGTGATCAGAGCGTTGGAAACATCCCGGAAAGCGCCCACAGCCGTCTGCTCGTACTGCAGCCGTGCCTGCTCCCAGGCCGCGACCGCCTGGCGCTTCACGGAGCGGAGCGAGCCGCCCGCGTACAGCGGCCCAAGCGTGCTAGCGGCCAGGGACCAGACGTTGGTGTTGCCGCCGAGGAAGTTCTCCAGCGGCCAACTGATCCGTCCGAGCGCTGTGGTCAGGCCGAGAGTGGGGAAGAAGGCCGCCTCCGCGATGCCCACCTGGGCATTGGCCGCGCGCACCGCCTGCTCGGCCTGCAGCACGTCCGGCCGCCGTTCCAGCAGCGCCGAAGGCAGCCCGGCGGGCACCTCCGGCGGAAGCGCCTGTTCGAGCAGTCTGGCATGGCGCACGACGGGCCCGGGATTGCTGCCCAGGAGAATCCGGATCTCGTTTTCCTTGAGCGCGATCTGGCGCTCGATCTCCGGGATCTCGGCGGCGGTCGAGGCCAGCGCGGCCTGGGCCCGCGCCGTCTCCAGCCGCGACGCGGTGCCGCCTTCCAGCCGCTGCTCGAAGATCTTCAGGCTGCCGCGAAACGTCTCCACGGTGCGGCGCGCGATCTCCAGCCGCAGGTCCAGTTCCAGCAGCTCGTAATAGGCTTGCGCCACGCCGGATACCAGCGACAGGATCACGCCCCGCCGGGCCTGTTCGGTGGACAGGTACTGGGCCAGCGCCGCCTCGTTCATGTGGCGGATGCGGCCCCACAGGTCGAGCTCCCAACTGGCCCCCAGGCCCAGCTCGAGGGCCGCCGCCATCTTCCCGTTGCTGTAGGTCGGATTTCCCAGGGCTTCATTCTTACCACCGCTGACGCCGCCCTCGTAACCGGCCCCGGGATAGTACTGCGCGTGCGCCTGCACGGTGAGCTCCCGCGCCTGCTCCACCCGGCGCACGGCGATCCGCAGGTCGTAGTTGTTGCCGATGGCGGTCTTCACCAGGTCCTGCAGCGTGGGGTCCTGGAAGATCTCCCACCACGGCAGATCGGCGATGGAGGCCGCCTGCGCAGCCCCTTCCTGCCCCCGGAAAGCGGGCGGCGCAGTGGCCGTGGGGGCCTTGTATTTGGGACCCACGACGCAGCCGCCGAGCAGGCACGCCGCGGCCAGCGCCATGGCGACCGGAATGCTCCTCATGTTCACGACTCGCGTCCCTCCCCGGCCCGCCTTTCGGCCGGTTTGCCGCCGAGCCGTTCCATCAGATAGAAGGTGACGGGGATCAGCAAGATGGCAATGCCGGTGGCGGCTCCCATGCCGCCGATGACGCAACTGCCCACCACCCGCCGGGCGACTGCGCCCGCGCCGGTGGCCATCCACAGCGGCACGCAGCCCAGGATGAAGGCGAACGACGTCATCAGGATCGGCCGCAAGCGCAGCCGGGCCCCGGCCAGCGCGGCCTCGGCCAGCCCCATGCCGCCCTCGTAGCGCACGCGCGCGAACTCGACAATCAGGATCGCGTTCTTGGCCGCCAACCCGATCAGCATCACCAGCCCGATCTGGGCGTAAACGTCGTTGGTCATTTTGCGGATGGCCAGCGTCGCCAGCGCCCCGGCCACGGCCACGGGCGTCCCAAGAAGCACGCTCACCGGCAGCGTCCAGCTTTCGTACAGCGCGGCCAGAATCAGGAACACGAACACCAGCGACATGCCGAAGATCACCGACACCGAGAGACCCTTCTGCGCCGCCCATTCCTGGTACGACATGCCGGCGTAGTCGAAGCCCATCTCGCGCGGCATGGTCTGCGCGTGCACCTCCTCCAGCGCCCGCATGGCCTGTCCCGAACTGTAGCCCGGAGCGGCGTTGCCGAAGATCTGCGCGCAACGGTACAGGTTGTAGCGTTGCGTGAACTCCGGCCCGACGATGCGCTTCAGCGTCGTCAGCGCCGATAGCGGCACCATCTCGCCCCGGCCGTTGCGAACGTAGAACTGGTTGACGTCCTCGGCCCGCGTGCGCTGCTCGCCTTCGGCCTCCAGGAACACGCGCCACTGCCGGCCGAAGCGGTTGAAGTAGTTGATGAATGAGCCGCCCATGAACGTCTGCAGGGTCAGATAGACGTCGCTCGGGGCCACCCCCTGGGCGATCGTTTTGTCGCGGTCCACATCGGCGTACACCTGCGGCACGCGCGGCAGAAACGTGGTGGTCACGTTGGCCAGTTCCGGCCGTTTCCGCGCCGCCTGCAGGAACGTCGCCAGGTTGTCTTCAAGGAACTGCAGCTCCCGCCCGGAGCGGTCCTCCAGGATGAACGTGAAGCCGCCCGAAGTGCCGATGCCCGGAATGGCGGGCGGGGTGATCGAGAACGAAATCCCGTCCGGCAACGCGCTGAGCTTGCGGGTCAGCATGGCCGACAATTCGTTGGCTACGTCGGATTTGGCTTTGCGTTCATCCCACGGCTTCAACTTGATGAAGAAGAAGCCCGAGTACGTGTCTTGCACGCGGCTCAGCACGTTGACACCGACGACGCTGGTGTAGACCTCGATCGCCGGAACCTGCTGGACGATCGCTTCGATCTTGCGCATCGTATCGTCGGTCCGTTGCAGGCTGGCCGCGTCGGGCAGCTGGACCGATAGCATCAGGTAGCCCAGATCCTCTTCCGGCAGGAAGCCCGTGGGCAGCTTGGTGTCGATCAATCCGGCTAGCGCGGCGCAGCCGGCCAGCACAATCAGCGCGATGGCGGACTTGCGAATCAAGGCCCCGCAGGTGGCCACGTAGGCGTTCCGGCTGCGCTCAAACCAGCGGTTGAAGACGCGGAAAAACGCCGCCAGCGGCCCATGCGATTCGCGCTTCGGCCGGAGCAGCAGCGAGGACAGGGCCGGGCTGAGGGTCAGCGCGTTGAAGGCCGAGATGATGACCGAAATCGCGATGGTCAGCGCGAACTGCTGGTACAGCCGGCCGGTGATGCCGGGCACGAAAACGGTGGGCACGAAAACGGCCGCCAGGATGATCGCAATGCCGATCACCGGCGCCGAAACCTCCTCCATCGCCTTGCGCGCCGCGTCCTTGGACGTCATCCCTTCATCGACATGGTGCTGCACGGCCTCCACCACCACGATGGCGTCGTCCACCACCAGGCCGATGGCCAGCACCAGGCCGAACAGCGACAGCGTATTGACGCTGAAGCCGAACACCGGGAACAGCATGAAGGTGCCGATCAGCGAAACCGGGACGGCCAGCAGCGGGATCAGCGTGGCGCGCCAGTCCTGCAGGAACAAATAGACGACCAGCGCCACCAGCGCCAGGGCCTCCAGCAAGGTGATCAGAATCTCGGTGATGCCCTCCGTCACGGGCAGCGTGGTGTCCAGGGAAACGAGGAAATCCACATCGTCGGGGAAACGCTGTTTCAGCTCGGCCATGCGCGTGCGCACGGCCGTGGCGGCGTCGAGGGCGTTGGATCCAGGCAACTGGTAAATCGGGATGACCGCCGCCGGGTAGCCGTTCACGCGGCCCCGGACGTTATAGGTCTCAGCGCCCAATTCCACCCGCGCCACATCGCCGACCCGCAGCACTGAGCCGTCGCGATTGGCCCGGATGACGATATTGCCGAACTCCTGGGGCGTGATCAGGCGCCCCTGCGCGCGCATGGTGTAGGAGAATTCCTGGCCCGGCGGCGCCGGCTCTCCGCCCACCTGGCCGGATGGATTGACGGTGTTCTGCTGCTGGATGGCGCGGGCGATTTCGGGCACCGTGACCTGCAGCTTGGCCAACTGGTCGGGCCGGACCCAGATCCGCATGGCGTAGCGGCCGCCGTAGACCAGCGTGTCGCCGACGCCCGGCAGGCGCAGTATTTCGTCGACCAGATTGATGTAGGCGTAATTCGCCAGCCAGTTGCGGTCGTGCGTGCCGCGGGGCGAATACAGCGACAGCATCAGCAACGGCGAACTCGTGGCCTTGCGGACCGTGATGCCGTAATTGGTCACGTCCGAGGGCAGTTGCGCCGCCGCCAGCGATTCCCTCATCTGGGTCAGAATCAGGTCGGTGTTGGGCTGCGTCTTGACGTTGAAGATGACGCTCATGCCCATGGAACCGTTGTTGGCGTTGGTGGAGAGCATGTACAGCATGTTGTCCACGCCGCTCATCTGCTGTTCGATGGGCGCGGCCACCGATTGCTCGATGGTCTGCGCATCGGCGCCGAAGTAAGTCGCATTGACCTGAACCTCCGGCGGGACGATCTCGGGATACTGCGCCACCGGCAACGTCACCAGGCAGATCCCGCCCAGCAGGACGGTGAGGATGGCGATCACCATCGCCACGATGGGGCGATCGATGAAGAAATTCGACATGGCTGCTATTTCGCCCCCGCCGGCTGTGAATACGGCTTGGGATTGACGGCCGCGCCGTTGCGAATCTTCTGCAGTCCCTGCACCACCACGCGATCGCCCGGCTGGACGCCCTCTTCCACCACCCACAGTCCGCCGACGCGCGGCCCCACACGCACATTGCGGATGGCCACCGTGTTGTCGCGGTTGACCACCGCCACCTGGTAGCTGCCCTGCAGCTCGCTCACCGCGCGCTCCGGCACCAGCGTCGCGCCTTTTTGTGTTTCCACCACCGACCGCACTCGCGCATACTGGCCCGGCCGCAGGAAGTTGCCCGGATTGGGCAGCAGCGCGGCCACCCGCAGCGCGCCGGTGCCGACATCCACCTGCCGGTCCTCGAGGAACAGCCGCCCCTTATGCGGGTACAGCGACCCGTCCGCCAGGATAATCTCCATCTCCGGAGACAGCCCGCCCTGGCCGCGGTGATACGCGATGTACTCCTGCTCGCTGACCGTGAAGTAGGCCTTGATCGGATCGACGGCCGAAACCGTCGTCAAGACTCCGCTGATAGGGGAGGCCAGGTTGCCCACCTGCACCATGGCGATGCCCGCGATGCCGTTAATCGGCGCCGCAACCCGGGTGAACCCCAGGTTCACCTCGGCCGTGTAGACCGCCGCTTTGCCGGCCGCCACGCCCGCCTGCCCCGCCGCGATCGCCGCCCGCGCCGACTCGACCGCCGCGCGCGCCTCCAGTTGGCTCTGGATGGCGTCGTCCATCTCCTCCTGGCTGATGGCCTTGGTCTGGGCCAGCGGCGTGTAGCGCTTCACATCCAGGTCGGCCTTGCCCAGCCGCGCTTCGCTCTGCGCCAGGTTGGCGCGCGTCAACTGAACGTTGCTTTCGGCCTGCGCCAGGTTGCCCCGGGCCTGGCTCAACGCCGCGTCGAAGGGCCGCGGATCGATCTCGAACAGCAACTGGCCCTTCCGGACAAAGGAGCCTTCCTTGTACGCCTGAGCCATGACGTAGCCGCTCACCTGCGCCCGGATCTCGGCGTTGACGCTGCCGTCCAGCGTCCCGATCCACTCCTTGACGATCGGCACATCCTGCACCACCACGCCGGCCACTTCCACCACCGGCGGCGCCGTGCGCACCGCGGCGCGCTGCGGCTCGCAACCTGCCAGCACGGCCGCCGCCGTCAGGACGAGGACCAGCGCGGCGCTGGCGGGCCATTCCGCGGCCCGGTCCCGGCCCGAAGATCCACGGCACTCACGCCGTGCCGGCACGGCGCATTGATGAATTAGTCGCATAGGAATGTTGGCACTTCTTCCACGGGGCGATTAGCAATTTCTAACTCACGAACCTGATGCCGCCGCCGACAGCCTGCGCGTCATCTTCTCGAACGGGTCGGATTACCTTAAGACTCAACTCTCAAGCAGTCTGCTGCCGATCGGCTCCGCGCCGGGAGAAGGCGCATTACGGTTCCGCAGCTCCTGATCTCCGCGGCTTCATATAGATCATATGCATTTCGCCGCCGGTTCGTCACCGCGACGCGCGCGCCGGCCGGAACTGTAATAGACTGCCCACATGCACAAGCTCGTCGTCAGCCTGATCGCCCTTTCCACGCTTTTGATGCCGGCCTTCGCCCAGCCCGGCGCGGCCGCGAATCCGTTCGTCGGAAGGTGGGACTTCAACCTCACCACCCCCGGCGGCACGCGCGCCGCCTGGCTGGGCATCTCGGAGCACGATGGCCAGTTGGCGGTGTGGTTCCAGCCGACCGGAGGCAACGTTTATGAGGTGAAGAATTTCAAGCTCGATGGCAGGCATCTGAGCATCACTTTCTCCCCCACGCTGAGCTGGCAACTGGAGGCCGCGGGCGGCAAGCTCACGGGCGTTCAGAAGCGCAACGCCGACACCCTGCAGTTGACCGGCCTGCGCGCGCCCGACCTCAAGCGCGCCGCCCCCAAGGCCTGGGCCAAGCCTGAACCGCTGTTCAACGGCCGCAACCTCGACGGCTGGGAACCGGTCGGCGATACGGCCCACAGCCACTGGACCGTGCAGGACGGTCTGCTGGTCAACACCGACCACGGCGCAAATCTGAAAACGATCCGCACTTTCGACGATTTCAAGGCGCATTACGAAGTCAACTGCCCCGACGATGGCAACAGCGGCTTCTACCTGCGCGGGCGCTACGAAGTGCAGATCGAATACGAGCCGCTCACGAGCAACCCGGTCGAGCGCCGCATCGGTTCGATCTACGGGCGCATCGCGCCGCTGCCGGAACTGCCGCGCGCGCCGGGGCAGTGGGAGACCTTTGAGGTCACGCTGGTGGGCCGCATCGTCACCGAGATCCACAACGGCATCACGGTGATCGACCATAAGGAGATTGAAGGCATCACCGGCGGCGCGCTGGATGCCAACGAGGGTCAGCCCGGCCCGTTCTACCTGCAAGGCGACCACACCGGGGGGTTGAAGTTCCGCAACATCACGGTCTCGGTCCCGGCGCGCTGACCGGTTCCGGCGTGGTTCGAGAATCCGTCGCGCAGCGGCGCAAAAATCCTGTGTCTAATGATAGACTCAGTTTTTATTCATTCACCCTTATGAACGAAACCATTAAGTACACCCTTGCCGAGGACCGCATTCCGAAGTCCTGGTACAACATCGCCGCCGATCTGCCGGTCCCGCTGCCGCCGGTGCTGCACCCCGGCACGCACCAGCCCATCGGCCCCGGCGATCTGGCGCCGCTGTTCCCCATTTCGCTGATCCTGCAGGAGGTCTCGACGGAACGCCAGATCGAGATCCCCGAGCCGGTGCGCGAGGTGTACCGCCAATGGCGGCCCTCGCCGTTGCATCGCGCCCGCCGTCTGGAGCGCGTGCTGGACACACCGGCGCACATTTACTACAAATACGAAGGCGTCAGCCCGGCGGGCAGCCATAAGCCCAACACGTCGGTGCCGCAGGCGTTCTATAACCGCGAGGCCGGCATCCGGCGCATTACCACGGAGACCGGCGCCGGCCAGTGGGGTTCCGCGCTGGCTTTTGCGGGCGCGCTGTTCGGCATCGAGGTCAACGTCTACATGGTGCGCTGCTCCTACGACCAAAAGCCGTACCGGCGGGCCCTGATGCAGGCCTACGGCGCGCGCTGCGTGGCCTCGCCGTCCACCGAAACCGAGTCCGGCCGCGCCATTCTGGCGCGCCGCGCGGACCATCCCGGCAGCCTCGGCATCGCGATCTCCGAAGCCGTCGAGATGGCCGCCCAGCGCGACGACACCAAGTACTCACTGGGCTCCGTGCTGAACCACGTCCTGCTGCACCAGACCGTGATCGGCCAGGAGGCCATGGCGCAGTTTGAAATGGCCGGCGAAGACCCCGACATCATCATCGGCTGCACCGGCGGCGGCTCCAATTTCGGTGGCATCGCGCTGCCCTTCCTGGGCGCGCAACTGCGCGGCGGCCGGAAACGGCGCTTCGTCGCCGTCGAGCCCGCGGCCTGCCCGTCGCTGACCAAAGGCACCTACGCCTACGATTTCGGCGACACGGCGCATCTTACGCCGCTGACCAAGATGCACACGCTGGGCTCGACCTTCACGCCGCCCGGCTTCCACGCCGGCGGCCTGCGCTATCACGGCATGGCGCCGTTGGTCAGCCACCTGAAGCGGCTCGACCTGATCGAGGCCCGCGCCTACCACCAGATCGCCTGCTTCGAGGCCGGCGTGCAGTTCGCCCGGGCCGAGGGCATCATCCCGGCCCCGGAGTCCAACCACGCGGTGCGGTGCGCCATCGACGAGGCGCTGCTCGCGAAACAGGATGGCGCGAGCCGCGTCATCCTTTTCAACCTCTCCGGCCACGGCCATTTCGACATGCAGGCCTACACCGACTACCACGCCGGCAAGCTGGTGGATCAGAACTACGACGAGGCCGACCTGGCCATGGCCCTGGCGGGCCTGCCCGCAGTCGCCGAATAACGGGCCGGCGGGCCTTTCCTCAAGGTCACGGGTCCAGATAGACCTTCCACAGGCCGGCTACGTTGCGATACGCGATTTCCGGCACGCGCGCCGGCGGAAACACCGCCGATCCTCCACTCGCACGCGGCCTGTGGTTCAGTCTAACTTCGCCGATTTGGAGGCGCAACTGGATCGCGCGGGCCGTCAGCTCCCACTGGAATCCTTCCACCATGTGCCCCAACCGCGGGACGATCCGCTGCGCCACCTCGCGTTTCATCAGCATCAGGTTGCAGCTCGGGTCGTGCAACCTGGTTCTGAACAGCGTCCGGTGGTATAGCTTGAAACCGCCCGACATGAGCTTGCGGAACCAATGGTCGGCGCGGCGCACCCTCCATCCGACAAGCAGATCGTAGCGCTCGCGCGCCTCCCACACCCTCCAGAAGTCCCGCGGATCGATCTGTCCGTCGGAATCGCACGTCATGACGTAGTCCGTCTCCGCCATGAGCAGCGCCGCTTTCATGGCGTGTCCGTATCCGCGCCGGCCCGCGGCGATGTCCAGGCGCATCGGCAGCTGTCGTTCAAGCCTCCGGAGGGCTTCTTTCGTATCGTCCGTGCTGCCGTCCTCGGCGATCAAAAAGCGCAGGTCGATGGCCGGAGAGAGCTCGCCGTACCACTCCTGCAACGTGCGCTCGATGCTGGGGCCCTCGTTGTGCACGGGCATGGCCAGATCGAGCCTCGGACGGTCGTCGGTTGACATCTTGCCGGAATGGTCCTCTCCGCTATTCGCGCGTCGCCAGGAAGAGGTAATGGATGCCTGTGTGGCGCTTGCATTCGAGCTTCCAGCCCTCGGCCAGCAGCCGCGACGGCAACCACTCCGTCTCGGGACGGGAAACCACGTACACCCAGAACTTCGAGTGCGTGCGCACGAACGGCGCATAATCCACGATCTGGCCCGGCATCAGCTGCCGGTCGCCCGCCAGCGACACTTCGCCGGCGAACTGGCGGCGGCGCACCACGTACGGGACATCGGCCAGGTAGGTCAGCCGCGAGGCGACCTGCGGCGGTGCGTCATGTGCCGATACGAGGAACGTTCCAACTGACGCGACGGCGATCGGCAAATCGTCATTCCTGGGGTACAACGGAGAATTGGGCGTAAATCTGTGGGATCGGGCCACCATAGCCCGTGGCGGAGCCTGTGTCTCCGCGCCCCAGAAGAGCAGGACTCCCGCTATGCACGCAACCGGAGCTAGCGCCCACCGCCCGCAGGTCGTACTGAGCAAGTACGGGAACAACACCGCAACGCCGAGCACCGCACTGATGGCGTACCGGTCTTCAAACTTGCCGCTGGTCAAACCCGTGCCGATCAGCATCAATGCCGGTATGAAAAGGTAAGTCACAGCCGCCGCCAGCTCGGGCCGCGGCATCCGCCGCTGGGCCGGCTCTTCGCGCCCCGCGCGCTCCGCCCAGACCAGGGCGGCCAGCGCCAGTATGACGAAGGCCAGCGCAAACGGCTCCAGCAGCGGTCCCAGCAACGTCTTGTAGAAAGCGGGCAGCATGGCCAGCGACGGCTTCGCGTGGAAGACAGCCGACATTTTCGTGAACATGAGCTGGGCCGCGAAGATCGCGCGGGCAACGGGCAGCAGAAACGGGATCGGGAGCAGGCCCAATCCCATGGCGCCGGCCACGCCCCAGTCCACTTTCCTGCGCTCCAGCGTCCGACAGGCTTCTCCGACGAGCAGCGGCACAACGATCTGCACGCCGTAAAAGTGGCTGCTCACGCCGGTTGCGATGCTCGCCGCCAGCAGCGCCAGCCACGCCAGCCGATGGCGGCCCTCGCCGGCCGATTGCCACGCCAGCAGCGATACTCCGGCCATCCCCAGGACGATGCCATACGGGCGCCCCTCAAACGCGTAATAATAGGCCCCGGTCTGCAGCGGCAACGCCGCCGCCAGGAAGGCGTAGATCGAAGGGCACCGCCGCCGCACGAAGAAAAAGAGGCTCAAGCACAGCAGCCCGAATCCGATCATTTCGGGCAGCCGTTCCGCCAGTCTGGACTCGCCGAAGACCCGCATCGAGGCGTGGGTCAGGGCATAGAAAAGCGGAGGATTACCGTCGTACACCGCCGCCACTAGCCGGTCGTGAGCGGAACTCAGGCGGGAGATGTAGAACGTAAACAGTTCATCGAACCACAGCGGCTTCCTGAGGCTGCTCGCGACGGTGCCGACGGCATAGGCGCCGGCGAACAGAACCAACCCCAACCGCCAGTGCTTTTCCGCGGCATCGGAACACTGCTCCAGCGCCCGCTCGCCCCATGCTGCCGCCTGCTGTGCGATGTTTCTTGGCTCAGTGGACAAGCCGGGATCTCCTTCCACTGGCACGGCGAGCGTCGAGGCCCGCGCCGTGTCTCCAGCCACTGCCATGACGCAGCAAGCCAACAGTTAATCCAACTCCACCGGCTCGTGTCAACCGCGGCGCCAGGCGGGCGCGGCCAGAGGACTGCGGCTGTGGTCGCCGCCGCTGGCCGGCATTAGCGACCGCGCGGGTTTTGAACCTGCGGATCGAGTCGGACGCGCGGAGCAAAGGCGCCAAAATTTGACCGTTTGCCGGTGTGCGGCGAGCGTCGCCCGGCATCCAAGGACCGGCCTGATCCAATCAGGAATTGTGGAATCCGTCGCACGGCCATGCCATCGGCGCGCTACGATCGCTCATCGGCCGATTTGCCGGTCACAGGCCGTTTCATCAGTCCGAGAGCGGCGTAGGGCATCAAGGTCGTGTACTGGCCATCCCGATAGCGCGGGTCGCCGTTGAAGACCAGCGCGGTGGCAATCAGGGCCAGAACGGTAACGTGCAATGAGAGCCAGGGCCAGGTCCAGAACCGGCGGTCCAGCGCGCAGCGGCGGAAGCCGAGCAGGAAAAGGACCAGAAATGGGAGATAACCAACCGCCCTCATTAAGACGAATTCGCTCTCTGCTGCGGGGAATCGACGGTTTATCGGATCAGTCGGCAACCACAGCCGGACGAACTTGTACGTCTCCAGCAGGGGCATGGAAGCCCAATGCGCGCGGACCCAGCCTATGCCAAGCCGCCACTCCAGGCGGTCCAGGCTCACCTCGTCTGGCATGGCGTCGATTTTCGCCCGCCCTTGCAGAACGTAGGGGGGGACAAACCGGCCCAGATAGGCTCTGTTATGCAGCACGACGTTATTGTTGCTGCCGTAGAAGGTCCAACCTCCGTTGGTGGCAATTAATACGAACTGGTGGTGGACAATGTAGTTGCGCCAGGTCCAGGGAGCGACGACGGCGAAGCAGGACAACGCCAGCGCCAGGCAGGGCAGCAAGCGGAAGCGACGCGCCCGGATCATGCCAGCTACGAGTATCGTAAGCAGAGCCGGCAGGACGAGAATCCCGGCCGGCCGGGTCAACGCCCCATACCCCAACGACAGGCCGGCAATCACAAGCCAGGCACTGCGCCTCGTGCGGAGGTAACGCACGAACAGCAGCATCCCGAGGGCCAGGCAATCGGCGTACAGCGTATCCGAAAAGAAAAGCGTGCACAAAAAGATGGCGGGCATGTACACGACAGCCAGAAGGCCGCTGCGACGCGCATCCACTTCCGGCAGCAGCTCTTTCGCCAGCAGATATGCCAGCAGGCACCCCACCGCTCCCAGCAGGCACTGGCCGACGTAAACCAGGAAGTAATTCTCATAGGAGATGGAATACAGGGCCGCCACCCAGAGTGGAAATCCAGGGGCGCGAAACGAGCTCGGATGTCCGATCCGAATCGAGTATTCCCCGAACTTTACAAGATTCAACGCCAGGGCGTTGAATTCAATTTCGTCCCTGATCGCCAGAGGTTCATGCAACCGGTGCGGATTCCTGAGAACCAGCACACACACGAAGCGTGCCAGTAAGCCAAACCCAAGCAGCCAGCAGGAAAACCAACGCAGTCCAAAAGCCCGCAGCCTGGTCCACATGAGGTTGAGACGATTTTCCACCCGTCTGGGTTCCGGGTCCTACTCAGGATACACCCGGCCACGTGGCAGAGTCGGTCGCCAGACCGGTCTGCTTCTGTCGCGTTTTCTGGCGCATTTTCCCGCCTGTCTCCACAAGCTCAATCGTGCGTGGACCGGAAAGCGGCGCCGACCGCTCCGCCTTCCGACCGCGCGCTCGATGCCCGGGCCTGCGTGATGCATGGGCATGGCCAGATCGAGCCACGGACGGGCGTCGGCCGGCATCCTGGCGGAATGGTCCGCTGTGCTATTCGCGCGTCGCCAGGAAGAGGTATCTGTGGCCCCGGTGGCCTTCGCATTCCAGCTTCCAGCCCTCGGCCAGCAGCCGGGACGGCAACCACTCCAACTCCGGCTGGTCAACCACATACACCCAGAACCTCGAGTGCGCGCCCACAAACGGGCCATAGTCGGCGATGTTGCCCGGCATCAGTTTCCGGTCGCCCGCCAGCGCCATTTCACCGATGAACCGCTGGCGCCGCATCACGTATGGCGCATCGGTCAGGTAGGTTAATCGCGCCCTGACCTGCGGCGAGGCATAGTGCGCGGATTGGAGAAACACAAGCCGATTCGCGACGGCGATCGGTAATTCGTCGTTCTGCGGGTACAAGGGAGCATCGGCCGTGAGCCCCGCGGATCGGCCTGCCATCTGGCGTGGCGGAAGCGGCGTCCGCTGGCACCATATCAGCAAGACTGCCGCGGTGAGCGCCAGCGGAGCCAGCACCCGACTCCCGCAGGCGGCGCTGAACAGGTACGGGAACAATGCCGTGACTCCGATCACCGCGCCGATGGCGTACCGATTGACAAAGTCGCCGGTTGTCAAACCCGTCCCAATCAACATCAATACCGGTATGAAAAGGTAGCTTAGAGCCGCGGCGAACTCGGGCGCCGGCATGCCCCGCCGTGCCGCTTCTTCGCCTCTCGAACCCTCCGCCCGGATCAGGCTGCCGACCACCCAGACGACGAAGGCCAGCGCGAACGGCACCGCTAGCGGCGTCAACAGAGCCTCGTAGAAACCGGACAGCCTGAAGAGCGACGGCTGCGGGGTGAAGCCAGCCGACGCTTTGGTGAGCGTGAACTGGGCCAGGAGCACGCCCCGGGCTAAGTTCAGCAGAAACGGAACCGGCAGCAGGCCCAACCCCATGGCGCCGGCCACGCCCCAGTCCACTTTCCGGCGCTCCAGCGCCCGCCAGACTTCTCCGACCAGCAGCGGCGCAACGATCTGCACGCCGTAAAAGTGGCTGCTCACGCCGGCCGCGATGCTCGCCGCCAGCAGCGCCAGCCAGGCCAGCCTGTGGCGGCCTTCGCCCGCCGATTGCCACGCCAGCAACGACAGGCCGCCCATCCCCAGCACGATGCCATACGGCCGCGCCTCGATTGCATAATGGTAGGCCAGCGTCTGCAGCGGCAGCACCAGCGCCAGGAATGCGTAAACGCACCCACCCCGCCGGCGGGTGAACAGAAAAAGGCTGACGCACATCAGCCAGAACCCGATGATTTCGGGCAGGCGTGCCGCCAGGCTGGACTCGCCAAACAGCCGCATCGACGCATGCGTGAGGCTGAAGAAGAACGGGGGACTTCCATCGTACACCGCGGCCGCCAGCCGGTCCTGATACGCAGGCAGGCGGGAGATGTAGAACGTGAACAGCTCATCAAACCACAGCGGCTTGTGGAGGCAGCGCGCGGCGATGGCGACGGCATAGGCGCCAGTGAACAGAACCAGCCCCAACCGCCAGTGTTTTTCCGCGGCGTCGGAACACCGCTCCAGCGCCCGTTCGCCCCATGCTGCCGCCTGCTGTGCGAGGTTTCCTGGATCAGTGGACAAGCCGGGATCTCCTTTGCCTGGTACGGCGCGTGTCGAAGCCCGCGCCGTGCCTCCAGCCACTGCCATGATGAAGCAAGCCAATAGTCAACCAACTCCGCCGGCTGGAGTCAACCGCGGCGCCAGGCGGGCGCGGCGAGAGGACTGCGGCTATGGTGGCGGCAAGGAGCGCTCTCTGGAGCTGCTTCCGCGTGCCGCTGCGCAGGCCTCTTCCGGCTCGCCGGCAGAGGCGGAACGGGGCCCTCTGGCCGCCGCTGGCCGGTGGAAACGGCCGCGCGCCTTCCCTTTCCCTGGCCCGCTCTGGTATTCATGGGAACGCAATGCAATACCTGATCTACGTCGCCTGTTTGCTGGCCGGCCTGGCTCTGGGAATGCTCGCCGGCTGGCTGTTCGGTTCGGGCGGGGCCCTCGCCGCCGAGCGGGAGTCCGCGGCCCTGCGTGCGCAATTGGCCGATCGGGACCGCGCCCAGGAGGAGAAGCTGAAGGAAGTCGAGCAGGCCCAGCAACGCCAGAGCGACAGCTTCAAGGCGCTGGCCGCCGACGCGCTCAACGCCAACAACCGCGCTTTTCTCGACCTGGCGAAAGCGGTGCTGGAGACCACGCAGAAGGAGGCCAGCGGCGAGCTTCTGCAGCACAAGACCGCCGTTGAAACGCTCGTCCAGCCGATCCGC
Source organism: Bryobacteraceae bacterium (assembly GCA_052145115.1). GTDB lineage: Bacteria > Acidobacteriota > Terriglobia > Bryobacterales > Bryobacteraceae > CAIVVT01. Next base: position 15,524 of record JBKQPG010000084.1, read on the forward strand.
GAGTCCCTGGAGAAGGTCGACCGCCACATCGGCGAGATGGAAAAAGAGCGCGCCGGGGCCTACGCCGGACTGCTGCAACAGGTGAAGAGCCTGGGCGAGTCGCAAGTTCAACTACAGACCGAAACCGCGCACCTAGTGCGCGCCTTGCGGGCCCCGCAGACGCGTGGCCGGTGGGGCGAAATCACGCTGCGGCGCGTGGTCGAGATGGCGGGCATGACGGAGCACTGCGATTTCGACGAGCAGGTTTCGGTCGAGGCCGAGGGCGGGCGGCTGCGCCCCGACCTGATTGTGCGCCTGCCCGGCGGGCGGGTGCTGGTGGTGGACGCCAAGGTCTCGCTGCAGTCGTACCTGGACGCCCTGGAGGCGACGGACGACATGACGCGCGCCATCTGTCTGCAAGACCACGCGCGGCAGGTGAAAGACCACATCACGCGGCTTGGCTCCAAGCTCTACTTCGAGCAGTTCGACAAGACGCTCGACTTTGTCGTCGCCTTCGTGCCCGGCGACCCGTTCCTGGGCGCGGCCTTCGAGAAGGACCCGGAGTTGTTCGAATTCGCCATCGGCAAGAAGGTCCTGGTCACAACGCCGACGACGCTGATCGCGCTGCTGAAGGCCGTGGCGTACGGCTGGAGGCAGGAGTCGATCGAGGAAAACGCCCAGAAGATCAGCGAACTGGGCAAGGAACTGTACGACCGCGTGGCGGTCATGGCCAGCCACTTCAGCGGCGTGGGCGAGGCTTTAGATAAGGCCGTCCGGGCCTACAACGATACGCTAGGGGCGCTGGAAAGCCGGGTGCTGGTGACGACGCGCAAGTTCCGCGACTTGCAGGCCGCGGGCGTCAAGGAAATGCCGGAACCCGAAGTAGTGGACCGCGCTGTGCGCGAGCTGCAAGCGCCGGAAATGACGCGAGGCGCCGGCGAATAAGCTGGCGGCCGGAGGGTGAAATGACGTTTCTTGACCGCCGGGGTTCGGTCTATAGATGCCCGCGCAGCGCGTCCAGAGTCTCCGGGCTCATCCAATCGAGATCGGAGATGATCTTGTCGACCACGCGGCCGTCGGGCGTGATGAGGTAGGTTTCGGGGAACTTGAAGGTGCCGAAGCTGGAGCTGATGCGGGCCTCCGGGTCGCGCATGGTTTCATAGCCGACGCGCATGCGCTGGTTGAAGGCGCGGTACGAGTTCCCGTTCTTGTCGATGCTCACGCCGACGACCACCACGCCTTGCGATTTCAACTGTTTGGCCATCTCGTTGAGGGACGGCGTTTCGGCCACGCAGGGCGGGCACCAGGTGGCCCAGAAGTTCAGCACCAGCAGCTTACCGCCGAAATTGCGGGGGCTGATGGTGCGGCCGCTGTCGGTCACGATGGTGAAATCGGGCGCCGGCTGGCCTTTTTCGACGACGCGCTCGGTAAATGCGTCCGAGACCACCCAGAACAGGCCGGCGGCCAGGACCACGATCCCGGCCAGAATGTAGTTGACGCTGCGCGGCGAATCCATACGGTTGCATTTTCATTGTACGCAGCCGCGGGCGGCCAGTGGATCCACGTGTCCGCAAAACGCATCACAATAAGAGAGGACGGAGTTGGCCCCGATGTTGATCACGCGCAAGGTGGAATTCTCGGCCTCGCACAGCTGCGCGAACCCGGCGCTGGACCGCGCGGCGAATGAGGAGCTGTACGGGGCGGAGGCCAACCCGCACGGTCATGGCCACAACTTCGTGCTGGAGGTGACGCTGGAGGGCCAGCCCGACCCGGTGAGCGGCATGATCGTCGATCTGAAGCAGGTGAAGGAGTTGCTGGAGCGCGAGGTGGTGGAACCGATGGATCACCGCCACCTGAACCGCGAGGTGCCGCCATTCGACAAGGTGGTGCCGACGCCCGAGAACCTGGCGGTTGAGATCTGGCGGCGACTGGAGCCGCTTTTTGCCGGCACGCCGGCGCGGCTGAAGCAGATCCGCTTATACGAAACCGAGGATCTGTACGTGGAATACGAGGGGCGATGATGCGTCTGACCCGCCGCTACCGCTTTTCGGCCTCCCACCGGTTGCACGCGCCGGCGCTGGACGAGCGTCTCAACCGGGAGCTATACGGCAAATGCAACAATCCGCACGGGCACGGGCACGACTACACGCTGGAAGTGGTGGTGGAGGGCCAACCCAGGGGCGCGACCGGGCGGCTGATCGCGCTGGGGCGGCTGGATGGGTTGGTTGAGAGCAACATCCTGAAAACACTGGACCGGCGGGATCTGAATTCCGAGGTGGAGGAGTTCGCCACGCTGGTTCCCACCACGGAGAACTTGGCGGCGGTGGTGGCGGCGCGTCTGGCCGCAGCCTGGCCGGGGGCGTTTGGCGGCTCGGGCGCGCGCCTTGAGAAGGTTAGAATCCACGAGACGAAAAAGAACATCTTCGAAGTGCAAATCGAGCCGCCGAGGCCGGGGAGCGATGCACCGCCCCGGCGGCCGGCGCAATCATAAGTGAAGGCCACCTGATGAAATCCGCTAAAGCTGTTGTTTCCGTGATCGGCCAGGGCAAGGGTCGGGATCCGATCGCCGAGGGTATAGAGAAGATCCTGCGCGCGCTGGGCGAGGACCCCACGCGCGAAGGCCTGCTGCGAACGCCCGAACGGGCCGAGAAGGCGCTGCGGTTTCTCACCTCGGGCTATGAAGCGAATCTCGACGAGATCGTCAATGGCGCTATCTTCCACGAGAAGTGCGACGAGATGGTGCTGGTGAAGGACATCGAGTTCTTCAGCTTGTGCGAGCATCACATGCTGCCGTTTTACGGCATGGCGCACGTGGCCTATCTGCCTGAAAACAAGATCATCGGGCTGAGCAAAATCCCGCGGATCGTGGACATGTTCGCGCGCCGGCTACAGGTGCAGGAGCGGCTGACTCAGCAGATCGCGCAGTGCATTCAGGACGTGCTGCAACCGCGCGGGGTGGGCGTGATCGTGGAGGCGCGGCATTTCTGCATGATGATGCGCGGCGTGGAGAAACAGCACTCCGGCGCGGTGACCAGCGCCATGCTGGGCGCCATGCGCCAGCGCAAGGACACGCGCGACGAATTTCTGGCGCTGGTGCGGCACAGCTCGTTGAATGGATGAGGGATCCGCCGCCACGCGACGGTGGTGGTCGATGGCGCAACGGTGGCCTAATCATACTCATGAATACTTTAGTCTATCTTCAGATAGGTTGCCTGGAGCGTCATGTGAATGTAAGACTACGTTAGTCACCGGCGAGGAGAGCGGCGCCCGCGACGGTGGCGGAGTGAGTGTCGGTAACGTTATCGAGTAGTCAATAAAGTTGTGATGGCCCGGTAGTGTGCCGTTCTAAATCGGCGGAACCGCATTTCCGAGCGGGGTCGTCAGCGTTTTGGCCGTCGGAGACGTGCCAGGCGCGGACCGAACTAGAGGAGCTGTGCCAGGAATTGAGGGCGACGCTTCGCCTAGGCCAGAGCTGTGGCTGGCCTCGCGCTGATTGGCAAACGGACGGAGAGCCATAATATAATGAACCCCTTCAGACATCATCCTAAAGACCCGCGCCGCGCCTATATCGTGCAGGGGCTGGCCTTCGGCGACGAAGGCAAGGGCACGATGGTGGACTATCTATGCCGGGCGCACGACGCGCCGCTGGTGGTGCGCTTCAACGGGGGACCGCAGGGTACGCGCAACGTGGTGCAGCCGGACGGCGGCCACCATACGTTCCGTCAGTTCGGCAGCGGGATGTTCATCTCCGAGGTCGTGACCTTCCTGTCGAAGTACGTCCTGATCGACCCCTTCTCGCTGATGAAAGAGGCCGAGGCGTTGGAACGGAAGGGGATCCGCTATACCCAGGAGCGGCTGTTCATCGACCCCGAGTGCCTGATCGTGACGCCGTATCACCAATATGCCAACCGCATCCGGGAATTGGTGCGCGGCGACAAACGCCACGGTTCGGGCGGATTCGGCGCCGGCGAAACGCGGCGCGACGCGCTGCAGTGGGGGACTTACGTTCAGGTCAAGGACATTCTCTCGGACGCGCCCGCGCTGGGCATGCTGGACGACATCCGGGTTCATAAGCTGAAGCAGTTGCGGGAGTATTGGGGGGTCAACCGGGAGGCCGACGCGTTGCTAACGGAGCTTTCGAGCGAGGATCCGCGCCGCATCGCCGAGTTCTACCGCTTGTTCTCGCAGGGCATCCAGCCCACGACGTGGGCCGAGATGATGGACAACTACCGCGAGTCGAACATCGTTTTCGAGGGCTCGGCGGGCGTCCTGCTGGATGAGACGCATGGATTCGCGCCTTACATTACGGCGTCCAACACGACCTTCGACAACGCGCTGGAAATGTGCGACGAGGCCGGGCTGACGCCGGTGCGGATCGGGGTTCTGAGAACGCATTTCACGCGCCACGGCGCGGGCCCGTTCGTGACCGAGGACCAGTCGCTCTCGTTCCCCGACCACAACGTCCGCACGAAGTGGCAGGGGGATATGCGTTTCGGGCACTTCGACTTCGTGGCGGCGCATTATGCCATGCAATGCTGCGGCGGGGTGGACGGACTGGCGCTGACCCACATGGACAGCGTCGAGTCGCCGTTCTCATACGTGGACGAATACCGCGACGCGCACGGGTTCACGTCCCCGTTGCTGAAGCCCGACGCCCGCGCGCTGTTCGAAACCGAGCCTGCGGGTCTGAAGCTGCAGCCGTTAGAGGACCACGACTCCCTGGTTGGTTTCATCGAGCAGCGGTTGGGATGCCGGGTGTTTTATTCCTCTTCCGGGCCGACGTATCTGGACAAGGAAATTCTCAGGCCAGAGGCCGTACAAGCCTCGTCGGCCAAAGTCGGAATGGGCGAAGTCCGGTTCAATCTGCCTAAGCAGATCGCAGGGTAAGCGGCCTGTCGCCAGTACCTATTAGTCGTTAGTTCTAGTCCTTTTGCGGCGGGTTTTTGCCACTCTGGCAAATTACTCAACCCATTCAAAATCAATTACTTGATCGCAGGCTGAGGGATCACCGACGGATCCGCGGAACTCCGGTTCGCGGCCGGTCGCCGTTGTACGGACGTATCGTCGGTTGGTACCAGCAGCGCTTTTGTACCGGAGAAAATTAAGCTTTTTATCCTATTTCAAAGTGGATATGCCGCCCTTAACATACAGAGGTGATCGGATGATCTCAGGAAGGAACGGCACATGTCAGGTGCAGAACTCCAAGTAGCCGTGAGTTTGAGCTTGGTTCTGGGGGCGATCCTCGGAGCACTCCTTTGTACCTATGTGCGGGCGGGCCGAAACCGCCTGATACCCAGCGGGGCCGCATTTCAGGCTTGCCAGGAGTTGCGCGCGGAACTGGAGTCCCTGCAGGAAGCGCTGCAGGCGGCCTGTTCCTACGCTCCGTCCGCGGTCCGGAACGAGACCTCGTCCGGACAGACCGGTGACCGGCGGCCAGCGTCTCCGGCCCCGGCCGCTGCTCCGACCGAGGCGTTTGATGAGCCGGTATCATCCACGCAGCATCCGCCAAACCTGGCGGCATGGCGGCGGCTCGAAAGGCCATCGGCCGCGGCCCATACGGTTGTGCGCCAATCACGGCCGGCACAGACGGAGATCGTCGCGCCGGTGCGCCGCCGTTCGCGCACAGCGAACCGCCCGGCGCTGATCGATCCACAGACGGCCCACGAGATCGTCATGCGCCACTTCGGGGTATCCGTCGCTCCCATGCCAAACCCCGGCGTCGCAGCCAGGGCCGGCCGGTCGGATAAGGTGATTCCCATGCCGCCCGCCCGCAGCGGCGCGGCCGCGACTGACGAGCAGCACTCCCTGGCCCTGTAGGGAACCGGACATCTCAGCCTCAACCCCCATACTGCTCCCACCGGGCCCGCTTCGAGAGAAGCGGGCCTTGTGTTTTGAGCCCTACCTGCCCCTGCCCGGACGCCTGGCCGCGGAGGCCTGCCGCGAGCCGCGGACGGCTTGCCGGGAGCCATTCTCCGGGCCCTTCCCAGGCCGCCGCGAATCCCTCCCGCGGCCCAGCTTGACACGAGTTTTTGGCGCGGCCTTTGCGATACGATGAGGAGGGGATGAGGGAGAGTTTTCGCCGCTTTTCGGTCCAGGATCCGTTCGGGCGCGAGTGGGACGTGGAGTTCCGCTGGCAGCAGAACGCGATCTCCATCCGGCACGCCGACGCCGTCGATTGCAAGTACTACCTGTCGTGCGGCGAGGAGCGGCGGGAGCTGGTGATCAGCTTGCCGCACCCCGCGCTATTGGCGGTGGCGGGGGAGGCGCAGCGCGAGTTGAGCGATGCCTGGGTGCTCAAGCTGGCCGGGCTGCGCGTTCAACGGATGATCTCCACGTGGGAAGACATGGATAAGACGATTGCCGTCGTTTCACGGGCGGAAATGGCCGCTTGCAACAAGGCTTTGACGGAGGCTGCCGCCCAGGCCAAAGCCGCGCGCCGCTGACGTTGTTCAAGGATGCCGGGGGAAGTCCACCCGCGGGCACTGCTCGTGGTATATTGCTCGCGGGTCCATAGTTGCTCGCGAGCCGAACAGGGAGGTCGAAGGATCATGCTCAGCTGCCCTGAATGCGACGCGGTCCTGGAGGTCGCCGAAGCGGAATTGGAGGAGGGGGACAGCCTCAGTTGCGAAGAGTGCGGCGCCAGCCTTGTGGTCGTCGCCACCGACCCGGCGATTGAACTCGAAGTCGAAAACGAAGGGGACCTCGAAGACGAAGAGGAGTTCGATGAGGACCTCGACGAGGAGGACGCCGAACTGGACGGCGAGGAAGAGGACAGCGACGAGGACGATGAGGATTGGCATTGAGCTCGTCCTGGGGCTTGCTTTGGCGCTGGGGATCGCCTCCGGCGCGGGCACGGGCCAGCAACAGTCTTACGCCGTGGTCGGGGGCACGGTGTTCCAGCCGACGGGCTTCGCGCTGCTCGGCGCGGAGGTGCGCCTGAGCGTGAAGACGCCGGCGCGAGGCGTCAAGCCTCCCAAGCGGCAAAGAGCGATCAGCGACGCGCGCGGCGAGTTTTCGTTCCACGTCCCGGCAGGCCAGGCCGAATACACCCTCAGCGTGAAGGCCAAAGGTCTCGTTCCCGAAGAGAAGACGGCCAAAGTAACTGCGGACGAGCGCGTGGACGTCTATTTTCAATTGAAAGCCGTCAAATGAGAGGAAGGCGCCGATGCGACGCAGATTGATCGTTGGTGGAATGGCCGCGTTGCTGCTGGCCTTTGTAGCCACGGCCTTCCAGTGGAATTCGGACAACATCAAGAAGGAAAAGAAACGGGACAAGAACCATCGCGATGTCATCGGCATGGTCACCCTGCCCGACGATCAGCCGGCCTCGGGAGCGGTGGTGAAGCTGAAGAACCTGCATAGTCTCGAGGTGCACTCGTTCATTACGCAGGCCGATGGGAAGTACGTCTTTCAGCATCTGAACTCGAACATGGACTATGAGTTGCGGGCGGACTTCAAGGACCTGGCCAGCCCCGCGCGGAAGCTCCTGGTGTACGACACGCGCCTGGACCCGGTGATCAACCTCAAGCTCGAGCCGGTGAAGAAGCCCGCCGCGGGCCAACCGGACGAGAAGGCGCCCGAGGAAAAGAAGTAACCGCCGGCGCGGCGCGATCATCTTCTGTCGCAGGAGGGTGTCCGATGCGCGCTGCCGCGTGGTCTTTCGCCGTTGCCCTGAGCCTGGCCGCGGGCCTGGCTCAAAGCCCCATCGCCCTGGGAACCAAGATCGATACGATTGCGGCGCAGACGACCGCTGCCGCGGCGGAGCAGTTCTCGACCGCCGGGCACGTTACAGCCGTAATTTTTATCGCCACGCAATGTCCCGTCTCCAACGCTTACAACGAGCGTATGAAAGCGCTGTACTCCGATTACAGCGCCAAGGGCGTGCAGTTCATCTTCCTCAACGCCAATTCCACCGAGCCGGCCTCGGAAGTCGAGCAGCACCGCGCGGCGAAGGGCTTCCCGTTCCCGGTTTACAAGGACGTGAACAACGTCTTCGCCGACAAGGTGGGCGCCGCCGTCACCCCGCATGCGTTCGTTTTCGACGCCCGGGGCACGCTGGCGTACCGCGGCCCGATCGACAATTCCAGGAATCCGGACCAGATCACGCAGCACACGCTGGGCGATGCGCTCGACGCCGTGCTGGCCGGCCGGCCCGTGCCGGTGGCCGAAGCCAAGGCCTTCGGGTGCTCCATCAAACGCGTTCGATGAGACCACGGATGATTAAATATGCATTGGCATGCATAGCGGCCGCGGCCCTGTCGGCGACGCTGGCGGGCGCCGAGTTGCAGCCGCTGGATCAGTCCGGATACTCGAAACTGGTGGCGGCCTCCAAGGGCCAGGTCGTGGTGGTGAACTTCTGGGCGACCTATTGTGCGCCGTGCCGCAAGGAGATGCCGCAACTGCTGGCCCTGGCGGCGCGCTGGCGCGCGCGCGGATTCCAGTTGGTCACCATCAGCGCTGACGAGCCCGAGCAGGACGCCGAGGCCCGGAAGTTCCTGGAAGGGATCCACGCCCCGCCCCCGGTTTATATCAAGCGCGCCACCGACGACGACAAATTCATCAACGCCATCGACGCCCAATGGAGCGGCGCGCTGCCCGCGACTTTCCTGTACGACCGCCAGGGGCGCAAGGTGCGCTCGTTTTTTGGAGAACTCGACCTCCAGGCGCTCAGCGCGGCGGTCGAGAAGCTGCTCTAGCAGTCGCGGCTCTGAAACTTAGTCATTCACTCGCCATGGGTTGCCGGACCACGCGAGGGTGGCGGCGGCTCGCAGAATGCCTTTTTCAACAGCCTGCTAGCGCAGCGTCCCCATGCGCTCCGGCGGCCAGTAGGCGAAGACGGCCTTCCCATAGATCGATCCGCCCGGCACCGGCCCCCACACGCGACTGTCGTTGGAGGCGCTGCGGTGATCGCCCAGCACGAAATAGTGGCCCGCCGGGACGCGCGCCGGCGGCATGCCCGAGCGGTCGCGATACTCGGCGGGCACATAGGGTTCGGCCAAGGCGCGGCCATTGAGCCACACCTCGCCCGCGCGCAGCTCCACCGTGTCGCCAGGCAAGCCGATGACGCGCTTGATGTAGCTCTTGCCGGGTTCGGGCGGGGCGGAGAACACCACCAGGTCGCCGCGCTGCACCTCGCCGACGCCCAGCCGGTAGAGAAACTTGTTGATGAACAGACGCTCGTCGTCCACCAGCGCGGGGCTCATGCTGCTGCCTTCGACCTTCACCGGCTGGTAGGCAAACAGCACTATCGCAGCGGCCAGCGCCAGCGACATGGCCAGCTCGCCGGCCCAGCGGGCCGCGCGTTTCCAGGAGAACAAATGCATCGTCCCTGTCATGATTGAAGCATGGTTTCGGGCGACACCGGAAGCATGGCCTCCGCAGCGCTGGCGAGCACGGCGCGGGCCGCCCTCATCATCCCGGCGCTGAATGAAGAGCCCGTGCTCGGGCGCACCCTGTGCGCCATCCCGGAGGGGCTGTTCGAGGTGGTCATCGTGGCCGACAACGGCTCGACGGACCGCACCGCGGAAGTGGCGCGCGCCGGGGGGGCGATGGTGGTCAGCGAGCCCGAACGCGGCTACGGCGCGGCGTGCCTGAAGGCGCTGGCGGCGCTGAGCGCCGGGATCGACGTGGTGGTTTTCATGCAGGCCGACATGAGCGAGGATCCGGCGGAGGCGCGGCGGCTGATCGAGCCGATCGCGCGCGGCGAGGCCGACCTGGCGCTGGGCTCGCGCACGCTGGGCGGGGCCAAAGCGGGCGCCCTGCTGCCCCATCAGGTCTTCGGCAACTGGCTGGCGACCGTTCTCATCCGGCTGCTCTACGCTCATCGGTATAGCGATATCGGGGGCTTCCGCGCGATCCGCCGCGAGGCGCTGGAACGGCTGGGGATGCAGGAGCGCAATTACGGCTGGACCATCGAGATGCAGGTGCGCGCGCTGGAGAAAGGCCTGCGCGTGGCGGAGCTGCCAGTCTCCTATCGGCGTCGCGCCGCCGGTGTGAATAAAGTATCCGGCAACCTGCGCGCCAGCCTGAGAGCGGGCGGGGTGATCCTGGGAACCGTGCTGCGGCTGTGGTGGCGGCGCCGGCAGGGCTCCCGAGCCCTCCGGGCTACTCGTCCAACAGGCGCCGGACCTGCTGCTCGAGCCGGGCGGTAAGCGCTGGGCGATCCTTGGCGGTGAGGCCCGCGACGGGCACGGACTGGCCGAGGCGCAGCTCGATATCGGCCGGCATGAACCACGAGGAGCGCGCGGGGAGGACGTCGAACGCGCCCACGATGGCCACGGGCAGAACCGGCACGCCGGAGGCGATGGCGAGGTAGGCCGCGCCATCGTGGAAGCGCTGCAGGCGGCCGTCGGGGGAGCGCGTTCCCTCGGGGAAGATCAACACCGAGAGGCGCTTCTCGCGGATCAGGCGCGCGCACTCGTTGGTGGATGCAATGGCGGAGCGCAGGCTTTTGCGATCCACCGTCAGGTGGCCATCGCGCCGCAGATACCAGCCGATGAAGGGGACTTTCAACAGCTCGCGCTTGGCCAGGAACTTGAATTGGACCGGCATCCAACCCATGAGGACAGCGATGTCCATCAGGCTGGAATGGTTTGAAACGACTACGTAGTTGGAGGCGCTGTCGAACCCTTCCAACCCCACCACCCGCACGCGCGCCCGGGCGATGCCCAGAACCGTTGCGCCCCATTTGCGCCAGAACCAGAGCTGGCGCCGGTCACCCGGAGCGAGCAGCGAAACCAGGACGGCGAAGGTGATCAGGACGGCCGTGGCGAGCATGGCCACGGGCATGGTCCACAGCCACGACCGGAGGTGGCTCAGCTGTGAGGTGCGGGGCCGGGCGCGGCGGCGCGCCGACGGGGTGGGGCTGGTGGCGCTAGGAGGCAAGGTAATGCAGTTCCCGGATGCGGCCCCGGGCGTTCTCGGCGAAGCGCAGACTCGGGGCGCGGCGGACGGTCTCAAACCGCTTGATTCACCAATACTCTATCCCAGCTTGCGGGAGGCCGCCGCAGAGCGGCAGGCATTGGGACCCCGCTCCGCTGTCGCAACGCGCGCAGGCGGGGCACAAAGCGGATTCGCGGAGGCGTGGCCGGGTTCGAGGATCACGCGTCCGCGGCCGGGTTGTACGGAAGCTGCTGCTGTGGCGGGACGGCGGCGACGGGAGCCTGTTTTTCCGAGGTCCAGGAGTGAAGAGCGACGCATACCGGGCGTCTCCGAGCGACCCAGCGACGCGGAAATCGGGGAAACCGGCGCGCGTCCCTCCGCACTTGCGGCGAAAGCCGCCTCAGCCTTCGTTGTCGTCCTCGCCTTGGAATGGCCAAAGTCAGCGTCCTGCGCCTCGTCCGAGACGCTTTTCGCGCGCCACGCCATCCGTTCGGGTAGCGTGAACAGGCCTAGTTGCCGGAGGGTCCCGCCGGCGCCGGCGTGCCGCCGCTCATCCCGCCAAACACGCTGGTGCTGGAAGAGCCAGAAGGATTGCCCGCGGCGCCCGTCGCGGCGCCCGGCGCAGTTCCGCCGGCCCCGCCAGCGCCGGACTTGTTCTGCGCCGACTCGCGCGGGTCGAAGACGAATTCCCACAGCGAATAATTGGATTGGCCCTTGTAAGCGCGGATGCTCGGTTGTTCCTTCTTGCTGGCTACGCCGACCAGGCCAGCTCCCAACGCCGAAGGGCCCATGCTCGTGCCGGCGCCCGTGCCCATGCCCGTGCCCGAAGCCGTCGCGCCCCCGCGCTGCGAGCCCAGGATCTGCTGGATCTGCTGGATCGCCGGAGGGGTTGGCGGCGTGCCGAAGCCGCCCGACTGGCTCAAGAATCCCGATCCGGTCCCGGACTGGCCGGCCGCGGCTCCGGCGCCGGTGCCTGCGGCGCCTGTTCCCGCAAACGGCGTCAATGGCTGCCCGGAGCCTGGGGCATTGGACTGCGGCGCGTTCGACAGCAGGCTGGAACCCGCCGCCGCCTGGTCCGTGGAGCCGCTGGGCGTCTGCACCTGTTGGGCTCCCGTCGGGGCGCTGACGCCAGGTGGCAGGAATGGATTCCTGAAGCCTCCGCCTTGCACCGGCGCGGGCGTCACGGCGGTCGAAGCCGCCGGCGCCTGGTTGTCACTCTGGCTGGAGTTGGGCGCGGCCTCGGAGCCCGACTCCGGCTGCACAGTTTCGTCGGGTCCAGCCGCGCTCGCAGCCTGGCCCGGCGTGCTCCCCGGGCTGATGCGATCGCTGGCCCGCCGCTGCAGCGCCGGAGATGTGGTCTGGCCGGATAGATCGATCACCGTGGCCTGTGCGCCAATCCCCTGCACCGTGGATGCCAGGATGCTCGGCCCGTTGTCCTGTTTGTCCAGCGCACCCGCTTTCTTGTGGACCTTCGAGTCGGTGTACTGGCCGCCAGCGTCGACGTGGACCAGCCGCCACTCGTCGCTGCCCGTCATCGGATCGGTGTAGCGCCGCCGCAGGAAGCGGATGTTCTGCGCGCCCTCCAGATCGTCGAGCGTCTGCGGATATTTCTTCAACTTCCGCTGGTACAGATCGATGGCGCGGATGAATTGCCGGCCGCGGTCCAGCAGCAGCGCTTCCTTATCGCGCTGATGCTCGAAGGTCACCCGCGGGAATTCGAGATACATCATGATGGCGATCGCGGCTGCCATGGCAAACACCAGCAGCAGCGCGAACCCCCGTTGGCCCGCTTCCTTGCGCCCTGGTCTCAGCGGCCGCATGGCTTACTGGCTCCCCGGCGCCGGTTGCTCGATCGGCAGCTTCTGCTGGTTCTCGTACTGCAGGTCCTCCACCAGCACCGAGTTGGGCAGGATTTGGTCGATTTTGTAGCGCTTCAGCAGCACGTCGCCTTCCGCCGGGATCTTCACCTCGTCATTGACCAGGCAGAATACGCGCTTCACGCCGCCCTGCAGAGGCAGCGCCCGGCCGTAGAATTTCAAATTGATGGGCGGCGGCGGCGGCTTCACCGGCGGCGCCGGCAGCGGCGGGAAAGGCTCCGGCCCGATCATGCGCCGCGCCTGTTTTTGAACAACGATGGTCGGCGCCGGCAACTGCGCACGCGTCGGCGTCGCGACGGCGGCAGAGGTGGAGAAGTCGAACAGGCTCCGCTCGACGCGCTCTATGCGGACCGCGGCCAGCTTGTCGAGCAGGTCAGTGCGCAGTGTCGGGTCGAATTGCTCCGGGTTTTCCGCCGCGCTCGATTTCCGTTTCAGGCTGGGCCTGAATTCCCGCGACGCGGTCTCCGCGCCCGCGGCGTTCTTCGCCGGTGCGTCCACTTCCGCCTCCGCGCGCTGCGGGTTCTCGAGCGCCTGCTTGAGGGAGGTCTTGGGAGCGGTAGCGGTTTTCGCCGCCGTCGGCGGCGCGTTGCTGTCGCGCGAGTTCCAATAGTAAACGCCCCCCGCCGCCAGCAGCAGCAGCGCCAGAAGCGCCACCTTCCGGGGTTCGGCGCCGAGCTTGAGACCGTTGCTCACCGGCGCACCTCCTTCACCGGCGTCGCCAGGACGGCCGGCTGCGGCTCCGGCGCGGGCTGTTCCACCGCGGCCTGGCCCGACTCGCCCTTCTCCGCCGGCTCGTTCTGCGGTCCATCGAAGCGGAAGAACGCGTTGAGCTTCATGGTGATGGTCAGCAGCGGCGAGCCCTGCAACGGCTGGGCTTGCAGCGATTCGAGAATGAGCAGCCGCTTGGCGCGGTCGACGTCGTTCAGAAACAGGATCAGGTCGGCGTACGTCCCTTCGTAATTCGCGGTGATCGTCAGCATGCCCAGCGTGTCACTGCCCTCCACCGGTTCGAAGCTGTAGCTGCGGCCCTTGTCCTTGAGCCCGGCCGAGCCCGCCGCCGCGCCGAGTTCCACCTCCAGCCGCGAATAGGCATGCCGCCGGGGCAGGAAATACTGGTTCAGAAACGCGTCGCCCGCCATCCGCGCCTGGCCGGTCTTGTCGAGCGTGCGGTGCAGCCGCGCGATGGCCGTCTGGCGCGCCAGGATCTGCTGGCGCGTCGTCACGAGCTGGCCCTCCAGGTCCTCGAGGGACCCGCCCGGCGGGCTGAACACGAACCACGCCGCCGCGACGTTGGCCGCCACGAGCGTCCCCAGCAGGATGCGCCGCACCGGGCGCCGGCCCGCGCCTTCGAGCCGCACCAGCCGCCGCCAGTCGAGATGGACGGGCAAGTTAAAGCTGCTGCGCATAGCTGACACTCACGCGGTAGCGATAGAGGGGCTCATTCTGCGATGGCGGCTGCGAACTGAGCACTGAAGTCGCGCCGAAGACCGGCGAGCCCTCGAGCTTCTGGATCAGTTGAATCACCGGTTCAGGCGAGGCCGCGCCCACCACCATGTCGAGCTGCACCTGATTGTCGCCGGTCAAATAAGGACGCACCGCCACCAGCCGGACCGAAGGCGGAAAAACCGCTTCCAGATCCGCGAACATGCGCGTCCAACTGATGCCTTTGCGCTGCAGCAGTATGTTCAGGAAAGCGCTGCGGTCGAAGACCACCGTGCTGGCCGGCTGCCGCAATTGCGCAGCCATGCGGTTATATTCCGCGTCCAGCGAGCGCAACTCGGTGTCCAGCGTGGCGTAGGCTTCCCGGTCGTTGCGCGCCGCATCGCGCTCCCGCAGGATCACTCTGGTCTGCACGGCCAGCGCCATCACCAGCAGCGCCGCCACCACCGCCGCGGCGATCAGCAACCCGCGGTCCTGCTTGAATTTCTCGGTGGAGAGATTGACTGGAATCCAAGGTCCACGCATGACGCTCAGTTCACCTCCAGCGTGGTGAGCAGCCCAAACAGCCCGGCATTGGCCGCGCCCGGCGCTCCGAACGGCGAGCGCACGCGCTCCACCTCGAGGCCCAGTTCGGCCCCCAGAATGTCGCCATCGCGATCCTGCGCCGGGAAGCCGCACAGCCGCAGCCGCGCCGGCCGCGCCCCGAATTCGTCCTCGGCGTAGGCCATGGTCGGCGCCAGCACCTCGAGCATCTCGTTTAGCGTCGCATGGTCCAGTTCGACGCAGCGGAACATGCGCAGCGTGCCGCGGTCCACCAGACACACCGTCAGCACGCGCCCGGCCCGCTTCACCTGGATCCACTGCAATGGGGCGTCCGCGCAGCCGTCGTCCAGCGCCAGCGCCGCCAGTCCCGACACCGTGACCAGCCCGCATTGAAAACCGGCCGCGCGGAACGGCGACAGGTAT
This sequence comes from Bryobacteraceae bacterium, assembly GCA_052145115.1. Classification (GTDB taxonomy): domain Bacteria; phylum Acidobacteriota; class Terriglobia; order Bryobacterales; family Bryobacteraceae; genus CAIVVT01. Next base: position 30,667 of record JBKQPG010000084.1, read on the forward strand.
TGCGCCGCGATCTCGCGGCTGATCGCCACCGTGACCACGTCCAGCTTCTTCGAACCATCCCTGCGCGGCTGCGGATAGCACGCCACCAGCGCGTCTTCGATTTCGAACGGCACCGTGCGCTTGATGCGGAACCGCGCCAGCGCGATCTGCTCCTCGGCCAGCGCCGGGAAGGAATCGAAATCCAGCACCGCCACGCGCCCGCAATAGTCCGGCAGCGCCAGCACGGCCAGCCGCTGGTGCGGCCTCGGCTCCAGCGGCACGGCTTGATTCAGCGTCTGGGAGAGCGTCGCGGGGTCCGTGAAATTCGGCTTGGCGGGATTGATCTGCAGCGTCCCTTCGGCCAGCGGCAGCATCTGCGCCTCCGCCGGCCGCTCCGTTTCGGCCCACGCCAGCCCCTCGCACGAGATCTCGAAGGCGAACTCCGCGGGCGGGTCCTTGGCCAGGCGCTTGAGTCTTTGCAACAGCGTCATATCAGGTCTCGATGAACGTCACCTTGTTGATCTCGCGCAGCGTCGTCGTGCCATTGATGACCTTCTCGATCGCCGACTCGCGCAGGAACGTCATGCCCTCCTCGCGCGCCGCGCGCTTGATTTCGATCGGCGGCCGCCGGTCCAGGATCATCTGCCGGATGCGTTCGCTCAGGTCCAGCAGTTCGTGGATCGACGTGCGTCCGCGGAAGCCCGTGCCGCTGCACTCGAAGCAGCCCTGCCCCTCGTAGACCGGAATCTCGCGCCACTTCACCGGGTCGAGCCCGCTCTGCACGTAGAAATCGTCGTCATACTGCACGCGCTTCTTGCATTGCGTGCAGATCACCCGCACCAGCCGCTGCGCCAGGATGCAGTTCAGCGCCGAGACAAAGTTGTACGGCTCGACGCCCATGTTCAGGAAGCGGCCGATCACGTCCAGAACATTATTGGCGTGCACTGTTGTAAACACGAGGTGCCCGGTGAGGGCGGCATTGATGGCGATTTGAGCCGTTTCGTGGTCGCGGATCTCGCCCACCATCACCTTGTCCGGATCGTGCCGCAGGATGGAGCGCAACCCGCGCGCGAACGTCAGCCCCTTCTTCTCGTTCACCGGAATCTGCGTGATGCCCTTGATCTGGTACTCGACCGGGTCCTCGATGGTGATGATCTTGTCTTCGTCGTTCTTGATCTCGCTGACCGCGGCGTACAGCGTCGTCGTCTTGCCGGAGCCCGTCGGCCCGGTCACAAGGACCATGCCGTACGGCTCCTTGATGTAGCGCCGGAACCGCATCAGGTCGCGGTCCATGAAGCCCACCACGTCGAGGGTCAGCTTGGCGAATTTCTCGCTCATCGACTCTTTGTCGAGCACGCGCAGCACCGCGTCCTCGCCGTAAATCGTCGGCATGATAGAGACGCGAAAATCGATCAGCCGCTTCTTGTAACGCACGCGAAAACGCCCGTCCTGCGGCACCCGCCGCTCGGCGATGTCCAGCTCCGACATCACCTTGATGCGGCTCAGGATCATCGAGTGCCACTCCTTCGCGATGGGCGGCATGGCGTACTGCAGCACGCCGTCGATGCGGTACTTGATGGCCACTTCAGAGTCGCGCGTCTCGATGTGAATGTCCGACGCGCGCCGCTCCAGCGCGTTGAAGATCGTCGTGTCCACCAGCTTGATCACGGGCGCGATTTCGGCGTCGGCGGCGCTGAGTTTGTCGATCGACAGCGTCTCGTCGGCGCTCTCCTCGTCGCCCACCACGTCCAGTGCGAAACCCTCCGTCACCTCCTCCAGCACGCGCTGCGACTGTTCCGTCTTTTTGAGCAGATCGGAGATCTGCGACAAACTGGCGACGTGAACCTTGAGCTTCTTCTCGAGCAGGATGGCCAGCTCGTCGATCAGGTTCAGCCGCCGCGGATCGGCCAGCGCGATCTCCAGCGTGCCGTTGTGCGCCGCCAGCGGCACGAAGTTGTAGCGAAACATCAAATCGACCGGAACTGTTTTAAACAATTCGTGGTCGATTTTGGCGACCTTGAGGTCGACGTACTCGCACGAGTAGCGCTCGGCCAGCCGCCGCGCCTCCGCCGCCTCCTGCTCGGGATCGATGTTCTTGACCGGGTCTGTGCCCATATTGCGCCTCTCTAGCTGAAGCTCTCCGCCAGCGAAAAAATCGGCAGATACAGCGACACCAGCACGAACGCCACGAAGATGCCCATGAAAATCATGATCGCCGGCTCGATCAGCGACAGCGCCGCCTGCATGCGCGTCCCCACGTCCTCCTCATAAAACTCCGCCACGCTGTTCAGCATCTGCGGCAGCGCGCCGGTCGATTCCCCCACTTCGACCATGTCGATGCACAGCGGCGGGAAGACGCCCGTTGAGTGCATCGCCGCCGACATCGACTGGCCCTCCCGCACCATCCGCTCCACCTTCTCCAGCGCGCCGCGGATCAGCAGGCTGCCCGACGCCGTCGAGGCCGTCGTCAGCGCCTGCACCAGCGGAATGCCGCCCGCCAGCAGCGTGGACATCAGCCGCGCCAGTTGCGCCACCTGGTACTTGATCCAGATCTCGCCCACCACCGGCAGGCTCAGCTTGAAACGGTCCGACCAGCGCTGCCCCGTTGCGCTCTTCAGGAAAAAGCGCCCGCCCACGATCATCGCCGCCAGCGCGATCGCCGCCACGCCGATGTACTGCGAAGCCGCCGCGCCCACCGCCATCAGGATGCGCGTCGGCAGCGGCAGATTCGCCGAGCCGGTCTGATACAGCGTGGCGAAACGCGGCACGACGAACGTGATCAGGAAGATCACCAGGCTGACCACCAGCGTGAACAGCACCGACGGGTAGATCAGCGACACCAGCAGCTTCTTGCGCACCGCCAGCGCCAGCTTCTGGTAGTTGACATACCGGTCCAGCACGTCGCCCAGCGCGCCGCTCTTCTCGCCCGCCATCACCGACGTCACGTAAATCGGAGAAAAGACATTTTGCCGCTCGAATGCTTCCGACAGCAGCGCGCCCTTCTTGACATCGTCGCGGATGGCCGAGATATAAGGCCCCAGTTTCTTGTCCGTCAAACGGTCGGCGAGCAGATCCAGCGCCTTGAGAATCGGCAGCCCGGCGCGAAACAGCGTGACGAACTGCTGGTTGAAGATCAGGAACTTGTCGAGGTTGATCTTGCCCCTGCGCCGCGCGCCCGCCAGCCCCACCCCGGCCGCCGGCCGGATCGAATAGACCAGGTAGCCTTGCTGCGACAAACGCTCCCGCAGTTCGTCCTCGCTCGGCGCTTCCAGCACCTGCTGCCGCATCTCGCCCCGCGCATCGGCGTACTTGAGCCGGTAGGAAGCCATCAGCGCTGCTCCTCCCCACCCGGGCTCTCCACTTCGACCACCGGCACGCCCGGCGGCGGCACGAACCGGAACGCCGCCTCCGCCACCGCGGCGTTCAGCTTCTCATCCGTGAATTCGAATTCCATCACCGACCCGTCTTGTCCCGTCACCACGACGCGGCGAATCCGGTTGTCCGGCGCGATCGTGAATTCGACGCGCGCGTAGGGCAGCCGTTCGCTCCTGGGCCGCGCCTCGATGATCGTGTCCGCGCCGCTTTCGCCCAGCGTCAGCGCGCCGAACTCGCGCTTGAAATCGAGCTTGCCCAGCAGAAACGCCAGCGGCGCCCGGAAATCGTCCGTCTCCCGCAGGGCGCTTTTTTCCACCTTGCGCGCCGCCGGGCTGTAGAACCAGATCCACTTGCCGTCGCACAGGAACGATTTCCCCGCCGGCGCGGCGTAGTCCCAGCGCATGCGCGCCGGTTTGCGCAGCACCAGCGCCCCCGACTCGGCCCGCACCAGCCGCCCCGGCGCGCGATAGCGTTGGTCGAAATGCGCGCTCAGGCTCCGGGCCCCGTTGTACCGCCTCTCCACGGCCTGGCAGACCTCCGCCAATGGCCGCGGCCCGGCCCAAGCCGCGCCGGTCGACACGAGGATCGCCACGATCGTGGGACACGCCCGCACATCATGGAATGACGCGCGCCGAGCCGCCCGCGTGCACCGTCAACGCCGCTTGAATCTGCCGATTTCGCAAATGATTTGCCCGCCGGTCGGCCTTGCCGTTCCCTTCCGGGAACCCGGCGGCGCGGACCCTCCTGGGGCCGGCCCATCCCCGCTCCCGGCGCGGCGGGGGCCCCGCAGCGCGGCCGCTCCAGCCTAGCCGGGGTCCTCGCCGCACCTCCCACCAGTCCTTGTAAAGCTTTTTTATCCAATGAGATAAAGGCCGCGTGGGGGGCCGTTCGACAGACCCCTGTGGAATTTGCTATCCTACGATTGTCGAGGCTTTCCTCACATCCCCATTATGGCCAGTAAACCGCCTTTCGCCTCCGGGGCCCAAGTGGAACACCCCAAGTTCGGTCCCGGTTCCGTGTTGCTCTGTACCGACCAGCACGTCACGATCAAGTTTGACGAATCCGGCGAGCGCAAATTCGTTCTGGAGATCGCCCTGCCGTCCATCCGCAAGATCGATCGCCAGCCGCCGGAAACCAAAAAGCGTTCGGTGAAAAAGCCGAAGGCCGTGGCCGCCGCCGCACAATAGCGCGTTTTCCTCAGGAAAAGCGATTCGTGGGTGCAGTGAACCTCGTGTTCGCTGCGTCGTCTGCGTAACGCATCTGATACACTTGAGGTCTCCCGTGATGAGATTCGGCGTCGTCGTCTTCCCTGGAAGCAACTGCGACCATGACGCATGGTATGCGACCTCGCGCAACCTCGGGCACACGGCGGAATTCCTCTGGCATCAGGACACGGACCTCAAAGGCTCGGATTGCGTCATCCTGCCGGGCGGATTTTCCTATGGCGATTACCTGCGCTGCGGCGCCATCGCCAAATTTTCGCCGATCATGGCCGCAGTGAAGAAATTCGCCGCCGCCGGTGGTCTGGTTTTCGGCATCTGCAACGGCTTCCAGATCCTGACCGAGTGCGGTTTGCTCCCCGGCGTGCTGGTGCGCAACCGCGGCCTCCGGTTCCGCTGCCGGGAAGTGCGTCTCAAGTCCGCAACCCGCAATTCCCCCTTCACGTGCGATGTAGCCCTGGATGCCGAGCTGCGCATGCCCATCGCTCACGGTGAGGGCTGCTACACCGCCGACGAGCAGACGCTTGATCAGCTCGAATCCGAGGACCGGATTGCCTTCCGCTATGTTGAGAATCCCAACGGTTCGATGCGCGACATCGCCGGGATTCTGAGTGCCGGCCGCAACGTCCTGGGCATGATGCCCCATCCCGAGCGCGCCACCGAGCCGCTGGTCGGATCATCGGATGGCCTGGCCGTTTTCCGTTCCCTCGTTTCCGCCTGTTCCGCCGTCAGGTAAACACATGACCGCAGTCACACCGGACATCGTCCAGTCTCATCAGTTGACGCCGGACGAATACCGGCGCATCGTCGCCATTCTGGGGCGCGATCCCAACCTCACCGAACTCGGCATCTTCAGCGTGATGTGGAGCGAGCATTGCAGCTACAAAAGCTCGCGCATCCACCTCAAAAAGCTGCCCACTCGCGGCCCGCGCGTGGTCCAGGGCCCGGGCGAGAACGCCGGCATTGTGGACATCGGCGACGGCTGGTGCATCGCGTTCAAAATCGAGTCCCACAACCATCCCAGTTTCATCGAGCCCTTCCAGGGCGCAGCCACCGGCGTCGGCGGGATTCTGCGCGACATCTTTACCATGGGCGCGCGCCCCATCGCGGTCATGGACGCGCTCCGTTTCGGCCCCCTCGACGACCCGGCGGCGGGTCCTCGCAACCGCCGCATTCTCTCGGGAGTGGTCGGCGGCATCGCCCACTACGGCAATTGCTTCGGCGTGCCGACCGTCGGCGGCGAGTGCGTCTTCGAGCCCAGCTACAACGGCAACCCGCTGATCAACGTCTTCGCCCTCGGCGTTTTCAAGCGCGATGAGATCTTTTACGGCAAGGCCACCGGCGTGGGCAATCCCGTGATTTACGTCGGCGCTAAAACCGGCCGCGACGGCATCCACGGCGCGTCCATGGCCTCGGCCGAGTTTACCGAGGAATCCAAGCAGAAGCGCCCCAACGTCCAGGTGGGCGATCCGTTCATGGAGAAGCTGCTGCTGGAGGCCTGCCTCGATGCCATGGCCACCGGCGCCGTGGCCGGCATTCAGGATATGGGCGCCGCCGGCCTGACCTGTTCCACCTGTGAAATGGGCAGCCGCGCCGGCACTGGCATCGACTTCGATCTGGCCCACGTCCCGCAGCGCGAAGCGGGTATGACGCCCTACGAGATCATGCTCTCCGAGTCCCAGGAGCGCATGCTGCTGGTGGCCCATGCCGGCCGCGAGGAGGAAGTCCTCGGAGTCTTCCGCAAGTGGGGCCTGGACGCGGTCATCATCGGCCGCGTCACCGCCGACGGTATGCTGCGCGTGCGCGACCACGACGTCATCGTCGCCGAGATCCCCAGCCGCCAGCTGGCCGACGAAGCGCCGCTCTATAACCGGCCCTACACCACGCCGCTGCGCACCGCGCCGCTCGAAGCGCCGGCTCTCTTCCCGAGCGATTTGACCGCCGATCTGCTGACCCTCGCCGCTTCCGGCGACCTGTGCGACAAGAGCTGGATCTGGGAGCAGTACGACTACACGGTCCGCACCAACACCATCGCCGGCCCGGGCCTCGATGCCGCCATCGTGCGCGTCAAGGAGACCGAAACCTCCATCGCCATGTCGCTCGACGGCAACGGCCGCTATTCCCTGCTCGATCCCCGGGAAGCGGCGAAGCTCCTGGTGGCTGAATGCTGCCGCAACCTGGCCTGCGTTGGCGCCGTTCCCATCGGCACGACCAACTGTCTGAACTTCGGCAACCCCGAGCGGCCCGAGATCATGGCCCAGTTGGTCGAGACGATCGAGGGCCTCGCCGAAGCCTGCGCCTTCTTCGACGCCCCGGTCACCGGCGGCAACGTCAGCCTCTACAACGAGACCCTGCGCGATCCGGTTTTCCCCTCGCCCGTCCTCGGCATCGTCGGCCTGATGAAGACCGTCCTGCCGCCCGGCATCGGCTTCCGCTACTCGGACCGCGACATCATCCTCATCGGCGGCATTGGCGCCGCGGATGAGATTCGCCTGGGCGGAACGCAATACGCCAAGCAGGTGCTGAAGCACATGTGGGGCCTGCCGCCCTCCATCGAGCTCGAATTCGAGAAGCGCGTCCAGGAGGCGGTGCGCGAGATCGTCGTGTCGGGATTAGCCGAAACCGCGCACGACCTCAGCGACGGCGGCCTGGCCTGGGCTCTCGCCGAGAGCACCTTCAAGAAGGGCATCGGCGCCGCGATCCATCTCAAGAGCGACCTGACGCCTGAGTTGCTGCTGTTCCACGAAGGCCCCTCGCGAGTCCTGATTTCCACGGCAAAGCGGGCCGCGGTGCAGGAAATCTGCGAACGCCACGGCGTGCCCGCGCCCCTCATTGGGCGCACCGGCTCGCCGCTTCTGACCATCTCCAATCGCGGCGTTGTCCTGATCGACGTTCGCGTGAGCGATGTCCAGCGAATCTGGTCCACGGCACTGGAGAATGCACTGCACGCTGAAACCCATGTTTGAAGATCTTCCCTTCGACAAGTTCCGCGAGGAGTGCGGCGTGTTCGCCGTCTACGGCCATCCCGAGGCCGCCAACCTGGCGCATTTGGGGCTGCACGCGCTGCAGCACCGCGGCCAGGAGAGCGCCGGCATCTCGTCTTCCGACGGGAAGCAGATCTACACCTTCAAGACGATGGGCCACGTGGCCGACATCTTCACGGCCTCGGTTCTGAACGGCCTGCCGGGCTACATGGCCATCGGCCACACCCGCTACTCCACCGCCGGCGACAGCCTGCTCAATAACGCCCAGCCCTTCTCCGTGACGTGCAACAAAGGCCGCATCTCGGTCGCCCACAACGGCAACATCACCAATGCCATCGAGCTGCGCAAGGAGCTCGAGGACCACGGCTCCATCTTCCAGGCCACCTCCGACACGGAGGTCATCCTGCACCTGGTCGCGCGCTCCAATCAGCGCACCCTCCCCGATGCCCTGCGCGAGGCCCTGTTGCTGCTCGACGGCGCCTTCTCGCTGGTGGTCGTCGCCAACGACCGCATCATCGTCGCCCGCGACCCCCACGGCTTCCGCCCGCTGGCCATCGGCCGCATGAATCTCTCCAAGGGCCCGGTCTATGTCTTCGCCTCGGAAACCTGCGCCTTCGACCTCATCGACGCCCATCACATCGGCGACGTCGAACCGGGCGAGATGGTCATCGCCGGCCCCGACGGCCTCACGCGCGAGTTCTACACCCTCCCCGGCCGCCCCGCACAATGCGTCTTCGAGCACGTCTACTTCTCGCGCCCCGACTCGGTCGTCTTCGGTTTACCGGTCCAGCAGTCGCGCGAGATGCTGGGCCGCCTGCTCTCCGAGGAACTCCCTGTTGACGCCGATGTCATCGTTCCCATCCCTGACTCCGGCGTCGCCGCCGCGCTGGGCTACTCCCACGCCTCGGGCATCCCCTTCGGCCACGGCCTGATCCGCAACCACTACGTCGGCCGCACCTTCATCGAGCCTTCCCAGGCCATCCGCGACTTCGGCGTCCGGCTGAAGCTCAATCCCGTGCGTGAAATCCTGGCTGGCAAGTCCGTCATTCTGGTCGACGACTCTCTGGTGCGCGGAACAACTTCGCAGAAGATTGTTCGCATGGTGCGCAACGCCGGCGCGCGCGAGGTCCATCTGCGCATCTCCTGCCCGCCCACCGTCTCGCCCTGCTTCTACGGCGTCGACACGCCCACCAAGCGCGAGCTCATCGCCGCCAACCAGAGCGTCGAGGAGATCCGCCAGTTCATCGACTGCGACACCCTGGCCTACCTCTCGCTCGACAAGCTGCAGTTCGCCGTCCGCGACCTCGGCGCCGAGTCCCGCTTCTGCTACGCCTGCTACACCGGCAAATACCCCACCGAGCTGGTCAATATCGACGAGCTGATGGCCTCGCGCCCCAACCGCTGCTAAGCCCCAGGCCATCCCGCGCCGGCGGCCGCTCCTGGCCCGGTCATTATTTGGGTGCATTCCACACTACAAAGTGTTAATGCTCAGGTATGCGGACCCGAATCTCTCGTCGCAACCTGCTGTTCGCCGCCGCCGCCGGCGCCCAGGCCGCCGCCGCCGGGCCACCCCGGATCCTGCCCATCATCCCCCATCGCGGGCCGCTCGAGTCCGACGACGGCCACACCGTCGTGGCCGTGATCCCGGGCCAGGACCGCTACAGCAATATCACCGCCGCGCTTCAGGAAATCGAGAGCCAGATCCATGCCGGCCTGCTGGGCAAGCGCTCGATCCTCATCAAGCCCAACATCGTCGATCCCTCCTACCCCCTGGCCATCACCCACCCCGACGCCCTGCGCGCCATCCTCGACTTCTTCGTGCCCCGCTTCAACGGCCCCATCGTCATCGGGGAAAGCTCCGCCATGGACACCTTCACCGGCTACGATACGCTGGGCTACCCGGCCTTGATCCAGGACTACGCCCCGCACCCCATCCAGCTTCTGGATTTCAATGCCGAGGGCCTTTACTCGCTGATGTACACCATCGACTTCGACTCCCATATCGCGCCCACGCGCCTGGCCGCGCGCCTGTTCGACCCCACCGCTTACATCATCTCCATAGCCATGCTCAAGACCCACAACGTGGTGGTCGCCACCATGTCGGTGAAGAACATGCTGATGGGCGCGCCCCTGCATCAGCCCCCCGGCGCCACCACCAGCTGGAGCGACAAGCGCAACTTCCACATCGGCGTGCGCGGCCAGAACTACGACCTCTTCGCCAACGCCCAGCTCCAGCGCCCGTTCTGGAGCCTCGGCATCATCGACGGCCTGGTCGGCATGGAGGGCGACGGCCCCACCACCGGCACTCCCGTGAACTCGCAAATCGCGCTCGCCTCCACCGACCTCATCGCCCTGGACCGCGTCGGCCTCGAGGCCATGGGCATCGACCCCACCACCGTGGGTTACCTGACCTACTGCGGCCAGGCCGGCCTGGGCCAGTACGACCTCACCCAAATCGACATGCGGCCGTATTCGATCGAGCCCTACCAGATCGTCTATCAACTGCACGACGATATCGCGCAGGAACTGGAGTGGATGGGCCCCGCCGCCGACTGCGGCGACGACCCCGTCCTCGGCTAGCGCCCCAATTGCTGCATGGCGCGGATTTCGCCCTTGACCCGTTCGGTCAGTTCGACGCGCTGGGACGATTTCATGGCCGTGACGTCGATCGGCTCGCCGATGCGCAGCGTGACCCGGCCCGGGCGCAGGTGGATCGAGTGCATCGGCATCACCGCGCGCATCCCGATCAGGCACACCGGGAGGATCGGCACCCCGCCCTTGATGGCCAGGTAGGCCGCGCCGTCCTTGAACTCCTGCAACTCGCCACTGGCCGAGCGCCCGCCCTCGGGAAAGACCAGCACGCTGTGGCCGCGTTCCTTCAGCTCCTGGCCGGCATGGCTGAGCACCTTCAGCGCCGCCCGCGGATCGTCCAGCGGCACCGAGATGTGTCCGGCTTTGCTCAGATGCCCGCCGATGAACGGGACCTCGAACAGCCCCCGTTTGGCCATGAAGCGGAAGTTGAGCGGCAGATGATGCAGCAGCGCGGGCGTGTCCATGTAGCTGACGTGGTTGGAGACGATCACGTAGCTTGTGGACGGATCGACGCGCTCGCGGCCGACGACTTTGACCTTCACGCCCCCGATCGCCAGCAGCATCCCGGCCCACGCGCGCGCGACTTTCAACTGCGCGTTTCCATGGGTATCCCAGGCCGAGGCGAGGAGACTGATGCTCCCCATGACGGCCGTCGTCAGGCTCACCATCGGGGCGCGCCACAGCAGGGAAATGAGGTAGCTCAGCGACATTAGAACCGCAAATTAGCGATTATCCCATGAGGCCCGGCAGGCCCCGGATTTCGCCCACCAGGTACAGCGAGCCGGTGATGAAAACGACGTCTTCGGGCGGCGCCTCGAGCGCCAGGCGCAGCGCCTCGGCCGGCGCATCGACGACGCGCGCGCGCGTTTCGCCGCTGATCTCGCGAATCTCCGCGGCGCGGTAGGCGCGGGTCTGGCTGACGGTGGTGAAGATCAGCTCCTGGGCCAGCGGGAACAGTTCGGGCCCGATGACGCGCAGATCCTTGTCCCCCATCGCGCCGAAGATCATCCACACTTTGCTTCGGCCATGGAAGCGCCGGATGTAGGCCGCCAGCGCCGCCGCGCCGGCCGGGTTGTGCGCGCCGTCGAGGTACACGTCGGGCGCGCTGCGGATGCGCTCCAGGCGGCCTGGCCACTGGGTGGCCGCGATGCCCGCTTCGGTCGCCGCGGGCGGCACCTCGAGGACCTGCAACGCCGCGACGGCAGTCAGGGCGTTGTCCACCTGGTGCTCGCCGGCGAGCGGGCAGTCCACGCGCACCTGCTCAGTGCCATTCAGGGCCGTGAAACGGTTGCCGCGCGCGCCGATGGCGAGTCCGCGGAGTTCCCAATCGGTGACGCGCGTTACCGCAGAGCCGGTCGCTTGAGCGCGGTGTTCAAGCACTTCCAAGGCCTCGGGGCGCTGGCGCGCGAAGACCGCCGGCCGTCCCTGCTTCAGGATGCCGGCTTTCTCGAACGCGATCTGGGGGATCGAACTGCCGAGATACTTCTCATGATCGAAATCGATGGGCGTGATCACGCTGAGCAGTGGATCGACGACGTTGGTCGCATCCAGGCGCCCGCCCATGCCCGTTTCCAGCACGACGATCGCGGCGCGCTGCTCGCGGAACAGGCAAAACGCCATGGCGGCGATGGTTTCGAAGTAGGTCGGATGCATGTCGATCGCGCCCGCCGCAACGAGCCGCTGCGACGTGCTGTGCACCAGGTCAAACGCCGCGGCGAACTCGGCCGCCGTGACCGGCTGGCCGGCCACGCGGATGCGCTCGGTGGGCTCGACCAGGTGCGGCGAGACGAACAGGCCGGTGCGCACCCCGGCGATGCGCAGGCTGCGTTCGATCATGGCGCAGGTGGAGCCCTTGCCGTTGGTGCCGGCCACATGCACGAAGCGGCACGCCGAGTGCGGATTGCCCAGGGCGGCGAGCAGCGTCCCAATCCTTTCCAGGCCGAATTTAATGGTCTTGTATTCGTTGCCCAGGGCGTACAGGAACTGGACCGAATCGGGATACGAGATGCTCAGAAGCGACTCCTAGCGCGCCCCCGCTGCGCCGATGAACGGGGCGAGGCGCAGACGCCTCATGCGGCGAGAAGCCGGCATGGGGGCCAATCGTTATCGTATCGGAATCAGGGGTGCGCGCTGAGAGGCGCCTCTGTTCACGCGCCTTTGGACTGTTTTCGTCCAAGCTCTTCAACCACTTGCGTCCAGCGCCCGGGTGCACGGGCTGCGTCTGGATGTGGCCCAGATTGAACGGCTGCAGGGAATCGTGCTGGCGCAGATGCGGCGGATGCCGATGGTGCAGTCGATACGGATCGTGCAGCGGCCGTGAGGCGGGCGGTGGACGCGTGAGCGCGAGGGTGCGCGGCTCCGTCACGCAGCCGCGGCTCTGGAACGAGCGGCAGGAAAAGCACAAGCCGGAGCATTGGCGGAACCTCCGACGAGGCGCCTGCGTAGCTTGATAGGACGACGATAGGTGGACCGGGAGAGAACCACCGGTTTCGCGGTCCTGCAGCGGTTGCCTTATGCCGGCCATGAACTCAACCAATATCCGCTATCACGCGCTGGACAGCATGCGGGCGACGATGATGCTGCTGGGGATCTATCTGCACGTGGTGGTGGGCTACTCCGGCGACGGGCATTGGCCGTACATCGACCCGCATCCGACGGGCGCGCTCAACTTCACGCTGGGCATCATCCATGCGTTCCGGATGCCGGCGTTTTACGTGATGGCGGGCTTCTTCGGCTCGCTGCTGTGGAACGGGCGTGGGCCGGCCTCGTTCATTGCCAACCGCGTGAAGCGCGTGCTGGTGCCTTTTGTCCTGTTCTGGTCGCTGCTGTTCCCGGTGATGGCGGCGATCGTCATCAGCCTGGAACAGGGAACCAATAGGGTGGTCCCGGCTTTTCTCAGCGGCGCCGTACTCAAGCGGTTGCATCCGCTGCACCTATGGTTTCTCGAGTACCTGCTATTGCTGTACGCCATTGTCGGAGTGGCGGCATGGTT
>JBKQPG010000085.1:0-70186 GCA_052145115.1 Bryobacteraceae bacterium
TGGATCTGGCCTCGCAGGTGCTCTCGCGGCGCCCGGGAATGCGGCTGATTGTGGCCCTGGTGGAGGGTCCGCCCGTGTCCGGCGAAGCCGAAGTCACGGTCAGGCAGATCATCGATTTCTGCCAGCAGAACGCGGTGCGCGTGGTCGTGCTGGATAGCGGGCCGGGGGAAGGGAAGGACTCCAGCCCGCTGCTCCAATCGATGGCCCGGCAGACCGGCGGAGCCTGGGTCCATGAGGCCAAGGCGCTGGAGACCAGCGTGCTGATGATCGCGCCCGTCCACCACCCGGGCTCGGAAAACGACCCGGAGGCTCTGATACCCCCGGCCGCGCCGTCAACCCTGCCCGCAGCGGCGTCGGCTCCCGCAACGCCAAAATCGCCGCCGCCCGCAACGTTTGCCGGCCCGGCCCGCAACGCGCGGGCCGCGCTGGAGACGCCGCCGGCGCCCCCGGTTTACGTGCGCTTCGTGCGCACTTCCCCCAGTACCTCGCAGGTGCACGGGATGGATATGAACATCAGCGCGGGACGAGGGGGCATCTCGACGACCGACGTCGGGCCGGAAACCGACTACTCGGCGGGGCCCATGCAGGGGCTGCTGCTGGTGGAGTCGCCGCTGAGCGCGCTGAAGTACGATGTGGACGATCGCAACGGGACTTATCTGGGCCGGGCGCGAATTACAGAGATCGCGCGCAACGCGGACGGCAAGGCGGTGTGGACAGCGAAGAAGGAAGTCACGCTGCGCGGACCACTGCACAAGCTCGACGCGCGCCTGAAGGGCAACCTGTACCTGATGCGCTCGGTCCAGTTGCCGGCCGGAAAATACACGCTGGAAGGGACTGTCGAGGATCTGATCGCCGGCACCACGGGCGCGGTGAGTTCGCCTTTGCGCACCGGCAAGGGATTGCCCGGATTCACAGTCAGCGACGCGCTGTTCGTGCGGCCCTACAACTCAACCGCCGACAGGTTCGAGGCCGACCAGGTGCTGGTCTACGATACCCAGGCCATTTCGCCCCTGCTCAATCCGGTTTTCCACGCCGGCGAACCTTTCGACCTGCAGTTGTACTTCGTCGTCTATCCGGATTCTTTCGGCGGCCAGCCCCAGTTGAACCTCGAAATCCTGCGCAACGGGCACGTGGTTGGCCGCACGAATCTCCCGTTCATGGATAAGATCCGCGACAGCGCCAGGGATGGCGGGAGTATGGATGCGGGGGGCATGGGCGGACAGAAGCACGAGTTCCCTTACCTGGCCACTTTGAAGAACACAAAACTGGGGGCCGGCGACTTTGAGGCGCGGGTCACCATCCAGCAGGACAAGTACGTCCTGACGCGCAGCGCGTCGTTCCGCGTGCTGGGTACGGAGAAGCTCGTTGCCGAGAGGACCGCAGGGCCGTCCGCCGCCCCGGCGCCGGCCGAGGATGAGTACGCCGACGTCGTGCTGCCGGAGATCGACCCGGTGAGCGTCCATTCGGGCGGACCGGCGCTGCCGCAGCTCGATCAACAACGCCTGTGGAGCGAAGCCGCGGCCAGCGCCCTGGGCTACTCGGCGCACCTGCCGAACTTTCGTTGCAGCCAGGACACGCATCGCCTGACAGCGCCCATGAAGAGCCCGCAGGAGCTGCACCAGAGCGATGCGATCAAGGAAGAACTGACTTACGAAGACGGTAAGGAGAGCTACCGCACGCTGGAAGTCAACGGCCTCAAATCCGACAAGACGCGTAGCGCCATGAAGGGCGTCCATTCCCGCGGCGAGTTCGGGACGATGCTGAAGGGCCTGTTCAGTCCCGAGGTCGCGGCCGTTTACAAATGGGACGGCCAGGCCATGGTGGGCGGCGCGATGTGCGAGGTGTTCAATGTTTCGGTCCCTCCGGAGAAATCGAATTTTGTCCTGTATCTCAACACGCGGCAGGAGGTGGCCGGGTATACGGGACGGGTATTTATCGAGGATGAGACCGGCATGGTGCGGCGGCTCGTCATCCAAGGCAACAAACTGCCCAAGGACTTCGGGCTCCAGTCGCCCGCTTTCTCTCTCGATTACGGCATGGTCAGAATCGGGACCCAGGATTACCTGCTGCCGCTGCGCTCGGTGATGCAGGTCCGTCAGGGCAAGATCCTGGTCCGCAACGAGACGGTCTTCGAGCAGTACCGCAAGTTCGAGGCGTCGTCGCTAATCAAGTTCAACAATTGATCGTGCCGGGAACTGCAATTCGGAGATCAACACTTGGCGGTCTGTGATAAAGTCACCCCGATCCAGGAGCCCCAATGGAAATCCTGGATCAATGCTGCCTATCATCGCCCAACGGAAACCCTGAATCAGGAGCAGCGCAGAATGAGAATTCGATGGCGGACCAGTTCGTATGCGGCGTTCATCGCACTCGCGATCAGTGCAACGGCAGCGGTCGCTGCGAAGTCCGGACCACCTGCGAACCAAGATCCAGACAAGCCGCGGATCAACGGGCCATCGATCTATGGCGCGCGCCCTGGCCATCCTTTCCTCTATAGGATTCCGGCAACTGGCAGGCGTCCGATGCAGTTTTTCGCCTCGGGTCTTCCACAGGGCCTGAGCCTCGATCGGGTCAGTGGCATCATCAACGGCGCCGCGAAGTTTCAAAGCGACACCACCGTTGTTCTCAGGGCTAAGAATTCGCTCGGAAGCTGCGAGCGAAAGTTCCGTATCGTCATTGGGAACGAGTTGGCCCTCACTCCGCCGATGGGCTGGAGTTCCTGGTACATCCTAATGGCTTCAATGAACAACCATGACATCCGGGGGCAAGCCGACGCCATGATCTCCTCCGGCCTGGCCGACCACGGCTATTCCTATATCGACATCGACGAAGGCTGGAATATCAAGCCTTCCAAAACGCCCGGGAGTACGCCTGGACGCGACGCTCGGGGGAACCTGAACAGCAGCGATCGATTCCCCGACATGAAAGCCCTCACTGGCTACATCCACAAGAAAGGGCTGAAGGCCGGCATTTATAGTTCGCCGGGACCGCTCGACTGCGGAGGGTACGCAGGGAGTTATGGGTACGAACAGCAGGATGCAAAGCTCTTCGCAGCCTGGGGATTTGATCTTCTGAAATACGACAAGTGCTCGTACCCGGCCAAGGACAATTCTCCTGCGGAACAGCAGAAGCCCTATCGGCTCATGGGCACGATCCTGGCTGGGCTGGACCGCGACTTCATTCTCAATCTGTGCCAGTACGGCGATGGAGAGGTTTGGAGCTGGGCCCGCGAGATAGGCGGACATTTCTGGAGAACAACTGGAGACCTGGGATGGGGGCCGAGAGGCGTTTATAGCCTGTGGGATAACATCGCCCGCGACCTCGATGAGCCGCGCGACATTGCGAAGTGGGCGGGACCAGGCGGGTGGAACGATCTGGACAATGTGCTGATCGGCACGATTGCCTATGGTCCTTCTGATGACCTACAGCCCAGTGCTGATCTTAGGTACATGCCAGCGCCGCTGACTCCGGACGAACAGTACACCTATATGAGTTTCTGGAGCCTGCAGGCGGCTCCGCTCATTCTTGGCAGCGATCTTACAAAGCTCGATCAGTTCACGCTGAGTCTTTTGACCAATGACGAGGTCATTGCCGTGGACCAGGATCCGCTGGGTAAACAGGCCACGCGAGTCTTCAGTAGTGGTGGACTTTCCGTCTGGGCCAAGGAGCTCGAGGACGGGTCGAAGGCCGTGGGTCTCTTTAATCTTGGGGATCGCGAAACGAAGGTTGTTGCCCGCTGGGATGACCTGGGGATCACCGGAATGCGGGTCGTCCGCGACCTGTGGAAGCAGAAGGACCTGGGGGAATTCGAGCGCGAATTCCAGGCGCGCGTGGCGCCGCATGGAGTTGTTCTGGTGAGAATCTCAGAGCAGGGAAAATGACCGCGGAGCGTCCGGCAAAGGCGGTTGTGCGCTCTTTAACGCTATCTCGTGACACAGCCACCGCAGTCCGACGATTTGCAGGTACTGACAGACCCTCGTGTCGACGCTTGCCGCGTGCTTCGGAGCCGCTCGCCGTCGTTTCAGAGATGGAATGAGAAGGCGGCGACCCGCTTTGCTGCATCGCTCGCCGTCAGCGCTCCTTGGGCCCTTTCCAACAGACTGCTAGACTGCTCCCATGCCCGCCCATCGCCAGGGATCGCTTCACCTCTTCCGGTTCGCCGGGATCGATGTCTTTCTGCACTGGTCCTGGTTTCTCGTCGCGCTGTTCGAGGTCCAGGCTCGCAATCGCAACTATAGCTCGCCGCTCTGGAACTTAGCCGAGTATCTTTCGCTCTTCCTGATCGTGTTGCTGCATGAGTTCGGGCACTCGCTGGCCTGCCGTCAGGTCGGCGGCACGGCTAACACGATTGTCCTGTGGCCGCTGGGAGGAGTCGCTTTTGTCGACCCGCCGCAGCGCCCCGGCGCGACGTTATGGAGCATCGCCGCCGGCCCGCTGGTCAACGTAGCCCTTGTTCCAGTCCTCTATCTGGCGGCAATGATCGTCAGTGCATCCCAATGGGCGCCCGCATCGGCTGACGTCTCAATGCTGTTGCGCTCCCTGTTCGCCATCAACCTCTTCATACTGGCCTTCAACCTGCTGCCGATCTACCCCTTGGACGGCGGCCAGATCCTGCGCTCCCTGCTGTGGTTCTTCCTGGGGCGCGCCCGCAGTCTGATGGTGGCCGCGTTTTTCGGCCTCGTGGTGCTCGTCGCCGCTCTCGGACTGGCGCTCTGGTCTTG
This sequence comes from Bryobacteraceae bacterium, assembly GCA_052145115.1. Taxonomy (GTDB): domain Bacteria; phylum Acidobacteriota; class Terriglobia; order Bryobacterales; family Bryobacteraceae; genus CAIVVT01. The sequence continues at coordinate 4,722 of JBKQPG010000085.1, forward strand.
GTCTCTGTGGTACGCGATTATGGCCTACTTCCTCTTGGCCAACTGCTGGCGCGGGCTGCAAACCGCTCGCACGATGCTGGAAATCGCGAAGCTGCCGCGCCGGGAGGGCTTCGCCTGCCCCAGTTGCCACGCCGCGCCGCCCTATGGCGACTTCTGGCGTTGCCCGCACTGCGGACAGCCCTTCGACCCCTTCAGCGCGGAATCGAGGTGCCATTGCATGACCGGGATCGTGACAGCTTCCTGCCTCCTCTGCGGCGCCAGGCATCCGGTCGGCGAATGGGTGCTCGCCCCCGCCTGAGGCAACGGTTTAACTCAGAATCCCCATCCGCCGCGCCCATCTCAGTCCGGACTTCTATCGATAGCTGCGTGGGCCACCGGAAGCCTCGCTCGAACGGGCTGGCTGGAGTTCCCTCCTGCGCAACCCGAACTCAGAAGGGATATTATTGCCGGCACCTTCAAATTAACCGGCGCAGCAGCGTTTGAGATGCCAAAAGGATGCCAAATAGATTGCCGATGTCGTTGAGGAGTGATACCCTATCTTGAAGTGAATTTTAGAAAGATGGAGGGGATCGACATGGGAAGACTGGAAGAGAACGTCTCTAAGGCGTCATCTGACCCGGACGAGTCGGAGTTGAATCAGCAGGAATTGGACGACGTGACAGGCGGAAGCGGCCCCGGCGGTGGTGGTCCACCGACGCCGCACCATTAAGTAGGTTTTGGGAAGAGGGAGGGATCGATATGGAAGAACTGGAACAGGGCGTTCCTGAAGCTGCATCCGGCGCGGACGAGTCGGAGTTGAAACAGCAGGAAATGGACGACGTGACAGGCGGAACCAACGCCGGCGGTACTAGTGGTGGATCGGTTGGGTGGCCGCCCCACTAACACGGACCGCCAGCAGCGGCCGCTCTAGGTGAAGATGGTCTTTGAAGAGGGGAGAAGGCTACACATGGAAGAGCTGGGAAAAGACGCTCCTGAGGCTGCATCCGGCGCGGACGAGTCGGAGTTGAATCAGCAGGAATTGGACGACGTGACGGGCGGAACCAACGCCGGCGGTAATAGTGGTGGACCGATTGGGCCGGTCCATTAACACGCACCGCCGGCAGCGACGGAACTCCTGAATACGATTTACGCCGGCAGGATGGCCATGCGGCGCGCCACCCGCGTCAGCGTCTCCACGGCGCGGTCCAGGTGGGCCCTCGTGTGCGCCGCGGTGACGATGGTGCGGATCCGCGCCTTGCCCTTCGGCACGGTCGGAAATCCGATGCCCGTGGCCCACAGCCCCTCCTGGAACAGCTCGGCCGAGAACTCGTGCGCCGTCCGCGTCTCGCCGACGATCAGCGGCGTAATCGGCGTCTGGGTGGCGCCGATGTCGAACCCCGCCGCCCTCAGCGCAGCCTGGTAATAGCGCGTGTTCTCCCACAGCCGCGCCACGCGCTCCGGCTCCTGCTCCAGGATCTCGAACGCCGCCATGCACGCCGCCGTCACAGCCGGCGGATGCGACGTCGAAAACAGGAACGGCCGCGCGCGGTGGTACAGATACTCGATCAGGTCGCGGCTTCCGCAGACGTAGCCGCCGAGCACGCCGACCGCTTTCGAGAGCGTTCCCACCTGCACCTGCACGCGCCCGTGCAGGCCGAAGTGATCGACCGTGCCGCGTCCGTGCGATCCGAGCACCCCCGAGGCGTGCGCGTCGTCGACCATCATGATCGCCCCGTAGCGCTCCGCCAGCGCCGTTAATTTGTCCAGCGGACCGATGTCGCCGTCCATCGAAAACACGCCGTCGGTGATCAGCAGCTTGTGGCCTGGTGTATCTTTCAACCCTTCCAGCAGCTCCTCCGCGTGCGCCACGTCGCGATGCCGGAAGACGTGGATCTTGGCCCGCGACAGCCGGCAGCCGTCGATGATCGAGGCATGGTTCAGCTCGTCCGAAACAATATGGTCCTCGGGCGTTAGAATCGAACTGACCGTGCCCGCGTTGGCCGTGAAGCCGCTCTGAAAAACCACGCACGCCTCGGCCTGTTTGAACGCCGCGATGCGCCGCTCCAGCTCCATGTGCATCGCCATCGTGCCGGTGATCGTGCGCACCGCGCCCGTCCCCGCGCCGTACCGCCGCGCCGCCTCGATCGCGGCTTCCTTCAACTTCGGATGGTCGGCCAGGCCCAGATAGTTGTTGGACGCCAGGTTGATCACCTCCTGGCCGTCCACGCGGCTGACCGGGTCGCAGGCGCTTTCGAGTTCCCGCAGCCGGAAGTACCCTCCGCTGCGCTTCAGCTCGTCGAGCTGTTCGGTGAGATAGGCCAGTGGATTCTGCATCACCATTTCCTGAGCGGCGTCTCCGCTTCCGATTGCAGTATAGCGAGGCCCGCGATCGCCGGAGCCGGCCGCGGGCGGCTGTGAGAGAATAATACTTCGTCCTCTGATTCCATCCTCCGGAGATAATTCACCTATGACCGAAATCGTAGAAATCAAGGCCCGCGAGATCCTCGATTCGCGCGGCAATCCGACCGTGGAAGCCGACGTATTCCTGGCCGACGGCGTGATGGGGCGCGCGGCCGTGCCTTCCGGCGCATCGACCGGCGAACATGAAGCCGTCGAGCTGCGCGATGGCGACAAGAGCCGCTACCAGGGCAAGGGAACGTTGAAGGCGGTCGGCAACATCACCACCGAGATCGAGCCCGCACTGCTCGGCATGGACGCCATCGACCAGTCGGCCATCGACCACAAGATGATCGAGCTGGACGGCACGCCCACCAAGGGCCGCCTCGGCGCCAACGCGATCCTGGCCGTGTCGCTGGCCACCGCGCGCGCCGCGGCCGAGTGCCTGATGACGCCGCTGTACCGCTACCTGGGCGGCGTCCACGCCAACATCCTGCCGGTGCCGATGATGAACATCATCAACGGCGGCGCGCACGCCGACAACTGCGTCGATCCGCAGGAATTCATGATCGTGCCGCACGGCGTGCCGAGTTTCGCCGAGGCCATCCGCGCCGGGTCGGAAGTGTTCCACAACCTGAAGAGCGTGTTGAAGAAACGCGGCTATGCCACGTCGGTCGGCGACGAGGGTGGCTTTGCGCCGAACCTGAAGTCGAACGAGGAAGCGGTGGAAGTGATCGTCGAAGCGATCCAGAAGGCCGGCTACAAGCCTGGCGAGCAGGTCTCCATCGCGCTCGACCCAGCGGCCAGCGAGTTCTACGACCAGGACAAGAAGAAGTACGTCTTCAAGAAGTCGGACCACCGCGAGCTGGACTCCGAACAGATGATCGAGTTTTGGAGCGACTGGGTGGCCAAGTATCCGATCATCTCGATCGAGGACGGCATGGCCGAGTTCGACTGGGACGGCTGGAAGAAGATGACCGACGCTTTGGGCAAGAAGATCCAACTCGTCGGCGACGACATCTACGTCACCAACCCCGCGATCTTCGCCCGCGGAATCGAGCGCGGCATCGCCAACTCCATCCTGATCAAGCTCAACCAGATCGGCACGCTCACCGAAACGCTGGACACCATGCGCATGGCCACCACCGCCGGCTACACCAACGTGGTGTCGCACCGCTCCGGCGAGACCGAGGACAGCTTCATCGCCGACCTGGCCGTCGCCACCGGCTGCGGCCAGATCAAGACCGGCTCGGCCAGCCGCACCGATCGCCTCTGCAAGTACAACCAGTTGATCCGCATCGAGCAGGAGCTCGGCAAGAGCGCGATCTTCGCCGGCCGGAAGGCGTTCAAGCAGTAAGCGCATCCTAACGGCTGGGTGCGCCGCTCGCAGATTCGCCCAGCCGCCGAGCCTATGAATTGGTCGGAGCCTGATCATGTCCACGGCGATTCGCAACGAGTTTATGGGAAGCTGGCTTCGGTTCACGGCCATGTGCGTGACAGTCTTCCTGATCCCAATGGCTGTGCTTTATCTTGTGAGCGGGTTGCTCCGTATAGACACTCAAACGGGGGACCCGGAGACGTTGGTCGCCAAACTCCGGTCGGAACGCATCGACCACGGTATGTGGTAAGTTCGCGCCACATGGCCCGCCGGTAGATCCGATCCGACGGACACAAGCGCCCACGATAACTATGCTCTGGTGACACACACGGTAGCGGCATCAGCCCACAAGGGGTGTTAATCAATGAACGAACCAGATGCGGAATATCTGAGTCGCTGGGAAGAATATCGACGACTGAAGATGATCTTATTGGGGCTCGTTTGTGGATGGGTCCCGTTCGGGCTGCTTGTCGGGTACGTTCTTCCTCTACTATCAGGAACATACCTTGCGACATATATTGCTGCAGCAATGTATGGTGTCGTGCTCATGGTATCGTGGCTACGATAGGCATTCTACAGTTGCCCTAACTGTGGGACTAGCCTCAGAGGATCGCAATTTTACACGAGGAAGTGTCGTGAATGTGGTGAAATCATTAATCGTAGGACTTAGAATGTCAGGAGACATTGATGTATAGACTTGTCCTCATCCGCCACGGCGAAAGCACGTGGAACAAAGAGAATCGCTTCACCGGCTGGACCGACGTCGACCTCAGTGAAAAGGGCATCGCCGAGGCGGTGGAAGGCGGCCAGGCGCTCAAGCGCGAAGGCTACGTCTTCGACCTCGGCTATACCTCGCTGCTCAAGCGCGCCATCAAGACCTACGACATGGTCACCGAGCAGCTCGACCAGATGTGGATCCCGGTCATCCGCTCCTGGCGCCTGAACGAGCGCCACTACGGCGCGCTGCAGGGTCTCAACAAGGCCGAAACCGCCGCCCGGTACGGCGAGCATCAGGTCAAAATCTGGCGCCGCAGCTACGACGTCCCGCCGCCCGCGCTCACCCCCGACGACGAGCGCTTCCCCGGCAAGGACCCGCGCTATGCCTCCCTGACCAAGGAGGAATTGCCGCTGACCGAGTGCCTCAAGGACACCGTCGCCCGATTCCTGCCCTTGTGGCACGACGCCATCGCGCCCGACGTCAAGTCTGGCAAGCGCGTCGTCATCGCCGCCCACGGCAACAGCCTGCGCGCGCTCGTGAAGTACCTCGACGATATCAGCGAAGCCGATATCGTCGAACTGAACATCCCCACCGGCATGCCCCTGGTCTACGAACTGGACGCCGATCTGAAGCCCCTCAAGTCCTACTATCTCGGCGATCCTGAAAAAGTGAAGGCGGCCATGGAAGCCGTCGCCCGCCAGGGCAAGAAACAGGCCTAGCGGCCGTCCGAAGAGACCTCGTTAACCGGCCCTGATCTAGGACCGCTCACGCTCAATCATGGCCCGTTCGCCCGCCTGAATGGCTCGCCTGCCGATCCATCCTCACCTGTCCGCGTGTCCGCATCGCACATTGACCTATAGGATGCGAAAACTGTATCTGATACTGCTGGGCGTTGCTGTATGCCTGCCGGCCCAGCTCTGCGCCCAATCCCTGGGCAATGCCGCGACCCTGACCGGCACGGTCCTGGACCAGACCGACGCCGCAGTGCTCGGAGCGACGGTCCAAGTGAATAATCCGCGCACGGGTTTCGAGAAGAAAACCAAAACCGACCAGAACGGCGCCTTCCGTTTTTATAACATCCCCCAGAATTCCTACCACGTGGAAGTCACGGCCACCGGATTCCACACCCATGACGAGGACGTCGCGCTCCACTCAGCCGTCCCGCAGGAGCTGACCATCCATCTGTTGCTCTCCGGCGGCACCACCGAGGTCACCGTCGAGGCCACCGGTCTGAACATCCTCGATTCCGCGGCCTACGCTCACAACGATATGGATCAATCGCTGATCGAGAGCCTGCCCGCCGCCACGCCCGGCTCGGGCTTGAGCGACGCCATCACCTTCGGTACGCCCGGCGTGGTGGCCGACTCCAACGGCTTCTTCCACCCACTCGGCGACCACGCGCAGGTCACGTTTTCGGTGGATGGCATGCCCGTCAGCGACCAGCAGAGCAAACAGTTCTCGACCCAGATGCCGCCCAATGCCATCCAGTCGATGTCGATCATCACCGGCGCCCCGCCCGCCGAGTTCGGCGATAAGACCAGCCTGGTGGTCAACGCCTCGACGCACTCCGGCCTCGGGCAGAATACGCCCACCGGCACTCTGACCAGCGAATACGGCAGCTTCGGCACCGTCAGCGAGGAGTTGTCGCTGGCCGTCGGGGGCTCCAAATGGGGCAGCTTCACCGCCGCCAACGGCCTCCGCTCGGGCCGCTTCCTCGATACGCCCGAGTTCGAGCCGCTCCACGCCGCCGGCAACAACGAGAACATCTTCGAGCGCCTCGATTTTCAGCCCACTCCTCAAGACATGATTCACTTGAACCTGTTCGCCGCGCGCAACTGGTTCCAGATCCCCAACACTTACGACCAGCAGGCGCTCTCCCAGGACCAGCGCCAGCAGGTCCGCACCTTCAGCTTCGCGCCGGGCTTTCAGCGCACCATCAGCGCCAGCCTCCTGTACACCTTCAACGGTTGGTACCGCCAGGACTTCGTCGACTATGTCCCCAGCGCCGACGTCTTCGCCGACACCCCCGGCACCATCGCCCAGACCCGCAAGCTGCGCAGCTCGGGCTTCAAGACCGACCTGGCTATCGTCAAGTCGCGTCACAATATCAAGCTCGGGCTGCAGTTCAACCAGACCGGCCTCTCCGAGGACACGCGCTTCGGCATCACCTCGCCCGCGCTCAACCCCGTCTGCCTCGACCTGAGCGGGGACGCCGTCCCCGGCGACGCCGTCACCTCGCCTTCCGGTTGCGCCTCCGCCGGCTACCTGCCCAACGCCAATTTCCTGCCCGGCCTGCTCCCCTACGACCTCACGCGCGGCGGCCAGATGCTCGCTTTCCATGGCCGCGACACACTCAACGCCGGTGCCCTGTATGCCCAGGACCAGATCACCCTGGGCAATCTCACCCTCAGCCTCGGCCTGCGCTTCGACCTCTACGACGGTCTCACCCACGCCCGCTCGCTGCAGCCCCGCACCGGCTTCTCCTATCACCTCAAGCCCACCGCCACCGTGTTGCGCGGCTCCTATTCGCGCACCATGGAAACCCCCTACAACGAGAACCTCCTGCTCTCCAGCCAGACCGGCTCGGGCGGCCTCGGCTCCAGCGCCTTCGGCTCCTACGGCAGCGACACCCTCAAGGTCGGCATCCGCAACGAGTTTAATACTGGCCTCGAACAGGCCATCGGCAAGCGGCTGCTGATCGACGCCGATTATTCCTGGAAGTTCACCACCAACGCCTACGACTTCGACACCCTCTTCAATACCCCGATCGTCTTTCCCATCTCCTGGCGCCAATCCAAGATCGACGGCGTCTCGATGCGCGTCAGCACTACCGACATCCACGGCTTCACCGTCTACACCGTGCTCGGACACACGCGCGCGCGCTTTTTCGGCCCCGAGAACGGCGGCCTGCTGTTCAACTCGCCGCTCGCCACCGGCGTCTTCCGCATCGACCACGACCAGGCCCTCGAGCAGACCACCCACGCCCGCTATCAGTTCAAGAAAAAGGGACCCTGGCTGGCCTTCACCTGGCGTTACGACAGCGGCATGGTGGCCGGCTCGGTGGGAACCCTCGCCGATGCACTGGCGCTGACCGGCGACGAACAGGCCGCCATCGGCTTTTATTGCGGCAGCCAGGTCGCCACGCTGACCGCTCCCATTACTTCGTGCTCAGCGCCCAACTGGGGCGCGACGCGCGTCGTCATTCCCGCGCCCGGCACCGAAAACGACGATCACAACCCGCCCCGCATCGCCCCCCGCAACTTATTCGACACCGGCGCCGGCATCGACAACGTGCTGCACCACGAGCGCTACAAGCTTGGCTTCCGCTTCGACGTGCTCAACCTGACCGACACCGTGTCGCTGTACAACTTCCTGTCCACCTTCAGCGGCACGCACTTCATCGCCCCGCGCTCCTACCAGGCCTCCGTCACCATGGGCTTCTGAGCCCCGCTGCGCCTGGCCGCCTGACCAGTACCTAGCCCCGCTTTCGCAGCACCGCCGCGCTGCTGTGCCGGATCGCCGGCCGCTCCACCGCTTCCAGCCCCGCCTGCGCCGCCATTCGAAGTTCGTTTTCGAAATCGACCAGCTTGACGTGTCCGGCCGGCTCCGCCAGCAACACGCACCCTCCCGGCTTCAGCGTCGCGGCCATTTCGGCGAAGAAGCGATCCGCTGCCGGCACTTCGTGCACCATGTGGAACGCCAGGGCGAAATCAACCCCTGCGGCCAGGTCTCCCAGCCCCAGCGATTCCTGGCTTGCCAGGCGCATGTCCACGCGCTCCTCCAGGCCCGCGCGCCTCAGCCGCCGTTTCAGGCTGGCCAGCATCCGCGCCTGTACGTCCACCGCCACGACCCGGCCGGCCGGCCCCGCCAGCCGCGCCAGTTCGAGTGTGAAAAACCCCATCCCCGGCCCCGGCTCCAGTACCGTCATCCCCGCGCGCACGTACGGTGGCAATATCTTGGACGGATCCTGCCGCCAGCGCCGCAGCGGGCTGACCAGCAGATAACCCATCCACCACGGACAAACGCGATGGCTCACTCTCTCCTCCTTACACTTCTGTTGTACGCGCCCGCCCGGCCCGAAGTTCGGCCCTCAGGCCATGCAACCACCCTGCCGCCCGCCGGGCCCCCCGGCATCCTGTTGTGGCGTCACGGATTGCCGGCGCGGCGCAGCGCGGCTCAGGCCCACGCGGGGAAGGGAAATCAAACTGGATTAGGAGCGGAATTAGGGAAAGGATAGCGCCCCTACGGGCGCCAGCTCGGCAGCACGGGCGCGAATTGGAATCCCTGCCGCACTACACCGTTTTATCGGGCGGCTGCTGAGACTGCTGGCTCTTGTCGGCGGGCGGCGGCGGCTCGGGCGTGCCCTTGATCGCATCCTTGAAGTTCTTGATGCCCTCAGCCAGACCCTTGCCCAATGCCGGGAGTTTCGAGGGCCCGAAGAACAGCAGGGCAACGATAAGAATCAGCAGCAGATGCTGCGGCCTAAACAGATCTTCAAGCATGATTATGTTGTATCACAAAGCCGCGCCCACCCACGCCCCGCGTGCCCGAAAGAGCGACGCCCCCGCCCTCGCCCCCCGCCGGATACCTATCCTAGGATATGGTCAGCGTCTTCGCCAGCGCCCGCCGGATCCTCTCCAGGCTGGCCACGTGCACCGCCTCCGGCCCCGCGTAGCCCTTTAGGTTCGCCGTCGCCAGCTCGAGGATTTCGCGGATCTCCGGCGCCGCCTCCAGGAACCCGTACGTGTCGCGCCCCACCACCACGTCCGTGCCCAGTTCCTTCGAGGCCGTCTCCAGCCGGAATGCCTTGTTCACGCATTCCCCCATCGCCGTGTGGTCGGCCAGTGCCGAGCTGCCCAGGTTGCCCAGCGCCGCCACGCCGCTGTTGATCCCCGCCCCGAAACACACCGGCGCCGGCAGCTCGAACTGCTCCTGCAGCCCCCCGATGATATCGGCCAGCCCGCACAGCGCGTGGAAGATCCCCAGCAGGTCGCGCTGCACCGGCCGCTCGCCCTCGTGCACCCACACCCCCATCACCGCGTCGCCGATGTACTTCTGCGCGTAGCTGCCGTTGCGCTCCAGCACCACCCCCGCCGCATGGAACACCGAGCCCATCATCTGCGACATCTTCGACTCGCCCAGCTCCATCGTCAGGCCCGTGAAATTGCGGATGTCCGCCACCAGCACTGTCATCAGCCGCATCGACACCGCAATCGTGGTCTTCTCCTCCACCAGCGTCGGCGGCGGCGCGCCCGGCGTCGACTCCCTTTCCTGCACGAACGCGAACTCGTAGCCGCCCATGCGGATAATGTCGCCGTTGCGCAGCGCCGTCGGCCCCGCCACCAACCGACCGTTCAGGATCGTCCCGTTGCGGCTGCCCAGGTCGGTCAGGAAGTATTCGCCGTTGTCCATGCGCTGCACCACGGCGTGGTTGCGCGACACCTTCACGTCGCCGCTCAGCACGATCGTGCTCTGTTCCGCCCGCCCGATGCGGCACACCGCCAGCTCCTCCAGCGGGAACTCCCGCCTTTGGCCCTGCACCACGGTTTGAAGGTATACTCCGCTCATCGTCTCAGCGCGGCTTCGAACGCCCCGTCGCCCGCGCCATCCCCCCCCCAGCTCTCATTCTCAATAGGCTAACACTGAAGGGAAGTGCGGCGGCCGTTTCGCCCCTCCAGGAAACAGCCGCGGTTTTTGCGTCCCCTGAGCCCGCTGCCATCGTATTAGCTGGTGAAGGGCGGCGAAGAGTAGTGAACAGTCCAGCGCTGGCAATCCCGATCGAGGCCCGGCGCGAATCGCAACCGATGGACAGAGCCGAAGCCCAGGCCGAGTTCGCCGCGCTGGTGCGCCAGCACCAGTCGATGGTCTTTTCTATCGCGCTGCATGTTCTGCGCAACCGCGAGTCCGCCGAGGAGGTCGCTCAGGAGGTCTTCCTGCAGTTGTACCGCTGGCGGGACCGGCTGGCCGGCCCGGAACATGTCGCCGCCTGGCTGCGCCGCGTGGCCTGCCATCGCGCCATCGACTACGCCCGCGCCCGCCGGCTGGAGCCGCTAACCAGCCTGACCGATTTTCCCGAGCCGTCCGCCCCCGCGCCGGCGGACGACTCAGCGAACGACCCGCTGCTGCGCGACCGCCTGCGCAAGCTGGTGCAGTCGCTGCCCGAAAAAGCGCGCGCGGTCGTGATCCTGCGCTATCAGGAGGATCTCGATCCAGCCGAAATCGCCCGCACGCTGGAGATGCCCGTGCGCACCGTAAAGAGCCATTTGCAGCGCTCGCTGGCGCTGCTGCGTGACAAGTTGGGCCGCGCCCGCGGAATGGAGGCCGTATGAACCGTCCTGATCGTCCGGAACGTCTTGAAGACGACCTGCGCAACGCCTTGCGTCGTGAGCAGCCGCCCCTGGGCTTTGAGGCCCGGCTCATGGCGCGGCTGGCGGCCGAGCCGCAGCCTCAATCAGTGTGGGCGCGGGTTGGGGAAACCATCTCGGCCTGGTTCCAGGCTCCGCTTTTCGCCCGCGCCGCACTGGCCGGCGCGCTCTGCCTGCTGGTCGTGTGCGGCGTCAATTATGAGCACCGGCAGGTGCAGCGCGTTCGCGGCGAGGCCGCTAAGCAGCAACTTTTGCTGGCCCTGAGAGTCACGGGCAGCTCTCTCAGGGAAGTGCGGGAGAGCCTGCGCCAGGTGAGCGCGGACTACTCCGACGCGCAGTAAGGAATTGGGCCATGGGCCGGCTGGGCTTGAGCGCCCGCTGGGTGAGTGAAGGAGATGATTTTATGAAACTGTTCGTGCCATTGTTCGTACTCGCGGCCTGCGCGGCGCAGGCCCAGCTCTTGAAGATTCCGCCCTCGTTCGACCAGCTCGCCGCCAAGGCCGACGAGGTCGCCGACGTCTCCCTCGGCCCCGACATGCTCGGCATGGCGACTGCGTTCCTGTCCGACAAGAACCCCGACGAAAAGGCCGCCAAGCAGGCCGTCGGCGGCGTCAAGGGCATCTTCGTGCGCACCTATAAGTTCGCCCATGAGGGCATGTACTCCGACGCCGACGTCGAGCTGCTCCGCGCCCAGCTTCGCGCCCCCGGCTGGGCCTGCATCGTCAACGTCCGCAGCAAGAAGACCGGCGAGAATACTCAGGTCTGTTTCTTCGCCCAGAAGGGCCAGCCCGGCGGCATGGCCGTCGTTTCCGCCAAGCCCAAGGAACTCACCGTCGTCACCATCGCCGGCCCGATCGACGCCCAGCACCTGGGCGCGCTGGAGGGCCAGTTCGGCATACCCAGGATCGAACGCGATTCCAAGCCGAACAAGCAGGACAAGCAGGACCATCCCGACCAGTGAGGCCGCCCGTCCCGCCCCTACTAGTAAAGGAGATAAGACCATGATCAAATTCGCAGCGCCCATGTTCTTAATCGTGCTGGCGGCCTGCGCCGCCCAGGCACAGACATTGAAACTCCCCGCCTCCCTCGACAAGCTGGCCGCCCGGGCGAAGGAGGTGGTCGACATCAAGCTCGATGCGAACCTGCTGTCCCTGGCCGCGAAGCCGCACGCCGGCAAGGAAGCGCACGGCGCGATCGAATTGAAGAACGTGGGCAAACTCAAGGGCGGCTTCGTCCGCAGCTACGAGTTCGAACAGGAGGGCGAGTACTCTCAGGCCGACGTCGAGGCGATCCGTAGCCAGCTGCGCGGCCCCGGCTGGTCGTGCATGGTCAACGTCCGTAACAACAAGAAGGGCGAGACAGCGCAGGTCTGCCTCCATGCGACGGACGGCGCCGGGGACGGGTTCGCGGTCGTGTCGGCCGAGCCTAAGTCGCTGACGATCGTCAATCTGCTCGGCGCGGGCGACCTGTCCGATCTCGGCTCGTTGGGCGATCATTTCCAGATGTCGGACAGGAGCCTTACGAACAAGCCGTAAACGGCTTTCTCGGAGCGCCGGGCGCACGCTGAACAGGATCCGGGAGTCCAAAAATGGAAACTCCAGCTCAACTCCTTGTTGGCTTTTCGCGATGGAGCATAAATACCGCCTGCGGATTATCTCGATTCATCCTGATCGTATTCGTTTTCGGTTCCGGCCTCCCCTTCACGCCGCTCGCGACTGCACACAGCGCTACTGACCGTGTGCAACTTCAATTGAATACCGATGAAGCGGACATGGTACTGGCGATTCTTGCAAGAAAAACCGATGGACTGACCACGGCTGAGTCGGACTGGCAAAGGCTATTTGCCACGGAACCGTATATCCGGTTGAAGAAGCGCGAAGCGAGTTTAAAGCGCGACTTCACGGACGACGATTTCAAGACGTTTGTGCTTTCTCCCGGCCTGGCGGCCAAAGCGGATGCGCTGCGCCACACCCTGGCGGATTGGAAGAAGGCCGATCTCACCGCGTCAGCGGTGCGGGTGCTAGCTTACTTGCCCGAACAGGCAAAGATCCACGCCAAAGTATTTCCCGTTATCAAGCCCGGGACCAACAGCTTCGTGTTCGAGACGCAGAGCGATCCAACCATCTTTTTGTATCTGGACCCCCAGGAATCTGCCGCGAAATTCGAGAACACGGTCGCGCATGAGCTGCACCATATTGGTTTTTCCAGCGTGGATTCTCTGGCCGAGGCAAAGCTGAAGGATCTGCCGCCGAATGTCAAGTCCGCAGTGGATTGGATGGGCGCCTTCGGAGAAGGCCTTGCCATGCTCGCGGCCGCCGGAGGTCCCGACGTTCATCCCCACGCAGTCAGCTCGCCCGACGAACGCGCGCGCTGGGATCGCGACATGGCTAATTTCAACGACGATTTGGCCACGGTACAGCAATTCTTCCTGGACATCATAAATCGAAAACTCAGCACCAAGAGCGAGATTGACGAGAAAGCCTATTCATTCTTCGGCGTACAGGGACCGTGGTACACAGTGGGATACAAAATGGCGGTGATTGTCGAGAAGCGGTATGGCCGCGCCGCGTTGATTGACTGCATGATCGATCCTCGCGAGCTTTTGGCACGCTACAATTCCGCCGCCACGGAACTGAACCACATCCAGAAAGACCAACTGGCGCTGTGGTCCCCTGAATTGCTGACAAAGATCGCCGTTAGCCCTTGAGTTTGGCTCGGGCGCCAGTCCGGCATACCGAAAAGGAGTTACGCCATGAAGCTCAATTCCAAGCAGAACAAACAGGACAAGCAGGACCATCCCGACCAGTGAGGCCGCCCGTTCCGCCCTGTACCAATAAAGGAGATAAGACCATGATCAAATCCGCAGCGCCTCTGTTCTTATTCGTGCTGGCGGCCTGCGCCGCCCAGGCACAGACATTGAAACTCCCCGCCTCCCTCGACAAGCTGGCCGCCAAGGCCCAGGAGGTCGCCGACGTCAACCTCGACCCCGCCGTGCTGGCCATGGCCGCCGGCTCCAACTCGGCCCCCAAATCGGGCCAGGATGCCTCATCCGCCCACCATGGGCCCTTCGACAATATCAAGGGCGGCTTCGTCCGCAGCTACAAGTTCGCCCACGAGGGTGAATACGATCTCACCGACGTCGACGCCGTCCGGAGCCAGCTCCGCGAGCCCGGCTGGGCCTGCATCGTCAACGTCCGCAACAACAAGACCGGCGAATCCGCGCAGGTCTGCTTTCACGCCACGGACGGCAAGCCCGACGGCCTCGCCGTCATCGCCGCCCAGCCCAAGGAACTCACCATCGTCAACATCGTCGGCACCGGCGACATCAACCAGATCGGCGCAGTGGAGAAAGAGTTCCACGTGGCCGATATGAGTTTCACCAACAAGCCCTAACCCCTTGTGTGACGGAGCCGCGACTGAAAGGAGCGGCTATTGGGTGGGGCCGACGTCCACGTCTGCGCCGGACCTCTAGGTCCGGCCCCAATCCGGCGCGGCTCGCCCTGAAGGAGCGGAGGCGTATGCACCTTTTCCCGAGCCGCGTGTTTCTGAGCCGCTCCCCGTGCGGAGCGGAGGCGCTAATGTTCTCTCCGCAACCTGCCACTTGCATTGGCCATGGAGGCGATCATGAATCTCAAAACTTGTGCCCTTGCCATTCTGCTGCTTCTGGCCGCCGGGAAGCCCGCGCGCGCCGCCGCGGCCAGCTTTGAGGCCTTCGCCGGCGGCCTCGACATGCAGCTCGAACTCCGCCCCGCGCCCCTTCCCTGGACGTCCGCGGCCGGGCGTCTCGCGCCCCCGCCGGCCGGCTCCTGGCGGCCCTTGCTGATCGTCACCGCCGCCCCGCCCGCTCGCGCTCTCGGCGTCTTCGTCTCCGCCTCCCCCGGCCGCCTCGCCCTGCTCATCGCCACGCCCCGCTCCTCCCACGCGACTCTGATCGAGCTGCGCCTGAACCTCGGCCCGCTGCTGGCTTGGTTGCGTTCCACTGGCCTGGTCGTGATCCCCGCCGCCCGTCACGACGCCGAAGATTAGCCGCCCTTCGTTTCTGCACCCGACCAGCCCACAAGCTGCGCCATCCTCCCGCCTGCTTCACCACCCCAGCAGCGCTTCGGCCGCCCTCACAATGTCCTCCGTCTGCGGCAGCACCGCGCTCTCCAGCTGCGGGTGATACCCCACCCATGTGTCCGCCGCCGCCACCCTCCGCACCGGCGCATCCAGGTGTTCGAACAGCTGGTCGGAGATCCGCGCCGCAATCTCCGCCCCGAACCCGAAGCTCAGCGTGTCCTCGTGCACAATCAGCGCCCGCGACGTCTTCTTCACCGCCGCCGCAATCGCCTCCCAGTCGTACGGCGCCAGCGTCCGCAGGTCGATCACTTCAATCGACACCTCCGGCCGCCGCCCCTCGATCTGCGTCGCCGCCTGCAGCGACTTCTGCACCGTCGCCCCATAAGTGACAATCGCCAGGTCCCGTCCCGGTTTCGCGATGCGCGCCTTCCCGAACGGGATCGTGTACTGCGGCCCCGGATGCGGCGACCGGTTGTACGGCTCCCTGTACAGCCGCTTGTGCTCCAGGAACAGCACCGGATCGTCCGCCCTGAGCGCCGTCCGCAGCAGCCCGCACGCATCCAGCGCATTGGACGGAAACACCACCCTCAGCCCCGGAATGTGCGTGAACGCCACCTCCCCGCACTGGCTGTGGTACAGCGCCCCGCCGTTCAGATATCCCCCGATCGGCACCCGCACCACCATCGGCGCCTTCCACCCATTGGCCGACCGCCAGCGGATCGTCGCCAGCTCCTCGCGGATCTGCATCATCGCCGGCCAGATGTAGTCGAAAAACTGGATCTCCGGCACCGGCATCAGCCCCCGCGCCGCCATCCCGATCGCCCGCCCGATGATGCTCGCCTCGGCCAGCGGCGTGTTGAAGCAGCGCTCCACCCCGTAGCGCGTCTGCAGCCCCATGGTTGCTTTAAAAACGCCGCCCTTGCCCTTGACCTCATTGAGATTCTCCACCCGCCCGCAGTCCGCCACGTCCTCGCCGAACACCACGATCCTCTCGTTGCGCGCCATCTCCTCGCTCAGCGTGCGGTTGATCTCATCCACCATCGTCCGCGGCTCGCCCTTGAACTCCGGTTCAGCCTCGAACTGCGCCCCGCACGGATCCACGTCCGGCGAATACAGAAATTCGTGCGCGCTGGTCCCCGCCGGCCCCGCCTCGTTGAGTACCCGCGCCGTGATCTCCTGGATCTCCGCGTCCACCTCATGGCACATCCGCTTATAGCCTTGCTCGTCCAGCAGCCCCTCGCCGATCAGCCACCGCGGATACGTCACTATTGGGTCCGCCGCCGCCTCCGCCTCGCGCTCCGCCACCGTCTTGTACAGCCGCTCGTCGTCCGACAGTGAATGCGAATACGGCCGGATCACGTGCGCGTGCACCAGCGCCGGCCCGTGCCCCGTCCGCACCCAGTCGATCGCCTGTTGCAGCGCCCCGGCCGAATCCAGGAAATCCTTGCCGTCGCACTCCACCGCCAGCAGGTTCGGGAATCCGCTCACCAGCCGTGCAATGCTCCCCCCCGCGGTCTGCTGCTCCACCGGCACCGAAATCGCGTACCCGTTGTCCTCCACCAGGTACAGCAGCGGCAGCCGTCCCAGGCACGCCGCGTTCAGCGACTCCCAGAATTCGCCCTCGCTCGTCGCCCCTTCGCCGCTCGTGCACAGCGTCAGCTCGCGCGATCCCGGATTCGCCAGCCGCCGCGCCTCCGCCGCCCCCACCGCCTGCACGAACTGCGTCCCCGTCGGCGACGAGCCCGTGAAAATGTGCAGCTCCGGGTCGGACCAGTGCGACGGCATCTGCCGCCCGCCCGAAAACGGATCCGCCGCCGCCCCCACGCTCGC
The DNA here is from genome assembly GCA_052145115.1 of Bryobacteraceae bacterium. GTDB lineage: Bacteria > Acidobacteriota > Terriglobia > Bryobacterales > Bryobacteraceae > CAIVVT01. The sequence goes on from JBKQPG010000085.1 coordinate 21,448, forward strand.
CAGCAGCATCTGCTCCGGCGTCACCCCCAGCGCCAGCGCCAGCGCCCGGTCCCGGTAGTACGTGAAAAACCAGTCCTCGCCCGGCTTCAGCAGCAGCCCCGCCGCCGCCTGCACGCACTCATGCCCCGCCCCCGAAATCTGGAACCAGATCCGGCTCTGCCGCTTCAGCAGCACCTCGCGGTCGTCCAGCCGCCGCGCCATCTGCATGATGCGAAAGGCCTGAACCAGCGTCTCGCGGTTCAATCCCAGGTAGTTCCGCGCCCTTTTCCCGGCCGTCGCCACTCCCCGCGCAGGCATCGCCATCGAATCCGTGCTCCCTCTGCAAGTTTAGCGGATGAAAAACCCTGCACAACAGTCAAGTTACGGGCCAAACGCGCTCCCGGCACGCGCGCGCCGCTTCCCTACGCCCGCGCCGACGCACCCTCCGTCGCGTTACAGATGATCGGGCTTCGAAATTGGAGTCAGCGCCCTGTTTCGCCGGCCGCTCGCTCATCGCTTTTTCTTGAGTTCGTTCTGCGCCACGCGCGCCGTGACCATCTTCTTCACCAGCGAGGATGGAAGCGGCTTGTCCAGGGGGAAGCGGATGGTCCCCTTGGCGATCGAGTAGCCGGCCAGTTCGTCCTTGAACTGCTCGATCACGGCCTTGCTCCCGGGGAAGAAGCTGCAGTGCCCGGCGAACGCGGCGTAGTACACCAGCGGACCGTTGTAGCGCAAGGCGGGCATCCCGTAGCTGATGACCTCCTCCGTCTCCTTCGGCGCTGCCGTCCGGATCACCGCCCGCAGCTTCTCCAGGGTCGTCCTGGCGGGTTCCGGCAAGCCCGCCAGGTACTCGTCCACGCTCATAGGAACTTCGGCTTGCTTTCGCATTGGACTATGTTAACTCTGCGTGGCACGCCGAACACGCTGACCGGGCGCAACTAGCCCGGATGTTGCACCACGATCGCAGCGAGGCGCGATGAGAGGGTCCCAACATCAAGCAATGCCACAAAGCGCCCTTGCGGGAGCAGCCCGCAGGCTTACTTGGCGCCTACGTCGAGGACGGGGGGTGCCCCCTGGGCCCAGCGCAACGAAGTAGATGCGGCCCTATCGCGCGCCGCAGCCGGTTGTTGGTGAAACATCCGGGTTAGGCGGACGCGCCCCCCCCCCCGGCGGCCGCTGCAACTTCCTGTAGACTGCCGCCAGCTGGTCGTTCGCCATGAGTGTTTTCGGATCATCGCACCCCGCGTCAACCGTCGACACTCCGTCGCGCTGGCCTTGCTCGAGAGATGAATGTCTTATGCAGGCGCCTTGATACTGACCGTGTGCAGGCCACATTCGAGCTTTCGCCCGCCCCAACGCCCGCTCCGCGCGTGCGCATCGTCGGCCGGTTTGGCCGTGCACGGCTGACAGCCGATGCTCGTGTAACCCTGCGCATACAGCGGCAATTCGGGGATTTCGTGAACACTCAGGTAGCTGCTGACTTCGGTCCAGTTCCAGTCGAACAGCGGGCTCAGTTTGCGCAGGCTGAGACCGGTCGGGAAGGTGTGCATCTCGGAGGGCTGGAGACCGGCGCGGGTCGGCGATTGCTCGCGCCGCAGGCCCGTGAACCAGACGTCGAATCCCGTCAGTCCCGCCATCAGCGGCTCGACCTTGCGGCGGTGGCAGCAGGTGCCCGGATCGCTCTCGTACAGCCTGCCCAGGGCGGCCTCCTGCTCTTCCACCGTTTCGGCCGGCAGCAGGTTGACCAGACTCAGGTTCCAGGCCTCGGCCAGTTGGTCGCGATAGGCGTAAATCTCGGCGAAATGATAGCCCGTGTCTAGGAACAGCACGGGCAGGCCAGGCTCGTACTGCCGCAGCAGGTGTACCAGGGCCACGTCCTCGGCCTGAAAGCTACAGGTCACGCACGGCCGCGCGGCGCCGTCCAGTGCGGCGGCGATGATCTGGCGGGCGCTGTGAATAGGATCGCGCATGATTAGATTCCGTCTCCTTGGATGAAGTTGCCGGCGCCCAACACGCGCGCCTGGCGCAGTTGCTCGACCAGCGCCGCGACGGCTCGCGGCGCATCGGACGCCAGGCCGCGGGCGTCGAGCGCCGCGCCGGGCCGGTATGTTGTGCTCAGCACCAGCAGTCCCGCCTGTAACAGGAACTGTTCGTCGATGCCGGCGTTCCCCACCGTGACCGCGTGGAAGTGCCGCAGCAGCAATTGGCGCTCCAGGGCAGGCGCCAGTTCCGGCCGCGCCGAGAGATCGATCAGGCAGGCTTTGTGGCCGAACAGCTCCGCCCGCTCGGCGGCGCTGAGCGGATGGGCCTCGATTTCGTCCCCCAGCGCGGACCGGATCAGGCCCGCCGCCACCGTCAGGTTGCTCAGCCGGTCGATGAGGATGAAGCCGCCCGTGGCGCGGTTGTCGGTGTAGCGGTCGAAGGCCAGGGGTTCGGCCGTTTCCAGTTCGGCGTTGCCGATGTCATTCAATTGCAACTCGCTGGCGGCATCGTTCGACTGCCGCACCACGTCCAGCCGCTCGCTCACTCGCGACAATCGGACAGGCGTAACGCGCGTGCCGTGCTGTAGCAGATAGGAGGCCCCGCTGCGCCCCGGCTGATCGCTCATCCACACCACAGTCGCCCGCAACCGTTGCGCCCTCGCCGGGCGCTCGCTGGTGGAGCTGATCCAGTCGCCGCGCGAGACATCCACTTCGCGGTCCAGTTCGAGTGTCACGGACATGCCCGCGCTCGCCTCATCCAGGTCGCCGTCGAAGCTGACGATGCGCTTCACCCGCGCTTCCGTGCCGGATGGCTCGATGCGCACCCCATCGCCCGGCCGTACGCAGCCGCTCGCCACCTGGCCGGCATAACCGCGGAAATCTAGGTGCGGCCGGATAACCAGCTGAACGGGCAGGCGGAATGGGGCCTCGGCGGCCGGTGGCACATCCACATTTTCGAGCCAGTCCAGGAGGCTCGGCCCATCGTACCACCGCGTCCGAAGGGAGACCGTCACCACGTTGTCGCCGTCCAGCGCGCTGATGGGGAAAAAAGCCGCGTCCGCCCCCGGCAGGCTGCCCAGCAGCGCGCGCGCCTGCGTCTGGACGTTCTCGAACACCTCGCGGCGGAATCCCTCCAGGTCCATTTTGTTGATCACGAAAGCCAGCTTGCGAATGCCCAATAGCCAGGCGATGGTGGCGTGACGGACCGTCTGCGGCAGTACGCCTTTGCGGGCATCCACCAGCAGCAGCGCCACCTCGGCCGTAGAGGCTCCGGTGGCCATGTTGCGCGTGTACTGTTCGTGGCCCGGCGTATCGGCGACGATGAATTTGCGGCGCGGCGTTGCGAAGTAGCGGTACGCCACGTCGATCGTGATGCCTTGCTCGCGCTCGGCTCTCAGGCCGTCGGTGAGCAGTGACAGGTCGGGGCCGCGCGCGGCCCGGTTGACGCCATTGCGGCTGACTTCCTCGAGATGGTCCTCCCACACCGACTTGCTGTCGTATAGCAGCCGCCCGATCAGCGTCGATTTGCCGTCGTCGACGCTGCCCGCCGTCGAAATGCGCAGCAGCGGCTTCTCCACCATCGTGTGCATCAGAAATAGCCCTCGCGCTTCTTCAGCTCCATGGAACCTTCCTGGTCGTGGTCGATGACGCGGTTTTCACGCTCCGAACGCCGGAATACTGACAGTTCCACCAGGATCTCGGCCGGAGTCGCGGCCGCCGACGGGATCGCCCCGCTGCACGGCGTGCAGCCTAGCGTTCGCATCCGGCACACCTGCGTCACAGGCGTTTCTCCCGGCCGCAGCTTCACGTTCTCTTCCATCGGAATCAGCGTCTCGCCGCGCACCACCACCTCGCGCGGCTGCGCGAAATACAGCGGCGGCAGCGGGATCCGCTCCGCGTCGATGTACCGCCACACGTCCGTCTCGGTCCAGTTGGATAGCGGAAAAACGCGGATGCTCTCGCCCGCGTCCACCCGGCCGTTGTACAGGCTCCACAGTTCGGGCCTCTGGTTGCGCGGCTCCCAACGCCCCTCCCGGTCGCGAAAGCTGAACACGCGCTCCTTGGCGCGCGAACGCTCTTCGTCGCGCCGTCCTCCCCCAATCGCCGCGTCGTACCCGCCTTCCTTCAGCCCTTCCACCAGCGCCCGCGTGCGTAGCAGGTGGCAGCATTTCGCCGTTCCCAGATCGTACGGATTCGCCCCCGCGTCGATCGCCGCCCGATTGGTGTACACTCGCAGGTCGGCGCCGATTTCCCGCGTGAAGCGGTCCCGGAACTCGATCAGTTCAGGGTACTCGTAGGTCGTGTCAATGTGCAGCAGTGGGAACGGAATCTTCCCCGGGTAGAAGGCTTTGCGGGCCAGATGCACCAGCGTGCTGCTGTCCTTGCCGATCGAGTACAACAGCACCGGCGTGCGGAACTGCGCGGCGGTCTCGCGCAGGATGTGCATCGCCTCCGCTTCCAGCGACCTCAAATGAGAAATCAGGATTGTGGGCATGAGTGACCGTACGGTTTAGTGTAGCTCAACCATATAATCCCTATCAACAAAAGGTATATTCCAACCCGTGGATTGAGCCAGGAAAGCACCGCACAGTCGTGGCGTGTCGCGCTGGACGCGCTACCGCGCGTCTCTGAACCGCTCGCCGTCAAGGAGCGAGAGCGCTCCGCTTCCCTCGCGACACGCCACTCGTTGGACCATCCGCCCTCCGCTGGTCAGCGCGCCAGGACGGCTCTCGTTCAGCACGCCAGCCAGGCAAGTCCGTGCGCCGCTCCGCCCCTCTCACCCGGGGAGCGCCTCCGCAAACGAAAAGGCGCCACGGAGGCTCCTGCCCCCGTAGCGCCTTTCCTCCAACCCCGCGATGACGCTCTGGTCGATCGCCTACCGCATGCGCCTACCGCATGGCCACGAGCGTCACCGTCTCAACCTGGCGGGACGCTGCAATCGTGACCGCCTCGCGCTCGGCCTTGGACGAAGGGAGTTCCAGAATCGGCGTTCTGACTTCGCCCGTCGAAACCTGCGCCAGGAAGTACTGGTCGCCGTAACGATGGAACACCAGCTTCGGCTCCGCACTCGGGGCGCCGGCGCCCGCACTGTGCGTCATCGTGAAGGTGGCCCGGCCGTCGGCGGATTTGATCTGCACCAGCCCTGTCCGGTTGTTGTCGACACCGATCTTGTATTCCCCCGCCGGCAGCGTCTTGCCGCTGACGCTGAAGGCGAACGGAACATCGTACGTTGCGGAAGTCTGTGCCAACGCCGGGATCACTCCCAACGCGGCGATAACGAAAGCAGCACTCAGCAAACTCTTGGTGGTCCTCATCTCATTGCTCCTTTTCCCCTCTGATGTTGTTCCCTGCTTTGCAGCGAACACGCCCTTACAAGTGCAAGCCGCGTGCCAAATATCTTTGCTAATTGAATCAATGGGTTACAGCCGCAATGCCACGTTCGTGGCACCGTTCGGATAGAACCTGCTCTATCCATTTCGATAGAACCCCGCTTGGCGTGGCCGGCCGCCGTCAGCGATCGGACGTGCTCCGCTTTTTTCGCGACACGCCGCTAGTGGACTCGCTTTCCATCGAAGATTTCGATCGCAAAGTAAGGGTAAGTGTACGCCGCGCCCTTGCCTGCCCGGGCGATGAACTCGCCCGGCAGCAGGTGTCCCACGCCAATTCCGACGTGTACCTCACGGTTGATTTCGTACCACGTGTACACATCGAACTCGTCGCCCAGGTGCCGGCCCGACTTGCCCGTGGGATCGCGCAGGATCACTCCGCCGGACGTGTTGTAGGCGGCATCGGTCGCCGAAGCGAGCCAGTAATCGAGGTACTGCGCCGTCACCGACCAGCGCCGATGCGGGTTCACCGTCGCCCCGGCGCGCCCGGCCATGATGTTCTGCCATCCGAACTGGTCGATGATCCCGAACCGGTCATGGGCCGTCGGGTACATGCTGTCGAAGGTGCCACGGATGCCGTCTTTCGGATTGCTGTCGCCGGAGGCGTAGTCGTATCCCGTGAAGAAGCGCGGCTTCCAGCCCAGCCCGGCAACCGTGTAACCCGCACCGGTGGTCGTCGCCCAGGCGTCGATATTGTTCGTTCCCGCCGAGCCGCCTTCACGCACCAGCTCATACCGGTAGTCGAAATTCGAGATGCCCGTTCCTCTGACCCGAAACCCATACGCCATCTCGTTCAGGTGCCCGGTCTTTGCCTCGCTCGCTTCCACCGCCACGCTCGGCTCGACGCGCCACAACGTAAACGGTTCGATCGACGACTTGGGAAGCACGCGCGTGATCCAGCCATAAGCGCCGTAAATGTTGTTGCCTTCCTGGTGATGCGAGATTCCGTACAGCTGCGGGATCACGACTGAGGCGGCAAAGACGGCCGCCCGGAAGCGGTCCACGTGAATCTTGGTCACCACTCCGTCGTACGAACGTGCCTGGTTGCGCCATTCCGAGTTGGCAATGATGGTGTTGTTGTAGTCGATCAGTTGGCGGCCGACACTGACCGCAACCGGCTGCTTCTCCTCGTCTCCGAACTGGGCATACGCCAGCTTCAGGTCCCACCTTACGTTGTTGGGCGGCCCCAGCGGCGGGCTCTGTAGAAACGAGCGCGCATCCTGGACCTGTGCCACCACCTTGAACCAATCCGCCGGCCGCACGAGCATCCCAAACCGGAAGCGGTTGAGAAAATAGGAAGCGTTATTGTTAGGCTTGAAGCCGCCGCCACTGTACCCTTCCCATCGCACGCGCTCATCCAGCCCGAATTGCAGCCAGTTCGGAAGCTGGTCGTTCAGCATGCCGGTTGGCCGCAGGTCGGGCAGGTCGTAAGGTCCGGTGGAAATGGAAGGAGCAGTCGCCGGCCCGCCGATCGGCGTGAGTGCTGAATCGGAGCCCAGCGCGGCTACCTTGTCGTACTGCGCGAATACCGGGCCGCAGGCCACCACGAGCGACAGTCGAACCAGCGTCGACACTCGGGCCTGGACCGGGCGATGCAATCTCTGTTCCAGCAAGCTTCTCTCCTGGGTGATACGATGCTCAACCGCCAGCGCTGCGGGACCGCCGGGGCAGTTGCATCCGTGGCGGCACGGGGACATCGGGTTTGGTGCTCCGGTCAGCTCACGATTTCCCCGTAGATCGATTATCGCAAACGGGTTAGCGCCAGGCCCACATCGCACAGTCGACGCCCGGCTTCGTTCGACACGATGTTTGTGCTGCTGGGGCCATCACGTGGGCTTCCAGATCTGGCGGGCTGTTGCAATTCCGGGGCCGCACGGGTCAAAATCTACCGCATGTCCATCGATTTATTGCACATTACCAGCGAAACCCAACCTTGTCAACTCGGAATTTACGCGGCCGATGACTTGTACCGGATGGATGGAGCGGCTAGCGCGGCCCGCCACGCCTGCCGCGGAATCACGTTGGGGCCACTCAAATCCGGGCGCCTCAAATCCGGGCCACTTAGCGCCCCGACCCTCTTCGCGCCCCTCTCACGCCAGCTTGGTGACACCCGCCGCAATGTCACGCGCAGCGCGGTCGCCCACTCTCAGACGACACGGCGCGGCCGCGCGCACCTCGCCCTGCACCCCGGCGTGGAAGTGCACCTGCCGGATCTCCACCGCGGCATCGGCCTGGAACAGCAGCTTCCCGTCCCGGCGCACCTCCGTCGAGCGCGCCGTCATGGCCACGTCGTACAGCGACCCGGCCACGTAATACCGTTCGATCGCGCCCTCGCCGGCCGGCTCGAGATTCCCGAAGCGCAGCCCCTGCCAGGGGTTGATGTCGATGTACTCCTCGATCGCCATCAGCGCCATCAGCGCCCCCCAGGTGTAATGCGGATCCCCCGTTGCCGCGCCCGTGGTCGAAAGGAAGTTCTCGTGGCATTCGCCCTTTTCGCGCCACGCCTTCAGGAACATCTTGGCGCTCGATTCCGCCAGCAGCCGGGCCTCGCGATCCCATTCGTAGATCTTCAGGCCCTGGTACACCAGCCAGTTCACCGGCGCCCAGGCCTTGCCCTTCCAATAGTCCTGCTTGGGGTACTCGGGATCGTCGCGGCTGATGGTCGGCAGGATCCATTCGCCGGCGAATTTGCGCGGATCGTTGAACAGTTTCCCGAGCGCCGCGGCTTGCCCCGGCAGGGCCACTTTGCCCACCAGCGACAGGAACACATCCGCTGAAACCTGGGGCGTGAACCACTCGCCGTCCACTGGTTTCCAGCGGCGGTTGTAGTAGCACTGGCGCCGCTGGTCCCACAACAGACGGTTGATCGTCCCCGCCATTTTCCGGTGCTCGGCTTCCAGCGCCAGCGCCTCGTCTTGACGGCCCAGTTGACGCGCCAGCCAGGCCAGCACCCAGCAATCCATCGCGTACAGGCAGTTCCGCTCCACCGTGTCCAGCTCCAGCGTGCCGGTGCGCTCGTTATACTGCGCCTGCTCCCACTGCGGGCTGTCGTCGTAGGACTCGTTGCATGCCATCTGGCGCCGCGCCTTCGCCGGGATCTCTTCCGGGTAGTTGGAGCCCAGCTCCAGCAGCCCGTTGCGGTTTCCGTCGCGCCACGGTTGGCCATCCCCGCGGTCCGCGAACCACCACCGGTGGCTGGCCAGCAGGCGCGGGTAAACCTCGTTCAGGAACGCTCGATCCGGCCGCCGCAGGTGCAGCTTGGCCACGAGGAGTGCACCAATCGGATACTGCGAGTGCCCCCTCGCCACCGGCGGCGTGGTCGGCTGCGGCATATTCGAGAACTCGCCGAACTGCGGCAGCATTCCCTCGTCGGTCTGCCAGGCCAGGATGTCCCGCACCATGCCGTGCGCTTTGGCCCCGTCCTCCTGCCCCACCAGCAGCGCGTTGCAGAAGCTGTCCCACAAAAAGTCCGGCGCCGAATTGTTGGGGAAAAAGCTCCATCCGCGCGACACCGTGATGTAGGTCCGCCTGCGGCTCGGCGTGTACACTTCGCTCCATTCCAGCTGATCGTTGATCGCCGCCGTCGTGTCGGCCAGCCAGCCCGACGCATTCGGGCGCGCCGCCAGGTAGCGCGCCCGGTTGCGTTCCAGCAGCGCGTCGATGCGCCCCTCGGCCAGCCACGCCGCAGTCGCTTTTTCGAGCGGCCCATACGCCTGCCCTTGCCGCGCGCAGAAGTACAGCGTCTCCATCTGCGGGTAAAAGCCGATCCAGCGCGTGCTGCCGTCGCCCGCCGTTTCGGCCGGTTGAGCCGAGCACGCCATCAGCCAGCGCATCCCGTCGCGCGTGCCCGGCACCCACGAGCGCCCGCGGATGTAGCGGCCCTCCGGGCCCAGCGCGTACAGCACGGCGTACTTCGGAGCATCGGCGGTCCACGGCACATACGCCTGGATGGCGCAGTCCGACGCCTGGGAATTCCGAATCCGGCCCACAATCTCGTTGCGCGCCGTCCGCGCCCATTCGTAGGTCACCTCCGGACCGCCGTCGGGCATCTGCCACACCAGCCGGGCGTAGGAATCGTCCGGCGCCTTCGGGCCCACCTTCCTCCACCAATGGCTCCACGCGCCGCCCCAGTTGCCCACCCCCAGCCACTTCTCGAAATGAGCCGCGCAGTGCGCCGCGCGGTTCGCGCCGGCGCCTTTCAACCAGGCCGGCGGAACCGGCAGGAAGCGGAAAGCGAAGATGTCGGCGTGGTCGGCGATGAACGCCTGCCCCGCCCACCCATCCGGCGCCAGCGGCCCGGCCAGCCACTCGCGGGTGTTGCGCAGCCGTGCCCATAGCTTCAACGGATCCTCGCCGCTCATCGTGTTGAAGCCCAGCAGTGCGTGGATCTCACTCGCACTCGGCTCCGCCTGCTTTTGCTCGGCCGGCAACGCATTCGAGGTCGCCGACGCGGCGGCAGTGGAAGCCATTGCCCCGAAGAATTCACGACGATTTGCTTTCATGAAGAGGCCTCTTTCGGTGCTCATCATGATATCAGCCCGCGCCTTGCCGCCGGCTTTGCTGCGGGCCCGCAATCCGGCCCGCGATTGCGCCTCAGCACTGCGCTATCGCCCTTTGGCCCGGGCCCGGAAACGAATCCGCCCGGCACGCCGCTCCCGCTCCGTCCCGTGCACACAAAAAAAGCGGCCCACTTCGCCTCTGCCGATCCCCACAACGGAACCGGCGGTCAAGCACGAAGTGGACCGCTCTGCTTTCTGCCCGCCTCAGGCCAGGTCGTAGCGGTCCAGGTTCATCACCTTGCTCCACGCCGCCACGAAGTCCTTCACGAACGTCTCCTTCGAGTCGTCGCAGGCAAACGCCTCCGCGAGGGCCCGCAGTTGCGAGTTGGAACCGAACACCAGGTCGACCCGCGTGCCGGTCCATTTGATCTCGCCCGTGGCGCGGTCGCGCCCCTCATACACGCCTTCTGCTGTGGCGGAGGGTCCCCACTTCGTCTTCATGTCCACCAGGTTGACGAAGAAATCATTCGTCAGCGTCTCCGGCCGTTTGGTGAACACGCCGTGCTGCGATTGCCCGAAATTCGCATTCAGCACGCGCATGCCGCCGACGAGAACCGTCATTTCGGGCCCCGTCAGCGTCAGCAACTGCGCCCGTTCCACCAGCAGCTCTTCCGCCTTGCCCGGGTGTCCGCTCCGCAGGTAGTTGCGGAACCCGTCCGCGGCCGGCTCCAGCACCGCGAAGGAGTGCACGTCGGTCTGCTTCTGCGAGGCATCCGTGCGCCCCGGCGAAAACGGAACCTTCACCTTATGCCCGGCCTTTTTCGCCGCTTCCTCGACCACCGCGCAGCCGCCCAGCACGATCAGGTCGGCCAGCGAGACCTTCTTCTTCCCACTCGACGGCGCGCTGTTGAACTCCTTCTGGATCGCCGCCAGCTTCTTCAGAACCTTCGCCAGTGCGGCCGGCTGGTTCACTTCCCAGTCCTTCTGCGGCGCCAGGCGAATGCGCGCCCCGTTGGCCCCGCCGCGCTTGTCGGAGCCGCGGAACGTCGCCGCCGACGCCCAGGCCGTCGTGACCAGTTGCGAGATCGACAGGCCCGACGCGAGGATCTTGGCCTTCAGAGCGGCAATGTCCCGCTCCCCGATTAATTTATGATCCACCGCCGGAACGGGGTCTTGCCACAGTTGCGGCTCCTTAGGAACCAGCGGGCCCAGGTAGCGCGAGAGCGGCCCCATATCGCGGTGCGTCAGCTTGAACCACGCCTTGGCGAATGCCTTCGCCAACGCCCGCGGATTCTTGAGGAAGCGCTTGGCGATCGGCGCGTAGATCGGATCCATCTTCAACGACAGGTCCGTCGTGAACATGATCGGGGCGTGGCGCTTGGTCGCATCGTGGGCATCCGGCACGGTGCCCGCTCCAGCCCCGCGCTTCGGAGTCCACTGGTGCGCGCCCGCCGGGCTCTTCGTCAGCTCCCATTCATAGCCGAACAGGTTTTCCAGGTAATTGTTGTCCCACTTGATCGGATTGGTGGTCCATGCGCCCTCCAGCCCGCTGGTGATCGCGTCGCCGCCCGCGCCGCTGCCCAGGGTGTTCTTCCAGCCCAGGCCCATCTCCTCGATCGCGGCGCCCTCCGGCTCGCGGCCGACATATTTGCCCGGATCGCCCGCGCCGTGCGCTTTGCCGAACGTGTGCCCGCCCACAATCAGCGCCACCGTCTCCTCGTCATCCATCGCCATGCGGGCGAAGGTCTCGCGGATGTCGATCGCCGCGGCCACCGGATCCGGCTTCTGATTGGGCCCTTCCGGATTCACGTAAATCAGGCCCATCTGCACGGCGCCCAGAGGATTGTCGAGCTGCCGGTTGCCGGTGTAGCGCTCGTCTCCCAGCCACTTGCCCTCGGGGCCCCAGTTAACGTCCTCTTCGGGCTCCCAGATGTCCTCGCGCCCGCCGCCGAAACCGAAGGTATTGAACCCCATCGACTCCAGCGCCACGTTGCCCGCCAGAATCATCAGGTCGCCCCACGAGATTTTCCGGCCGTATTTCTGCTTGATCGGCCACAGCAGCCGCCGCGCCTTATCCAGGCTCACATTGTCCGGCCAGCTATTCAGGGGCGCAAAACGCTGATTGCCATGGCCCGCACCGCCGCGCCCGTCGGCGATGCGGTACGTCCCGGCGCTGTGCCACGCCATCCGGATGAACAGCCCCCCGTAGTGGCCGAAGTCGGCCGGCCACCAGGGCTGCGAGTCCGTCATCAGGGCCTGCAGGTCCTTGATCACGGCGTCCAGGTCGAGGCTCTTGAATTCCCTGCGATAATCGAACTCCTTGTCCATCGGATCGGACAGCGGGGAGTGCTGGTGCAGGATCTTCAGGTTGAGCTGATTGGGCCACCACTCCGCATTCGTCCGGGCCCCAGCCGCCCTGTGTCTATGAGCGCCGCCCGTCACCGGGCATTTAGTTTCATTTGACATGTATTGCTCCTTATTACTGGGGACTTCTCGCCCCCGCTCCTATGCTTAATTCCTTCTCCGCCTATTCATCCGCCCTGATTCGTCCCAGGAGATCCGCGCTGCATTGCCAACGCATCCTGGTTGCCCCATTCACGCCATCGCCTCCGGCCGCGCTCGCTCTCCGCGCGCCGCCCTCGCCTGACGCCCCGCGCACTTCGCGCACAGCCCCCGGACGATGAGTTCGCATTCGCGCACCATCCGCTTGCCCAGCGCGCCCGCCTTGGGCTTGGGCACGTGGTACCACTCCATGTCCTCCACCTCGCCGCAGCGGTCGCAAATGAAGTGGTGGTGCCGCACGCCTCGCGCGTCGAATCGCGCCGCGCGGCCCTCCACGGCCACTTCACGCACCAATCCCGCCTGCACCAGGTCCCGCAGATTGTTATAAGTCGTGGCCCGTGAAGAGCGTGGATCCAGCCGGTTCACGGCTTCGAAGATCTCCGCCGCCGTGGGATGTCCCTTATGTTGCATCAGCAATGCCATCACGCCGTAGCGCTGCGGAGTGCACCTCAATCCGCCGCTCTCCAGACAGCGCTTAATCGCCTCGGCGTCCATGACCAATTTAGATTATATCTAATGTGACATTTAGTCAAGACGCCTGCTCCTTCTTCCTGCGCCCCACCGCGAATTAGCCGGCGCCGGCTTGGATATCCTCGCGCGCCAGCGCATGGATCGTTACCCATCCGCTGCCTTTGGGCTGGACCCGGTTGCCCGCTCCGCAGCTCCACGTTCCTTGATCCCATATGCTGAACGCCCCGCCTCTTCTGCGCCCGGTGGACAGCTGCTGACTGCCCCCGTTCCCCCACGAATGCGTTGCACCAGCGAGCTTGCATCCAGCCTTCCGGGGGTGCATACTATTTGGTCAAACTAGACTAGGAGGTCAATCATGGGCAAGGCATTGGCTTTCGTTTATGGCGTAATCTCTTACGCCATCTTCTTCGTCACCTTCCTCTACGCCGTCGGATTCGTCGGCGGCGTCCTCGTTCCCAAATCGATCGACTCCGGCACGCCCCAACCCTTCGCCCAGGCGCTTCTCGTGGATGCCCTGCTTCTGACTCTGTTTGCCGTCCAGCACAGCGTTATGGCGCGCCCCGGCTTCAAGCGCGCCTGGACCCGCATCATCCCCCGAGCCATCGAGCGCAGCACCTACGTCCTGCTCGCCAGCCTGGTGCTCGACCTCCTGTACTGGCAGTGGATCCCGATCCCCGATCCGGTCTGGCATGCCACCGCCCCGGCCCTGGTTTGGCTGCTCACCGGCCTGTCCTTTGCCGGCTGGTCGATCGTCCTGCTCAGCACGTTCCTGATCAGCCACTTCGACCTGTTCGGCCTGAAGCAGGTCTACACCAACCTGGTCGGCCAGGCCTACACGCCCCCCGGCTTCCGCATGCCCCTGTTCTACAAGTTCATCCGCCACCCCATCTACTTCGGCTTCCTGCTGGCCTTCTGGTCCACCCCCTCGATGTCCGCCGGCCACCTGCTGTTCTCCCTCGCCACCACCGGCTACATCTTCGTCGGCATCGCGCTCGAGGAGCGCGACCTGGTCTCCTACCACGGCGAGGTCTACCTCCGTTACCGCACCCAGGTCCCGATGATTGTCCCCGGCCTGAAACCTGCTTCCGCCGACGACAAGGCCAAAGCCGCCCGCCCGGCTTAGTGTTCTCCCAGTGGGCCTCAATGCAGGCCCACTGCTGTCTTTCACCTTTCTGTATGGGATAATCGCTCGACACGCCGGGCCCCTCGGCCAACCGCCGAAACTGGCCCCTGCGACATCCTGCAGCCGGCCGGCAACCACGGCCCGGGCGCCCGCTCGAGCATCGCACGCCCTCCAGTAGTCCTGGTGTGAAAGGCCTAGCCCAATCGAAGAATAGGGGGATTTGTACCCCCCTTACGCCTCCGCTCCAGTACCTCTTGAAATTGTGAATTAAGGTTCATTGTTGTTCCGCCAGCATGGTGGCATGCTCGAATCGTCGGAATAAGTGAATCCCTGGAGGCGCGGCCATGCCGCCACCCATGAGCTTCGGCGTGGATTGGAAAACCCGCCAGCGCGACCACGCCTGGCGCAGTTCGGGGCGCTTCCCGGTCGCCTGCGACATGTGCTTTCGGCTGGCCAACTCTGAGCCTGCGCCGATCGCCACCGGCCGCACGGTCAACATGAGCAGCCGCGGCCTGCTATTTCGCACGGAGGGGCAGCTCCTGGTCGGCCAGCAACTCGAGATCGGCATCAAATGGCCGTCTCAGTTGGGCCACCAGGGCGCCGGGAATCTGTTCGCGCGCGGCACCGTGGTCCGGGCGCGCAAAGGCCTGGCCGCGGTGTCCATCGACAAGTGCGGATTCCGCGCCGCCGGCCAGAACGGGTTTGCGGTCTGAGTCGCGGCCTTCTTTCCCAGTCGCCGCCCTGAGGAGAGGCGGCGGGATGGTCGAAAGAGCGACTTCGAGTCAGACCGCTTTACGGCTTCGAGCCTCGTGCTCGAAGCCGTTTTTTTGCGTCCCTGCGGCCGCCCGCCCGCTGGCGCGCCCGTTGCCCATCCAACGCCTTGCCTCTGGACCGGGGTTTGAGTGTCCCCGGATTGATCGCTTCATGACGCACCGCGGTCCCCTGATTCAGTGGTCCGCCAGACACCGGTCGGGCATCGCGATTCCCAGGACGCAGCTGGCGGGAGTGCTACAATGCTTACAAGAGTTACAAACGGAGGTCTCCATGCGAGCGGCTAATTCGACGGTCATCAGTATGCGCCTGCCGGCGGAGAGCGGGAAGCGGCTCAAGCGCATGGCCAGCCGCCACGGATGGACGGCCAGCGACGCCAGCGCACGCCTGGTCGAGGAGGGTTTGCGGCGAGCGGAGTTCGCCTTCATCGACTTCCGTGACTCGCCGGCGGGGCGGCAGGCCTGCATCCAGGGCAGTTCGCTCGCCGTGTGGGAGGTCGTGCTTCTGATTCGCAGCTACGCCTCCGATGCCACCGCCGTTGCCCGGCACCTGCGCTGGCCGCAGGCCAAGGTTCAGGCGGCGAGCAATTACGCGGAAGCGTTCCCGCGGGAAATCGAGACCGCGCTCGAGGAAAACGAAGCGACGGGCTTCCCGGCCTTGCAACGCATGTTGCCGCAAGCCGCCGAATTCGTAGCCGGCAAAGGGGCGCGCCGCTGACGTGCTCAAGCTGCTGCTGGACGAGCATATCTCGCCCGACGTCGCGGTGGGCCTGCGCCGCCGCAACCGTTCCGTGCCCGTTTATTCGATGGCGGAGTGGGAGGACGGGAGTTTCCTGGGCCAGTCCGACGCCGCTTGTCTGCAGGCGGCCGCCGCGCAGGCCCTGACGCTGGTCACGTACGATCGCCGGACGGTTCCGCCGCTCGTGAAGGCCTGGGCGGAAGAGGGGCGCCACCACGCCGGCGTTATCTTCGTCGACGAAAAGACCATCTCCCCGGCAGATATCGGAGGGTTGGTTGCGGCGCTGGCGCGGCTGGCCAGGGAAGCTCAAACCTGGCACTGGACCGACAGAATCTGCTTCCTCCGAACCTGACTCCGCTCGCGGGAATCGCCGCGGGCGCGAAGCTGCGGATGTTCACGGTTCCGCCTGTAGCCTGTAGCTGAACACTTATCGGCCTGCCGCGTCACCGCCGCCGTGCAGTAACCAGTCCGAGGCCTCGCGACGGCGCGAAAATACAAATTTGAAGGAACAAAGCCAAATATCGATTTTGCTTTTTAGAATCAATGACTTAATTGGCTATCTTTCGGGCAGTTGTTCGCTAAATATTCGTTTTGTCAAAGAGCGCTGGTTGCGAGCCGGCTGGGCAAGGTGCCACCCCGAGGATAGACCCGGTGTCAAGGGCTGGGCGGTGGCATCGCCGCTGGGGTCTGGGGATACCGTCCCCGGATTACGACTCTTCCCGGTCTTGTCCTCGGATTGTAATGTCATCGCCGCCGAGCCCGAAGGGCGTAAGAGAATAGCCCACGGCGTGAGCCGTGGGGGATCAGCGGCGAACGGAGCAAGCCCCGGAACGGGGCGGAAGCCGCGCTCAGCCCCACAAGTCGCGCTCGTCGTAAGCCACGCCGTGTTTCCGCAGGAACGTCAGAAACTCCTGTCGGAACGAGATCCGGCGATGGTGTTCATGCTGCGCCGCAATGTAGCGCAGCACTGCGGCCGCTCGCGAATCGCTCACGCTGAATGCGGCGTATCCAGCCTGCCAGCCAAACTTCCGCAAGGCCGGGAATTGCTCGTGCACCCAGCGCGAGGAGTTGGTCTTCATCACGCGCAGCAATTCGTCGAGCGATTCTGTGGGCGGGACCGCGACCAGCAGGTGCACATGATCGGCCGGACCGTTGATGATCAGCGGCACGCTCTTTCGCTCCCGTAAAATCCCGCCCAGGTAGGGAAACAGGTGGCCGGCGAGTTCGGGTGACAAGTCTGGCAGGCGGCCCTTTGTGGAGAAAATGATGTGAACCAGAAGGGACGAGAAGCTGTGCGGCATGGTCTTTCGCCCCGTTCCGGGGCTCGCCCCCGAACCGTATCGGATTCCCACGGCTTGCGCCGTGGGCTAATCTCTTCCGCCCTTCCGGGCGGCGGACGGGACCCTACGTCAAGGCGGTGGCACGCAGCCCACGAGATTCTCGCAACAATGTGGAAACTCCAGGCGCCAGGCGAAAACCGGCTCGCAGGGCAGGACAGGCTGCCCCACCGAGCGCGCCGTGGCCGCCGCGCAGGCCCTGACGCTGGTCACATACGATCGCCGGACGGTTCCGCCGCTCGTGAAGGCCTGGGCGGAAGAGGGGCGCCACCACGCCGGCGTCATCTTCGTCGACGAAAAGACCATCTCCCCGGCAGATATCGGAGGGTTGGTTGGGGCCTTGGCGCGGCTGGCCAGGGAAGCTCAAGCCTGGGACTGGGCCGATAGAATCTGCTTCCTCCGATACTGACTTCCCTTGTGGGAAATCTCGCGGGCGCGAAGCTGCGGATGTTCACGGTTCCGCCTGTAGCCTGTAGCTGAACACTTATCGGCCTGCCGCGTCACCGCCGCCGCGCAGTAACCGGTCCGAGGCCTCGCGACGGCGCGAAAACACAAATTTGAAGGAACAAAGCCAGTTATCGACTTTGCTTTTTAGAATCAGTTACTTAATTGACTATCTTTCGGTCAGTTATTCGCCAAATATTCGTTTTGTCAAAGAGCGCTGATGGCAAGCCGGCTGGGCAAGGCGCCACCCCGAGGATAGACCCGGTGTCAAGGGCTGGGCGGTGGCATCGCCGCTGGGGCTTGAGTGTCTGTCCCTGGACTTGGAGGCGCAAGACGGCGCGAAAACACAAATTTGAAGGAACAAAGCCAAATATCGACTTTGCTTTTTAGAATCAATTACTTAATTGGCTATCTTTCGGTCGGTCATTCACTAAATATTCGTTTTGTCGAGGAGCGCTGATGGCAAGCCGGCCGAACGACTCACCACCCCGAGGATAGACCCGGTGTCAAGGGCCAGGCGTCGGCGTCGCCGCTAGGGTTTGAGTGTACTGTCCCCGGACCGAGTATACTATCCCCGGATTCCGGATTATCCCCGGATCGGTACTGCGCTAGGCGCGTTAGGATCCTCCCATGAGACTTGCCAAGCTTTCTATCAAGAACTATCGGATGCTAAGGGACGTAACGATCCCTTTGTCTAAATTCGGCTGCCTGATCGGCGAAAACAACTCAGGCAAGTCGTCCTTCCTACAGTCCCTTTCGCTCTTCCTCTCCGGCACGAAGTTGAGTTCCGCCTACTTCTTCGACGAGTCCCAGCCCATCCGGATTGAAGTCACCCTCGAGGATATCGACGGCGCCGATCTTGCTCGCTTGGCGGAAGAGCACCGTTCGCGTGTTGCCGCAATCGTCAAAAGCCGGCGTTTGGTACTAGCCCGCGTCTATAGCACGGACGGCAAAAGCACTCTTGTGTTCAATTCGCTTGTGCCCTACGACGTCCGGTTTTCGGAGGAGAACGTATCAGCGCTGGTGAAGGGGCAACGTCCGGGGCCGTCCTTCGTGAGCAGGGTTGTGGCGGTGTTTCCGGAACTTGTCGGCGTTGTGGAACCGACGATGAGGCAGGATGAAGTCAGAATGAAGATTCTGGAGTTTGCAGACTCCCTTCCGGACGACCAGAAAGCTTCCGCTGACTTGGCCTTACCCACAGGCATTGACAAGAGCATCGAGCCGATGCTGCCGGAGCCGGTCTACATCCCGGCGGTTAAGGACTTGTCGGACGACATCAAGACAGCCGAGACCACACCGTTTGGGAAGATCCTCGCTATACTTCTCCGGGCTGTAGAGCCAAAACTGCCGGATGCACAGAAACTATTCGAGGATCTGAACAGTAAGCTCAACCGAGTGGTCCAGTCCGACGGAACGACTGTTGACCAGCGGCTGGACGAAGTCAAACTAATTGAGTCCACCGTCGAGAAATATGTGCGCGAGACTTTTTCGGACGTGGTCCTCCGAATCGCCATTCCTCCTCCGGAGCTCAAGTCCATTTTTTCGTCTGCCCGAATCTATGCGAACGACGGGGTCGAGGGGCTCATTGACACCAAAGGGGACGGACTGCGCCGAGCGATTGTGTTTTCAATTCTGCGATCCTACGTGGAACTAACGGCGAGCCTTATTCCCCCGGCGTCGGCAGGGGCGCAGTCGTCGCCCGAGCCGGGGAAGGCGTCGATCTCACCTTCTGAGCCGTCGTATCTGCTTCTTTTCGAAGAACCCGAGCTTTTCCTTCATCCCAAGTGCCAGCACTTGCTCTTCGACGCGCTGCGCATTTTCGCCACGAAGCATCACGTCCTTGTCACAACACACTCCCCGATGTTCTTCGGGCCGGGTGCAACTGAGACGTTTGTCAAGCTTCGCCGGCGCTCGGATGCGACCGTAACGTCCAAGCCCTTCGCCTTGGCGCAGCCTGTTTCGCTGACTGATATTACCTCCAAGGACCAGTTCCAGCTGATCTGCTTCGAGAACAACAACGCCGCGTTTTTCGCGGATACTGTCGTACTGGTGGAAGGCGATAGCGACTACCTACTAATGCCACATGTCGCGCGCACTCTAAATGCGGCCTGGGATGTGGCGAAGTTGCCGTTGCTTTTCGTGCGCATGACTGGCAAAGGAAACATTCGTCGATACCGGGGATTTTTCGAGCGATTTGGGATTCGTGTACCTGTGATCGCGGATCTTGACCTGCTGGTGAACGGGTTTGAGCATATCAGCCCGAGCAGTGCTATTCGGTCTGCGAGGGAGAACCTCTTGCGCCGTGTTGACGAGCTTGCCGCGCCTGACAAGGATGGTCCCTCCTCAAAAGAAGCCAAGGAGGCACACGAATCCGGCGAGTTGCGCGGATTGTGGCGCCGAGTCAAGGAATTTGGAGCGAGGTTTGGTGCGGGACGATGCTCGCAGGCGGAGCATGATGAAGTGGTTGAGGCTTTCTTCGCTTGGCAGCGAAAGTCGGAGCGTCTGAGTGTCCTCAAGAGCAGCTCAGACGGGCCACTGCTTGAGCTGAAGTACAGGCTGCTCGAAATGCTGCGATCGGTTGATGTGTACGTCCTTGAGCGGGGGGCTATCGAGGACTACTACCCGAGCACAATTACGGGCGCTGACAAGCCCTCACGCGCGCAGGATTTCTGCAGTAAGGTGACCACTAGAGAGGCGCTACTCGAATGCTGCGGAGAACAACACGTTGAGAGGAAGGGCAGGCCGGCCAGCGTCAGGGAGTTTGACCTTATCTTCAAGGGTATACTCGGAGGGCCACCGGCGGGAGAACACATGACGGAGGAGGCGAGCAGCAGTCGCAGTTGAGGCAGAACGCACTCGAACTCGCGATCGGCGCTGCCGGCGCTGGTCAGGTACCTGCCTGCTGTCGTGAGAGGCGTCAGTTATTCACAAACTCCAGCAGCCGCTCCTTCACCGCCTTGGCCCGCTGCTCGTCCCAGCACGCCACGAAGATCGTGTCGTCGCCGGCCACCGTCCCCGCCACTTCCGCCCAGTCCTCCTGGTCCAGCGCCACGGCCAGCGAATTGGCATTCCCCGCCGAGGTCTTCAACACCAGCAGGTTTTGGGCCTGCCGCACGTCGAGGAGGAACTCCTCGAGCACGGTGTGCAGCTCGCGGCCGATCGAATCGGGGAGGATCTCGCGGTAGCCGTCGGCGGTCTTCGCCAGGCCCAGCTCGCGAATGTCCCGCGACAGCGTGACCTGCGTCGTCTCGGCGCCCATCGTCCGCAGCTCGCGGGCCAGCTCTTCCTGGGTGGTGATCTTCTTGGAGCGGACCAGCTTGAGGATCTGCCCCTGCCTGTAGTTTTTCGTCAAAGCCATGACTTGAGCCTCTTCCGCGCGGCCTCCAGGGCCTTGCGCACCGTCTCCGGCGCCGTGCCGCCCGCCGCCGTTCGGGTCAACATTCCTTCGCTTGGATTCATCAGCCGGACCATCTCCGGCTGCAACCGCTTATCAAACGCCGCCAGCGCCTCGCCCGTCCAATCGCCCGGCTTCTTGCCGGTCTTCACGCTCTCCAGCACCAGCCTTCCCACCAGTTGGTGCGCCTGGTGGAACGGCACCCCGCGCCGCGCCAGCTCCTCGGCCAGGTCCGTCGCCACCAGCCATCCATCCTCCGCCGCCGCCCGCGGCGAGGCCGGTTTCAGCCGGGCAGTCCGCACCACCAGCGCCGCCATCTCCAGCGACCCGCGGAGCTGCGCCACGGCGTCGAACAGCGGCTCCTTGTCTTCCTGCAGGTCGCGATTGTAAGTCATCGGCAATCCCTTCAGCGTCACCAGCAGCGAGGTCAGGTCGCCGATCACGCGCCCGCACTTGCCGCGCATCAGCTCGAGGGAATCCGGGTTCTTCTTCTGCGGCATCAGGCTCGACCCGCTGGTCACCGTGTCGCCCAGCTCCAGCCAGCCGAATTCTTCCGAACTATAAAGGATCCAATCCTCCGCCAGCCGGCTCAGGTGCAGCATCGTCACTGCCGCCGCGTACACAAAATCGAGCGCCCAGTCGCGGTCCGCCGCCACGTCCATCGAATTGGCTGTGATGCCCTCGAAGCCCAGCTCGCGGGCGAGCGCATCGCGGTCCACCGGGAATCCGCTCCCGGCGAGCGCGCCCGAGCCCAGCGGCATCACGTTCACCCGCTGGCGCGTCTGCTCGAGCCGCTCCCGGTCGCGCGTGAACATCTCGAAATACGCCAGCAGATAGTGCGCCCACGTCACCGGCTGCGCCGGCCGCATGTGCGTGTAGCCCGGAATCACCGCCTCCGGATGCGCCTCGGCCGAATCCAGCAGCGCCTCCATCAGCCGCGCCAGCAGCTCCAGCGCGCCGTCGATCTCGCCCCGCAGCCACAGCCGCGTGTCCAGCGATACCTGCTCGTTGCGGCTGCGCCCGGTGTGGATCTTATCCGCCACCTCGCCCGTCAGCTCCTTCAGCCGCGCGATGACGTAGGTGTGGATGTCCTCCTCTTCGCCTGTGGCCGCGCCCTCTTCCGGAATGCGCTCCAGCGCCTCCACGATCGTCCGCGCCTCGTCTTTCGTCAGGATCCCCACCCGCTCCAGCGCCCGCGCGTAGGCCTGCGAGCCCGCGATGTCCGCCTGAAACAACTTGCGGTCGATATGCAGTGACCCGCTGAAGCGCTCGAACACCTCCGACGGCCCGCCTTCGAAGCGCCCGCCCCACAGTTTCGATGCATTCCGCGCGTCCGCGCTCACTTGCCCTTGCCCTCCAGCAGCGCTTTCATCTTCACCGGCAATCCCACCAGGTTGATGAAGCCCAGCGCGTCTTTCTGGTCGTAGCTTGCGCCCATCGTGAAGCTCGCCATGTCCCGCGAGTACAGCGAATTCGGCGAGTGCCGCTCCAGCACCTCGATATTGCCCTTGTACAGCCGCAGCCGCACCTCGCCGCTCACCGGCTTGCTGGCTTCGGCGAAGAACGCGTCCAGAGCTTCCCTTAAGGGCGTAAACCACAGCCCGTTGTAAACCAATTCGGCGTAATCCAGCGCCAGCTTCTGTTTGTAATGCAGCGTGCTCTTGTCCAGCGCCAGCGCCTCCAGCTCGCGGTGCGCGGCATAGATCAGCGTCCCGCCCGGCGTCTCGTAACAGCCCCGCGACTTCATCCCCACAAAGCGGTTTTCCACCAGGTCGATGCGCCCGATGGCGTGCGCTCCGCCCAGCGCGTTCAGCTTCTCCACCAGGCCCGCCGCGCTGGTGGCGCGCTTCCCGTTCAGCGACACCGGCACGCCGTGCTCGAAGCGGATCGACACCTGGGCCGGCTCGTCCGGCGCTTCCTGCGGCGACTTCGTGAGCATCCACATGTCCGCCGGCGCCGGGTTGCCCGGATCCTCCAGCGCGCCGCCCTCGTGCGAAATGTGCCACAGGTTGCGGTCGCGCGAGTAGATCTTTTCCACGCTCTGCGCAATCGGCACGTTGTGCTGCCGCGCATACGCAATCCCGTCCTCGCGCGAAATGATCGACCACTCCCTCCACGGCGCAATCACCTGCAGGTGCGGCGCCAGCGCCTTGTAGGCCAGCTCGAACCGCACCTGGTCGTTGCCCTTGCCGGTGCAGCCGTGTGCCAGGCCGTCGCAGCCCGTCTGGAGCGCTACTTCCACCTGTTTCTTCGCCAGCAGCGGCCGCGCGATCGACGTGCCCAGCAGGTATTTCTCCTCGTACACGCTCCCCGCGCGCACGATCTTCCACACGTAGTCCCGGACGAACTCCTCCTTCATGTCGGCCACGTGCACTTCGCTCGCGCCCGTGGCGAGCGCCTTGGCCTCCAGGCCGCTCAGCTCCTCGCCGCCCTGCCCGATGTCGCCGCACACCGCCACCACCTCGCAGCCGTAGTTCTCCTTCAGCCACGGAATGATGATCGACGTGTCCAACCCGCCCGAGTAGGCCAGCGCCACTTTTTTCGGCTTATTCATGAGTCCTCTCCCAACAAGATCTTACCTGTTCGGCGCACTCCGGCCCAGCCCTGGCCGCCGCGCCGCGCCCAGGCTCACTCTCCCAGCAGCATGACGATCAGCGCCTTCTGCGCGTGCAGCCGGTTCTCGGCCTGGTCGAAGACCACCGCCGAGGTCGACTCCATCACCGCGTCGGTAACCTCTTCATCGCGATGCGCCGGCAGGCAGTGCAGGAACAGCGCCCCCGGCGCGGCCATGTGCATCAGGTCGATGTTCACCTGGTATGGCGCGAACACGCGCGCCCGCTCGAACGCCTCGTGCTCCTGGCCCATCGAGGCCCACACGTCCGTGTACACCGCCTCGGCCCCCCGCAGTCCCTCTTCCAGATCATTACTTATATGCACCTGGCAGCCGTTGCGCCGCGCGAATCCCTCGGCCTGCCGGAAAATGCCCGCGTCGGGCTCGTAGCCCGGCGGCGTGATCACGGTCAGGTCCATCCCCAATCGCGCGCCATCCAGCAGCAGCGAGTGCGCCACGTTGTTGCCGTCGCCGATGAAGGCCAGCTTGTGCCCCTGCCAGCCGCCCCAATGCTCCTTCAGCGTCAGCATGTCGGCCAGCGCCTGGCACGGATGGTAGCGGTCGCTCAGTGCGTTCACCACCGGGACCTGGGCCCACGTCGCCAGTTCGTCGATCGTCGTTTGGGAGAACGTCCGGGCCACAATCAGGTCGGTCCAGCGCTCCAGATTCCGCGCCACATCCTTCACCGGCTCGCGTCCGCCCACCGGGCCGATGCTCTGGATCGTGTCGCCGCCCAGTTGCTTGGCCGCCACCTCGAAAGTGATGCGCGTCCGCAGCGACGGCTTCTCGAACAACAGGCTCAGGATGCGCCCTTTGAGAAACCCGCGATAGGCCCCCGGACGGCGCTTCACGTCCGCCGCAAGTTCAAGCGCCTGAAGGAGTTCTTCCTGCGTCAGGTCGAAGTCGCTAGCCACGTTTCCAGCCGCGATGCGCGCTGCGCCCTGGAGCGGCAAAGCCTGTGTCATAGAGGAGCTCGATTCGTCGTCCATGAATACTTATTCAACTATATGAATAATTACACAATTTGCGCCGCACCGCAACCTCGCCCGTGAAAAAGCGGTGTTTTTCACGCTCCGCGCCGGAGGATTTCCATGAAAATCGCGGGGATTTCGAACACCGCGCGGTTGTTGGCGGCCGCCGCGCACATGCGCATTTTATTCAGTCCGTCGCCCGCCAGGATCTGCTCCTCCACCGTCCGGGCGATGTGGCGGAAGCTCTTCAGCACGATTCCGTAGCCGTTTTCGGTGAGCCACTCGGCGTTGTAGCGCTCCTGGGGCAGGGTCAGGGCATTGCGGACGGTGATGCAGGGCAGCCCCATGTGCACCGCCTCGCTCAGGCTCCCGGGCCCCGGCTTGCCGATGAAAAAATCAGCAAGCCGCATGTAATAAGGCACTTGCGAGGTAAAGCCGACCACGTGGCGGCGCAGGTTGCCGGGTGCCGTGCGGAGCGTCTTCTCAAGCTTGGCGCTGCGCCCGGCGATGAGGATCAACTGCAGGTCGGCGGAGAGCGGCTCCAGCCGCTGCGCGATCCGGGCCATGGCCTTGGAGCCGTACCCGCCAAACAGCACAAGTCCTGTCACTACATTGGGATCCAGGCCCAGCTTGAGGCGTTCGGCGGTGCGGTCCAGGACCGGGAGATCGTAAAACGCGGGCTGCAGGATCATCCCCGAAGCCAGGAACACCCGTTCCGCCGGATGACCCATGGCCCGCGCCTGCGCGACGGCGCGCGGCGTTCCGCAGATGAAATACTGCGCTTGGCGCTCCATCCAGAAATGCGGCGGATAATCCGCAAGATCCGTCAGGACAGTCACATACGGGCGTCCCGGGGCCACCCGGCGCCAGGCGTCGTAGAGCGCCCGGTTGAAATTCGGCACCAGGCTCACGGCCATGTCCGGCAGCCGGCCCTGCCACGAGTTGCGCAGCAGCCGCACCTCGGAGCGATGGTACAGGCGGATCAGCCGCTGCATCACCCGCAGGCTGCGCTTGGAGCCCAGGGTCCAGCCGCGGCGCAGCATGCGGTTATAGAGCTCCTGCAGATCGACTCTCAAAACCTTGCGGAAGACGTCCACCGGGTCGAGCACCTCCCGGAGGTGCAGCAGGCGCGCTTCCAGCGACGGGAAATCCTTCTCGATGATCGACTTAAGGGCGGTCGCCGCGGCCCGGTGCCCGCCCCCGGCGTCGAAGTAGATGAGATCGATGGTGGCCATCCGTGACGTTCTCACCTATTGTATCCGGGCGGGCGGCCGCGCCGCCGCTGACCCAATCGTCTAAGTGACTCTTTTTGCATGGGCTTGTTCCCGGCCGGCGGGTTCGGCCCGACGTCCGGGCAGGGCGCCAGGGGCTGGAAAACCGGACCCGCATCCCCGAAATTCGTTGGCCTTCGTAGCCTGTCGGGGGGAGTGGCAGGGGTGGACCGGACGCGCATAGTGGAAGGTGAGGACGGGCCAACCATCCCGCAGGGTGGACCATCCCCAGAAAGAATCCTAGGAGACTCAATACCCATGAAGAAGTTAGTTGCTGTTGTGATGTTCGCCGTCTTCTCGACGCTGTGCTTCGCTCAGGCTCCGGCCGCGACGGACACCACCAAGACGACCAAGAAGGCGACCAAGGCCAAGACGACCAAGGCCAAGAAGACCACCGCGAAGAAGACCACCGAAGCGCCGAAGTAGTATTCGCGCCCGATTCAGTTATCTTTTCAAGAGGCCGCGCGGCTCGCAAGGGCTGGGCGGTCTCTTGTCGTTTCGGCAGTGCAGCCACGCCGGGTCCGCGCCGCCCGCTCGCCGCCCAACGGGGCGGATCGATTTCTGCTAAATTGGGATTTCAAGCCATTCAATGAGAATTGTGGTTTTTTTCACGGCTTCTTGACATAACCCGCTCACACTGAAGCTGGGACAATGTCCGGTCTAGCGCAAGTCGTTCTGAATTCCATCTCGCGGCGCGATCACGTGATCATGCGCAAGCTGCATCGGTGGTCTGCGCCAAAATGGTTCCGGATGTGGATGATTTGTGCGACGCGCGGCGGAGACGGCTGGCTGTGGTACGTGCTGGGCGCGTTCCTGCTCACCTTCGGCGGTGCGCAAGCTCGGCTGGTGGTGGCCGAGAGCGGCTTCGCGGCGGGCATCGGAATCGTCGTTTTCCTGGGTTTGAAGCGTGCCGCGGGCCGGCGCCGGCCGTGCGCGCTGGAGCCGCATTGCTGGTCCACGCTGCTCCCGCCGGACCGCTTTTCGTTCCCCTCGGGCCATAGCATCACGGCTTTTGCGATCTGCACGCCGCTGGTGCTGCAGTATCCGGCCGCCGCGCCGGGCATCTTGTTCTGCGCCGTGAGCATCGCGGTCTCGCGCATCATCCTGGGCATGCACTTCCTGAGCGACGTGGTCGCGGGCAGCGTGCTGGGGTGGATGCTGGGGCTGGCCGTGCGGCAGCTCTTTTAGCGCTCCGGCGCGAGCCTCTTTTCGACTCATAAATTGCTGTTTCTCAACGCCTTGCATTAAGATGGTGGGTACCCTTATGCTGCGTTTCGAAACCGCCGGAGAGAGCCATGGAGAATGCCTGATCGCCACCTTGACGGGGCTGCCGGCGGGGGTGCCGATTCAAGTGGCGGCGCTGAACCGCGAATTGTGGCGGCGGCAGCAGGGCTACGGGCGCGGCGGGCGGATGAAGATTGAGCACGACGAGGTCGAAATCCTCTCCGGCGTGCGGCATTCCAAAACCACGGGCGCGCCGGTGGCGCTGATGATCCGCAACCAGGACTGGCAGAACTGGACCGCGGCGCTGCCGGTGGAAGCGGGGCCGGAGAGCGAGTCGAAGAAGAAGCCGCTGACGCGGCCGCGGCCGGGGCATGCCGACCTGGCGGGGGCGATCAAGTACGATTTCCACGACGCGCGGCCGATCCTGGAGCGGGCCAGCGCGCGGGAGACGGCGGCGCGGGTGGCCGCGGGGGCGGTGGCGCGGCAATTCCTGGCGCAATTCGGCATCGAGATTGCGAGCCACGTGGTACAGGTGGGTTCGGCGCGGCTGGAGCGTGAGGCGGCGTGGGAGGAGATCGCGGAGCTGGCGCGCCGGGACGAGGTGCTGCTGGGGTGCGTGGACGAGGCGGCCGAGGCGCGGATGAAGGCGCGGGTCGATGAGGCCTATCGGACGGCCGATACCGTGGGCGGGATTTTCGAGGTGCGGGCGCGCCACGTGCCGGTGGGGCTGGGGTCGCACATCGCGTGGGATGCGCGGCTGGACGGGCGGCTGGCTCAGGCGATGATGTCGATCCAGGCGGTCAAGGGGGTGTTGATCGGCAGCGCCGACGAGGCGGCGGTGAATTTCGGCTCGAAGGTGCAGGACACGATCGGCTACGACCGTGCGCGGCGCGCCTTCACGCGCGGGTCCAACAATGCGGGCGGGCTGGAGGGGGGCATCACGACAGGGCAGGAGATCGTGGTGCAGGGCCTGCTGAAGCCGATCTCGACGCTGCGCAAGCCGCTGGAGAGCGCGGATTTGCAGACCAAGGAGCGGGCCTTGGCGGCGTACGAGCGCAGCGACGTGTGCGTGGTGCCGGCGGCGGGCGTGATCGGCGAGGCGATGGTGGGGCTGGTGCTGGCGCAGGCCTTTCTTGATAAATTTGGAGGGGATAGCCTGAAAGAGACGCGACGGAACTTCGACGGCTACATCGAACAGATTAAGGAGTTCTGACCAGGTGGGGCCGCAAACCATGATTCACACGATCGTCAAGTACGGCGATCCGGTATTGGAGACGCCGGCCGCGGCGGTGCGCGAATTCGGCACGAACGAGCTGCGCGAGCTGGTGGAGAGCATGTTCGAGACGATGTACGCGTCCAAGGGACTGGGCCTGGCGGCGCCGCAGATCGGCGTCTCCCAACGTGTGGCCGTGATCGACACCTCGGCCGGGCAGGACCCGGCGGCGCGGCTGGTGCTGATCAATCCGGAAATCGTCGCCCGGGAAGGCAAGCAGGTGGGCGAGGAGGGGTGCCTGTCGATTCCCGGCTTCCGCGAGGAGGTCAAACGGGCGCTGAAGGTGCGGCTGCGGGCGCAGAACGTGGCGGGCGATTGGTTCGAGACCGGGGCCGGGGAGCTGCTGGCGCGGGCGCTGCAGCACGAAGTCGACCACCTGGACGGGATCCTGTTTCTGAGTCACATCAGCCTGTTGAAACGCGACCTCATCAAACGCAAGATTCGCAAGCTGGCCAAGGCCGGCGAGTGGTAATCTCTCGGAAGGCGATGAATGTTGCCTTTCTGGGCACTCCACAATTCGCGGTTCCAACCCTAGAAGCCATTCTCGCGGCGGGGCACGCGGTGGCGGCCGTGTATACGCAACCTGACCGGCCGAAAGGGCGCGGGCAGGAGCTGGCGTTTTCGCCGGTGAAGGAAGCGGCGCTGCGGCTGGGGCTGGAGGTGCGGCAGCCGGAGCGCATCCGCAGGCCGGAGCCGGTGGCGGAGCTGGACGCGCTGCACGCCGACGCGATTGTGGTGGTCGGGTACGGGCAGATTCTGCCGCAGGCGATCATCGACCTGCCGCGGCTGGGCGTGGTGAACGTGCATGCGTCGCTGCTGCCGCGCTGGCGCGGGGCGGCGCCGATCCAATGGGCCATTGCGGCGGGCGATACAGTGACCGGCGTCACGACGATGATGATCGACGCGGGCCTGGATACGGGCGATATTCTGCTGCGGGCCGAGACGGCGATCGGCGGGGAAGAGAACGCGCTGGAGCTGAGCCGGCGGCTGGCGCCGATGGGGGCCAAGCTGCTGGTCGAAACGCTGGAGTTGCTGGAACGCGGGGCGTGCCCGCGGACGCCGCAGGACAACGCCGCGGCGACGCAGGCGCGGATGCTGAAAAGAGATGAAGGCCTGATTGACTGGCGGCGGCCGGCGCGCGAGATTTTCAACCGGGCGCGCGGATTTGTGCCCTGGCCGGGGGCGTGGACGTGGTTCCGCGGCGAGCGGTTCAACGTGTGGAGGTGCCGGCCGGTGGCGGCGAGCGAATGGATTGCCGGCGAGGCGCTGGCGCCGGGATGGGTGCGGGCGGTGGATAAACGGCTGCTGGCCGGGACGGGCGCGGGCGTGCTGGAGTTGCTGGAAGTGCAGGTGGAGGGGCGGCGGAGGGTGAGCGCGGCGGCGTTCGTCAACGGCACGCGGATGACGGGGGACGACATGCTGGGCGAGCACGCGTAAGCCCGGCGGCGCGGCCTGCCGAAGCGATCAATCGCCCCGCAGCCTGCGCATCAGTTTCGCGGCGGTCGCTTTGCCGCGGATCGGCTTTGCCCGCTGCGTGTGATTGAGCCACTCCTGCATGGTCGGCCGCTCAGCCGCGCGCTCTAGTTCGCGCCTGACATACTTGGACAGGCTCATCCCCTCGCGCGCCGCACGGGATTTCAAGATGCGGCACACGGACTCCGGGACATCCCGCACCTGGATCATTTTGCTCATGCCCCGAGTATAAAAAGATGTGCGGCACATGCCAATGCGAGGCGCTACGCAGCAGTGTTTCGCACACCAGGACGCAGAGCGCCCGAGACGCCTGTGTGGCAGAGGCGTGGCATTCGTCAACGGCACGCGGATGGCCGACGACTGCCTGCCCAAGCGCTGCTATGATGTGCCTACCAGAGAAAGCAAATTCAATTACGATCGAGCGTCAGGAGGAGGCGGAAGATGGCGGGAATCGTCCTGGCATTGGGCGGAGGCGGCGCGCGCGGGTTGGCCCAGATCGGGGTGCTCGAGGTGCTGGCCGCCAACGGCATCGCGGTGCGGGCGGTGGCCGGCACGAGCGTCGGCGCGAAGGTGGGCGCGTTCGTGGCGTGCGGCGTGCCGGTGGCCGAGATGGTGGAGCTGGCCACCAGCTTCGACTGGAAGCTCACCATGCAGTTGTTCCTGCCCGATCTGCCCACGGGGGGACTCATCTCCGGCAAACGAATCCTGCAGTGGCTGAAGGACAAACTGGGCGAGGACAGGGCCATCGAGCGGCTGGCCGTGCCGTATGTGGCTATCGCCACCAACCTCGAGAGCGGTGAGGAAGTGGTGATCGACCACGGCCCGATCACCGAGGCGGTGCGAGCGAGCATCTCGCTGCCCGGCACGCTGGCCCCGCTCCGGCTCGGCGAGCTGGTAATGGTCGACGGCGGCGTCGTGAACCCGATCCCCTTCGACGTGGCCCGCCAGCGCTTCGGCGGTCCGGTGGTGGCGGTGGCGGCGCACGGCGGCGCCCAGGCCTGGGAGCGGCGCCGGCCGCGCCAGCGGCGGCTGGAGTGGAAGGAACGGGTGCATCAGTTGCTGGCCGAGGCGTGGATGAAGGGCGCGCGCGACATGCGCGAGGGGCTGGAGGCGCAGGCGGAGGCGCTGGGGGAGTCCGGGGAGGAGGCCCGCGTGTGGCACGCGCGCCTGGTGATGGAGCGCAGCCTGGAAATCGGCGGTATGGAACTCATCCGCCTGCGGGCCGCCGTGCAGCCGCCGGACCTGACGCTGGTCCCCGACGTGGGCGACATCGGCACGCTGGAGTTCTACCGGGCCAAGGAGGCGATCGAGGCCGGGCGGGCCGAGGCCGAGGCCAAGCTGGAGGAGCTGTTGCGGCTGGCCGGCCAGGTGGGGGCGGCGAGCTGATCGGGGCGCTGCGGGCGGCGGAGGGTGAGCGCGGCGGCGGCGTTCGTCAGCGGCACGCGCATGACCGGCGACGACATGCTGGGGGAACAGGCGTAGAGCGGCGGCTCGCGGAGTGCCTTCTTGAGCATGCTAGTCTTCGCTCTGCGCTTCCCTCACACTTGATCCATGCTGGTCGCCCGCTCCGCCATGCGTTTCAGTCCGCGCTTAACAAAGACCGATCGCGAAAGCAGGGGATTCCGCGGGCCTGTGCGCCTGTGCCGCGAGCGCCACACGTCTTATGTCCGCAGCTGTGGCGCCGAGGCTTGTGAGACCGAGGAGCGCACCAGTCTCTCCGAATTCGAGTATGACGCCGGCGGCTCAATCACCCGTTATTGGTGCCGCAACTCTAACGGCTCCGAGTCGACCTTCCAGTACGAGTACGACGCGCTTCATCGACTGATCGCTTCGCGTTCCGTGGACTCGCAAGGCGTTGAGCATTGCTCGACGACCTCCTACGATTCCACAGGACGCCCAATCTCGAAGACCGTCCGCCCGCACGACGGTCCCGAACTTGTCGTTGAGACCTATGCCTACGACGACGATGCCCGGACGGGGACGGTCCACTACGTCGCGAACCAGCGTCCCGGTGCCGGCTATGGCTGCTTAGTCAGCGGCAGCGGCGCATGCCCGGCCCCCAGCGCCGTCCGCTTCACCACCCGTTACGACCTGCGCGACAAGCCCGTCGAGGAGACCTCCTTCGACGCGGATGGCCAGCCACTCAGCCGCGCGGAATTCGCCTATGACGAGCGCGGCAACCTGGTCTCGGAAATAAGGTCTGCCCCCGTGGCGTTTCCGTTTCCCAAATTTTCTGAGGCCCTCGAGCCCGCCCAACTGGAAGAGGTGAAGGCGGCCATGGGCTCGGTCTTCCCTTCCATCACCACCACCCATCGCTACGACGAGCGGGACCGCCTCGTCGAAACGCGCATCCTCACGGG
This sequence comes from Bryobacteraceae bacterium, assembly GCA_052145115.1. GTDB lineage: Bacteria > Acidobacteriota > Terriglobia > Bryobacterales > Bryobacteraceae > CAIVVT01. Next base: position 53,317 of record JBKQPG010000085.1, read on the forward strand.
TCTGTTCGGCTCACAGCGCCACACATTCGAGTACGACGACCTCGGCAACCAGGTCCACTCGGTCCGCGAGCTCGAGTCGCACGAGTTCTCGCTCGAGGTGCCGGGCGGGCTTGTGCAGGGTTCCGAAAAGACAAAGCGGATGTGGTCCGAGGCCTGTACGGCCTACGACTACAACTCGCACGGCGACTGGGTGTGCAAGACCGTGCGCGGGCGCAGCGGCCCGGACCAGGAGTTCACCCCCTCGAGCATCGAGGAAAGAACGATCGAATATTTCGAGCCCGACGCGGCTCGCGGCTAGTCCCCTCCGACTTGTGAGTAGTGTGCCCGCGCCGCGCTGCGTTCCCGAACCCGCAGTCCATCGCAGGCCGCGTACATTATCTTCATTCAGTGGTCCGCCCCGTTGGTCCGCCAACCGTAGTTTCATGCGATCCCCGCACCTCGACCCCGTTGCCTAAACGTGAGTCGAGCGTTCACACTAAGAGAATCGATGAGCCAAGTGAAATTGCCCCACGGGTTTCGATATTCGGCGCTGTATGCGGGGATACGCAAAGTGGCCAAACCGGATCTGGCGCTGATTGTTTCGGACACCGAGGCCGCGGCGGCGGCGGTGTTCACGACCAATCTGGTGCAGGCGGCGCCGGTGCGGATGACGCGGCGCAACCTGGAAGCGACGGGCGGGCGGGCGCGGGCGGTGCTGGTGAACGCGGGCAACGCCAACTGCGCGACGCGCACGGGCGGCCGGGTGGCGCGCGAGACCAGCCGCGCGGTGGCGCGGATGCTGCAGGCGCCGGCGGCGCAGGTGCTGCCGTCGTCGACGGGCGTGATCGGAGTGGAGCTGAACGCGGCGCTGATTCTCAATGCGCTGCCGGCGTTGATGCGAGGGCTTTCCGCGAAACGGTTCAACGATGCCGCGGACGCGATTCTGACCACCGACACGGTGCGCAAGACGGCGCGCGTGGAAGAGGCGGGATTTCGCGTGGCGGGGATGACGAAGGGCTCGGGGATGATTCATCCGCACATGGCGACGACGCTGGCGTTCGTCGTCACCGACGCCGCCATCGCGCCGGCGGCGTTGCAGCGCGCGCTCAAGGAGGCCGTGGCGGTGAGCTACAACCGGGTGAGCGTGGATGGCGACATGAGCACCAACGACACGCTGCTGGTGCTGGCCAACGGGGCGTCGGGGGTCAGAATCACGGCGGCGAACCAGGAGCGGTTTCAGGGCGCGTTGAAGGAAGTGTGCCAGGGGCTGGCGCGGCAGATTGCGCGCGACGGCGAGGGCGCGAAGAAGTTCATCGAGATCCGCGTGGAGGGGGCGCGCAGCGAGCAGGACGCGGTGCGGATAGCGCGGGCGATCGGGAATTCGAACCTGACCAAGACGGCGATCGCCGGCTCAGACCCCAACTGGGGGCGCATCCTGTGCGCGGCGGGGTACGCGGGCGCGGCGTTCGATCCATCGAAGACCGACATCTGGCTGCAGGGCGTGAAGGTGTGCCGGCAGGGGCTGGCGGCGGAGTACGACGAGGCGGCGCTGTCGAAGAAGTTGGACGCGGCGGAGTGCGCGATTCACGTGCGGCTGGGCGAGCATGGGCCGGGGACGGCGACGTTCTGGACGTGCGACCTGACGCACGACTACATTACGATCAACGCCAGCTACCGGACGTAAGCTCTCGGCGTTCGTTTCGTTCACGCAATCACGCGGGCGTCGCGGCCCGAATGGACGCAGCGGCATAAGACGTGTTTCTTGAGCGTCTGTGGCTACTGCCCATCGCCATCGGACACCGTCGCGGACTGGCTCGCTCAGCAAGTTCTGCCAGGGGACGGCGGCCATATGATCAGCGCCTATGACGCCGCCTACCTGGAACTGGTGGTTCGCGAGGGCCTGCCGCTCGCCACACTTGATGACGATCTGCGGAGGGCGGCCTGCGCCGTCGGAGCAGCTCTAGCCGGCGCGGGTTAATCAACGACCTCCGGGAATTCCGTTAGTTCACTCCGTTCCCATCGGGCAAGCGCCCGCGTTCGTGGCAGCCGGCGTGGACGAGGCGGCCGTTCTCGACCACGGTCTTACCGCCCAGGGCGTGCGCGGTGGGGTAGTGATCGTATTCGGCATCTTCGGGCCCGACGTGTTCACTGCAAATCCCGCACAGGCCCTTATCCCGGCTATAGATTGTTCGCTTCTCGTCTTCGTCAAAGAGCCTTTTCGGATCAAGCCGGATGCCTATCTCTTCAATGATCGGTGCCCGCCACTTCTCGTAGTATTGCGCGATCTTCGGTCCAGACGTCGACCTACCGGGGATAGCAGCGTCTTTGTCCGCCAGGACGTACGCAAGGAGTTTATGCGGCAACGACTTGTCGAACTTGACGAGTGGGTTTCGAGACAAGTCTTGTATTAGACAAAAGGTCGCGATCACGTCGAGCTTCCTGAACTTCAGTCTCGTTCGCTCCGTTCCGAGGGACTTGATGGAGGCGTTGTTAAAGACGAGGCTTGCGAGGGTCAGAATCTCCTGGAACCTTTTCGAGGCGTTCCCCTCCACGTCGAAAGTCGTGTAGTCGTGGTAGAGCTTGTCGAGGTCATTCGCCCCGACGCTCTGCTGGGAAAGGGGATCACTCTCCCTAGCGAGGAAAAGTGCCAACAATTGGGCGCAGAACTGCCTATCAGAGTCGTATGGATCGTGCTCGTCTTCGACCTTCGAACCTCGGCGATCTATCTGGCGGAATAACGGGACAGACGGGGCCCGTTTGAGCTTCCCCGCCAGCCGCACGACGAAGGGCCCGATTGCTCCTGGCCACGCGTCTCGGATCTGCTGACGCGTCAGCGCAGTGCCGGACTGGAGTCTGATGAACAGGTCGCGTACCTCATCTGGGTTCATGACCTGGACTAGGACAAAGCTATCCAATTCCCTTTTCAGGAACTCGCTGCGTTGTTCCTCCTGGAGTTCGGAGAACCGACATTTTCCCCAGGATATCGGTAGGCTCCGCAGGCTATTCGGAATTCGGAGTCTCTTGTCGGTTGGAATTAGGGTTGGGAAATGGTCAGAGTGGTAATCCGCAAGGGCGCGAATTCGTTGCTGGCCGTCTACGATCTCGAAGCGTGTGGTTTCACGCCCACCAAGCCCTTTGGTGCTGATCTCATGAAGAAAGATGGGCGGTATTGGATACTTGCGAAACACCGAGTCGATCAGGCACTGCATTTGAGCCGGGGACCACTCCGCGCCTCTCTGATACTCCTCGTTGAGCTTGAGCGATCCGTCACGCCATGCTTTGACGATCTCTTCGATGGTGAATTTACGAGGTTCTGCTTCCATGTCGAGAAGCCATTATATCGCCGAGAAACAGTTCCTGCGACGCGGCACCTTCGACATTTGCCAACTGCGACGTGCGGGAGCATTCAGGCGCAATACTACAGGGCCGCCGGGCCGGCGAACCAATCTTCGGGCAAGTTGCTACATTGTTGGTGTGAAACGCCTGCACTTGCTGGCTGCTGCGCTGTGCGCCGGAGCCGCGCTCGCCGCGCCGCCCGAGATCGAATTCAAGGCCCATACGATCGCCACCGGATTGACGGGCGGGTACCACGTCGCGATCGCCGATTTGAACGGCGACGGAAAGCCGGACATCCTGGCGCTGGCGGCGGGGCTGCCGGAGCTGGTGTGGTACGAGAATCCAAACTGGGAGCGGCACGTCATCGTCGGCGGGCGCAAGGATATGATCAACGCCGCCGTGGGACAGATTCACGGCGTGCCGCGCATCATCCTGGCGGAGGGGTTTTCGATGAACCCGGCGGAGAGTGAAGGCGCGATCTGGGTGCTGCGTCCCAATGGCGATCCGCGCGAGCCGTGGGAGATGCGGCAGATCGACCGGCTGCCGGCGTCGCACCGGCTGCGGGCGGGCGTGTTCGGGGCGGGCGGCACGATCGGCTTCGTGAATGCGCCGCTGGCCGGGCCGCATTCGACGGCGCCGGATTACCGCGACGCGATTCCGCTGGCGCTGTACCAATACCGCGCGGGGAACTGGCAGCGGGAGATCATCACGACGGGGTTGCACGGCGTGCTGCACGGGATTTTCATCACCGACTGGGACGGCGACGGGCGGGACGACATTCTCACGGCGAGCTTCGAGGGGATACATCTGTTCCTCAACACGCCGGGCGGGTGGGTGAAGCGGCAGATCAGCGCGGGCGACCCGGCGCCGTGGCCGAAGTGCGGCTCGAGCGACGTGACGGTCGTGAAGAGTAGCCGCGGGCGCGAGCTGGCGGCGATCGAGCCGTGGCACGGTAACCACGTGGTGATTTACCACGAGGAGCAGGGCGCGTGGGCGCGGAAGGTGATCGATGCGAGCCTGGAGGACGGCCACACGATTGTTGCGGCGGATTTCGACGGCGACGGCGATGAGGAGGTGGTGGCCGGGTTCCGCAAAAGCCACAGCCTGGTGCTGTACCACGCCGACGGGCAGGGGGGATGGAGGCGGCAGGTCATCGACGACCACATCAGCGCCACGGGGTGCGCGCTGGCCAACCTGAACGGGAGCCCGCATCCGGGCCTGGTGTGCATCGGGTCGGCGACGGCGGACCTGGTGTGGTATGAGAACGTGACCGGGCGGAAGTAGGCTGCGGCGCGTCGCAGATTGCAGGGTCTGCCAATGGGTGGCTGCATCGCGCCAAATCCAGGGTCGCGGGCGAGACGCGGCGTGCGCGGCGGCGGCCCGCGCGACGCTGTTAGAATTGTCGCTTCCTCCCATGAGCACAACCACGAAAAAGCAGAGCATGTTCGTCATGCCCGACGGGACCAACGTGCTGTTCACGTTCGTGCTGGTCAGCTCGCTGTTCCTGTTGTGGGGCTTCTGCAACGGGATGATCGACGTGATGGACAAGCATTTCCAGGACGAGCTGCACTTGAACAAGGCCCAGTCGGCGTGGGTGCAGTTCGCGCACTACCTGGGGTATTTCCTGATGTCGATTCCAGCCGGGGTGCTGGCCAGCAAGCTGGGGTACAAATTCGGGATCATCGCCGGACTGCTGCTGGTGGCGTGCGGCGGCTTCTGGTTCATCCCGGCGACGCACGTGAATGAGCTGGTGCACACCGGGGCGGTTTCGCCGACCATGGCGTTCGTGGCGTTTCTGGCCGGGGTGTGCCTGATCGCGACCGGGCTGACGTTTCTGGAGACGATCGCCAATCCCTACACGACGGTGCTGGGCAATCCGCGCTACGCGGCGACGCGCATCAACCTGGCGCAATCGTGCAACGGCGTGGGATGGATCCTGGGGCCGATCGTGGGCAGCCTCTACTTTTATTCGAAGAACGCGCAGGGCGTGAGCACGGGCAGCCAGACGCTGTACATCCCGTACATGGGCGTGGGCTTCGTGGTGCTGCTGCTGGCGGTGATGTTCTTCTTCTCGCCGATTCCGGACATCAAGGCCGAGGACGATTATCACCTGGACGACGCGGGCGCAGGCAACCGGAAGTCGATCTGGGCGCATCCGCATTTCGTGCTGGCCGTGGTGGCGCAGTTTCTGTACGTGGCGGCGCAGGCGGGCATTTTCAGCTTTTTCATCAACTACATGGTGTCCGAGCCGCCGCCGATTCCGGCCTCCTGGGCGGCGAATATGACGAGCCTGGCGGGACACTCGGGATTCCTGCGGGGCTGGCTGGAGGGGTGGTTCGAGACGGGCAAGACGGGCCTGCTGGCGTGCAGCAACAAGGGCGCCTCGAATATGGCGTCGCTGGGCTTGGTGTGCTTCCTGGTGGGGCGGTTCACGGGCGCCGGGCTGCTCAAGAGATTCGCGGCGCACAAGATGGTGGGGCTGTACGGGGCGATGAACGTGCTGATGACGCTGGTGGTGTTCCTGAAGCTGGGCTGGGTGTCGGTGGCGTGCGTGTTCCTGAGCTACTTCTTCATGTCGATCATGTTCCCGACGATTTTCGCGCTGGGGATCTTCGGGCTGGGGGCGCGGGCCAAGAAGGCCTCGGCGTATATTGTCATGGCGATCATGGGCGGGGCGATTCTGCCCAAGCTGATGGGCGCCGTGGCGGACCGGTACGACATGAGCCGGGGCTTCATCGTGCCCATGGTGTGCTTCGCGTTCGTGGCGTACTACGGCTTCCGCTGGTCGAAGTTCAGCCAGGCCGATTCGCTGAACGGGGTGCGCCCGGAGGGCGTTCGCGCCTGAGGCAGGCGCGGGCGGGCGCCGCGCGGGCCGCTCGTCTTAACAGGAAATCAGAACGTCACGGGATCGGGCGGCTGGCGCAGCGGCTGATGCGAGGCGTACTTCGCCAGGTGGGCCTTGAGGGTCGCGGCGAGCGCGCCGTCGCCGCTGCGCGTGGCCAGGGCCAGAGCCTGTTGATCGATCTCGACGGCCTGATCGTAACGCCCTTTTTCAGCATAGGCCGCGGAGAGCGTGTCGAGAACCGCGGGGTCCTGGCCGCTGGTCAACTGGCGGGCCCGATCGGCCAACGCGAGGGCCTCGCGCGCGTTGCGGACTGAGCGCTCCGGACAGGTGGCCAGGAGGCTGGCGGCGCGATTGAGCAGCGGGACGCGATTGGGATCGCCGTCGAGGGCCATACGGAATTGCGCCAGCGCATCGGCAAAGCGGCCCTGCTCATAGTAGGCCGAGGCCAGGCTTTCATGCCCGCGGGAAAATGCGGGCCGGATGCGGACGGCATTCTGAAACGCGTCGACGGCCTCAGCGATGCGGTTCTCTTTCACCAGCATCATGCCCAGGTCGTAGAAGGCGTCGAAGAAGTTTCCATCCAGCTGAGCGGCCTTGCGGAAATAGGGGATGGCGTCGGCGGATTTTCCGACCAGTCCCAGGGCGATCCCCAGGCCTTCGTTGGCCCGCGCGTCATCGGGCTGCAGCGTGACGGCCTGCTGCCATTTGGTCAGGGCGGCGGACTGTTCTCCCTGCTTCATCAGGTCCAGGGCCTCGTCAATAACCCGATAGAACTCGGTAGCCGGCACGTCGATATCCTGTAGACCAGCGGGCGGGACATTGACAAACTCGGGTATGTTGACGGCGCGGTTGGCGGCGGTCGAGTTATCGACGTAGATAGGCGGGCTATCTTCTCCATTCCCGTCGATGTGAGTCAGAAACATCTGAGTATAGGGAGAACGGCTCTTGGAGGAGAAGACCAGCCAGCGGCCATTGGGCGAGAAGCTATGCCAGGAGTTCATCCGCGAGGTGTTACAGTGCATGCGGCGCGCTGCTCCGCCCGCGGCCGGGACGATGTATAACTCGCTGTCGGGGCGCATCAACTGGCCATTGCGGTTCTTGACGAAGACAATCCAGCGGCCGTCGGGAGATACTTTGGGGAAGTTATTACTCATCCCATTGTTGGAGGCGCCGGCGATAGCTTCCGCCTTACCGCCCTTTCCAGCGTTGAAAGGAACGCGATAGAGGCTGTACTGGAGCTGCGCTTCGTGCGGATCATTGGCCTCCAGCACCGGTTGCTGGCCTTCGGGGTTAGGGTCTTTCGCCGGCGCGCGGGCAAAGACGACGAATGACTCATCGGGGCTCCAGACGCCATCGGTCTGCACGTAGCGTGGATCGGAAGCTCCCGGCAGCGGCTCGCGGCGCCCGGTGGCGCGGTTATAGCAGGCCAGAATGCCGCGCGTGGGATAGAATACCTGGAGGAAACGATAGTCCGCGAAGTTTCTGACGAAGTAAGTACTGGGTATACTCTGGTCCTTCCCGGCAAAAGTAGACAGGACATACTGGCCGTCAGGCGAGATTTGAGACATGAAGCCGACGCGCGCCGTCCCGACGCGCAGATCGGCGTTCCATGAAACCACATCCTGGTTGCGGATGGCCATGTGCGGACGGATAGGAACGATGGCATAGAGTCCCTTGTCGTTATTAGGACCGTCCACGTCGATGCCCATGGTCTTACCGTCGGTAGAGAAGGAGTGGCAATTGGCGCAGGTGTGCAGGTCGTGCATGACCACCCGGCTCTCGCTCTGGCCGATATCCCGAATCCGCCAGTTAATGAGATACAGCAGAGACGGAGAGAGAGGCTGAACGATGCCTTTCTGACCCTCGCTAGGCATCAATGGAACGTCGCGATAAAAAATCAGCGCGCCGACCGGATCGGAGGAAGTGGACAAAGCGACGCGGGCCTGGGTGAGCGGACGCTCCGCAGCGTCGAGTCCGGTGATGGCGACGGAGGCCGGGCGCTCGACCGAGTGGCGCTTGATCTCGGCCCAGGTTTCCGGGTCCGGTTTCCAGGTGTGCGCGGCGTCCTGTTCGGGAGTCAGGGAAGGAAGCTGATTGGAGCTGGAAACGCAGCGCGGATCGATTGCGCCGAGGCGCATCGCCTCGCCGTGAGAGACGGCCTGAAGGGGCGCCGAACCATCGGCGAAGGTGATGTGGATGCGCCAGGTCCGGGCGGCGGGGTTGGCATCGCGCCAGAGGAAGGTGGGCGGGGTGATCTCGGGCGGAAAAATGGAGCCATCGGCGGGGTAATCGATGGTGATGGACGCGGCGGCGGAGTCGGGCGCGGGAGCGCGCGCCGGCGATGCAGGCGGCAGAAGCGGGATCAAGAGGAGAGCGATTCCGAGCAGTAGAGCAGGCGGCGCGCAGCGGCGGCGGGCGGTCGCGCGTAAGCATCCAGCGCCGCGGGCAAGGGTGGTGTAAATGAAGCGCAAAGGGTCCCAGGCCTTCTACTTCAACCAGTGGTTTCGCTTCGATTGTAGCTCCGCTGGAGGGGCGGGTTGGGCCTGTGCGCCGCGCTCAGGGCATCTTATAGGAATCGTCGAAGGGCAGATCGATCGTCACAGTCTGGCCGGGTTCGATCTTGATCGGTTCGGGCGTGCCGGGGGTCTTGTTGTACATGCCCATGGAGGAGCCGGAAGGTGGCGGGCCGGACTGGCCGTCGTAGGCGCCGTGAGGGTCGTAGGCGGCGACCGCGTAGACGGTCCCGGCCGACACGCCAGAGATCGTCACGGTCTGGTCCTTGGCCGTGGCGGTGGCGTCTCCGATGGGCATGCCGGCGCCCTTGACGAAGTCGGGGCTGTCGAAGAGAAATACGTAGATCGGATGCCTGGTATCCACCACGCCGCTGCCGCTGTAGTCGAGCTTGACCTTGAGCACGCGGGGTTCGTCCTTCTTTTCCTTTTCAGCGGGCTTGTCCTGGGGCGCCGCCAGCGCGACGGCGATCATTCCGAGCAAGAGAAAACGGGCTGTCTTCATGAAGCTGTTCCTTTCGGGAATAGGCCGGCGCCCGGACGCAGGACCGGCGTACACGTCTTACAGTACGACGCGCGCGGGGCGGTGCGGTCAAGCGGGCGGGCCAGGCTCGGGGCCGGGCGCGGCGGCGGTGCCGAGTTGATGAGCCAGGTAGCGGGCGGAGCCATCCTTGCCGAAGTAGCGCTCCAGCCAGCGGCGGTCGGTGTTCCGCAGATCGACGACGACCAGGCCGTCCAACGACTCGCCGAAGCTGCGGTCGACGTGGAAGTTGACGATGCGGCCGCCCATTTTCAGATACTGGCGCACGAGCACGGGGAGGGCCTCGCCGGTGGGCTCGATGTCGGCGACCCAGGAATCGAGCTCGTCGATCGACTCGGGGTGCGGCAGGCCGTTTACCGGCAGGTGGATGAAGGGGCGGCGGGGCTTGGCCAGGGCGGCCAGCTCGGGCGCGCCGGCCAAACGCAGCAGGGTGTTGGCCATCAGGACGCGGCTGGCCTTCTGGTAGCTGTTGCTGATGCTCACCGGGCCGAACAAATAACGATAGTGGGGATGGCGGACGACGTACTCGCCGAGGCCCTTCCACAACAGCAGCAGCGGCTGGAAGGAGCGCTGATGGTCATAGCGGATGAAGCTGCGGCCCAGCTCGACGGCCGGGGCCACGCGGTGGAAGAATTGCGGATTGATGCGGAACAGAGTGCGCGTGTAGAGGCGGCGCGGCACGCGGTCGGTGCCGCACAGCCGGTAGGAGCCGATGATCTCGCGGCGGTCCTGGCGCCACAACACCAGGTGCTCGTAAAAATCGTCGAAGGGGTCGAGGTCGACGGACTTGCCCGTGCCCTCGCCGGCGAGGCGGAAGGCCTGCTCGCGCAGGCGGCCGATCTCGCGGATGGTGAACGGGCACTCGTCGCGGGTGCACAGCCAGACCTGCCAGGGGCCGGATTCGACCAGCAGCCGGCCGGGCGGCAGGGCGTTCAGCTCGGCGCGCAGCCAGTCGGCGGGGATGGGCTCGAAGAGCGGATCATCCTCGCGCAGGCGGCGGCGTGCGGCGGCCGGGCGGGGCTTGCGGTGGGCCAGCCAATAGGTCCGCCGGCGGAGCAGGTCGGTGGCCTGAGAGTCGTCCAGCGATTCCAGTTCGGCGGCGGCGATGGGATGGCCGATGCGCAGCCGCAGGACGTGGCCCTGCTTGTTCAGCACCTCGCGCGGCAGCAGCGCCGTGCGGAGGATGGGATGAACGATGCCAGCGAGCTGGAACAAGGCGCTGTTGGAGCCTTCGAAGTACATCGGCAGCGCGGTGGCGCCGGTGCGCTTGACCAGCGCGGCGGCAGTGCGGTTCCAATCGCAGTCGTGGATGCCGGGATGGCGGAAGTGGATGTGCGAGACTTCGCCGGCCGGAAAAATCACCAGCAGGCCGCCGCGCACCAGCCATTCCAACGCCTCGCGCAGGCCGCGGCGGTTGGCGCGCTGGGCCGATTCGCCGCCGAAAGCATTGACCAGGATCAGCCAGGGGAGGATCTCGGGCAGCGAGGCCATCATATCGGTGGCCAGCAGGCGGACGTCGGGGCGCACCTGGGCCAGCCGCCAGATCACAGCGGCGCCCTCGACCATGCCGAAGGGATGATTGGCGACGGCGACCAGGGGGCCCTTTTTCGGAATGCGGTCCAGGTCCTGGTCCGAGACGTCCAGATCGATGCGCAACCGCTGGAAGACTTCGCCGATAAACTCGAGCCCGCAGGCGGAGCGCCGGGTCTCGTCGCACAGGCGGTCGAGATGCTCGAGCTTCAGCAGCTTGCTCAAAGCGCCGGTCATGGGCGCCAGCAGCGGTTTGTTCACCATACGCCGCAAAGCGCCGGAAAACATGCGCGGATCGCTCGGCGGGGAGAGGTTGGGAACTGGCATGGTCCTTCTTAGAATTACAGCAATAGCTTAACGATCGTATGAAATCCGCGTAAATCGGTTGATCGGACCATATTCCATCACATCCGGGCGCCCGGGGCACGGCCATTCGCCGCGCCGGAACCAGCGCCGGCGGCGTGCCGGTTTTCCGGCCGCCTGATAAGCTGGCAGCATGAGGCTTTTCTTATCCGTTCTGAGTGTATCTCTCTTGGGCACCGCGGTGGGAGCGCAGACGCCCGCCCAGAGCCCGGCAACCGCCGCCAAGAAGGCGCCGGCCAAACAGTCCGCGCCGGCCGTGCCGAAGACACCGCGGCCGGACGGGCTGTACACCACCCTTTCAACGACCCTGGGCGACGTCACGCTGATCCTGTATGAGCAGCAGGAGCCGGTGACGGTCCAGAATTTTCTGGGACTGGCCACGGGGCGCAAATCGTGGCTGGATCCCAAGACCCACGTGCGGGTGCACCGGCCGTTGTACAACGGGCTGACGTTCCACCGCGTGATCCCGGGCTTCATGATCCAGGGCGGCGACCCGACCGGGACGGGCATGGGCGGGACCGACGTCATCAAGGACGAGTTCGACCCGTCGCTGAGCTTCGACCAGCCGGGGCGACTGGCCATGGCCAACGCCGGCCCGCACACCGGAAGCTGCCAGTTCTTCATCACCGACGCGGGACCGCGCCTGCCGACGCACCTGAACGGGAAGCACCCGATCTTCGGGCAGGTGGTGGAGCACCAGGACGTGGTGGCGCGGATCGCGCGCGTGCCGCGCGACAGCAGCGACAAGCCGGACGTGCCGGTGGTGATCAAGAAAGTCACCTTCGAGCGTTGGAAGGACGGCAAGGAATTGCCGGTGTTCCCGCCGGCGGCCAAGGCCGGCCCGGCGAAGAAAGCCACCCCGGCCAAGAAGGCGACCAGCGCGCCGGCCAAGTAGAAGCGGCAGGTGCGGGCTAATGACGGACGGCCACCGCTCGGTGTGGCCGCGGGTGCGTTCTACGCGGCGCGGCCGGCAGATCAGCGTGGGGCAGTAGTGCGGTCAGCGCGGGGCGGGGGCGGCGGGCGGCTGGGCGTCGCCGGGGCTGTCCATGGGTACCTCGGCGAAGAAGACCTCCTTCTGTGTACGGGCCTCGCGAATGCCCGAGATGGTGATGTAGGCGCTGCGCCCCCACTCGGTCTGAAAGTAGAAGAAACCGTGCGTCGATTCGCCGGGCATGAGGCTTTTCGCGCCCCAGGCGCGGGTTTCGATCTCAATCTGCGACAGCGCGTTGCCCTTCTTGTGGGGCAGCGGGATGGGCGAAGGAAGGCTGGGCCGGCTCATGGGGTTTTTGGGCGCGATGAGGTAGGGCAGGTCGGCCGGCGGGGTGGGATTCAGGCGGATGCCGCCGGCGGCGTCGAATTCGACGTGCAGCAGGTCGAGCAGCAGGTTCTGGTCGCTCTTGTTGTCGATGATCAGCAATACCGGCAGGACGCCGTACTGGCTGAGATTCACCTTGTTGAAGAGCGGCCGCGTGTCGACGTCGCTTTCATAACGCACGGCGGCGAAGGTGATGCCGCCGATGGTCAGATGAGAGGGCCAGGCGGAAGCGGGCGCGGGGCGGAAGGGGGGCGGAGATTTGTCATCCGCGGCGCCGCTCCAGGCGGCCAGGGCGAAGAGCGAGAGTAAAAGGGCGGGGATGGGGAAAAGGGCTCTCATCGAGATCGGCTACCGGACGCTGACGGTCCTGGCGTCTCCTCTGCTCCTACTGTATCTGGCCCTGCGGGTGGCGCGCGACCGGCGCTACGCGCGCGGCCTGGGGGAGCGGCTGGGCCGCTTGCCGCGCTCCTTCCGCGAGACGCCGCCGGGCGCAATCTGGTTGCATGCCGTCTCAGTGGGGGAAGTGCTGACCGCGGTGCCGCTGCTAAAGCGCCTGGCGGGGGCGATGCCGTGGGCGCCGGTGTACGTGTCGGTGACGACGCTGGCCGGGCGCGCGATGGCCGAACAAAAGCTGGCCGGGCTGGCGGCGGGCGTGTTCTATACGCCGCTCGATGTGAGCTTCGCGCTGCGGGGCGTGCTGCGCACGCTGCGGCCGTCGCTGGTGGTGGTGTTGGAGACCGAGATCTGGCCGAACTTGTATCGCGAATGCAAGCGCAGCGGCGCGCAACTGGTGGTGCTGAACGCGCGCATCTCCGACCACGCGATGCGCGCCTACAGGCGCTGGCGCTGGCTGTTCCAGGCGCCGCTCACGCGGCCGGACCGCATCCTGGCGCAGGACGAGCGGGCCGCGCGGCGCTACCGCGAGCTGGGCGCGCCGGGGGTGGAAGTTGCGGGCAACCTGAAGTACGATTTCGATCCGGACTCGACTGCGATGGCGCCGGAAGTGGCGGCCTGGCTGGAGCGGCTGAACGCCGGTCCGGTGTGGATCGCGGCGAGCACCATGCCGCCGGAGCGCGAGGGAGATCCGGACGAGGACGATCTGGCAGTCGAGACGTTCCTGCGCCTGAAGGACGATTTCCCGCGCCTGCTGCTGATCTGGGCGCCGCGCAGGCCGGAACGGTTCGACGCCGCGGCGGAGCGGCTGCGGAGGGCGGGCGTGGAGTTCGTGAGACGCTCGCGATGGCAGGCCGAGGGCAGGGATGGTCGAGGGCTGGCGTTGCCGGGCGTGCTGTTGGTGGATACGATCGGCGAGCTGGCGGCAATGTACCGCGCGGGCGACGCGGTGTTCCTGGGCGGGACGTTCCCGCATCGCGGCGGGCACAATCCGCTGGAACCGGCGGCTTTCGGAGTGCCGGTCGTGGCCGGGCCGCACATGGAGAATTTCGCCGAAATCGCGGCCGAATTCGATCGGGAGGCGGCCTGGATCCGCGTGGCAAGGCCGGAACAACTGGCTGCGGCCGTGGGCGAGTTGCTGCGCGACGCCGGCCGGCGCGAGGCGATCGGAGAACGCGCGCGGGCGCTGGCGGTGGCGCGGCGCGGGGCCACCGAGCGCGCGGTAGAAACGCTGTGGGAGTGCTACGAAGAGGCGCTGAGCCGGCCGCTGCCGGTGCTATGGAAGCGGCTGCTGCTGGGGCCGCTGACGCTGGTTTGGCGGGCGGGATTGAGCGTCGACCGGGGATTCAAGTCGGCGCGCGCGCGGACGCCGGCCTGCCCGGTGGTAAGCGTGGGCAACTTGAGCCTGGGCGGCACGGGCAAGACGCCGTTCGCGGTGTGGCTCTGCGCGCGGCTCGGCGAGCGTGGATTCCGGCCGGGCGTGCTGCTGCGGGGTTACCGGCGCAGCGGCGGGCCGGCGATCCTGACGGCCGCGGCAGGCGCCGCAGTGGCGGTCGAAGAGGCGGGCGAGGAGGCGCTCATTCATCTCCGGGCCGGGCATGCCGCGGTGGGCGTGGGCGCGGATCGCGCGCGGGTGCTGGCCGAGTTGTGCGCGGGCCAGGGCGTCGATTGCGCGGTGCTGGACGACGGTTTCCAACACTGGGGCCTGGGGCGCGATTGCGACATCGTGCTGATCGATGCGCTGGACCCGCTGAGCGGCGGCGTGCTGCCGCTGGGGCGTTTGCGCGAGCCGCTTTCTGCGTTGCGGCGGGCCGATGCCGTGGTGCAGACGCGAACCGTCGAGGGCCGCAGCTACGCCGGTCTGGTGCGCGAGATCCGGCGCTGGAACGCGAGCGTGCCGGTGTTCTTCGCGCGCACCGTGGCCGGGGCATTGGCGCCTACGCCGGCGGGCGCGGGGGCCTTTTGCGGGCTGGGCAATCCGGCCGCGTTCCGGGCGACGCTGGAGCAGGCCGGCGTCGAGCCCGCGTTCTTCGAAGCGTTTCGCGATCATCATCGCTACAGCCGGCGTGAGGTGGAGGAGTTGCTCGCGCGCGCTCCGGCGCTTGTCACGACGGAGAAGGACTGGCTGAACCTGCCGGCGGAGTTTCAGAGCGACGCCCGCATCCGCGTGCTGCGGATTGGCATGGAAGTCGATGATGCGGACGGCCTGCTCAACTTGGTAGCAGAACGCCTTCAAGCTGCAGCAACGCCCGCTTGACCTCCAAGCCGCCGCCGTAGCCGGTGAGGCTGCCGTTCGCGCCGATCACACGATGGCAGGGCACGAAGATGGGCAGGGGGTTGCGGCCGTTGGCCGCGCCTACGGCGCGCATCGCGCCGGGCGAACCCAGCGCGCGGGCGAGATCGAGGTAGGTGCGGGTGTGGCCGTAGGGGATCTGCTCGAGGGCGTGCCAGACGCGGAGCTGGAACGGCGTTCCTGATGGGCGCAGCGGCACGGTGAAGACCTCGCGTTGCCCGGCGAAGTACTCCCTCAACTGCCTGACCGCATCGCCCAGTACCGGGCTCGCGGGGTCCCGCCGCCACTCGCCGGGCCAGTCACCCGGCGGCACATTCAGGGAGGAAGCGAACGACGCCCGCACCAGCGCCCCGTCCTCGGCGGCGAGGAATAGCGTGATGCCGAATGGGAAACTCCCGGCAGTCCAGACAGCCACGCTACACGCCCTTTCGTCTCAGGATACCGCTTCGTCCGAACCGTCAATCCTGGTTCGAAGGCGGTCGTCCTTGAACCAGCAGCACGGAACGCGGCCGAGGAGCGTGCGGCCAGTTCGATACTACGCCCGGGCGTCCAGCGAAATCGGGGCAGGAACCGAAGGGAAGCCCGGAAGACGTTGGAACGGAAGGGGCGAAATTGGGGAGGCCATGGTGACCGGCCGCCGACGCCAACGCCACGGACGCGGCTGAGGGCTAGCCCGGATATTTCACCAACCATCGGCTGCGGCGCGCGATAGGGCCGCATCTACTGTGTTGCGCTAGGCCCAGAGGGCGCCCCCCGTCCTCGACGTAGGTGCCAAGTACGCCTGCGGGCGGCTCCCGTCACGCGCCTTGTATCTGCAACCCTCTCATCGCGCCTCGCTACGATCGTGGTGAAACATCCGGGCTGGGGCGCCTTCGCTTCAGGGGATTCGAGGAGCGCGGGCGCGAGGGAATGACGGGCAGGAGAAAGGCGGCCCGGAGGACACGCGGCCCGGAGCAGGAGGAGCGTTCGCGGAAAACAGGAGGATCAAAGCCAAATGCGACACTAGTGTCGAAAAGTGTCGGATTGTCTTACGTGACGTATGACGAATCACGAAGCCAGGTAGGGGCGGGCTGGCATGTAGGCTCGGATCAGTAATAGTATTTTAAACAATGTGATAGGGAGAAGACAGGCGTTTCAGCTAGGGCCTGGGCTGGGGCGGATGTTGGGGGCAATGTATGACAATTCGACAGGGTGTGATGTCGTGTCGAAATGTCGGATTGGGGCGCTTGCAGCTATCAGCTGTCAGCGCTCAGCAGTCAGCTATCGGAGGTTGTCCCTGCCGCGGCTCCCAGCGGGCGCGATGGCTTCGTGACCCTCGGAGTTCCGCCAAGGACGAAACGGTACGCTTAGGGAACGGGACGTCCCGGGAACGTGACGTCCGCTTTCGAGATGCGACTGCCGCGGCGTTGCACGTACGCCGGCCGGTCGTTCGGCGAGAGAGAGTAGTCGGGGATGTCCGGGGAGCGTTTTCAGCGGGTTTGGCGGAAGTGGGGCTTTGAGAGAGAGAATCAGGTGCAGGCGTTCGCGGGTTGAAAGGCCGGTGCCGGCGGAGGAGAATCGGAATCAGGCGGAGAAAGGAGAAACGCGCGAAAGTGGCAGAGCCGACTGGTGCTTTGGCTGAAATCGCCAACCGCTCGTGTCAGGCTGTAATGCACCCCATTTCTGAGACACGATAGCCGTCGCGAAGGTGACACTCAGCGGTCAAAATAGGAGGACCGATGAGTGAGCGATACAAGCGATACAGCGTGGAGTTCAAGCGAGAGGC
>JBKQPG010000086.1:0-2967 GCA_052145115.1 Bryobacteraceae bacterium
GCTCCACCAGCCGAAACCGCTCTTCCATCACATCGCTCACTTTCCAGGGCATCGCTTTGCAGCTTGCCCTAAATCTGTTACCGATGTGCTTAGAAACTTCTGTCACCTATGTGGTCGGTTCGTACCACCCGTCGGCCAGCGGGGTCGAGGCGGGTTCTGCCACCTCTCCCCGCAGTTCCAAACAAATCCTCCCCATTGCATATGGATTGTGAACATGGTAATCTCTAGTCGGATTAGGGATATGCCAAGCCCAAGCCTGATGAACGCCTCCGTGAAATGCGAGTACGCGCTGCGCGCGGCGCTCGACCTGGCCGTGGCCGGCTCGCTCACCGAGCCGATCCGCATCTCCGACATCGCCTCGCGCCAGCGTATTCCGCAGAAATTCCTCGAAACCATCCTCTCCGACCTGCGCAAGCGCGGCCTCCTCGAGTCGCGCCGCGGCGCCGAGGGCGGCTACATGCTGGCCCGTCCCGCCGAATCGATCACGGTCGGGCAGGTGGTGCGCGCCGTCGAGGGCGGCCGCTCGGCGCATGCTTCCGAGGAGCCTGGCCCGATCGAATTCCTTTGGAACCGGGTGGACGCCGCCATCGGCGCGGTGGTCGACCACATGACAATCGCCGCGCTCGCCCGCGAGTGGCGCGATCGGCAAACACAGATCGCAGCGAATTGGGAGATCTAGCACATGCCAGTTTACGCAGACAACTCTTTGAGCATCGGAAGAACACCCCTGGTCCGGCTGAACCGGGTCACCGCGGGCTGCCACGGAACGGTTGCGGCGAAAATCGAAGCCCGCAACCCGGCCTATTCGGTGAAGTGCCGCATCGGCGCTTCGATGATCTGGGATGCGGAGCAGCGCGGCGTCCTGAAGCCGGGCAAGGAGATCGTCGAGCCCACCAGCGGCAACACCGGCATCGCGCTGGCGTATGTCGCCGCGGCGCGCGGTTACCCGATCACGCTGACCATGCCCGAAACCATGTCGCTGGAGCGCCGCAAGGTGCTGCGCGTCCTGGGCGCCAAGCTCGTGTTGACGGAAGGCGCCAAGGGCATGAAGGGCGCTATCGCCAAGGCCGAGGAGATCCTCAATTCGGATCCCGATCATTACGTCCTGCCGCAGCAGTTTGAGAATCCCGCCAATCCGCGGATCCATTTCGAAACCACCGGGCCGGAAATCTGGGACGACACCGAGGGCGCTATCGACGTCTTCGTCTCCGGCGTCGGCACCGGCGGCACCATCACCGGCGTCTCGCGCTACATCAAGCAGGGCAAGGGCAAGGCGATCATCTCCATCGCCGTGGAGCCGACCAACAGCCCGGTGATCACCCAGGCCCGGGCCGGCCAGCCGTTGCAGCCCGGTCCGCACAAGATCCAGGGCCTCGGTGCGGGTTTCATCCCCGGCACGCTCGACCTGTCGGTCATCGACCGCGTCGAGCAGGTCACCAACGAGGAATCGATGGAGATGGCCCGCCGCCTGGCGCGCGAGGAAGGGATCCTCTCTGGGATCTCCTGCGGCGCCGCCGTCGCCGCCGCCGTCCGCGTGGCCCGGGAGCCCGAGATGGCCGGCAGGCTCATCGTTACCGTGCTGCCCGACGCCGGGGAGCGCTACCTCAGCTCGGCCTTGTTCGAAGGCATGTTCAACGACTAAGACATTCAGCGACTTAAACTCCGGCGCTCGCGCCGGCCGCCGCATTACACTAACGGGGAGTGCACTACTTCCTCGGTGTGGACGGCGGACAATCGAGCACCACGGCGCTGATCGGCGACGCGAGTGGACACGTGCTCGGCGTCGGCCGCGGCGGGCCCTGCAATCACGTCTCCGGCCCCGAGGCACGGGCCCGCTTCGTCGCCGCGGTCGGCGGCTGTGTGGCCCAGGCGCGCGTGGCCGCGGGGCTCCCTTCCGACGTCGCCTTTGAGGCCGCCTGCTTCGGCTTCTCCGGCAGCCCTTCGGACAAGGACGCGCTCGTCGCGGAGATGTTCCGCATGGGCAAGCGCTTCCTCCACCACGACGCCTTCATCGCCCTCAGCGGCGCGCACGCCGGCCAGCCCGGCCTCATCACCATCGCCGGAACAGGCTCCATCTGTTTCGGGCGCAACGCCGCCGGCCAGGTCGCGCGCGTTGGCGGTTGGGGCTACGTCTTCGGCGACGAAGGCGGCGGCTTCGACCTCACCCGCCAGGCGCTGCGCGCGGCCCTGCGGATGGAAGAAAGCTGGGGACCGCCCACCACGTTGCATGAGATGCTCATCAAGGCGGCCGGCGCGCGCGACGCCTATGACCTGATGCACCGCTTCTATACCCAGGACTGGCCCCGCCCCCGTATCGCCGCTCTTTCGCAACTCGTCGACCAGGCCGCCGACGCCGGCGATCGCGTCGCCGAGGGTCTTCTGGACGAGGCCGCCCACCACCTCGCCGGCCTCACGCTGGCCGCGCGCGGGCGCCTCTTTTCGTCCTCCGAATGCGCCCGTGTGGCTTACATCGGCGGCGTCTTCAACTCCGATCGCCTGCGCGAGCGCTTCCGGACTCTGCTCGAACGCGACGGCCGCGCCGCGGTCACCCCGCCCATCTACGGCCCGGCGGCCGGCGCGCTGCTCGAGGCCTACCGCCTGGCCGGGCTCAGCGTCTCCCTCACCGGCCTGCCCGAAGCCGAAAAATGAGCCCGCCAGCCGCGTCCGCAATTCTCTTTCGCGTGTTACTGAGCCGCGACCGCGAGCGAGCGGGTGCGCTAAGTGGGGCAGATGGCCACGTCTGCGCCGGACCGCCAGGTCCGGCTCCGGCGTGACCCCCGGCACTGACGTTGCGGGTGCCCGCACTCTCCGGAAACGGCTGCCCCCGGCGCCCCGGCCCACCGCAGCCACCCCCTCACTGCCGGGCCCACCGGCTGGTCACACCTTCTTCCAGGCGAACATATCATTAAGAAACCGCCCCGGCGCCTCCAGGCGGCACTGTCGTGTTGAAATGTCGCGTTTGGCCTC
>JBKQPG010000087.1:0-11953 GCA_052145115.1 Bryobacteraceae bacterium
TCCGCAACCTCCTCGAATCCCCCTCCACGCCCCCCGCCGTCCGCCTCCGAGCGGCCCTGGCCGTCCTCCGCGGCGACCTCCTCGCCACCTCCGACTTGCTCTCCGACTGGCCCCCCGCCGCCGCCCAATCCCCCGCCGCGCATCCTACTGAACCACAGGCCCCTTGGCCGCCAAAGCCTGAAGCCACGCCCGTGGCGTTGGCGACGGCGGCCCGCAACGCTCCCTGTCCCTGCGGCTCGAAGCTCAAGTTCAAGCGCTGCTGCGGCCAGTCCTCGCCGCCCCTGCTCTTCCCCGCCGCCCCGGGACACAGCACGTCCACCGGGTCCTGACGCCCCCGCACCCTTGCTGAACCTAGCCCGGTTGTAGGTGGAACGTGCGTGCTAAAGGTCAGGGCCTCAGTTTGGCGGCCGGGCGGGGCTCAGCCCCAAAAGGCAAATGGTCAATTTTGACCATTCGGCCCGCGCCAGGCGGCACGCGTCCGCGCCGCCGTTCGATACAATGCCCTGGTAAGCCGGCGTGACATGTCTCTCGTCTGTGCAGCACACGGCCTCGGCGTCACTTACTCCACCGCGAAGGGCCCGCTGTGTGCGCTCCAGGATGTGGACCTGGACCTCAATTCCGGCGAGATCATCGGCGTGGTCGGACCGTCGGGCTCGGGCAAGAGCACGTTCGGGCTCGCGCTGTGCGGCCTGTTACCCGAAACGGCCAGGGTCACGGGCAGCATCGAACTGGCCGGGCGGCGGATCGTCCGGGCCCGCGATTGGGACGCGCTGAGGGGCCGCGTGGTCACCTATGTCCCCCAGGAACCCGGGCTGGCGCTGAACCCCGTGCTGCGTGCCGTTACCCAGGTGAAGGCCGCGGCCCTATGCGCATTGGGGCTGAGCGGCCGGGCGGCGGAAAGGGCCGCGCGGCAGGCGTTGGCGCGAGCCGGGCTGGACAGCGCCGAATTGCAGCAGGCCTACCCGCATGAACTGAGCGGCGGCCAACGGCAGCGCGTATTGCTGGCGCGGGCGTTTCTGCTGGCGTCGCAACTGGTGGTGGCCGACGAGCCCACCTCTGCGCTGGACGCGGTCACGCAACGCCAGATCCTGGAGCTGTTCGAGGAGCTGCGCGCGGCCGGCTCGGCGGTGCTTTTTATCACTCATAACCCCTTGCTGTTGATCGGATTCGCCAAGGAGACACTGGTCATTTCGAGGGGCCGGATCACAGCCCGCGGCACGGTGGAGCAACTGCATCGCGACGGCCGCCTGCGCATTGGAGGCGTGGCGTGAGCGCGCTGTTCATGGTCCGGAATCTCGAGAAGGCGCACGCCCGGCGCGGGTTTTTCGGCCGGGATCGGGGCGTGGTGCTGCCCGGCCTGGACTTCGAGATCTGGCCCGGCGAATGGGTGGTGCTGGCCGGCAAATCGGGCTGCGGCAAGACGACCTTGGCCCGCCTCCTCGCAGGCTTGGACAGGGCCGATGGCGGCCAGATCCTGGTGAACTACAACGCGGGCACGCCGGAGTTGTTGCGGGCGCGGGTGGGTTGGATTCCGCAGGACCCGGGGCGCAGCCTGAACCCGCGCTTCACGGCTCTCGAGGCCATCCTGGAACCGATTGAAATCAGGCGGCTTCCGCACGAACTGGCGGGGCAATGCGCGCTCCAGGCAGGAGTCGAGGAGAAGCTCCTGCCACGTCCCATCCGGGAGCTGAGCGGGGGCCAGAAGGCGCGCGTGGCAATCGCCCGCGCGTGGACGCTGGAGCCCTGGCTGCTGATCCTGGACGAGTCGCTTGCTGCGCTCGATCTGGATTTGCAGGAACAGATTTTGGAGGCATTATTGGACCAGTCCATTCGTACCAATATGTCGTGCCTTTTCATTGCCCACGAAACAGCTCTTTTGGAACGAGCAGGAGCCCGTATCGAATTGATGGAGCAAGGTAAAATTGTTGAGAAAGAGTCTCCAGCGTGGCAGGAATGGCGGCTGGCGCAACCGAGATGGATCGTCGGCAATTGATTGATTGTGGGAGTATCAATCGAGCCAATATGGATCGACAAAAGCGTACAAATCCGCCGCCGATGCATTTGCACGGCATAGCCATTTCCGAAGTGACACAAGCTTCGTCGTGCGGTGGGTTGCGATGAGGTAAGGGCATGCGATTCCTGGTCTTTGTCCTGCGGCGGCTGGCGGCGACGGTAGTGACACTGGCGGCGGTGTCGGTGCTGAGCTTCCTGCTGCTGGACCTCGCTCCCGGAGATTTCTTCGATGACATGAGGCTGGACCCGCAGATGACGCCCCAGACGGCGGCGGCGCTGCGGGCGCGCTACGGGCTCGACAAGGGTTTCGCGGAGCGCTATTCGACCTGGTTCCGGTCGGCGCTGCGGGGCGAATTCGGGGTCTCGATGGCGTATGACATGCCGGCCTCCAAGCTGCTGGCGCCGCGCATGCGCAACACGCTGTTGCTGGGCGGGTTAGCGATGGCGGCGGCGTGGCTGGCGGCGTTGCCGTTCGGCTTCCTGGCGGCGGTGCGGCGGCACAAGTGGGCGGATCGCGGAGTGCAGGCGCTGACGGCGGCGGCGCTGGCGTTGCCGGAGATCCTGTTCGGCATGCTGCTGCTGCTGGCGGCGGCGAAGTTCGGCTGGCTGGATACGGACGTGGTGTACCTGGAGAACGCCACGCCCATGCAGTTGCTTAGAAAGATGCTATTGCCCGGCCTGGTGCTGGCGTTTGCCGCATTTCCGGTGATCGTGCGCAATCTGCGGATCGCGCTGATCGAAGCAGCCGAAGCGCCGTTCGTACGGGAGGCGCGTTCCGCGGGCATCCGCGGGCCGAGGTTGTGGCTGGGGCAGATTCTGCCGGCGGCGGCGAACCCGATCATCACGCTGCTGGGCCTGTCGGCGGCGGGGCTGATCGGCGGCTCGGTGATTGCCGAAACGCTGTTCAATTGGCCCGGCGCCGGCCCGCTGTTTATCGAATCGATCATGGGACGCGACGCGCACATCGTGCTGGATCTGGCGCTGGCCAGCGCGGCGCTGCTGGCGGTGGCGAACTTTGCCAGCGAGATCCTGTTGTACGCGGCCGATCCGCGCTTGCGGGCGGAAGGCGGCGGGAGGGAGCGGCGGTGAGCGGGCGCGCACTACGGACGGCGGCTGTGGCGTACCTGGCGCTGTTGGTATTGGCGCTGGCGCTGGCGCCGTGGCTGGCCTGGCGCGCGCCGGAGCAGCAGAACCGCGACTGTCCGTGCGCGCGGCCATCGGGGCAATACCTGCTGGGCACGGACGAGCTGGGCCGCGACGTATGGTCGCGGATGTTGCACGGCGGCCGGATCTCGTTGGGGGCGGGGCTGATTGCGGCGGCGTTGTCGGTGGGCCTGGGGTTGCTGGCGGGCGCAGCGGCGGGACTGTCGCGGGGCATTTTGCGGCGGGCAGTGCTGGCGCTGGCGGAGTTATTCATGTCCGTGCCGTGGCTGTATCTGCTGCTGGCGATCCGCGCTTTTCTGCCGCTGACGCTGGGACCGGGGCAGGTGCTGCTGCTGCTGAGCGCCGTGATCGGGGCGGCGGGTTGGGCGCGGCCGGGACGGCTGTTCGCGCAAATGGCGGGCGAGGTTCGCGAGCGCGAATATGTCGAAGCGGCGGAGAGCTTCGGCGCGGGCCGCTGGCACCTGATGAAGCGCCACCTGCTGCCGGAATTGCGCGGGTTGGCGGTGACGCAGTTCCTGGTGTTGCTGCCGGGCTATGTGCTGGCTGAGGTCACGCTCACGTTCTTCGGCCTGGGGGTGGGAGAGCCGGCGGCGAGCTGGGGCAATCTGCTGGCCCCGCTGCGGCACCCGGCGACGGCGGCCAATTGCCTGCAACTGGCGGCGCCGCTGCCGGTGTTGGCGCTGCTGGTATTGAGTTGCGAACTCCTGGGCCGGGAACGCGCCCGGCAATAAGGGGGAGGATTCGCCCGGCCAAGCCGCGGATTGTGGGGGCAGGGGCGCAGCGGCGGCGCCAAGATGCGGGCAAACCACGGGCAATTCGGCCGATCCCGCTCAAGCGGCGCGCAGCCATTTTCCGTCCTACAGCAGAGAATGACATCGGAAAAGCAGTTTGATTGTGGTGCATTAAAGTGCACAATTGATTAGGATTAGTGAGCGTGCACTGCGATCAGGACGGGCAACAGCGGCGGAATTACGCGGTTTCTTGCGTGGAACGGGCGCTAGCCCGGATGATTCACCAACAATCGGCTGCGGCGCGCGATAGGGCCGCATCTACTTCGTTGCGCTCGGTCGCCGGGTGGGCTGGGCTGCTGCTGGCTGCGCTGGTGGTGGCGGCGGGCGGAGCGGGCATCGCGGCCGCGGAGACGGGGGTGCGCGGCGGGCGGCTGGTGTACCTGCAGAGCGGTGAACCGCGGACGTTCAATCCGATGTCGGCGTTTGCCTCGCAGGAAGCCACGCACGAGATCCTGTTCCGGATGCACGCCGACCTGGTGCACATCAATCGCGAGACGCAGAAAACGGAGCCCGCACTGGCGGAGTCGTGGACGCAGTTGCCCGGCGGGCGCGGGTTCCGGCTGAAACTGCGCCGCGGAGTGCGATTTTCCGACGGCCAGCCGTTCGACGCCGACGACGTGGTGTTCACCTTCGAGGCGCAACTGGACGAGAAGGTGAACTCGCCGCAGCGCGGCATGTTGGTAGTCAACGGTAAGCCGATCAGCGTCAGGAAGATAGACAGCCTGACGGTGGAGTTCGACCTGGGCGGACCGTACGGGCCGGCCGAGCGGATCTTCGACAGCATCGCGATTCTGCCGCGGCACCTGCTCGAGGAGGCTTACAAGCGCGGCCAATTGGCGGAGCAATGGGGGCTGGCAACCCCGCCGCAGGCGATGGCGGGATTGGGGCCTTTCCGCCTGCAAAGCTACCGGCCGGGCGAGGGCCTGGTGCTGGAGCGGAACCCGTATTACTGGAAGAAGGATAGCCGCGGCACTCCATTGCCGTATCTGGACGAAATCGTTTTCCGGCCGGTGGCCAATGAAGAGGGACAGGTGGTGCGGTTTCTGGGTGGCGATGGGGATATCCTAAACCACGTCAGCGCAAAGAGTTACGCGCTGCTGGAGAAGGAGGCGGCCGAGCGCGGCTTGCAACTGCGCGACCTGGGCGCCGGGATGGAGTACGACTTCCTGTTCTTCAACCTCAATCCGCCGGGTGCGGCGCCGGCGGCGGTGGCTGAGAAGCAGCCCTGGTTCCGGGACGCGCGGTTCCGCCAGGCGGTGTCGCTGGCGATCGACCGCGAGGCGATGGTGCGGCTGATCTTCGGCGGACGCGCGACGGCGCTGGCGACGCACGTCACGCCGGGCGTCAAGCTGTGGAGAGATACGGCTATTCCAGCACCCGTGCGTTCGCTGGCCGAGGCGCGGAAACGCTTGGCAGCGGCCGGCTTCCGGGCGGGGGCGGACGGGACACTGCGGGACCTGAACGGGCGCGCGGTGGAGTTCACGATCCTGGTCAGCTCGTCCAAGCCGGAGCGGATGCAGATGGCGGCGATGATCCAGCAGGACCTGAAGGACCTGGGGATGCGGGTGCAGGTGGCGGGAGTGGAGTCGCGCACGCTGCAGGACCACGTGTTAAGGTCAAAGAACTACGAGGCGTGCCTGATGGCGTTGCTGTTCGGGGACGCCGACCCGGGTTCGGAAATGAACTTCTGGCCGTCCAGCGGGCCGACCCATGTATGGGCGCCCGAGCAGGCCAAGCCGGGGTTCGAGTGGGAGGCCGAGATCGACCGTCTGATGCGGCAACAGATGGCGACACAAGGATATGCCGCACGCAAGCGGATTTATGACCGGGTGCAGGAGATCGAAGCGCGGGAGGCGCCGATCATCAGCCTGCTGAGCCCGAATGTGCTGATCGCGGCGAGATGGCGGGTCGGGAACTTCCGGCCCGCGGTGCTGGACCACTATACGCTGTGGAACGCCGAGGAGCTGTTCCCGCAGCCAGCGCCAGGGGAGAGAAAGTGAGCTCTGGAGAGCCGCCGCGAGGTCTCAGCCGATACACCGACGAGCAACTGGTCGAAGAGTGCCGGCATGGCAGCGGCCATGCCTGGGGTGTGCTGGTCGAGCGCTACAAGACCCTGGTCTATTCCATCCCGATGAAGTTCCGGATGCCGGAAGAGGACGCGGCCGACGTGTTCCAGAACGTGTGGCTGGACCTGCACTCGGAAATGGAGCGTCTGCGGGAGCCGGCCGCGCTGAAGGGCTGGCTGGTTTCGGTGACGTCGCACAAATGCCTGCGCTGGAAGGAGCGGGAGAGCAAACGGGCGGGCGTGGCGCTGGGCTGGGAAACGTCCCCTGAGCCGACCGATTCGCGGCCCCTGCCGGGGGAGATCGAGTTGCAGGTGGAGCAGGAGCAGATTGTACGCGACGCGGTGGAGAGCATCGCCGAACGCTGCCGCAAGATGATCCGGATGTTGTTTTACGAGCACCCCCCGAGGCCCTACCTGGAAGTGGCGCGCGAGCTCGGACTAGCCGAAGGCTCGATTGGGTTCATCCGCGGGCGATGCCTGGACAAGATGAAGAAAGCGCTGGAGAAATTTGGCTTCTCGCGTTGAAGGAGAGAGTTCGCTGAGGCCTGCGGGCCAGATCGTCTTTTCGGCCGAGGCGTGGCTGGAAGATGCCGCCACGCAGGGCGCGGGGGCGGTGAGCGCCGAACGCGTCGCGCCCGAGCGGCGGGCCGAGCTGCTGGAGCGGCTGGTGAAGGAGATCGGCCGCGAAGTGTATGCCGACAGTACGCGGGCGGAGAAGCTGGTAGAGGCTTGCGACGCGCTGGCGGGCCTGTTGCCGGGCAAAGCGGCGGAGGGCAAGGCGGTGCGGGCGCGGGGCCATTTGCAGTTCGCGCGCAGCCAGCACACCGAGGCCGCGGCACTGTATGAGCAGGCGATTGGCTTGTTCCGGCAGGCGGGCGACCGGCTGGAACTGGCGCTGACGATGTCGGGCGCGTTGCAGGCGTTGATCTACCTGGGACAGTACACCCGGGCCGAGGAGTGGTGCCGCTCGGCGGAGCAGATCTTCCGCGAGGAGGGGGATGCGCTGCGGCTGGCGCGGCTGTACAGCAACCGCGGCAACGTCCTGTTCCGCCAGGACCGCTACCTGGAGGCGCTGGAGTCGTACCAGGCGGCGCGACTGGAGCTGGGGCGGATCGGCAACGCGCGGGACGTGGCCTCGGTGATCACCAACATGGCCACGGTGCAGATCAGCATGGGGCGCTTCGAGGAGGCGCTGAGCTCCTACCACGAGGCGCGGAAGCGCTGCCAGGACGCCGGTTTGCCGCGCATGGCGGCGGCTGCGGATTACAACATCGCGTACCTCTATTACTTACGCGGGGATTACCTGCGAGCGATCGAGATCTACCGTCACACGCGCGTGCTGTGCCATGAGCTGGGCGACCCGTACCACGAGGCGCTGTGCGATCTGGACGAAGCCGAGATGTACCTGGAGCTCAACCTCAGCCGGGAGGGGGCCCGGCTGGCGCGGCGGGCGGCGATGCGCTTCATGGCGTTGGGGATGAACTACGAGCGGGCCAAGGCCATGGTGAGCGAGGCCGTGAGCCTGCATCACATGGGCGCGGCGCCGTATGGCCGGGCGCTGATGCGGCAGGCGCGCGACATCCTGTCACGGGAGAGCAACCATCTGTGGCCGGCGCTGATCGACCTGTATCTGGCCATCTCCTACCTGGGCGAGGAGCAGACGGTGGCCGCCAGCCGGCTGGCCAATCGCGCCAGCGTGCGGCTGTCGACGGGCGGGCTGCCCGGGAAATCGGCGTTGTGCGACCTGGTGCGGGCGCGCGTCCGGCTGCGTTCGGGGAGCGCCCGCGAGGCCCGGGCGCTGTGCCAGCGGGTGCTGCAACTGCCGCCCGAGGAGCGGCTGTCCTCGATCGAATACCTGGCCTGGTTCACTCTGGGCGAGGTGGAAGAGCACGACCGGAACTGGCTGCCGGCGTGGGAGGCCTGGCAGCGGGCGCGGGAGGCGGTGGACCGGCTGCGCAACAGCCTGGGGGGCGAGGATTTGCGCATTTCGTTCTTGAAGGACAAGGTGGAAGTCTACGAGAACCTGGTGTGGTTGTGGATGAACCGCCTGTCGGGGACGGAACACGGGCCGACGCCGCGGCTGGCGCTGGCGCTGCTGCAGGAGGCCAAATCGAGGAGCCTGGCGGACCTGCTCGAAACGCCCACGCCCGGCGCCGCCAGGGCCGGTGTCAAGGATGAATTCGCGGTGTTGCGGATGGAGCTGGCGTCGCTGTACCGGCGCATCGAATCGGCCATGCTGGCCAGCGGAGCGACCGAGGCTCAGGTGCGCCACCTGGCGCGGCAGGCGCGCGAGATGGAAGAGACGATGGCCGACCGGCTGCGGGATCAACGGCTGGAGGTGAGCCGGCCCGCGGCCGAAGGAGTCCGAGCGGCGCCGGGGCGCGAGGGCAGCGACGTCCAGAGCGCACTGCCGAAAGATGCGCAACTGGTGGAGTATTTCGCGGTTCGCGGGCACTACATCGCGGCGCTGGTGACGCATCGGCATGTCGAGTTCGTGGAGTTGGGGCCGGTGGAACCGGTGATCGCGCAGGTCCGGCTGGCGCGTTTCCAACTCACGAAGTTCCGGCTGGGCCGCGAGTATGCCGAGAAGTTCGCGCCGCGGCTGCAGGACGCGATCCGGCAGCACCTGCGCGGGCTGTATGACGAGCTGATCCGGCCGTTGCGGCGCAAGCTGCGCGAGCAACACCTGGCCATTGCGCCGTACGGAATGCTGCACCTGCTGCCGTTTCACGCGCTGCAGGACGGCGACCGTTGCCTGTCGGATGAATTCACGATCTCCTATACGCCCAGCGGCGGCGTGCTGGCGGCGTGCCTGCGGCGGCCGGTCAGCCAGGCCGAAGGGAACGTCGTTTTCGGCATCCCGGATGCGCGCAGCCCGGCCATCGAGCGCGAGGCCAGGCATGTGGCGGGGTTGCTGAGCGGAACGCAGCTTCACCTGGGGGCCGAGGCCAACGAGAAACGGCTGCGCGAGGTGGCCGCGGAGGCGCGGGTGTTGCACATCGCCACGCACGGGTTTTTCCGGCGGGATAATCCGCTCTTTTCAGCGATCCGGCTGGGCGACGGCTTCCTGAGCCTGTTCGATCTGTACCGGCTGAACTTGAAGGCCGACCTGGTGACGCTGAGCGGCTGCAGCACGGGGCTGAGCGCGGTGGTGGGCGGGGACGAATTATTGGGGCTCACGCGCGGGCTGCTGCACGCCGGCGCTAGGGCGGTCCTGCTGAGCCTGTGGGACGTGCAGGACGAGAGCACCGCTGAATACATGACGACATTCTATGGAAACCTGGCCGCGGACCGGACTGCGGCCGAAGCCACGCGCGAGGCTGTCAGAAAATTGAGGAATAAGTACGAACACCCCTATTTCTGGGCCCCGTTTCATCTAGTCGGGGACTGGAGCGTCAAAGTGGGGTCCCCGCGCCCGGTTTCCAAAGAAAAAACTACCTAAAGTCTATATCGATCGGCGCGCCCGCGTCCCATTACGAGTGTCGGTGTGTATCTGCCGGTGGGGTGCGGCGTGCCGTACCCCCATTTGCCGTTGGGACCGGAGGAATGCTGGCGCCTGCCATGTGGAGGGTAGACGACTGTGATGAACCTGCGGAAATTGGGCGGGCTGAACAGAGCGCGATGAACGCCACCAGTCCGCCCAGCGGCAGCATTTTACGCCGCAGGGTGTGAAATGTCTCTCCGAACGGCGGTTCAAATATGAGCCTCGGTAGAGGTTTGTGGGCCCTATTTCGGCGACTAAAGGGTTTAAATTTCGGCGATTAAGGAGTTTAATAGGAGACGTGTGTCGTGAATCAGCCTTAGGTTGAGAGACCCAAGGAGAAAAGGAAAAACCAAAAAGTATGCATCACTTAGACGCTACGGATTGGATTGATTACGTGCGAGGAGTAATGCCAGAAGCGCAAGCGCGTCTGGCAACAGCTCATCTGCACGAGGGTTGTCCCAGTTGCGAAGAAACGGCGCGGCTATTTCGGCGAGTGAGGGAAACCACCGCTCGCGAAGTGAAGGTTCCGGATTCCGCCATCGCCATGGCCAAGGCGATCCTCCGGCCCGCAGCCAACGCCAACGTGGATCTGGCACGGGTCGTACTGCGCCGGCTCAAGGCGACGCTGGTGTACGACAGTTTGTTCGATTTACAGCCCGCCGGGGCGCGTTCGCTTCCGCTCGGTTGCGGAAGCCGGATGCTGCTATTCCGCGCGGGCGAGTATTCCGTGGACCTGCGACTCGAGTCGGAGCCGGAGCGCCTGAGTTGGACGCTGGTTGGCCAGCTTTCCAACGACGAGAATCCTACCGACGCGATGTCCAACCTGCCAGTCCTCGTGATGGCGGGCAAGAAGGTGGTTGGAAAGACGTTCAGTAACGATTTTGGGGAGTTCGTGCTGGCTGATCTGCCCAGACAGCGGCTGCGCCTGTGCGTACCGCTGGCCGCGCATGGTCAGCAGATCGATCTGGCCCTGAGCCGTTTCAACGAAAATTCCGATCCGGAAAGAAATTAAAGGAAATAAGGGGAAAAACAACATGCTGCGGCGAAGTGAATTGATGAAAAGCTCACAGAGCTGGATGGTTCGGGTGCTGGGGGTGTTCGCGCTTCTGGCGCTGTTTTGCGGGTCGGCTTTCGCCGGCCAGGGCTACATTCTGAAAACCCGGGGCGACAGTCTGAAGACGGTCGCCAATACGTATGGGCTAACCCTGCAACGCCAGATCTTCTCGAATCAGAGTTTCTCCGTCGGCGTGGTTGCGGCGCCCGAACATGCGGATCCGAATCTGGTGGCCGCGGTGGCCGCGGACCCCAATGTCCTGCGGTTTTCGGCCGACCGTGCTCTGCCGCCGAAGTCGCCCGTTGTGGCGGCGCTGAGCAAGTCCGTGTCGAATCTGCAGGCCTGGCTGCTGTCGATGCAGGATTTCCAGCAGAAGACGAATTCGTATCTGAATCAGCCGGCCTTCAAGCTGATCGGGGCGCCGGATGCCGGGCAAGGGAAGGGCGTCACGGTGGCCGTGATCGACACGGCGCTGGATCCCACGCACCCGCTGCTGGCGAACAAGTTGGTTGCCGGCGCGGATTGCATCGGAGCCGCCTGTGTGCCGGGCATTCCGTCGATTTTTGACGATGCGACGCTGGACCAGAGCACGGTGATCATCCTGGAGCAGAGCACGGTGATCATCCTGGAACAGAGCACGGTAATTATTCTGGAGCAGAGCACGGTGATCATCCTCGAGAGCGACGCTGCCACAGCCCTGGCGGGCCAGCAGTTGCCGGCCGACACGGGCCACGGGACGATGGTTGCGAGCCTGATTGCCGGAGCGGCCCCCGGAGCCAAGATTATGCCGATTCGGGCTTTCGAGGCTGATGGATCAGCGAATCTTTCGGATATTGTCGCCGGAATCTACTATGCGGTGGACCACGGGGCCCAGGTCATCAACATGAGCTTCTCCACCGAGGATGATCCCACGCTCGCGGAGGCTGTCGAAACGGCCAACCAGCATGGCGTGGTGTGCGTGGCGTCGGCCGACAACTTGGATTCCAGCGCCGCCGTCTATCCGGCCGCCTACAGCGGTCCGGGCCAGAGGGTGATCGGCGTCGGATCGGTGGATTCCACTACCGGCATGTTCAAGAGCAGTTTCAGCGGATATGGCAAGCCGAGCGTGGACCTTTACGCGCCGGGCGAGAACCTGATCGCCGCTTATCCGGGCAACCACTTCGCGCTGGCGTCCGGGACTTCCTTCAGCACGGCCATGGTATCGGGAGCTGCCGCCACGCTGGTCGCCCAGAGAACGGGTGACAGTGTGCAGAATTATGCGAGCGCTCTGATCAACAACGGCCCGCTGGTGGAGCACCCGGCCGACGGGACGCATAGCTTGAACGTCCCCGCGGCGTTGAAGAACTTGCAGTAGGGAGCGTCGGAAGGCGGGACCTACCCCC
>JBKQPG010000088.1:0-22769 GCA_052145115.1 Bryobacteraceae bacterium
TTGAAATGTCGAATTGGGGGCAGTGGGAGGCCGGGCCTGGTGCGGAGCGCGGGGTGGTGAAGAGCCAGGGCGGGGATCAGAGCGGCTGGCCCGTTCCCCGTTCCCGTTCCTCGACCACGATCCTCGCGATCCGAGCCGTCCGGCCTGTCAGTGCCGGGGCGGCGCAGTCTCGCGAAATTAGCGATTGCGTATACTGTCCCCGGTTTCCGGTTTACTGTCCCCGGTTTCCGGTTTCCGGTTTCCCGGTTTTCCGGTTTTCCGGTTTCGGTTTCCCGGTTTTCCCGGTTTTCCCGGTTTTCGAGCAATCGGTCCGATCCCCCAGGATGGGATCCGGCGGGCTTGACGATTACCCTGAACGCGATTCTCTGCGGGCGCAACGGGTACGGGCCAGTCCAGATGATCGCGTGAATCAATTCGCTATCTTCCATCCCACGGGAAAGCGGGGTTGGGGAGAGCCCCAGGCCATTGCGGGGTGATGCCAGCCGCCGTTAATCGCGGAGCGGCCGGGAATCCGGCGGCAGGAAGACGCCCCTTCGGCGCGCTCCGCCCTGCGTTGCTAAGCGGTTGTCGCCGCGGGGTCGTCGTTGGTTCAACGCTCGGGCGCGTCGGCCGGCTGCCGTGATCCTGCTCCCGCTCCAACGCCAATTGCGGGGCCGCGCACGGAATGTTTCGCACGATTTGAAAGTTCGTATGCGCTCATGATAGTATTACGATTCTCATTTTGGTGATACCAAGCCGGAAGGGAGCGCGCGATGAAGCTGAGCTGGATGGTCCTGGGAATGCTGCTGGCGGGGGGCCTGGCCGGGGCGCAGGAGATGGCCGTGAAGGGACGCGTGGTCGATCCGCAGGGCAAAGCTGTGCCCAAAGCGGAAGTGCAACTGATGGCGGACCGGCAGACGGTGGCGCACGCCAGCACGGGAGCGGACGGGGGATTCGAGCTGGCCTGGCGTGCCGCGGGCGGCTACACGCTGCTGGTGGAGGCGGCGGGGTTCCGGCCGCTGCGGCGTGCCATCGAGCTGCGCGCGAGCGGCAACGATGCGCTGGAGATCCGCATGGATGCGCTGGCGGTGCAGAACACAGCGGTGACGGTGACCGCCGATTACGTCGCCGTCACGGACGTGGAGTCACCCGATGCCGCCATGAAGGTCTTTGCCTCCGAAGACCTGCTGGATGCCAACCCCGGACGTCCCGGTGCGCCGATCTCGATCCCCGGCTATCCCATCGAGACGGCCTCCAGCGGCATCAAGGCGCCGCAGTACTTCGCGCCCGGCGTGGCCGGCGATCACGGTGAGCCGATTGCCATGTTCATTCAAGTGGGCAGCTATCTGGCGCCCAACAATCTCTCCGCCAACGCGCACGGCAACGGCTACACCGATCCCAATATCTTCGTCCCCGAAGCAATTGAGAGTGTGCAGGTGGATGGCGGCGCCTTCAACGTGCGGGAGGGTAATCACGCCCTGAACCTGGCCGCCACCTATGGCCTGCGCTCACAGCTGGATCCGTTCCTCACGATGACGGGTGATTATCGCGACATAACGGTCTCCGCGGGCATGAGTCCGTCGGCCAGCTCCTGGGTGGTCGTGGAAGGTTCCTACGGCAACGACTTTCTGGGCCGGCTGGAGCACCGCAAGCAGTTCAAAATCAATGGCGGACAGGTCTTCCGGGTGGGCGATCACAGGCTGACGTTGTTGGGAATCGGATACTACGGCTGCTCGTATGTTCCGGGACTGAGCCCGATTTACGGATTCAATTCCGTGGATGCCGCCACCGGATTTACGCAGTACCCGGATACGATTGATCCGCGCCAGAAGGACCAGACGCACACGGCGATGCTGGCGTTGAACGACGTTTGGAAGCTGGGCGATCACCAGGAGCTGCAACTTTCCGGGTTCTTCCGCAGCTACAATCTGTCGCTCTACTCCGACTTCGGTCTGGGACTCATCCGGCAAAGCGAGTTCCGCACCGTAGCGGGCGGGAGCGCGGCGTATGTCAATCACCTAACCAGGCATTTCACGCTGCTGGCGGGGCTGGAGTATGAGCGCGAGGCGCCACGGCGCGACGATCTGGACCACTACGATTTCTACAATCCCGCCGATCCGAATTACTACGGACCGTTCATCAAGATCATCGCCGCGAATGTCACGATCGCGCCAGTGACGCAGTACCTGGCAGGACAAGGCGATCTGGGCAAACACGTGCGCTACTACCTGGGCTGGCGGCGCGACGAGATTTGGATGGACCAGCAGAACCTGATCACGCCGGCCAGTTCCTGGAGCAAGTGGGTGGGAGTGGATTCACCGAAAGCGACAATCTCGCTCATTCCCGGAGACCCGCGCTACGCTCCTACCATCTCGGCCAGCTTTGGCAAGTCCTACTTCACCGAAGATCCCAGGGCGGGAGCCGAGTTTAACGGCCCGACATCCATGCTGCCGGTGGAACAGGCACGCTCCTACCAGCTGGTGGTGAGCAAGACCTTCCGCCAGACTGACGCCAAGCTGACCCTGGGGCATGAGACGCAAAACGCCGAATACGGCAAGATCGACTCCGACCAGGGATTGATGTTCCCGCTGGGGCCGGGACGTATCCGCTACCTGGCGGCGACGCTGCGCCACAGCTTCGCCAGCGGATCTGTGCAGGCGACCTTCGAGCAGGCCGATGCGCGACTCACCGACACATATCCAACCACCGGGGAGCCGGGAGACGCGTTCTCCATCATCCCCGAGGCGCCGCGGCTCGTCGGCGACATCGTCGGCACCTATCGGAAGCTGCCGTTTCATCTGGAAATCAAAGCCGAATACGAGTACGTGGGACGCAAGGTGGTGGGCAACGGCTGCAACGAGGCCAGCTACCTGAGCGGCGATCCGAACGCGCTCAACGACTACTGCCTGGGCGGGCCCAACAAGGAGCTTCGTCTGGCCGTGGCGCGCCCCTTCCTGGAGGGCCGTCTCACCGCCGGCGTGAACGCGATGATCGCTCGCGGCTACACCGGCCAGACCACGGAGAACTTCGGCGCAGCGGGAACCTACGCACCCGGAGCCGTCGGAGTGGACCCCACCACACTGCTGGTTCCCGCCAACCCGGTGAATGAGGTGGTCGGCGTGCGCATCCCATCTTATGCCAGCGTTAGCCTGACTTATCGCTTTGGTCGCGGGGCGAAATCAGTAGTAGCCAGGTAGCCAGGGACACTCTCGAAAATCGCCTCCATGCGATTGATTCTGCGGTGATGGGAGCGAAGCCGGCCCCAGCCACGTACAGCCTTCGTGTGCCCGCGCGGCGCATTCGTATGTCCGCACGCCGGCGCATCCCCTCCCGGTCACTCTTCAGCGCGCATCGTTCTTGTACACCGTGCCGGCCTGCATCACGAACTGGACCTTCTCCAATTGCGTAATGTCGGCCAGCGGGTCGGCGGGCACGGCGACGATGTCAGCGAACTTGCCGGGCTCGATGGAGCCGAGTGAGTCGCTCATGTCGAGCAGGGCCGCGGCAACGGTGGTGGCGGACTGGATGGCCTGCATCGGCGTCATGCCGTAGCGCACCATGTAGGCAAATTCCCGGGCGTTGTTCTCGGTCCAGGGAAACGCCCCGGCGTCGGTGCCGAAGCTGATGCGGACCCCCTTGCGCAAGGCCAGCGCGAACGCGTTCCGCTCGATCTTCTCCATCTCCAGAAACACCGGCGAGCCCGACGCCGCGCGCCCCTGCGCGACGGAGACCAGCGCGTAAATGGTCGGGCACAGATAGACGCCGCGGCGGTTCATGATGTCGATCAGCTCTTCATCCAGCCCGTCACCGTGCTCGATCGTGTCCACGCCCGCGTTCAGCGCGGCCAGAATCCCCTCGCGGCCCATGGCGTGCGCGGCGACCTTGTGCCCCAGGCGGTGCGTTTCGTCCACCAGCGCCTGGGCCTCCTCGGCGGTGAAATTGACCCAGGAGTGCAGCGCGCCGTCCTTCACGTAGTAGCGGCGGTCGGAGTAGTACTTGATCCAGTCCGCGCCGTACTTGACCTGCTCGCGCACGGCGCGGCGGATGTTATCGGCGCCGTCGACGATCTGCACGCCCTCGGGCACCTTCAGCTCCCAGGAGTAGCCGAGCAGAGGGTACGTGCCCGTCGGCGCGAAGGCGCGCGTGGCGACGAACAGCCGCGGGCCGGGAATGACGCCGCGGTTGATGGCGGTCTTGACGTCCACGTCGGCGTACATGGCGCCTTCGGTCTCGAGGTCGCGCAGGGTGGTGAAGCCGTTGAGCAGCGCCGTCCTGGCGGCCACCGTGGCGCGAATCGTGCGATACGGGATCGACTCCTTGAGGAGTTGATCGGCGTAGTCCTGGGCCAGCGCGTCGCCCTGCAGCAGGATGTGGGTGTGGTTGTCGATCAGCCCCGGCAGCACGGTCGAGCTAGACAGGTCGATGACCTGCGCCCCGGCCGGCACGGCCAGGTTGGCGCCCACCTCTTTAATACGATCCTTCTCGACGACGATCGTTTGGCCGGTGAGCACGCGGCTGTTGCGCGTGTCGATGAGCCGGCCGGCCTGGATGACGGTTATCTGGGCCGTAGCGGCGAAGGCCAACAGGCACGCGCAGGCCAGAAGGCGGGCGGCGCGGAGCAGGGAAGTCGCACAGGTGTGGAGAGGCATTACGAATGTATTGTAGGCGCAAGTGCGACCGATGCGAGGCACGTCGGCGATCGGTGGTGGAACAAGGGTGAGGGCGGAGCCGCGAGCGCGTTTCAGCCCGCGACCGCGTTTCAAAGCCGCGGCCGCGTTGCAGAGCCGCGAGCGTGAGGGAGTGGATGTGTCAGCGTACCGGCCATGCGTCGACAGGAGTGTCGACGCGGCAGGCAAGAGTGCCTGCGCCACACGCGCGCTACTGCGGCAGCGAGCCGAACAGCCGCTTGAAGCCGCGGTGCCAGGAGTGCGGCGCCGATTTCGGCTTGAGGAACATGAACGGGCACTCGCCAGCGATCACCTGGCAACCGGCAGCCCTGGCTTCGCGCACCGCGGCCGGTGAAACCGTCCCGTTGGTGAACCACAGCGCATGGATGCCGCACTGGATCGCCTCGCGCGCCACGCGCAGGCTCTGCTCCGGGGGCAGCATGATGAGGACGCCCTGCGGCGCGGGCTTCACCGCGGCCAGGCTCGGCGCGGCTGTCACGCCGTCGATCGACTCGGCGTTGCGGTTGACCGGCACCATGTCGTAGCCCTGGTCGCGGAATTCCTTCCAGATGGCGCGGCTGAAATCCTTCTCGTCGCGCGACACGCCCACCAGCGCGATGCGCTTCAGCTGGAGGAAGTTTTTGATAGCCGGCCCGTCTTTGCGCATTTGCGACTCCTCGGTCCGATTCTCTCGCCTATCCTGTCGCGGAGCAAGTGCCCCTGCGATGAATCAGCGCACGACGCGCAGGCCGAGGTGCCGCTCGAAGGGGTCGAAGTCGCGATCGTCGTGCAGCAGTTCGTGGCCACTCTCGATGCAGCGGGTGGCGATGATCGAGTCGATCGTCTTGCGGACGGTTACGGCAAGGCGGCGCAAAGCTCTGAAGTTGCGCGCGGCCTGGATCGCGATCTGCTCACCGCCCAGATCAACGACTGTCAGGGAAGTCAGCATCTTCCGGGCCGCGTTGAAGTCCTTCTCTAGCGCGAAACCCTGGAGCACTTCCGTCAGGATCAGGTCTCCTATGGCCAGCGGCTCGCGGCCGAGCAGGCCTTCGAGCTTCTCGGTTTGTGGCGTAACCGCGCCATTGAAGTAGTCGATCCAGACGCTGGAATCGACCAGGATCACTTGTCGGTCCTCATGGCATTCAGATCGCCCTGCCAGCGGATCTTCCCGCGGAGCCGGCGGATTTGAGCCTGTTTACTCAAGCGCAGCAAGGTGCGCAGGCCCAGATCCACGGCGTCGCGCTTGGTTTTCAATCCGGTGGCGCGGAGTGCGTCCCGCATGAGCTTGTCATCGATCACTATGTTGGTGCGCATGGATGTGTATGACCTTAGAATTCTATACACATTGTAGCCGGAGACTCGACGACGTGCAATCGTTCGGCATCAGGGGGAACCCTTCACTGGGCGGGGTGCGATAACATCCTTCTTGAGGCTTTATGTCGGACACGCCACATTATGCTATCGACCCCCAGGCCCAAACCGAAATAATCAACGCCATCGTTGCTCTGGATTGGAGCGCCGACCCCGTGAGGCAGCCGCTCAAGATCATCCAAGAGCGCCTGGGCGCCGATGAAAAACGGGCCATCGACCTTTTAGAGAGCCTCAAGGCTCGGAACCTCATTGTCTGTCGCCCCGAGAGGCTCGGGAACAATATGGCCGAGACGGGGGCTGCCACGCGCCCAGTGCGAAGCCGCTGGATTCGGCCAGACGAAACGATGAAATGAGTGTGGCCGACCTCCTTAGGTGAAGTCTGGCCTAGAACGCGCGCTCGCCGTCGAGCCATGTTCGCAGCACTTTGATCGATTTCGCCGCAGCGTCGTATTCGAACTCGACGACATCGGCGCGCTCGCCGGGCTGGAGGCCGCGGCGGCGGTCGGCGATGCGGCCGACGCGGGCGGGGTTGCGGGTTGCGAGGGTGACGGCTTCGGCCAGGCTCAGGTTGGCCAGGCGCATCAGGTTCTCGATGCCGCGGTCCATGCGCAGGGCGCTGCCGGCGAGGCGGTCGGAGCCGCGCAGGGTCACGCGGCCTTCGGGGCGCAGCGTGACCTCGATCTCACCGAGCATGTATGGGCCGGGCTCGCTGCAAGCGGGGGTGACGGCGTCGGTGATCAAAACGCAGCGCTCGAGGCCCTTGGCGCGCAGGGCGACGTTGAGGAAATCGCGGTCCAGGTGAATGCCATCCACGATCAGCGAGGCAGCGAGCCGGTCCTCGGCCATCTGCTGCAAGAGGTAATTGGGGTGGCGGGGCAGCTCCCAGCCGGCGCCGTTGCCGAGGTGCGTCGAGAGCGTCGCGCCCGCGCGCACCGCATCCTCAATCTGAGCGGACGTCGCCTGGAGGTGGCCGATGGCGACGACCACGCCGTGCCCGACGAGGTGTTCGATATAGCGCGGCGACTCGGGCCACTCGGGAGAGATGGTTACGAGACGGACGTGGCCCTCGGCGACCTCCTGCCAGCGTTCAAACTCGTGGATGTCGGGTGGCCGCACCCAGCGTTGCGGATGCGCGCCGCGCGGGCCGTCATGGGGCGAAATGTGCGGCCCCTCGACGTGGAAACCCTCCAAAGCACGACCGTGGGGCAGCTCGCGGCGGGCGCGGGCGAGGTTGCGCAAGACGCCCAATGTGGCCTCCGGCGAACTGGTGATGAGGGTGGGAAAGAGGCGCGTGACGCCGGTGGTGAAGAGGACGTCGAGCGAGCGACCGATCTCCTCGATGGGCGTCGCGGGATTGCAGTAGTCGACGCCCGCGAAGCCGTTGACCTGGAGGTCGATGAAGCCCGGCGCCAGCCAGGTTTTCGCCGGGGGCGGGGCAATCAACTCCTCTAGGCTGGTCAGCACTTTGTCGCCCGCCAGCTCCACGCATGCGCAGGTGGAGGCGTCCAGTCCGATACATTTCATGGACTCACCGTTTTATTCACAAAATTGCCACAGGCCGCGGCCTGTAATCCATTGAAAAACAACCAGATTCAGTTTGCAAGAACGCTGTGCGAAACGCACTGGCGGCTCTTCCACCGCCTGCCCATCCACGGTTACAGTATGAACACGTCCGGGCCGCCGTCCGCTCCATGCATTCTGAATCTCGGGGGAGGTTGAGATTGGGAGCGGGTGGTGGCCCGGTCTGTTTTCATGATCCATTATGGATCGGACGGGCCCTCATTGGAGCCCGTACAGAGGCGCGCTACGCTTCGCTACCAGCGTCCTGAGCGGGAAGTCGATTGAAGATGCAACCACGACGTCTTCGATGACATTCAGTCCAGGGATTCTAAGGGCTTTTCTGTGTTCTGCCGGGCGGCTTGGGCGAGCGAGGTAGTTGCGCCGCAGTCCGGCTCCGCCGGCCCGGCAACGGCGGATCTGCGAACTCCAGGGAAGCTTGAGGGACGGTCGCGAGTCTACTGTTTCGTTACGTCGAACTCCATCGTCCTATTTTCCAGTTTGTCATCATAGCTGGCTTTGGCGGACTTACCGTTGGCCGCGACCGTCATCCTCAAGACGCCGATCACCTTGCCGTCACGCTTATCCGTTTCCTCCAGCGTGTCCTTGCCCCTCATCTTTAGGGAGACGCTGGTGACGCCCGGATCGCCCTTCATCGGCGCGTCGGGGCCATTCAGCTTGGCGGTATAAGACTGACCGGCCGGACTGGTGAAGGCGATCTCGTCACCGCTGACTTTGTACGTCCAGACCGTGGCATTGTCCGACAGGTCTCCCATCTTGGCCATGCGCCAGGAACCGGATATGGCGTGCGATCCCGCCGGGCCTTTCGCTACGCGCGTCGCCTGGCCTTTGCCGGTGACCGGCGGGCCGCCGTTGGTGTTGCTGCTGTCACTGAATTCGAAGCTCACGGTGTTACCGTCCGAGGAGACGGTCGAAGTTGAGGTCGCCACAACCTTGCCATCTTTCTTTTGCGTTTCCTGGATCTGGTGGTCGCTCACGACCGTAATCGCGACGCTGTCGAAGTAGGGATGGCCGCTGACGGATTGGTCCGTGCCGTCGGCTTTCACCGTGTAGGCTGGAGCGCAGGTCTTGCACTCATAGGTGCCGTTCTGCAGGAGGAACACGTCCGGCTTCTTGGAGAATTGGGCCGTGTTCAGGTCGATTTTCCAGGTGCCGTCGAAGGCGCTTTGCGCCGTCGCCACCAGAGGCAGCAACAGGGCCGCGAATGCGACGAGGAAGAGCAGCTTTTTCATCGAAAACCTCCATTGAATTGAACCGGAATTCCCTTTTTGGGCCAAGCTCCCTAAAATTGTACACCAAGAAGTCAAGTTTCGATCGCCGGAAGTGCAGTTATCGCGGTTGCTCTGTTCGGGAGCCGGTTATCAGGGCTTCGCTCGCCTCGTCACAGCTCGTAATAATCACGGCGCAGAACAAGCGCGGCCGCGCACCACGCGCGGAGGAATGATTCAACGACTTTTCGGGCGCACTAAACTACGCCGAAACCGGTTCAGCCGCAGGCACCGGCGTGAGCCAGCCGTGCCGGTCGGGCGCGTGTCCGGTGACAACATCGAAA
The DNA here is from genome assembly GCA_052145115.1 of Bryobacteraceae bacterium. Taxonomy (GTDB): domain Bacteria; phylum Acidobacteriota; class Terriglobia; order Bryobacterales; family Bryobacteraceae; genus CAIVVT01. The sequence continues at coordinate 9,148 of JBKQPG010000088.1, forward strand.
AACGCCTTCTGCAGCCGCTCGGTGATGGGGCCGCGGCGGCCGGAGCCGACGGGAATCTTGTCCACGCTGCGGATGGGCGTCACTTCGGCGGCCGTGCCGGTGAAGAAAACCTCGTCGGCGATATAGAGCATCTCGCGCGGGATCTGCGTCTCGACGATCGGGATATCGAGTTCGCGGGCCAGCGTCAGGATGGAGTCGCGCGTGATGCCGGGCAGGACGCTGGAGGCCAGCGGAGGCGTGTGGATCCTGCCATCGCGCACGACGAAAATATTCTCGCCGGAGCCTTCGCTGACCTTACCGGTGTCGTCGAGGGCGATGGCCTCGGCATAGCCGTCCAGGTGCGCCTGCATGCGGATCAGCTGCGAGTTCATGTAATTGCCGCCGGCCTTGGCCAGCGCGGGCAGAGTATTCGGCGCGATCCGCGTCCAGGAGGAGACAGCCACGTCGACGCCTGCGGCGAGGGCCTCGTCGCCGAGGTATTTGCCCCAATCCCAGCAGGCCAGGAAGACCTCGATGGGGTTGCCAAAGGGCAACACACCCATGGCGCCGTAGCCGCGCAGGACGATCGGGCGAATGTAGCACGAACGCAGCTTGTTGACGCGCACGAGTTCGACCTGCGCGTCGATCAGCTGCGGCAGCGAGTAGGGGATGTCGATGCGATAAATCTTGGCCGAGTCGAGCAGCCGCCGCGTGTGCTCCTTCAGCCGGAAAATGGCCGGTCCGGAAACCGTCTCGTAGCAGCGCACGCCTTCAAAAACGGAGCTGCCGTAGCTGACGACATGCGACAGCACGTGAATGCGCGCCTCGTCCCAGGCAATGAAAGCGCCGTTGTGCCATATTTTTTCTGTGGGCGTCATGTTGTCATTATGACAGCAGGCGCTGGCGCGCCGGAGCGTAGCGAGGAGCGGCGGAGGAACCAGGAATGTGGAAGATGCGGTTGGCGCTGATTGTGCTCTGCGCCCTCACCGCGCTCGCCGCCGCGCAGAAGAAATTGCCCAAGCCGGGCTGGAACCTGTTCAAGAAGGAGCAGGACATCCAGCTCGGGCGGGAGTATGCGCAACAGGTCGAACGGCAGATGGTTGTGGTCTCCAACCGGGAGTTGAACGACTATGTCACGCGCGTCGGCATGCGGCTGGTGCGGCAGGGCGGGTTGGAGGACTATCCCTATTACTTCAAAGTGGTCCAGGACGACAGTATCAACGCCTTTGCATTGCCCGGGGGGCCGTTGTACGTCCATACGGGGCTGCTCAGAGCGGCGGAAAACGAGGCGCAACTGGCGGGCGTGCTGGCGCACGAGCTGTCGCATATCGTGCTGCGCCACGGCACGCACCAGGCCAGCCGGACGGCGGCTCTGCAATTGCCGGCGCTGTTACTGGGTAGTGCCGTCGGGCGGAGCGGGGGATTGGCCGGCGTTCTGAACCAGATCGGCATCGGGCTGGGCGCCAACTCGGTGCTGCTGGGCTTTTCGCGCAGCATGGAAAGCGAGGCCGACCTGCTGGGCGAATACACCATGGCGAAGGCCGGTTACAACCCGCTGGAACTGGCCCGGTTTTTTGAAAAACTCGAGGCCCAGCGGAGCAGCCAGAATGGGCTCGTCGCGCGGTTTCTCTCCGACCACCCGAGCCCCGGCAATCGCATCCAGGCGATCGATGAGCAACTGCCGTACATGCCGCGCGGCCCGTATGATGCGGAGGAGGGCGACCTGGGCCGCATTCGGCAGGTCGTCGAGCAACTGTCCACTGCCGGGAGCAGCGGTTCGCGCCGTCCTCAGGAGGCGGGGCAGGGAGGTCCGGTGGTTCCAGCCAGGCACGTGGTCGCGCCGGCAGCACGGCTGAGTGAGCGCGTTCGTGAGTATTTCGACCGCCCCGCGATGGTGATTCCCGCCGCGCCGTCAGGGCTGTTCACGCACTTCGAAGATGCCATGCAGGACCTCCTCCGGACGGTGAGGTTCGGCGTTTGATGCCTTCGACGGCCTCGCCGATCAAGGCGCTGATCTTCGACTTTGACGGAGTGCTCGCCGACACCGAGCCACTGCACTGGCAGGCGTGGCGCGAGATCCTCAAACCGTACGGCATCGAGCTGAATTGGGAGATCTTCCAGAGAATCTGCGTGGGTCTCTCCGATTGGGAAATGTTGAACGAACTATGCAAACTGGCCACGAGGCCTGTCACTCCAGATGAACTGAGGGTGCATTATCCGCGCAAACGAAAGCTGTTTCGGGCTCTCGCGGAGCGTCAGCCGGTGATCGATCCAGCCCTGATCGACTTGCTTAAGTCTATTTCGTCCATCAGGCTAGGTGTTGTGACCTCAAGTAATGAAGAAGAAATTCGACCGATCTTATTGCAGGCCAAGCTCTTGGATTGCATGACAGCCGTCGTTTACGGCAACCACGTACAGCATTACAAACCTCATCCGGAGCCGTATCATATTGCATTGCAACGCCTTGGAGTCGCTGCTGAAGAGGCGGTGGTGTTCGAGGACTCGGCCGCGGGGATGCAGAGCGCCCGGGAGGCCGGCTGCCGGGTGGTTCAGGTAGTGGACGTGGCGTCAGTCCCGGCACTCGTGCGGGCGGAAGTGGCGGAGATTTTTCCTCCGCAGTCCTACTCTTATGGATATACCCCTCCGAAATAGGTAGGTTGCATGAAACGATTTTTTGCAGTCGCACTGATTGTCACCCTGGCCCTGACGGTGGTTTTTCAGGCGGTGACTAATCATAGGCTGTACAGCAAGTTACGGGATGCCAAGCGCGAACTGCCGGCACTGCATCGTCCGTTTCCGCCGCTGCGGGGAACCACCCCGCTGGGCCTGCCCGTTGCGTTCGATTTTGCGGGTACGCAAACGCCGGCCGTGCTGCTGGCCTTTTACCCGGAATGTCCGTACTGCCAGCAAAACTGGCCGAATTGGAAGGCCATTGCCGCCCGGGCCGAGGCCAAGGGGATTCGCGTCTATTACGTGAATGTGACGCCTGATCCGGTGTCCAGCCGCTACTGCGCCAAGTTGGAGATTCCCTGTGGGGACGTACTTAATTCCGTCAGTTCCGAAAATATTCTCATGTATCGGCTTGATCGGACGCCAATTACTGAGATTATTGACAGCAAAGGACAACTCTTATACCAGGTGTCCGGACTTCTTGATAAGACGGCAATGGAGCGCCTGGAGTCCTTCCTGACAATCGCTGCGCTCTAGAGTGATCGGTCTGTGCAGAGGATCCGGGGAGCCTAGTCCGCCGCAACGAAATGTCCGCTGAGGAGATAATTGATGAAAACTCTCAAACTGTTTTTTGGGGCCGCGCTGCTTGCGGTATCTTCCTACATGATGGTTGCTTCCGCTCAGACCGCCACGAGCGATAGCATCGATCCTCTCGTTTACGCCTGCAACCACACAATCAACTGCGCCACCCAGGATAACGATTGCAGCCAGGGCGGAAAGTTCATGGCCTGCGTTTGCAACGAAAGTACGAACCTCTGCTACGTCAATACTCAGATCGGGAACTAACCGCAGCCGGGCAGAGTGAGTAAAGGGGAGCCCGGGGAATCGGCCGGGCCTATCCCCTCGGTTTGAATTCTGATAATCGATATTATGTAAACTATCGGAGCCGAGAGATGAACCGCCAGCGCAGCGCTTGCAGTCCAGGCCATCGTCGACTTCCCATTGGTCAATTTCGACAGTGAGTCGCATTTCCCTAATTCCGTCCCTCTTGTCCAGATGCCTCATCCTTAACAACCAGGCTCTCGAGTTCCGGCCGACCAGGAGCAGGCGTTTCCGCCAACCCCTCGCGGCGACCCAGCAAGTAGTTGAAATTTCCACCAACGAAAGAGCCGTTTCCAGCGTCTACTCGATACGATAGGGATTCACGGCTGGGAAGCCGATGAATGGGCCCCGAAACCCTTAGATATCGATCCCCTTTGCCCGCATTGGAAGCAACAATCGGGCCGCGCCGCGGACTCCTCGCCGCGGGGCTGGCGATACTGGCGGCGCTGATTTCCCTCCCCGGCTGCTCACGCGCGGTCCATGGAGTTCCGGCCGAGAGCAACGCCGGCTCCCCAGAACGGCCCGCCTCCGCGCCGCCGGCGGTGGTTCAACAGGCTCGGACCATCCGCGCCACCGGTCTGATCCTGGCTCTGGAGTCCCAATTGATTCGCGTACCGCAGCTCGCCGGGACGGGCATTCGCCTCACCGTGACCCGAATCATTGCCAATGGCGCCAAGGTCTCGAAAGACGACATCCTGGCCGAGTTCGACGCCACTTCTCTGGTGGACGCCGAACGCGACGCCAAGGCCAAGCTGGACGATCTTACTCATCAGTTGGATCAGAAGAAGGCCCAGGTGGCCAGCGATGACGCTACCCGGGTCTCCCAGATCCGAACCGCGGAGGCGGATCTGGAAAAGGCTCAGCTGCAACTCCGCAAGGGTCCGATCCTGAGCGAAATCGATCGGCTCAAGAACGAAGCGCGCGCCGACTACGCCCGGCAGCGCCTGGCCAGTCTCCGAAAATCCGACGAATTCCACAAGCGCGCCGAAGCAGCCATGGTTCGGATCCAGGAGCTGAAAGCCGATCGCCAACGGGTGGCCCTGGAACGAACCCGCTCGAATCTCGAAAAACTCCAGATCCGCGCGCCCCAGGATGGCATGGTGGCGCTGGAGAACATCTGGCGTAACGGATCCATGGGCCCGGCGCGCGAGGGCGACGATCTCTATCCGGGCATGCCGCTGATCAAGATTTTCAATCCCCAGCATATGGTGGTGGAGGCGACGATCAACGAACCCGATGTCGCCTGGCTGGGCAAAGCGTCGCACACGCGCCTGTATCTGGATGCCTATCCGGGTGCGGTGTTCGACGCGGATCTGGAATCGGCCAGTCCCGTGGCCACCAGCGGGTTCGACACGCCGGTGCGCGCCTTCACCGCGATCTTCCGGATCCGGCAACAGGACCCCAGGCTGCTGCCTGATCTCTCCGCCGCCCTGGAAATCGGGACCTCTCCGGACGCGGCGGAGGGCGCCGCGAAGACCAAGGGAGGAGCATGAGCGCCACCGCGCTTCCCTACCCCACAACGCGGCGCCGCCGGACGGCCTCGTGGCTGGCCGGAGGATTGGTGCTTGCGCTGGCGGGCGTGCTGGCGATTCGCTCCCTGCGGCCCGCGACTGCCACGCCTGCTTCAACCGTTCCGACCGCTGTGGCGCGCAAGGGCGAGTTTCTGGTGATCATAACCTGCCGTGGCGAGCTCGTCGCCGACCACTCAGTGCAGATCAACGCGCCTTTCAACGTCCCCAACCTGCAGATTGTCTGGCTGGCGCAACAGGGCGCAGCAGTGAAGGCTGGCGACCTGATTGTGCGCTTCGATGCCAGTGCCGCCGCGCGCCAGTTAAAGGAACAGGAGGCCGCTCTCAAGCAGGCGCAAGCGTCGCTCGATCAGGCCATCGCCGAGGGACGCATCAAGGCCGAGCAGGACAAGCTCGAACTCGCGTCGCTCCAACAGGCCGCCGAAAAGGCGCGGCTGGAAGCCTCGAAAAAGGAGATCGTCAGCGCCATTCAGGGCGAGGAGAACCGGATCGATCTGGGTCTGGCCGAGGAGAAGGTGCGGGTGCAGCAGGCTACCGTCGGGCTGAACCTGGCCTCGACCCGCTCCAACATCGCATCGCTCGAGAGCCAGCGCAATAAGGCCCGGGACGAAGTCGAGCTGACCCGCAGCCGCCTGACCAAAATGGAACTCAAGACGCCCGCCGCGGGCGTTGTCAACCTGCTGGTGAACCAGTCGCAGGGTTGGTTCAATGCCAAGCCTTTCAAGGTCGGGGACAACGTCTGGCCGGGCGTCGGCATCGCCGAAATTCCAGACCTCGCCAGCCTGCGCCTGAAGGGCAAGGCGGAGGAGATCGACCGTGGCCGGATGGTCGTCGCCCAGGCCGCGCGCGTCGTTCTCGACCCGTTCCCCGAAAAGAACTACCAAGGGCGGCTCGAGTCCATCTCCCCGCTGGCGGAAACGAGCTTTGATTGGCCCCCTTCGCGGACCTTCCGCGTGATGGCCTCGCTGGGGGCCGCTGACGATCGCCTGCGCCCGGGCATGAACGGGCGCATGGACGTTATCGTGGACCGCATCCCCGATGCGATCAGCGTCCCGGCCAAGGCGGTTTTCGCGCACGACGGCCGGCCGGTCGTGCTCGTGCCCGGCAAGCAGGAATTGCGGCGCGTGCGGGTCGAGATCCTGGCCCGCAACCCCGACGAGGTTGCGATCCGCGGGATTGAGGCCGGCACGCCGGTCGCCCTGGTGGACGTTCTGGCCGCCGAAGAGAACAAGAAGAGCGCGGGCAAGGGCTTCGAGGTGAAGGCCCGATGAGGCTCCTGTGGAAGGCTCTGCCACTGGCCTGCGCCCTGCTTGTGCTGGGCGCGCTAGGCTTCGTGGCGCCCCGGTTTTACAAGCTTCTGTCGCCAACTTCCGCCTCCGTTACGCCCACCACGCGGGTGCGGCGCGGCGACGTGGTCCTCAGCGTGTATGCCAACGGCACTTTGCAGGGCGGCAATTCCAAAATGGTGGTCGCGCCGATGGTGGGCAGCAATTCGCTGACCATCACGGAGCTGGGCAAGTCGGGCGAGCTGGTCCATGAGGGCGACGTCGTGGCCCGTTTCGACACCACCGAGGAGACCTACAAGCTGCGCGAGGCCCAGGCCGACATGGAAGAGGCCGAGCAGCAGGTGATTCAGGCCGAAGCCGAGGCTGCGGCGAAAGAAGAGGAGCTGAACAACGAGCTGATCACCGCCCGCGGCGACCTGCGGGATGCCGAATTAGAGGCCCGCCGCAATCCCCTGCTGGCCGCCATCGCCGCGCGCCAGAACGAGCTGGCGGTGGAAGGCGCGCGCGAACGCCTGGCCAAGCTGGAGCACGATTATCCCGAGCGCAAAGCCGCCGCCAAGGCCAGCATCAATATCCAACAGGCGGCCCGCGAGAAAGCCAAAATACAGGTCGAGATGGCGCAGCGCAATATCGACATGATGAGCGTCAAAGCCACCGCCAGCGGCTACATTAACGTGGAAAGGAACATGAATCAGAACATGTGGTACAGCGGCATGACGTTGCCGCTGTACCAGGTCGGCGACCAGACGCGCGCCGGCATGGCCGTGGCCCAGATCCCCGATATGAGCCATTGGGAGGTGGCCGCAGAAGTCGCCGAAACCGACCGCGGCCACCTGTCGATCGGGCAGCCCGCCGAGGTCCAGGTAATCGCCTTGCCCAACCGCACCTTTCAAGCCCACGTCAAGGATATGGGCGGCACTGCCGGCAACTATTGGGAGCGCCACTTCGAATGCCGTCTCGCAATGGCCAACCCGGTGCCGGAGCTGCGCCCCGGCATGAGCGTGCGGATCCTCATCACCACGGAAACCCTCCGGGACGCGCTGTGGCTGCCGGCCCAGGCGCTGTTTGAAAGCGATGGCCGCACATACGTTTATCTGCACAGCGGCCAGGGCTTTTCGAGGAAAGACGTCCAACTGGTGCGCCGCAGTGAGAGCAAAGTCGTGGTCACTGGTCTGAAGGAGGGTGACGAGGTCTCGCTGGCCAGCCCCGACCAGCAGGAGTCCGGCTCGAAGAAGGGCGGCGCGGGCAACGCCGCCAAGGCAGTCGCCAAGTGAGTACCCCGCTCCATCCCCTGCCCCCCTCCTCTTCGGGCCGCGTCAGGCGCGGCCTGTTCAGCGATCTGGCCGAGGCGTTCAACAATCTGCGCGCGCAAAAGACGCGCACGTTCCTCACCGCGCTGGGCATCGTGTTCGGCGTCGGTTCCGTGATCGGCATGCTGGCCATCGGCGCCGGCGCGCGCGAGCAGTCGCTCGAGTTCATCGAACGCCTCGGCGTGCGCAACATCCTGGTTGAATCCGTTCCCATGAACAGCGCCGAGGAGCGCCAGCAGCGGCGCAAGATATCGCCCGGGCTGAGTGAACGCGACGTGCGCATTTTGGAATCGAATATCGACGGACTGGAGGTCCTCTCGCCGCGCCGCTCGCTGCACCCGGCGCGCGTGCTGCCCAAGCCTGCCGGCCCCATTCCGGAGCTATTCGGCGTGCGCCCGTCCTACGAGAAGATCCACAACCTGAGAGTCGACGAAGGACGATTCCTCAGCCCCGCCGACGACGATTCGAGCGCGCCGGTGTGCGTGCTGGGCGCCCTGGCCAAGGTCAACCTGCTGGGCTACGGCAGCGCTCTCGGCCATTTCGTCAAAGTGAACGATTGCTGGCTGCAGGTGGTGGGCGTGCTCGGCGAGCAGCTCAGCGAAGGCGCCGCCCAGGGTGGCCGCAGCGCCGATCTCAACAGCACGATCTTCATCCCTCTGAACACCTTCAAGTACCGCTTTTGGGATACCAACAGCGACATGAAGGATGATCTCGACGGCGTCGATCTGCGCCTGAAAGCCGGCCAGGACAGCGTCACCACGGCCAAGATCGTCACTGCCGTGCTCAACTCCACCCATCACAACGCCGACGATTTCACGGTCACCATTCCGGCCGCGCTGCTCGAGCAACAGCAGCGCACCCAGACCATCTTCACCTACGTCATGGTGGCCATTGCCGCCATTTCGCTGCTGGTCGGCGGCATCGGCATCATGAACATCGTGCTGGCCACCGTGATGGAGCGCACGCGCGAGATCGGCATCCGCCGCGCGATGGGCGCGCGCAAGTCGGACATCATCCGCCAGTTCCTCACCGAATCGGTGCTCATCTCCCTGTCCGGCGGATTGCTGGGCATCGGCTTCGGGTTCTTCCTTTCGTGGTGCATCGCCCTGGCCGCCGAATGGAAGACCATCGTCACCATCGGCTCGGTGGTAGTCGCGTTTGGCGTGTCCGCGGCCGTGGGCGTGCTGTTTGGAATCTACCCGGCTTACAAGGCCGCGCAGATCGATCCGATTGAGGCGCTGCGCTATGAGTAAGCCGCGCCGAGGCGGAACTGCGTCCGGCCGTTTTGTTCGCGCATGTCACTTCATGACACAGGTCCGATTCATGCATCCGACTCGATATCTGGCACTTCTTTTTCTCGGTTCCGCCCTGGCGTTGGCGCAGTCCCAGGCCACCGCCGCCGGCCCGCAGGCCGATTCCCATGCCCCGTGGCTGGGCACGACGGCGTGGTTTCGCAAGACCTTTTTCTATGACAGCGTGCGCGTTACCCTGCGCGCGCCCGGAGGCCTGAGCGACCTGGTCGCCGAAGGCCAACTGCACCTGTCCCTCAAGAACTACCTGGACCTGGTGATGGCCAACAACACTGATATCGAGATCCAGCGGCTGCAGCTCGAATATCCCAAGGACGCCATCCAGAGGGCGGCTTCGATTTTCGACCCCTATCTTTCCAGTTCGTTCTCAGCTACCCGTGCCAAATCGCCGACGACAAACGAGTTGCAAGGCGCGAGCGTGCTTTCCACCCTGATCCAGCCGTTCGACGTCAGCGTCTCCGAGACGCTGCCCACCGGCACGCAGGTTAGCGCTTCGCTGGCGACCTCCAAGACTTCAACCAACAGCGGCTTTTACTTTTACAACCCGGCCTACTCCACCGGTCTGACGTTCGGCTTCACCCAGCCTCTGCTGCGCGGCCGCGGCATCGCCGTGACGCGCCTGCCGATCACCATCGCCAAGGCGCAGCGCCGCGCCGCGGACTTCGCCTTCCGCAATCAGCTCATTGCCATGCTCTCCGCCGCCGAGAACGCCTACTGGGATCTGGTCAGCGCGCGCGAACATGTGACCGTTCAGCAGCAGTCGCTCAACCTGGCCGACCAGACGCTGAAGCGCATGCATCGCGAAGTGGAGCTGGGCGCGACTTCCCCGCTCGAGATCTTCCAGTCCGAACAGCAGTACGCCACCGCCAAGCTGAACCTGGCGCAAGCCGAATTCGTGGTCCGGCAGGCCGAGGACGTTCTGCGCCGCCAGATGGGCGTGGATCTCATGCCCGATTTCCGCAATCTGCCGATCGTGCTGACCGAATCCGTCGCGCCGCAAGTCGACGAAACGCCGATCGATCGGGAGAAGCTGGTCGATCTGGCCCTCCAGGCCCGCCCCGATCTGGCCAATATCCGCGTCGCCGGCGAGGTGACGGATCTGCAAATCCGCAATGCCGTCGAGAATCTCAAGCCGCAGTTGAATCTGAGCGGCGGCTATACCACCAGCGGCATCGGCGGGACCTACTATCCGACCATCGGCGGCGCCGCGCCGGCGCCCGGCGGCATCACGGATGCCTTCGGCCAGATGTTCGGCTTTGGATTTCCCACCTGGCAATTCAGCCTGTCTCTCAACTTGCCTTTGCGCGACCGCGCCGGCGCGGCCAACCTGGCCGACTCCGTGGCCGGCAAGCGCATCAACCTGCTCAATCAGCGCACCACAGAGCAGCAGATCCGCCAGGACGTCCTCACGGCCGTCACGCAACTCGAGAGCAGCCGCGCCAGCGTCAAGCTCGCCCAGATCGCCGTGGATTACGCCGTCAAGCGCGTCGATGCCGACCAGCAGCGCTATGAGCTGGGCGTCATCACGGTCTTCTTTCTGCTCACGTCGCAGACCGACCTGACCACCGCGCGTTCCAATCTGGTCGATCAGATCGTGCTATATCGCCGCAACGTCCTGAATCTGCAGCAGCGCCTCGGCACGTTGCTGGCCGACAAGGGCATCGTGGTGCAGTAGACCGCGGCCCGGATTTCTCAAGAAGACTTGCCTAGCACAGGCCGCGGCTACGACCTATTGCGAAGGAACTCGACCAATACGTAGCCGATCAGCGCGGCAATCGCAGCGATCAGAAAATTGGTCGGAGTGAAGATATCGCCCAGCGCCCAAACCAATCCGCGTCCCCGTCCCGCGCCAGAGTGCGTGAATTCCCCCATCAGGAGGTTGGAATAGAAGAGGAAAATGATGAACCCCGTCTCGACAATCGCCCGCTCAATTCTTTTCCTCATCCTCGCACTTTAACATGCAAAGGCGATCATTCTGTAACGCCCGGCGTGAGCGCTGGTCAGAACGACAAAAAATGGCCCGCCTCCGCGTGGGAGAACGGGCCTGAGGGAAGAAGAAGTGATGGTTTGCTGTCTGTGCCCGATTGCTTAACGGTGTCCGGAGTGGCTCCCGCCGCTGCTGGCGTGGCCGCCTCCGCTGCTGCTGACGTGGCCGCCGCCCGACGACCCGCCGCTGCGCGCCGCTGGCGCCGAAGAGTGCGACGACGATGATCCAGTCGACGATCCATAGGACCGGCCTCCGCTGGGTGTCGAATAGCGCGAACTCGATCCAGCGCCGGTATTCCAGCCGCCATTCGAACGCGGAGCCGAGTTGCCGCCGCCCTGGTTGCCGTAAGCGCTTACGCTCCTGCCGCCGCCACCCGTGCTCCAGCTTTGACTGGGACGCGCCACTGTCCCGCCCGAGTTCTGACCGCTGTGGAATACACTGACGTTCCCGTTGGCGTTGGTGGCGTAACCGCCGCTGCGCCCCGGATTCCCGAACGAATCCCAGCCGCCGCCGGAGCTGCGCGTCGCGGATCCGGCCGCCGCCGTAGTGCTGCGGTTGCTGGCCGGCGCGCCAAACGAGCCCCAACCACCGCGGGTAGCGCTGGTGGACGATCCGCTCGCAACGCCCGTGCCAGACCGGATCCCCGTGGCCGCCGCCGTCCGATTATCGGCCGTCCCGGCCGTCGAGCCGGCCCGCGGCCATCCGCCCTGGCTGCCGGCGCTGGTGGCGCTGCTGCGGGCAGTGTTCCCTGCCCCGGCCGCCGTCGTGCCCGTGCGGCCCACCATGCCGCCGGCGGTTGTGGTGGCGCTGCGCAGCGCCTGAGACATACTCTGCCGCTGCTGGTCGAACGACATCCGGCTGGCCGAGGAGGTCTGGCGCGAGCTAATGAAGCGCTGATTGCCGGACTGCGCGCCGCGGCTGGCGAGCGAACTCGACACCGCCCGGTCGCTCATCCGCAAGCTCTCCCGGCCGGGCGTGACCGGCAGCGCGCCGTGCATCGAACTGGCGTGGCTCAGCTCGCTGGCGGGCACAATCGAACCTCGGCCGGCCGAGGCGCGGCCGAAGCTCTGCGCGCTCATGCCGTGCACTCCGTTGGCGATCCGCGCATTGCGGTAAACATTGGTGACGTTGACGTTGCGGACGATCGAGTGGTTCAGGCCGGCAAATCCGGCCGCACCATACAGGCCGTGGCCGTACCACGGGTGGAATAGCTCAAACGGCGCCAGAGGCACCCAGCCGAACCCGCCGAAGCCGAGCCCGAATCCGCCCCAGCCGAAGAAGCCGACCAGCGCCGGCCGCCACCACAGCCCCGCGCCGAAGCCGCCCGGATACCAGTACCAGCCGCCCACGCCCCAGAACCAGCGGCCGTAGTGATACGGAGCCCAGCCCCACGGATCGTAGCTCAACCACGTCCAACCGTAGTAATCCTCCCATGTCCACCGGCCGTACTCGTAGGGTGCCCAATCCGGCGCTACATAAGGGTGCCAGACAGAGCCGTAGGGCGGCTGGTCGACCCATTCTCCGGCCTGGTCCAGGTCCTCGCCGCCTTCAATGTCGCGGCTCATGTGCTGATACGACTTCACCTGGCTCAACTCGCCGTCGCGCCGCGTATTGAACTCGTCAAACGCATCGCGTGCGATCTCGGGCACAATCTGGAACTCCGGCACGCCGTCTTCGGCCATTTGCACGCGCATCGTGCTGCCCGACGTCAGCCGGCGGGTGCCGCGCGGCGTGTAAATGTCAGCCTCGCCGCGCCGCACCGTAAACTCGACCGCGCCGCCGCCCAGCACCGTGATCCGGTACGAGCCGGCCGCCAGCGGCCGCAGCGCAGCGGCGGGAGTGGCGAACTCCAACTGGTCATTGCTGCCCGGCAGCGCCGAAAACATGACCGTCCCGCTGGCGATCTGAATCTCAAACTTGTGCTGGTCGAGTTCCGGAAATCGGACCTCGGTATCGCCCGCCAGGCGGACCCGGTTGTAATAATTCAACGCGACTTCGGCGCGCGCGCCCGGTCCCGTCAGGACGCGGTCGTCGGCCATCAACGGCCCGTTGATGGCGGCCGCAATCCAGTCACCCGAGTCGCCGCGGCGCACCGAAACGTCGCCGTTCATCAGGCTGATTCGCGCCACTCCGGGTCCCGGTCCTTCTTCCTCCACCCCTGGCTGCCCAATCGGCGCCTGGCCGGGCGCCTGGGCCGGCGCCTCCTGGCCCGCTGGCGCCGCCAGCAGCGCCGGCACACTCAGGCCCGTGATCAGCAATGCCAGCAACAGTGTTTGGTAGAGCCGCTTCATCCTCATGGCCTCCCGGCCTCGCCTGATACTTAGCAGCCGGGATGCCAAACCATATCACCTATTGTTTCAATAGCTTACGACATGCGCACCGGCCTGCCGGTGGCCCCGTTGCACCTTGGTGGTGGATTTCGGCCACCGCCCTCGGCGCGTGGACCTAACCCGGATGTTTCACCAGCAATCGGCTGCGGCGCGCGATAGGGCCGCACCTACTTCGTTGCGCTTCGTCGCCGTCCTCGACGTACTGTCAAGTACGCCTCCGGGCGGCTCCGGTCGCGCGCCTGGTATTTGCAGCCCTCTCATCGCGCCTCGCTGCGATCGTGGTGCAACATCCGGGTTAAGATGGACAATGGAGTCTGGGCGCGATTCGACTACCAGCTT
>JBKQPG010000089.1:0-41587 GCA_052145115.1 Bryobacteraceae bacterium
CACTCCCCCAAACAAACGACGAAAGGAGGGTCAGAACCCCGAAATCAGGCCTTGAATTTCAGGCTCCTCTTGTATTGGAATCACTCTCCGATTTGAGGCTCATTTGTGGATTGGATAATGCTGCTGCTGCGGGCCCGAGGTTGTGGGGTAGTCAGTTGCCGAGCAGGCCGTGAACGAGGCAGGTCAGGGTTCTGTTCTACGGAGTTCGCGAATCCTCAGCGGGCCGTCTCTCGACTGCCTTGGCGCTACTGCTTCTCCAGCACGATGGTCTGATCCATCTCTCCCATGTTGCTGGCCCAGTGGCGCCGGATGGTCAGCGTCTTGCCGTCCGCGGAGAGCTCCCACTTATCCTTCATCGTCATGGCGTTATCGCCGAACTGCCCGGTGGTGTTGATCACCAGAGTATCGCCCTCCCAGGCTCCCTTGCTCTTCATCTCGTTGGGGCCGAACTGGTTCGAAGTTTCGGTGCCATCGGTCTTGTAGCTGGCCTCGAAATCCAAGTCGCCATTATCGGTCGACATCTTCACGGCGATCTTCAAGGATGGTTCCTCGTGCGTAATCTTCTCGGTCATCGACGACGGCGCGGGGAACTGTCCGAAATCGCTTTTTGTGGCGTTCAGCTTCCAGTCGCCGGCGAAATTCGGTTTGGCCTGAGCGGCCAGGACGGACAGCCCCAGACAAGCCGTCAAAACGAACGCGATTGCGCGGGTCCTGCTCATAAACAGACACCTTTCTGATTCGATCTGAACCGGCCAATGCTGTGTGCCAGTTCGACAAGAGTATAGCTCCGAAAACGGATGTTTGGGCCGTGGCATCCGGCCTTTTACACCAAGCCCGGATGAGGGCGCATCTGGAAACTGGCCGGCAGCCCGCTATTCGCCCACAACGTGGCCCAGCACATGCCGCCGGTGCGGCCGCTGGCGGTGTTCGAACAAGTAGATGCCCTGCCAGGCGCCGAGCGCGGCGCGCCCGTCGACAACAGGGATGGCCAGCGACGCCGGCGTGAGGGCGGCGCGGATGTGCGCCGGCATGTCGTCCGGGCCTTCGATGGTATGGCGGTACAAACGCCCATCCGGCGGCACCAGACGCGAGAAAAACGCCGCCAGGTCATGCACGACGTCGGGGTCGGCGTTCTCCTGGATCAGCAGCGAGGCCGAGGTGTGGCGGCAGAACAGGGTCAGCAGGCCCTGCTGGAGACCCACCTCCCGCAGCCAGCGCTCGACCTCGGCGGTGAACTCGTACAGGCCGGGACCGTGCGTCTCGATGGCGAACTCGCGCTGCGCCTGCCGCACGGGCGTCACTCCACCGTAACGCTCTTGGCCAAGTTGCGCGGCTGGTCCACGTCGCAGCCGCGCCGGACGGCGATGTGGTAGGCCAGCAACTGCAGCGGCACGACCTCCAAAACCGGCAGCAGCAGCTCGCGGGTGGACGGGATCCAGATGATCCAATCGGCGGTCTTGCCAGCCTCTTCGCTGCCTTCGGTAGCCACGACCACGACTTTGCCGCCACGGGCCTTGACCTCCTGGATGTTCGAGAGCGTCTTCTCGTAACGCAGGCGGCTGCCCTCGTCGGCGGGATCCATGGTCGCCAGCACCACGGTCGGCAGCGTCTCGTCGATCAACGCGTTGGGGCCGTGCTTCATCTCCCCGGCGGGATAGCCTTCGGCGTGGATGTAGCTGATCTCCTTCAGCTTTAATGCGCCTTCCAGCGCGATCGGGTAATGGATGCCGCGGCCCAGGTACAGAAAGTCCGACGACTTGAAGAGCACTTTGGCCAGTTCCTCGTAGGGTGTGTTGGAGGAGAGCACGGTTTCGAGTTTGCCCGGAATCAGCATCAGCTCCTGCGCCAGGCCGGCCGATTGTCCGGCGGTGAGCGCGCCGCGCGCCTGGCCCAGAGCCATGGCCAGGATGAATAGCGCCGTGAGCTGCGACGTGAAGGCCTTGGTCGAGGCCACGCCGATCTCCGGTCCGGCGTGGGTCAGCAACGTGCCCGCGGCCTCGCGCGAAATCATCGAACCCATCACGTTGACGATGGCCAGCGTGCGCGAGCCCTTCTGCTTGGCCTCGCGCTGGGCCGCAATGGTGTCCGCGGTCTCGCCCGATTGGGAGATCAGCACGGTGAGCGTCTCCGGGCCGATGATCGGGTCGCGATAGCGGAACTCGCTGCCGTAGTCCACCTCGACGGGCAGGCGGGCCAGTCGCTCGATCATGAACTTCCCGGCGAGCGCGGCGTGCCAACTGGTGCCGCAAGCCACGATGCGCACGGCGCGGAAGGCCGCAAAATCGCGCGAATGGATCTGCATCTCGTCCAGGAAGACGCGCCCCGTCTCCTGCCCCACGCGCCCCAGCAGAGTGTCCCGCACGGCCCGCGGCTGCTCAAAAATCTCCTTGAGCATGAAATGCTTGTAGCCGCCCTTTTCGGCCATGATGGGGTCCCACAGTATGTGCGACACCTGGCGCTTCACCGGGCGCCCCACCAGGTCCGTGAGCTGGACGCCCTCCGAGGTGAGGATCGCCACGTCGCCATCCTGCAGGAAAAAGACGTCTCGCGTATGGCTCAGGATGGCCGGAATGTCGCTGGCCACGAAGTACTCGCCCTCGCCCAGGCCGACCACGATCGGCGGGCCGTTGCGCGCGGCCACCACTTTGCCGGGATCGAGCCGCGAAATCACGACCAGGGCGAACACGCCCTGCATGTGCTCCACCGCGGACCGCACGGCGTCCTCGAGATTGCCGTGGAAATGCTGTTCCACGAGATGCGCGATGACCTCGGTGTCGGTCTCGGTGACGAAAGTGTGGCCGGTCTGGCTGAGCTCGTGCTTCAGCGAAAGGTAGTTCTCGACGATGCCGTTGTGGATCACCACGGTATCGCCCTTGCAGTCGCGGTGGGGATGCGCGTTCTCCTCGGTCGGACGGCCATGCGTGGCCCAGCGCGTATGGCCGATGCCGTACCAGCCGTCCACCGGGTTCAGCCGCACGGCTTCCTCGAGGTTGTGGAGCTTGCCTTCGGCCCGGCGCACGCTCAGGACGTTCTCCTCGTCGACCACGGCCAGTCCGGCCGAATCGTAGCCCCGGTACTCCAGCCGGCGCAGGCCGTCCAGGATGATCGGCACCGGCTTGCGGCGCCCCACGTAGCCGATGATTCCGCACATAGGATCCTCCCTCGAGCTGCACGCGCAGCGCCCGAAGCCGCGCGCAAGCTAGCCCGCGATTTCGACGCGGTACTGCTCGATCACCGGGTTGGCGAGCACGTCCTCGGCCAGTTGTTCCATGCGCTTCAGCGCCTCGGCTGCGGAGACGCCGTCCGCCAGTTCCACCTCAAAGAACTTTCCCTGGCGGACATCCGTGATCTCCGCGTGGCCCATGCCGTTCAGGGCGCGGCAGATGGCCTGCCCCTGGGGGTCCAGGACGGTTTTCTTAAGAGTGACGTAGACGTGAATTTTCATGGCCTTACTTACCAGCATATCCGCCGATTCGCCTGCTGGTGTATGCCCTGCCGCTACGGCGCCGCGCGCGTCCATTTGGAAAACCGGCCGGCGCCTGGCGTTCCCAAACAATGGCCGCGAAAATGTTTGGGGGCGCGATAGGCGCCTGGATTACCATGGAAGGGTCAGGAGGGCCGCCATCGTCAGGGTTTGCGTGCTCGCCTCGTCCAGCGCGGGCAATTCGATTTTCATCGCCAGCCCGTCCACCCGCATCCTGATCGACGCCGGGTTGAACCGCAAGGAGATTCTCGCCCGGCTGGAAGGCATCGGCGAGGATGCGCGGCGGTTGGATGCGATCCTGATCACGCACGAGCATACCGATCACATTGCGGGTCTGCCGGTGCTGACCCGCACGAGGGGGATGCGGGCGCCGGTCTTCGCGACACGAGGCACCGCGCAAGGCATCGACTGGGACGGGTCGGAGCCGGAACTGGTCATCTTCCAGGCCGGGGCGGGACTGGAGATCGGCGACTTGCGGATCCAGAGCTTCACGATCCCGCACGATGCCGCCGACCCGGTCGGCTACGCCGTGACGGCCGGAAAGACGAAACTCTCCATCGTTACCGATCTGGGTTATCTGCCCGATAGTGTGAAGTGGCACCTCCGCGAGAGCCAGTTTATTCTCCTGGAGTCCAACCACTGTCCTGAAATGCTGCGCGTGGGGCCGTACCCATGGCACCTCAAACAGCGCATCCTGTCGCGCAAAGGCCACCTTTCGAATGAGGCGGCCTCGGAGTATATCTCGGAGAACGAGGGGCTGCCCGAACAAACCGAGACGCTGGTGCTGGGCCATTTGAGCGAGACCAACAACTCACCCTGGCACGTCCGGCTGGCGGCCGAACAAGCGTTGACAAGCTGCGGCAAGAGGCCACGCCTGGTGGTTGCCGAACCGCGGAAACAGAGCGAATTGTTTCAATTGTAGGAATTTATGATTGCACGTTATACCAGGCCTGAAATGGGCCGCATCTGGAGCGAGGAAAACAAGTTCGCTCAATGGCTTGCGGTCGAACTGGCGGCCAGCGACGCGCTCGCGGAAAGAGGCGAGGTTCCGGTGGAAGCGGCCCGGTTGCTGCGGGAACACGCGGGATTCACGGTCGAGCGGATCGACGAGATCGAAAAAGAAGTCCGACATGACGTCATAGCTTTTACAAATGCAGTATCAGAGACTATGAAAGCGGCTGGATGCGGCGACGCATCGCGCTGGCTGCACTATGGATTGACGTCAAATGACGTAGTAGATACCGCCCAGGCTCTACAGATCCTGGAATCGGCGCACCTGCTCCTGGCCGGGCTGGATCAACTGGCCGCGACGCTGCGGCGGCGGGCGCTGGAATTCCAGCATGCCGTGTGCATCGGACGCACGCACGGAGTGCACGCCGAGCCGATCACCTTCGGCCTGAAGCTGGCGTTGTGGTACGACGAGGCGCGCCGGGCCTGGCGACGGGTCGAGGCCGCGGCCGAGGAGCTGCGCTACGGCAAACTTTCCGGGGCGGTGGGCAACCTGGCGCACTTGAGCCCTGAGGCTGAGGAGGCGATCTGCCGGAGGCTGGGGTTGAAGGTGGCGCCGATCGCCAGCCAGGTGATCTCGCGCGACCGCCATGCGGCCATGGTTTCCGCGCTAGCCCTGGCCGCGGCGCTGTGCGAGAAGTGCGCGCTCGAAATCCGGCATTTGCAGCGCACCGAGGTGCGCGAGGCGGAAGAGCCGTTCGCCGCCGGACAGAAGGGCTCCTCGGCCATGCCGCACAAGCGTAACCCGGTGGTATGCGAGCAGATCTGCGGTCTGGCGCGCGTGGTGCGGGCGAACGTCCAGGCCGCGTTAGAGAACATCGCGTTGTGGCACGAGAGGGACATCTCCCACTCGTCGGTGGAGCGCGTGATCCTGCCCGACTCGTTCATCCTGACCGACTACCTGCTGGCCAAGACGGATTGGCTCATCGGCAATATGCGGGTCAACACCGAGCGGATGCGGCGCAACCTGGAGATCACCAAAGGACTGGTCTTTTCCGGCCAACTGCTGCTGGACCTGGCCGCGGCCGGGATGCTGCGCGAGCAGGCGTACCGGATCGTGCAAAGCGAGGCGATGAAGGCGTGGAACGAAGAGGGCGACTTCCGGGCGGCGATCGAGGCGCATCCGGAGGTCCGCGCCCATCTGAGCGGGGAGCAGATTGCGCACGCCTTTTCCGTTGAACGACAGTTGAGGAATGTTGAGGCCGTATTCGCCCGCGTTTTCGGCCCCGAAGCCTTGTAAACTTCTCTACAAGTGCAATAATTCAAACTTCGGGATGAAATCTCCCAGCTTTGGGATAGACTACTGTCAAGCAACGATCCCAGGACCGAAGACGTCCTGTCAGTGCGGGGCGATTGCGAGTAGGGACGATGATCTGCCAGAACGCGGCGAGAACCAGCACGAGACGAAAGATCCCGAGAATGGCCCGGGTGTTGGTGGCCGACCACAATCCGACATCGCGGCTGACACTGAAAACTGTCCTGGAAGCAGGCGGATACAGAGTCGACTCAGCAGCGACGGCGGCCGAGGCAGTGGGGTTGATGGATGAGAAAGAGTACGCACTGGTGCTGACGGACCTGGCGATGGAGTCGCCGGAAGCCGGGTTGCGGGTCCTGGCGCACGCGCGGATTAAGGACTACCAGCCGGCCACCGCGCTGGTGGCGGCGTGGCGCAACGAGGCGGAGTCGGCGGCCGAGACGGCGAGCATGCCGGTGGCCAAGGTGTTGGTGGAACCGCAGGGCGTGCCGGAGCTGCTGGGCGAAGTCGCCACGCTGATCAGCCGTCGCGCCACGCGCCTGGTGGCCCGGCGCATGCGCCGACAGGCGCGGGTTTCCTAGGCCGGATACAATCCCCACAATCTGACTCAGGACGCTCATTGCGTCTATTTGCGCTGATCCGGGCGTGACCAACAGGATGTCCCAGCCTCCGGTCGCCGCGCGATAGTCGCGCCTAGGCGTATTGAAATCAGTTGCATGTGAGCTTCTCGACGCGAGACACTCCGAAAGCAACTCCAGCCGGCGGGTGAGGCAAAGGGTGGGGGCGGCCGCAGTGCGCCGAGCGCCAACGGAATCAGTTCCCCGGGCTCAACGGACCTGGAATTGGGTCCGCTCCCACCCGGTGCTATTGATTCGCGCCGCCGCCAGGCTTCGTTCGTGTATAATCTGTGTATAGGCCGAACCGAGGAAGTGGGCGTGAGCCCACTTTTTTGTTGCCCGGTCCGAGTTGCCCGGAAGCGGACGCGAGAGATGCCCGAAACGCCACAAACGACGATGCTGGAGCGCATCACCGCCATCGCCGAACGCGCCGCCAGGCGCGAGGGGCTGGAGGTGTGGGACGTGGAGGTGGCGGGCGCGGGGCGCGGCCGGATCGTGCGGATTTATCTGGACAAGCCGGGAGGCGTGACGCTGGACGATTGCGAATTGATTTCGCAGCAGGTGAGCACGGTGCTGGACGTGGAGGACGTGGTTCCGGACCAGCATTACAGCCTGGAGGTCAGCAGCCCGGGCGTCGAGCGGCGGCTGTTCAAGCCGGAGCACTTCGCGCGGTTCAAGGGCGAGAAGGTCCGCCTGGCGCTGCGCGAACCGATGGAGAACCGGCGGCGCTGGGAGGGGACCGTGCGCGGAGTGGAGGATGGCGTCATCCTCGTCGAGACGGACGGCGGCGTGCCGCTGTGTCTGCGCATGGAGCAGATCGAGAAGGCGCATCTCAAGTTCGAGTGGTAGCGCGCCCGCGCGACGCATCCAACAGAAGAGACCAGGAGAGGGACCAGCGTGGCATCCATATATCAGTCCATCGAAATTCTCAGCAAAGAGAAGGGCATCGACGCGCAGATTGTCGTCGATGCGGTGAAGGACGCGATCGTCGTCGCGGCGCGCAAGCAGTTTCGGGACAACGAGGAGCTGGTGGTCGAATTTGACGAGAAGACTGGCGCGCTGCTGCTGTTCGCGGTGAAAAACGTCGTGGAGACGGTGACCGATCCGGCGAAGGAACTCACCGTCGAAGAGGCGCAGAAGACCGACCCGGCGGCGGAGATCGGCTCGCTGGTGCGCTTCCAGCGGCCGACCGACGTGCTGGGGCGGATCTCGGCGCAGACGGCACGGCAGGTGATTCTGCAAAAGGTCCGCGAGGCGGAGCGCGAGAATATTTTCGCCGAGTACTCGCACCGCGTGGGCGAACTGGTGAACACGACGGTGAAGCGGGTGGAGGGACTGGACCTGATCGTGGATCTGGGCAAGACCGAAGCCCGGCTGCCGAAAAAGGAACAGTCGCGGCTGGAGAATTTCACGGTCGGCGACCGCGCGCGGTGCGTGATCAAGAGCGTCGAGAAGGCGGGCAAGAATGCGGGAGTGCTCGTCTCGCGGGCCGCGCCGGAACTGGTGATGCGGCTGTTCGAGCAGGAAGTGCCGGAGATTTACGACGGCACGGTGGTGATCCGGGCGTGCGCCCGCGAGGCCGGCGAGCGGACTAAGATCGCGGTGCTGAGCAAGGACCGGGACGTGGACTGCGTGGGAGCGTGCGTGGGGATGAAGGGCATGCGGGTGCAGTCGATCATCCGCGAGCTGAGGGGCGAGAAGATCGACATTATCGAGTACAACGAGGACGCGCAGAAGTTTATCGAGAAGGCGCTGAGCCCGGCGCGGATCTCGCGGGTCGCGATCATCGACCCGGAGGGCAAGCACATGGAGGTGATCGTCGAGGACGCGCAGCTTTCGCTGGCGATCGGCAAGAAGGGCCAGAATGTGCGGCTGGCGGCGAAGCTGCTGGGTTGGCGAGTGGATATCAAGACCGAGGAGGAGAAGCGCCAGGAGGTCGAAGCGACGATGGTGCAGCTCGGCGCGGGCTCGCCGCTGTCGACGCTGATCGACCACGGGTTGAGCGAAGAAGTTTACAGCTCACTGGTGGCGGGAGGCATCGGAACGGTGGAGAAGGTGGCTTCGATGACGCCCGAGGAGCTCGAACTGGTTCCGGAAATCACGTCCGAATCCGTGGCCCAGCTGGGCGCGGCAGTGAACAGCTTTTACGGGCACGTGGCGAGCGAAGCGGCGCCCGAAGCGCCGATCAGCGAGCCGGAGCAGGCTGTGGCCGAGAGCCCGCAACCGGCGGGCGAGATGCCGGGCAGTGAGACCGTCGGGGTTGAGGAAGAGGCTGGATCCACGCCCGCCGCGAGCGCTGGAGAAGCCGTGGAAACGGCGGTGGAAGAGCCCGTGGCCGCGGCTGCGGAATCGGCGGCGGAGGAATCTGATACGATTGAACATCAGGGTTTTCCTCCCGACGGCTCCACTGAAAACTGACGGGCGGTCATGCTTGCAGAGGCGAATGGGGCGGCTTGCGGGCAGAAGCCGGGAAGAAAGTGCCTGAGGGTTTGTCCGTAAGTATGAAGAAAGTTCGGATCAATGAACTGGCGAGGGAGCTCGAGGTAAAACCGGGCGCGATTCTGGACCTGCTGCCGGAACTCGGCGTCACGGAGAAGAAGACTCACTCCAGTTCGGTCGACGAGGATATCGCGGAACTGCTGCGCAAGCGTCTGGCGGGCCCGGAGGGTGAAGAACACCGGCAGGCCGCTCAGGACGAACGGCGCGCGGAAGGATCCGCCGCAGCGCTGGCGGCAGCGCAGGGGCGAACCGAGGAGGACGGCCACCGCTTGACCGCCCCTGCGGACGCTGAGCCGACCGCGCACAAGACCCCGGCCGAGGAGATAATGCAGGAAGCGCCGGTTGTCCCGCTGCCAGAGATTGCCGCGCTCCATCCGGCACCGCGTCCGCACCCGATCCGGCCGCCGCTGGCCATGCCCGCCGGGCTGCGGCAGCCGGCTCCCGCCGTTCCCTCGATTCCCATTCCGCCACATCCGGTTACGCACGTGCCGCCGCATGCTCCGGCTGTGCCGGTGGCGCCACCGGCGCAGAGCGCGGCGCAGCCGCTGCCCCTGCCGCCGGTGCGGCCGTCAATGCCCCCGCTGCCTGCAACCCCACCGACGAGAATGCAGACACCGGGCCTGGCGCCCGCCCGCCCGGCCATTCCGGGGACGCCTCGTCCGGCCGCGCCGCAGAGACTCAGGGAGCGGCCGGCGAAAGTGGTGGAAACGGAGCTACAGCCCATGCCGGGCGAGGCAGCGCCGCGCCCGTCGATTCCGGTTCAGCCGACGCCTGCGCAAGCGGCTGCGGCAGCGCCGGCAGCCGCAGCCACGCCGGCCATGCCACGGCTACCGGCGGCGCCGGCGCCACGGAACGTGCCGCTCGGAGTTCGGGCCGGGGCCCCCGCGGGGCCGCGTCCGGGCACGATTTTGTCGGGTCCGCGCCAGCCCATGCCGGGCGGTGAAGCGCCCCGCAGTCCGATCTTACCGGGCGCTCCGAGAGCCCATGTGATGCAGCCGGCGCGGCCGGCGCCGCAGCCGCCCACGATTACCGCCGGGCAGCCGGCAGGCGGCGGGCAGCCGCTGCGTCCGACCCTGTCTGGCCAACCCGCCGCGCGACCGGTGGTGCCGCCGCGGCCGGATCTGGTGGCGCGTCTTTCGCAAACTCAGACCAAACCAGCTCCCGGCCAACCCCCAGCGCCGCGGCCGGGCATGCCGACGCCGGGACGTCCGTTGTATCAAGGGCCGCGTCCGGGCCAGCCCGGTCCGCGCCCCGCTGGCCCAGGCGCACCCATGGGTCCGGCGCGGCCGGGGATGCGCGGCCGGGGGTTGCATCCGACCACGCCCGTGCTGGAGCCGCCGGCTCCGGCCACCGAGGCCGGCCGGCGCGATGCCGCCAAGAAGCGGCCGTTGCAGCGCGACCGGGAAATCGACCGCGAGGGGAAACTCAGGACCTTCGGGCCGCGCAAAATGGAGCCCACTCCGCTGCCGGTGATCGACCGCGAGATTACCATCTCCGAGGGCATTACGGTGAAGGAGTTCGCGGACAAGCTGGGAGTCAAGGCCAGCCTGGTGATCAAGACCCTGGTCGAGCGCAAGATCTTTGCCACGATCAACCAGACGCTGGACGTGAAAATGGCCGTCGAAATCGCCCGTGAGTTCGGGGCGAAGACGTCGCGCATGAGCTACGAGGAGGAGTCGGTCCAGGCGATTGAAGGGACCGAAGTCGAGGGCGACCGCGCGACCCGTCCGCCGGTGGTCACCGTGATGGGACACGTCGATCACGGGAAGACGTCGCTGCTGGACGCGATTCGGGAGACGAACGTGGCAGCCCGCGAGGCAGGCGGCATCACGCAGCACATCGGCGCTTACCACGTCGAAATCAACGGGCGGAAGATCGTGTTCATCGATACGCCGGGCCACGAGGCATTCACGCGAATGCGCTCGCGCGGGGCCAGCGTCACCGACATCGTGGTGCTAGTGATCGCGGCCGACGACGGCGTGATGCCGCAGACGCGGGAAGCGATCGACCACGCCCGCGCGGCCAAGGTGCCGCTGATCGTGGCGTTAAACAAAATCGACAAGCCCGACGCGCAACCCGAGCGGGTGAAGCAGCAATTGACCGACCTCGGCCTGATGCCCGAGGAATGGGGCGGCGACACGCCGTTCGTGCCCGTTTCGGCCAAGAAACGGCAGAACATCGAACTGCTGCTCGAAATGATTCTGCTGGTAGCCGACATGCAGGAGCTGAAGGGCAACCCCGGGCGTCCGGCGGTGGCGACCGTGCTGGAAGCCGAATTGGACCGCGGACGCGGCCCCGTGGCGACGTGCATTGTGCGCAATGGCACGCTGAAGATTGGCGATTTCTACATTTGCGGCTCGGTCTTCGGCAAGGTCCGGGCGCTGTATGGCGACCGCGGTGAACAGATCAAGGAAGCCGGCCCTTCGATGCCGGTGGAGCTGCTCGGCCTGGAGTCCATGCCGGAAGTCGGCGACACTCTGCAGGTGGTAACCGACCTGGCCAAGGCGCGGCAGATCGCCGAGTTCCGCGAAGTGAAGGCGCGCGAAGTGGCGATGGCCAAGACGCGCATCACGCTGGAGATGGTGCACGCCCAACTCAAAGAAGGCGAGAAGAAGGAGCTCAACATCATCCTCAAGGCGGACGTCGGCGGCACGGCGGAGGTGCTGTCGGACACGCTGCAAAAGCTCTCCAACGACAAGGTGTCGATCCGCGTGCTGCACGCGGGGGTGGGCGCGATCACGGAGACGGACATCACGCTGGCGTCGGCTTCGGAGGCGATCATCATCGGATTCAACGTGCGGCCGGACCGCAAGGCCGCGGAACTGGCCGAGCACGAGGGCGTGGATATCCGCCTGCACACGATCATCTACGAGCTGACTGACGAGATGAAGCGGGCCATGTCGGGCATGCTGGAGCCGGTTTTCAAAGAGGTCTACCTCGGACGGGCCGACGTGCGGGAGACCTTCCGCATCTCCAAGGTGGGAACCGTCGCCGGGCTGTACGTCCAGGACGGCACGCTGGTGCGGGACTGCGAAGTGCGGCTGCTGCGAGACAACGTGGTCGTATTCACGGGCCGCCTGAATTCGCTCAAGCGCTTCAAGAACGACGCCGCAGAGGTCAAGGCGGGCTTCGAGTGCGGCGCCAGCATCGCGAATTTCAACGATCTCAAGCAGGGCGACGTGATCGAAGCTTTCGCCAAGGAAAAGGTCGCTCAAGAGATCTTCAACTAATCCGGGGCGCGGTCCCGCCGCCATGGCCGCAGTGGGCATTCTCATTCTCGAAATCCGGCTCAACGAGGCCTACTCGCTGAAGGACAAGCGGCGTTGGGTGAAGGGGCTGAAGGACCGTTTGCGGGCCGGGCACAACGTGGCGGTGGCCGAGGTGGAGGACCAGGAACTGTGGAACGCCTCGACCGTGGCCGCGGTCACGGTGTCGGGATCGCGCGAGAACGCGGCCAAGGTGCTGGAGTCGTGCGAGCGGGTGGCGGCCGCGCACCTGGGGCCGCAACTGGTTGCGGCGTCGATCGACTGGCTGGAGTAGCGCCGCTCTCCTGGGCTTGACCGCGGAGCACGGCACAGAAACAATAACTGCATGCGTTCCGAACAGATTCGCCGGCCGTTCGAGAAAATCAGTACGCGGCGCGCGGCACAGGCCCGCCAAGGGATTGTTGTGCAGGCTGGTTGGATGCTGCTGGCCGCGGCAATGCTGGCGGGGTTTCCGGCCGCCGCCCAAACGCCGCAGCAAGCCGGGCCGCGCGATCGGGCGGAGCTGGCCACGTTTTTCGACGGGCTCTACGCCGGCCTGGAACGGGCGGACCATCTCAGCGGAATGAGTGTGGCCGTGGTGCGCGACGGCGACGTGATCTTGTTGCGCGGCTATGGCTACGCCGACGTCGCGAGGCGCTCGCCGGTGGATCCCGCGCATACGCTGTTCCGCATCGGCTCCATCACCAACACGTTCACCTGGACCGCGGTGATGGAGCTGGTGGGCGAAGGGCGGCTGGATGTCAACGCACCGATCGATCAGTTGATGCCCGATGAACTCGACATCCGCTCGCCCTGGGGGGTGTCTCCGACATTGCGCGACCTGATGACACACACGCCGGGTTATGAAGATGTCCCGGTGATTGGCCTGTTCCGGCATGCGCCATATCCGGGGACGCTCAGAGACGCGCTGCTTGAGATACAGCCGGTGATCGTGCGCAAGCCCGGCTCTCTGGTCTCGTACTCGAATTACGGCACTGCCCAGGCCGGATATATCGTCGAGCGCGTATCCGGAGTGAGCTGGGAAAACTACGTGGGAAGCCAGATCCTGAAGCCGCTGGGGATGGACGACGCCACGGTCGCCCAGCCGCCTCCGCCGGAACTGGCGCCGCACATGGCGATGGGCTATCGCTGGTTGAATGGGGCACTCCAGCCGCAGGGCTTCGAGTATGTGCCGCTGGCGCCGGCGGGCGCGGGATCGGCGTCCGCGGCCGCGATGGCGCGATTCATGATCGCCGACCTGCAGAATGGCCGGTATGGCGAAGAGCGCATCCTGGCAGAGTGGGCCGCGCGTCAAATGCACGAGCCGCTGTACCGGGCGGCGCCGCAATTGGGCGCCTGGCTGCACGGTTTTTACGAGCTGCGGCCCGCGGGACCCCGCGTTTACGGCCACGGGGGCGACACCCTGTGGTTCCATTCCCTGATGGCGCTGTTTCCGGAGACGAATACGGGCCTCTTCCTGAGCTTCAACTCAGACACCGGCAGGCTGGCGCGCGACGAGGTCTACAAAGCCTTCCTGGCAAGGTATTACCCGCAGCCGGCCGCGGAGACGCCCACCGTGCTGCCCGGCGCCGCGGAGCGTGCGGCGGCCGGTGCGGGGTGGTTCATCACGACACGGTTGCCCAGACGCACGCAGGCGCGGATGGTCGCGCTGCGGGGGGCGATTTCAATCCGCGAGGAGGGTCCAGGCCGCCTGGTCGTCGCCGGATCCGCATTTCCGGACCCGGTCCACTTCGTCGAGGTCGAGCCCTGGGTCTACCGGGAAGCGCGCGCAGCGGACCTGCTCGTGTTCCGGACCGAGGGCCACGCCAAGCCGCAACTCGCCTTTCTATCGGCCAATCCCGGCGCGGCGTACGAACGCATCCCGTTGGTGTCGAGTCCGCCCGTTCAGCTCGCGATCGGCGGGCTGGCGAGCCTGGGGATTCTCATCGCGCTCTTCGGCTACCCGGTGGCGCTGCTGCGCTGCCGGACGCTGCACCGTCATGTGGACATCCAGGTCCGGGCGGCGCACCTGGTGTCCTGGGCCGTGGCGGCGGCGTTCAGCATCGCCATCGTCGCCTTCGCCGTCTTCCTTCAGGATGTGCAGCAGCTGGCCTTCGGACTGCCGGCCTCATTGGCCGTGGTGGAGTGGTCCGGCCGGGTGGGCATGGCGCTGGCGGTGATTTCGACAGCGTCGGCCGCGATTATGTGGGCGCGGCGCTTCGGGGGATTGGGAGGCCGCATCGCACATACGCTGGCGGTACTGTGCCAGGGCGTGCTGGCGCTGTGGGCCGCGCGCTGGGGCCTGCTGGGTTGAGGCGGGCCAGGGAGCGACGGCGCGCGGGTTGCTACGCCTTGTCGGCCTTCAGCACGGCGATGAAGTCCAGGTTGCGGTAGAGCTGTTTGTAGTCCAGACCGCAGCCGATGACAAACCGGTCGGGAATCTCGAAGCAGCAGAAGTCCACCCGCAGCGGGACGATGCGGCGCGTCGTGCGGTCGAGCATCGTGCACAGGGAGATGGAATTCGGCGCGCGGCCGGCCAGCGTCTGCATCAGATAGCGGGCCGTGAAGCCGGTATCGACGATATCCTCGACCAGCAGCACATCCTCACCCTCGATCGGCTCGTCGAGGTCCTTGGCAATACGCACCACGCCGGGCGAGCCGCTGTGGTTCGAAAAGCTCGATATGGCCAGGAAATCAACTTTGACGGGAATCGTCAGCTCGCGCGCCAGCGCGGTCAGAAAGAAGACCGAGCCCTTGAGCACGCCGATCATCTTCAGGTTGCCGTTCCAGTAACGTTCCGAGATCTCGGCGGCGACCTCCTTGATGCGCGCGGCGATCTGCGCAGGCGTGAACAGCACGCGCTCGATCATCGGCAGGGCAGGCGTTTTCATCGGCGCCTCACGGTTGCACCGCCGCCGGGGCGAGGCCGTACTTCAGAACGAGCTCCTGCAGATCCTTCTGGTAGAAGACCTGGATGTTCACTCCGGGATAGATCTCGCGCAGCAGCCGGATCTTGCGGTTTTTCTTGGTCACCAGCGATTGCTTCATCGTCGTCAGCTCGACGTACATATCGGACTCGGGGAGAAAAAAGTCCGGTGTAAATGACTCCAGCACGCGGCCCGCGGCGTCCCAGGCGATGGGAAAGCTCTTGGGCTCGTACTCCCAGGCGATGCGGTAGAAGTCGAGCAGGTTGGCAAAGGTCTCCTCACTGGGGTGCGAGAATTGCGCTTTCTTCAGGCTGGCGCGAGCCCGCGAGCTCATACCGTAGCGGGCGAGCTGCAGCCGAAGCTGGAATTCGCGCTGCGCCGCGGCGGCCGGCGCCAGGAAGCCGAAGCTCGCGAGCGAGCGCGCCTGAACCGCGGCGACGATCAAACCGGCCATCACTTCGCCATCGAAGGCGCCGGCGTTGAGAATCAGATCGAAGCTGTCGGGTGCGGGGTTGGCGCGGCGGAAGCGCAGGCGGCGCAACTTGCGGGCTTCGGTTTCGCGCGCCTTGAGTTGATGCCGGGCGGCGGCGCGGTCGAGCTGATTGTCGAGCATCACGTTGCCGATGCGCCGGCCGGCCGAGGCGACAACGCGCACTCTCAGCAAGGCGGGGAAACCGGGGAACAACAGCTCCGCGCCGTCGACGCCAATGACCAGGTGCGCCTGCGCAGCGAGCCGGACCAGCACCGATGCGGCCATCGCGGGCCAGGCTTTGTGCGGCCATGGCGTGTCGCCCGGCTGGCCGAACTCCTCGATCAACACAGCGTCGAGGCGCGCCGCGCTGACATGTTCGTAGCTCAGGTTCAGCGCCGCCAGACGCGCCAGTTCGCCGGTGCGGCAGCCAGGCTCTCCCGAAACCGTAATGATCGCCATGCGGTCGACTAAGCACTCCGTTTCAATGGCACGCCGGCTGATCCGGCCTGCCGGGCGGATCCGCAGCCAGAGCCCGGCGACGCCACCGGCGCAGCTTTGAGGTGGGCCAACAAACCGCCTCGCGCCAGACTGCGGTTCACCGCATGCGCGCGTAAAGCATGCCGCGAACCACTCCACGGCCATGATAGCGTACGGGCGGCGGATCCAAACAGGCAGTCAGACGCCGCTGCGTTCAAACATTCCTATTGCCGAGTGTTTCGTTGTCGGCGAGAGACCGGCGTCCGCGGCGCGGGCCTGCGCGACAATAGATCCAGATGCAGTTCAACGCGGCGGTGGTCGCCGGGGCAACCGGAATGATCGGTGGATACCTGATTCGAACGCTGCTGGAAGATCCGTTTTACGACGCGATCATCACGCTGACGCGGCGCCCGCTGGGGATGGAGGCGAAGAAGATCGAACAACGGTTCGTCGACTTCGATCGTCTGACGACCGACGACCTGGCGGGCGCGACGCATCTATTCTGTTGCCTCGGCACAACGATGAAGAAGGCCGGAAGCTGCGAGGCCTTCCGGCGCGTGGACTACGAATACTGCGAGCGTTTTGCGCGCCTGGGCCGCAAGGCCGGCGCGAGGCGGCTGATGTTGCTCTCCAGCGTCGGCGCCAACCCGGGCTCGTCCAGCTTTTACCTGCGGACGAAGGGCCAGGCGGAACAGGCGGTGTCGGCACTGGAGTTCGAGGCGCTGCACATCTTCCGGCCGGGCGTGTTGATGGGCCAGCGGAACGAGGACCGTCCCCGCGAACGCGTGGCGGCGGCGTTTTCGCGCGCCTTTGAGTTCGCCATGACCGGCTCGCTGGCCAGGTACCGGCCGATGCCGGCGGCAGTACTGGCGGCGTCGATGGCGGCGGCGGGAGAGCGCGGCGAGCCCGGCAAGCATCTGTATTACTATCCGGAGATCGTGCGACTGGCAGGCTTTTCGCGGTGAGCCAGGAGCGCAAGACGCGCAGTGGATCGGAGATTGGATTATGAGCGGGAAAATCAAAGAAGCCGTTCAGGAGAAGTACGGCCAGGCGGCGTTGAGAGTGGTGTCCGGACAGGGCAATGCGTGCTGCGGCAGCAGCCCCTCGTCATGTTCGCAGGGCGCGGACCCGATCACCTCGGAGCTGTACGACGAACTGCAGAAAAATGAACTGCCTGAAGCAGCCGTGCTGGCAAGCTTGGGCTGCGGCAATCCGACGGCGCTGGCGGAGCTGAAGCCGGGCGAGGTGGTTCTGGATCTGGGCAGTGGCGGCGGGATCGACGTATTGTTATCCGCGCGCCGGGTTGCGCCCGGCGGCAAGGCCTACGGCCTGGACATGACCGACGAAATGCTGGCGCTGGCAAATGAGAACAAACGCAAGGCGGGCGTCGGGAACGTCGAATTCCTGAAGGGTGAGATCGAGCGGATCCCGCTGCCAGACGGTTCGGTCGACGTGATCATCTCTAACTGCGTGATCAACCTCTCAGCCGACAAGGACAGAGTGCTGGCGGAGGCCTATCGGGTGCTGAAACCGGGTGGACGATTCGCCGTTTCCGACGTGGTGACACGCGGAGCGATCCCGCCGGAGATCCGCGAGAACATGCTGCTGTGGGCAGGCTGTATCGCGGGTGCGCTCGACGAAAACGAGTACCAGGCCAAATTGACAGCGGCCGGCTTCGAGAGAGTGGGGATCGAGCCGACGCGAATTTACCAGCTTGACGAGGCCCGGACGTTCCTCTCCGGTCAAGGCCTCGACGTGGAAGCGATCGCCCCGCAGGTCGAGGGCAAGTTCATGAGCGCTTTCATTCGGGCCACAAAGCCGGCGCAACGCGGCTGATTCAGGGTGGGCTCACCCGTGGCAGTATCAGGCCGCAGTTGAGCGGCGCACGAAGAGCGGGCGAAAAGGCGATGGAGCACAGATGACGAAGGACGCCATCCTGGTTCTGTGTACGGGCAATTCGGCCCGCAGCCAAATGGCCGAAGGGCTGCTGCGGAAGAGCATTGGGGATCGGTTCGATCTCTTCAGCGCGGGCACGAAGCCTTCCTTTGTCCGGCCGGAAGCGATCGCCGTGATGGCCGAAATCGGGATCGACATTTCAGGCCAGCGCTCCAAGCCCGTCGACGAGTTTATGGGGCGGCCGTTTCGATACGTCATCACGGTGTGTGACAACGCGCGGGAGAGCTGCCCGGTTTTCCCGGCGCAGACGGAGCGTATCCACTGGAGCTTCGAGGACCCCGCGGCTGTCGAAGGCACGCCGGAGGAGCGCCTGGCCGCCTTCCGCCGCATCAGAGATCAAATGGCCCGGCGCATCGCGCGATTCGTGGCCGGCCTCAGCGACGAGGGAGCGGAGACCGGCCTGTCGGGGCCAAGGCAAGGACCGGGCTGAGGGCACGCCAACCACTTGATTCCTGAGCGCAAATCGGGCCACACTAGAGCAGGATGTCCAGAATTTGCGCCTTCCTCATTGCAATTACGTTGATGGGCGGCTGCGGCCTCGGCGCGTGGGCGCAGGAGCGGCTCCAGCGCGTATCCGGAAACGACTCTGCAGCGCGGATCACTAAGGTGGCGAAACGCCATAAGCGGTACAAGCAGGGCAAGCATCCCTCGGGGCACAAGCACGGCCGCCACAAGGCGAATCATCCGCAAGGCCACAGGTCATAAGCCGGGATCCTGATCACTTCTTTAGCGTCCTGCGAGCTAGGGAAAAGCCGAGGTGGACGCACCTGCCTGGGCGGGCCGCCGCGCACACCAGAGTATTGGTCCAGATCCGGTAAAACGTGTCGTTTGCTAAGCTGATCCTGGGCGCCCCCGTAGCTCAGTGGATAGAGCAACGGCCTTCTAAGCCGTGGGTCGCTGGTTCGATTCCAGCCGGGGGTACCAAATTCCCAAGTCGCGTCCTGACCCGCCGTCTTCCTTTTCTTTTCTATAACTTTCCTGGTTCGAATGGCGCAAGATCTCAAACGGTTCGAACAGGGTCGTCCGCAATGCCCCGTCCTGCCAAGCCGCCTTTTCGACAACCACCTGGAGCAACCGGCGCTGCTCGGCGGCGGGCTGCTGCAAGAACAACTCGCTTGCCCGGCTCGTCAGGCGCAGCATGTCTACGGCCTGATCGATGGTGGCCGGCGTGGCCTTCTGGATATTTTGGATCTTCCGCTGCAGCCCGTCCTGCTCGGAGCGCCAAGCAACCGATTGCTTGTCGAAAAACTCCTGGCTGATCCGGTCGTCTAGTTTGTCCATGTACATCGTCTCGATGCGCGCTTGGATTCGCTCGTACCGGGCCTGCAGCTTCTCGATGGCCTGCGCGCGGGCTGCCTGTTCGGTCTGGTCGGAGGTGAGCACAGCGTCCCCGAGCCACTCGAGGATGGACTGCGAAATGATCAGGTCCTGCAAGATGTTGGCGAACTCGCGAATGAGGACTTCCTGGCGCGTGTATGGCTGCTCGCATTTTCCACGGTTGCCGGTGCAGTGGTAGTACACGTACTTTCCCTTTTTCAACTCGCCAACAAGCATGCAACCGCAGTGCCCGCAGTGGACCAAGCCAGTGTACGCGAAATCATGCTTCACTTTGCGAGTTTTGTTCACGCTCCGGGCGTCCAATAGCTCCTGCACGCGCTGCCAACATTCGCGGGTGACCAACGGTTCGTGAGTGCCCTCGTAGGTCGTGCCGTCCCAATCAAAATCGCTGGTGTACAGGCGCCTTCTCAGGATTTGGTGAACCTCACTGGTGCAGAGCCGGCGACCACGCAGGTTGAATCCTTCGCCGTTCAATTCCTTCACGAGCGCCTTCAGCGAGTACCGGCCAGTAATAAATCGTGCGAAAAGTTCCGTGATCATCGGCGCAGCGTCCGGGTCAGGCACGATCACGCGCTTGCCTCCGGGACCGTCCGCGTTCCGGTATTCGACCGGCGCATAGCTGGGATAGATGCCGACACGAGCTTTCTCCAGCATTCCCTTTCGGGTCTCTTCGCCCAGGTTAAGAATGTAATTCCGCGCCATCAAGACGCTAAACCCGTGCATTAGCTGGTCTGAAGAGCCCGATTCGGGACCGATAACGCGGGCCTCTTTGACCAAGTGGATGGTGATGCCGAGATCGTCAAGCGTAGGCGCCCGCCGCTCCGTCGCCTCCCTCCTCCGTGATCTCGGGTGGAATCTGCAGGGTGTCCTTCGCCCCTTCTACGATTCAGCGCGGCAGCATGGGTTGTAGCCGCAACTGGTGGCGGGCTCGATCGGGACGGGCAGAACAGGGCGTTTGATCGATACTGCCCGATTCGCGACAGCGGATCCTCTTGGGTCAGAAGATGACTCGAAAGCCCCAGCAGAGAATTCCTTTTGCAATTCGTCTCAATCAGCGATACTGTACTTTCCCCGCAATGGTCTTTCAGCGGCCGCCGGGGGTGCGTTGATGGCCCTGCGCGCCGAATTCACGCCAT
Organism: Bryobacteraceae bacterium; assembly: GCA_052145115.1. GTDB lineage: Bacteria > Acidobacteriota > Terriglobia > Bryobacterales > Bryobacteraceae > CAIVVT01. The sequence goes on from JBKQPG010000089.1 coordinate 20,415, forward strand.
GCGCCACGCATCTACTAAACGCGAGAGTCTTCACGATGGCGACCGCGTTGCCGTCGTCGGCGGTGGCCCTGCCGGTTCGTTCTTCGCCATCCATTTGCTGCGGGAAGCCCGGCGTCTCAAGCGGCGGATCGAGGTCGTCATCGTCGAGAAGCGCGGTCCCATCGACACCTGCGCCCCCGCCCTGGAGTGCCGCGGGTGCAGCTTCTGCGCGGGCGGCATCTCGCCCCGTCTGGACGAGATCCTCGAGCAGCAAGGCCTCAGCGTTCCCACCGAGATCGTCCAGGCGCGCTTCGACTACGTCTGGATCCAAGGTCAATGGAAGAACTTCCGCCTGCGGGTGCCCGACCATATGCGGATGTACTCCGTATTCCGGGGCTCGTTGCCCGGCCGGCGCACGGGCAGTCTGGCCGGCTTCGATGGGTTTGTGCTGGGCGAAGCGGTCAAGGAAGGCGCGCAGATCCTCTATGGCAAGGTGGAGGCCATGGCCTATGGCGCTTCCGGATTGCCCCGGCTGACTGTCCGAGCGGAATCCGGGGAGGGCGTGCCCCTGGAGGCCGGCTTCGTGACGATCGCCACCGGAATCAATGCCCACTGCGGCCTCGATTATCGTGACGATCCCCTGATCGCCTCTCTCCAGCGGATGAATCCGGCGTTCACCCCGGGCAGGTCCCGCAAGGCCTTGATCTTCGAGCTCGATGTCGGTGAGGAGTATCTCGAACGCAATATGCGGCGCGAGGTTTACTTCATCGAGTACGGCTCGAAGCAGCTTGCTTTGGAACACACTGCTCTGGTTCCCAAGGGCCGGTTCCTGACTGTCGCCATGCTCGGCAAATGCATCGACCAGGCCGTCCTGCCGCGCGACAGCCGGCAGATCGTCCACGATTTTCTGCGGCTGCCCCAGATCGAGCGCATCCTCCCAGGCATCGAGGCGGCTCCCCTAGCCTGCGTCTGTGCTCCAAGAATGACCGTGACTACCGCCCGGTTCCCCTATGGCGACCGGTTCGCCATCATAGGTGACGCCGTCGGAGCGCGGTTGAACAAGGACGGATTGTACTCGGCCCACTTGACGGCCGCCCGGCTGGCCCAGACCGTGCTTCATGACGGAATCGACAGGCGCTCTCTGGCCAGAGGCTACGCTCAGGCCATCCGCTGGCTGGCCGTGGACAACCGTTTCGGGCGCATCGTGTTTGCCCTCAGCCGCCTGGCGTTCACCACGCCGGTGGCCGGCCGCATCACCTACCAGGCCTACGCCATCGAGTGCAAGGCGCGGGACCAGGGTCGCCGGCCGCTGAGCACGGTCCTGTGGAAGATCGCCAGCGGGACGGCCGACTACCGGGAAGTGTTGCGGGAGATGTGCGGCTGGGGCGTTCTGCGATCCATTTTCGAGGGCGCGGTGGTCACGCTGAGGAACGTGGCGGTCGAAACGCTCTTCGGTCTCAAATGGGGCCAGTACGGACGCTACCCGACAGTCGTCCTCAAGGAGAAGCGCGAAGCGCTGAAATCGAGCCTGTCGTCGAGCCTGGGGATGGAACTCGGCGCCGCGCCCGATTTCGAGCGCATGTACGTGATCAAGATCCGCGGCTCCGCTCAGGAGATCATGGACCGATTGGCCCGGTTCGGCGCCCCCGACGCGCGCTTCCTCGACATGCGCTTCATCGAGGTGCGGAGGATCCAGGGAGAGCCCAACGCAGTCGGATCGGTGGTTCGATACCGGGTGCCGCTCGCCCGGTTCGGCGTCCATCTGACCTTGGCCCGGAAGGTCGGCCTGGAAACCCTCCTCTATCAGCTTGACGAACGGTTCGCGGACCACGCAAAACTCATCTTCAATCTCGCGCCGGCCAAGGACGGGAACAGCCGGCTTTCCATCTACGCGGCTTTCGACTACAAGCAGGGACGCAGCTTCGCGGGCCGGCTGGTTTGGCGCCTGGCCCGGTTGCTGTTTCCGGGATTTGTGCACGACGTCGTGTGGAACCATGCCCTGTGCACCATTAAAGAGGACGTCGAGCGCCGGCACGTTTGCGCTCCGACTCCGGCCTCGTTGGTTGAGGGCCCCCGCGCGCCCTCCGCGCCGATCGCCACCGCGGCGAGCTATGAGCGGCCGACAGGATAGATTGCGGGATAAGTCCTTCGCGCCGTTCTCGAACGGCAGGGCCAACTGTGTCTTTGCGGCCCAGTCTCCCCATCGGGACGCTGGTCGAAAATCGTCCCCCTCGCCATTCTGTTGAGTGAGCTCGCTCAGTGCGTAGGGTCAAATTGCGCTCACGACGGCGATTCTTGACTCTTATAGCCCCTTAAATTCATCAATCCGCATTTGGCCCTCAAACTGCAAGCCAAGCAAGCCCAAAGGGTAGCAAGACCGAGGGAGGCGAGCTATGTCGATGTCGAGTGCAACGAAGATCCTCGCATCTGGTTCCGTATTGATCCCTGTGTTGTCACTGTTGTTATTCAACACCGGCAGCAAGGCGATTCCAGCTTTCTCGCGCCAATACGGAACTTCGTGCACCACCTGTCACCTCGATTTTCCGAAGCTTAACGACTTCGGGAAAGCGTTTAAAGATGCTGGATTCAAGTTCCCCAAGGACGATGAGAGCTTCCTCAAACTCCCTCCGGTGATGCTGGGCGCTCCGGCGCAGAAGGATGTCTGGCCGCACAGCGTCTGGCCGGGCCAGATCCCCGGCATGCCGCCGATCGGGCTGCGGATGAACAACTTCTTCCAGTTCACCTCTGCCAACCGAAGCACTTTCAACGCCCTCGCAACCCCGTCCAACGTCCCGGGCTACATTCCGGCGACCGATTTTGAAACCGGATTCTTCAGCATTTTCACCGCTGGGAATTTCGGGAGCGACATCGCGTTTTGGGTGGATGACGACATCAGCGTGGCTGGCGACAACGGAGCCGGGGGCCTCGGCGACGGCTATCTGAAGTTCGTCAACATCGGCCGTTTTCTGAAGCTGCCGAAGGACGCCCTCAGTCTCCGCGCCGGGCAGTTCGAACTCGATCTACCCTTCACGCAGGCGCGCAGCATCAACCTCAGCCCATATGACATTTACCAGGAGAGCAACATCGGGGCGATGAATGGCCTGGTGCCGTTACAGCAGAACGTCTCAAACCAGTTCATCTTCGCCGATTCCGCGCGCGGATTCGAACTCAGCGGTGGCCACACCTACGGCGGGTACCATTATTCGGTCGCTGTCGTGGATCAGAATACGAGCGGAGTCACCGAATCGACCAACAACAATCCGTACGTGCCTTCCGCCACCGGCGGCGCCAACGGCGGCGTCGGCTTCGCATCGGATTCCAGCTTCAAGAATTTGTACGCCCGATTCTCTTATCGCTTCAATCTCGAGCGGGACTCCGTGAGCCGCAACGCCGTCCAGGCTGCGGGCCAGACTGGTCCGCGCGATCATACCTATCTCAGCCTGGGGACCTTCTATATGGATGGCAACTCCCTGCAGAGTTTCTTTGGGGCCCCCACCACCAGCGGCACGCAGCCCATCCTGAGCGTGCGCGAACCGTACGTGCGCGCGGGTGGGGATTTCAGCTTCAACTACCGCACCTTCAACCTCTTCGGCGTCTACATGTACGGCCGCGACAATAACATGCTCCCGGTGGATTCCACCGGCGCGCTGATCGCGCTCCCGCTGTCGGCCAGCGGCCCGTATCCGGCATCGTTCGTATCCGGCCCGGCGGCCAAGTTCCACGGCGGCTTCCTCGAAGCGGATTACCTGGTGTTGCCGTGGATCATGATCATTGGCCGCTGGGATGACGTCTACTCCGAAGCCGATCACATCAACGCGCTCGCGCTGGCCACCAACACGCCCTACTTCGGCGCGTTTTCGGCCACCCGGAACCGATTCACGCCCGGCATGCAGTTCCTTATCCACCCCAATATCAAGGCCTCGTTCGAATACCAGTACCGTCCGCGCCAGTTCGTCCAGGTCAACGGAGACGGCGTGACCGTCCCGCTTTCCGCAATCGATGCATTCCGGGTGAACACGTTCCTCCTGGGGCTGGAGTTTGTCTACTGATTCCGACGGAAGCGTATGTTGGATGCTGGCGCGCGACAACGAAAGAAAAGGAGTTCATCGATGCAAAGACTTGTTCTCGTCTTCCTGATTGCCTGCCTCTGCCTGAGCGCCGGCAACCTGACCGGGAAAGTATCAGCCGGGAAAGGCAGTTCCGTCGTGTATGTGGAAGCCATCGCCGGCAGGTCCTTCCCGCCCCCTGCGACAGTGCCGGTCATGGACCAGAAGTCACTGCTGTTCCAGCCGCACATTGTCGTCGTGCAGGTCGGGTCAACCGTTGAGTTTCTCAACAGCGACAAGGTCGCCCACAACATCTTCTGGCCGGCCGTCAGTGGCAACAAGAAACTGGGCCACAACATGGGAACTTGGCCGAGCGGGGAGAAGCGCAGCTTTAAATTCGACACGCCCGGCGTGGTGCCGCTGCTGTGCAACGTCCACCCCGAGATGTCAGGCTATATCATCGTCTCTCCCACTCCGTACTTCGCGCTGACAGATGCCGAAGGCAACTACAAAATCGCCGGCTTGCCCAATGGCAGCTACACTGTCTCGGCCTGGCATGAAGGGATGAAAATCCAGTCCAAGCCAGTGAGCGTCGGCGGCGACGCCACGTTGGATTTCGCGCCCTCTAAATAAGCCAGGGACGGGGGACGCCGTCATGAGGAATCGTGCATGCTGACGCGCTTTCAGGATAAGAAGGTCGACCGCGCCTGGCTGAACAGCAATTTCCCTTGCATGATGGCGTGCCCCGCCGGGACCAATGCCGGCCGCTACGTGGCGTTGATCGCGGAGGGGCGCTTCGAGGAGGCGTACCACTACGCCCGCGATCCGAATCCGCTCGCGAGCATCTGTGGGCGGGTCTGCGCTCATCCCTGTGAAACCGCGTGCCGCCGTGGAGAAATCGACAGCCCCATCCAGATCCGCGCCTTGAAGCGTCTCCTCACCGAACGTTACGGCCCGGAAGCGCGGCGCCCGCTGCGCCTCGATCGCCCCCGGTTAAGTCCACAGCCCTTCCGCGTCGCTGTCGTTGGCGCGGGCCCGGTGGGCCTCTCCGCGGCTCACGACCTGGGGTTACTGGGATATTCCGTGACCATCTTCGACGCTGCGCCGGTCGCCGGAGGAATGATGCAGCTCGGCATCCCGGAGTACCGGTTGCCGCGCAGCGTCGTGGACGCCCAGGTCCGGGAGATTCTCGAATCGGGCGACATCACGTTGAAGCTGAATCACGCCGCCGGCCGGGACTTCACGATCTCCGGCCTGCGCCAACAGGGTTTTGCCGCCGTCGTGATTGCCGTGGGCGCTCACCGCAGCCGCGATCTCTCCATTCCCGGCGTGGACCTGGACGGCGTCCACAAGGGGATCGACTTCCTGCTGAATGCGAACCTCGGCTACCACTTCACCATCGGGAAGAAAGTGGTCGTAATCGGCGGAGGCAACGTCGCGATGGACGTTGCCCGCTCCGCTGCCCGCGAAGTGCTGAAGCAGCACGCCTCTGGTCTCGAGGGCCTGGTCCCCAGCGAAACCAATGTTGCCGCTGTGGCCGCGCACGAAATGGTAGACGTTTCGCTGTCGGCCCTGCGTCTCGGCGCTCAGGAAGTCGGCATCGTCTGCCTTGAGAAGCGCCACGAGATGCCGGCCGCTCTCGAGGAAATCGAAGAAGCCGAGGCCGAGGGCATCATCCTCCACGACGGTTTCGGCCCGCGCCGCGTCGTGGGGCGCGACGGAAAAGTCCTGGGACTTGAAGTCGTGCGGACACAAGCCGTGTTCGATGCCTCGGGCCGCTTCAATCCCACTTTCGTCGAGAACAGCGAGCGGATCATCGCTTGCGATACGGTCATTCTCGCCATCGGCCAGGCCCCCAACCTCGACTTTCTCAAGCCGGAGGACGGAGTCGGAGTGTCGCCGCGCGGCCTGATCGTGGCTGATCCGGGGACTCTGATGACCACCGCCGCGGGCATTTTCGCGGGCGGCGATTGCGTCTTCGGGCCCCGGTTGATCATCGACAGCGTTGGTGATGGCAAGCGTATCGCGATCGCGGTGGACGAGTGTCTCACGGGACGCCGGCATCTCGATCCCGAGGTGGTGGTCGAAGTGCTGGATCACCATCGGATGGCGGCCGACTACATGGCGCTCAGCCGGCATCCGGTCCCGATGCTGCCGCTCGATCGCCGCACGGGCGTCACCGAAGTCGAGATCGGCTTCGACGAGCAGACCGCCATGCAGGAAGCTCGGCGCTGCCTGCGGTGTTGGGTCAACACGGTCTTTGAGGGCAACCCGACGGACGCTTCCCAATGCATTCTGTGCGGCGGGTGCATCGACGTCTGTCCCGAGCAGTGCCTCCGTCTGGTGCCGCTCGAGCAGATCGAGTGGACGCCAGAGGTGCTGGAGGAAATCCGCCAGCGCGAGCAACTGTACCGCGTGGAACTGGACGACGTTGCGGCGGAAGAGTTGGGCTTGATCACGGGCTCGGCCATGCTCAAGGACGAGACGCGCTGCATCCGTTGCGGCTTATGCGCCGAGAGGTGCCCCGTCAAGCTCATCACGATGGAAGCCTACCACGTGGTGCCGAGCGAACCCGTGAAACTCGTCCGGGTTTCCGGAATCGGCGCCATTCCCGAAACGCCGATACCGGCCTCGCGATGAGAAGGAGATTTCATGTCCCAGGAAGGCAACGTGGATGCGAAGCCGAAGCCGGAGGTTGATGCCACCCGCCGTGAAGCCTTTGCCAAGCTCGGCATCGGGGCGGTGTGCCTGGCTGGTGCGGGCGCGGCGGTGTTCGGCTTCGAGTTCCTCTCGCCCAACGTGCTGTACGAAGCTTCGCCCATCGCCAACGCCGGCAAACCGGACCGCTACCCGGTAGGTTCGGTGACACAGGACCTGAAGGCCGGCATCTATGTGATTCACGGTCCCGAGGGATTCTATGCGCTCTCCGCGGTCTGCACCCACCTGGGCTGCCTGACCGCATGGAACGCCGATCTGGGCATCGTCGCCTGCCCGTGTCATGGCAGCAAGTTCAACACGCTCGGAGAGAAGATCGATGGCCCGGCGCCGCGCGGTCTGCCGTGGCTCAGGGTGTGGCTCAGCGACGAAGGCGACCTGATGGTGGACCGCTCCTTGACAACATTGCCGAACCAGTTCCTGAAGACTTAAGATGCCGCAATTCCTCAATACGTATCTCAGCGAACTTCAGGCGACCCGCGCCTGGCGTTCGATCTTCCGCGGCGGTAGCGGCGCCAACAACCTGCGCCGCTCAATGGCTGTTCAGCACAACGTGTTTCTGCACCTGGCCTCGGTCAAGATCAGGCGCAAATCCTTGTCGTTCCGGGCCACTTGGTTTCTCGGAACCCTGAGTCTCGGTACGTTCCTGATCCTTGTCGCCACTGGCATTCTTTTGATGCTGTACTACCACCCGTCGGTGCCCCAGGCCTACGCCGACATGAAGGACCTGCAGTTCGTCGTGTCGGCCGGAGTTTTCCTGCGCAACCTCCACCGCTGGTCGGCGCATGCGATGGTCTTTCTGGTCTTCGCTCACATGTTCAAAGTCTTCTACCGCGGCGCATACCGTTCGCCGCGCGAATTCAACTGGGTGGTGGGAGTAATGTTGCTGATCGTGACGCTGCTTCTCAGCTACACCGGTTACCTTCTGCCCTGGGATCAACTCGCTTTCTGGGCCATCACGGTCGGCTCCAACCTGATGTCGTCGGTCCCCGTGTTGGGCCAGAAGTTCCGTTTCCTGATGCTGGGCGGCAACACCGTCAACGCAAACGCCTTGTTGCGCTTCTACGTGCTGCATTGTGTGATCCTGCCGCTGGCCGCCGCGCTGTTGCTCGCCATCCACTTCTGGCGCATTCGCAAGGACGGTGGCCTGTACACGGGCCCGGGTGACTCCAATGAGTGATGCCGAAAAGAAGTTCGTAGCCGGGATGGATTCCGATAGCCGGCGCACGCCGGTGCGGGTGGCGTTCGTCACTCGCCGGACTTCGCCTCAGGTCAAGGCCACGGATGACCCGGTCGTCATGACGTACCCGGAAGGAATCCTGCGGGCTGTTGTGGCGGTGCAGGCCCTGGCGATTGCGCTGGTCGTCGTTTCGCTGATCTGGGACGCCCCGCTCGAAGAGCTCGCCGACCCCATGCACACCCCCAACCCTGCCAAAGCGCCCTGGTACTTCCTGGGGCTGCAGGAGTTGCTTCACTACTTCCCGCCCGTCGTTGCCGGCGTCGTCATTCCCTCTTTGGTGGTCGCAGCCCTCATCGTCATCCCGTATTTCAATATCAACATCGAGGCCGAAGGCATCTGGCTGAAGAACCGCGCGAAACGGCTGCGAATATTTGGCGCCGTCGTGTTGATTTTCTCTGCCGTGATGCTGCTGTTCCAGGTCTATGCGGTGCTGATCCCCACCCTGCTGATCGCCGCGCTCATGGTTCTCGCCTCGCAAAGCGCGCCCGATTCGCCCAGCCGCTTCCGGCGCTGGCTCGTGTCCAAGCCGGTTTCCTTCTGGGTGATGACCTGGTTCCTGGTGCAGGCGGTGGTTCTCACCGTCATCGGAACCCATTTTCGAGGTCCCGGCTGGTCGTGGGTTTGGCCGTGGAGAAGCTGAATGTCGATCCTGAGACGAGTTACAGCGGCCCTCTTCGGTGATTCCGCCCGTGCCTTCGGAACCCTGAGTGTCGTGTTGCTGGTGTGTCTGGCGATCACGCCCGCCAAGGACCATTTTCGCGAGTGGCGCCGCTACCAGCGGAACTACCTCAGTCTGATCCGCAATCGCGGCGACGCCACCACCCTGCAACGGCGCTTCCAGGGAGGGCTGCAGCAGACCTGGATTCCGGAGTTCGGCGTGGTGGACCGTTGCACCACCTGTCACGTGGCAATGAAGGAACTGAGCCTGCAGGACGTGGCCATCCAGCCGTACCGTCCGCACCCCTACGTACCTCACACGCTTACGGAGTTCGGTTGCACCATTTGCCACCGCGGCCAGGGTGGCGCCACCAGCGTGCAGGACGCCCACCACGGCACCCTGGCCTGGGAGCAGCCGGTCCTTCCTGCCCGCTACTTGGAATCGGCCTGCGGCCAGTGCCACTGGAATTCGCTCACCGGCACTCCGCAATTGAATCTCGGCCGCAAGCTGCTGGCGCGCTACGGGTGCGTGCAGTGCCATACGATTCTGGTGCCCGGCCAGGGCCGGATGCTGACCGCCAATCCCGCCCCTCCACTCACGCGCATTGCGTCCAAGACCACCCGGGAATGGGTCTTTGCATGGCTCAAAGACCCGCCATCGTATGCCGTGACGGCGACGATGCCGAACTTCGAGTTGAGCGACGCGGACGCCCGGGACATCTCGGCGTTCATCATGGACCAGAGCGCCCCTGCGCCTGCGGCGCCAGCGGCCCCGGCATCCGCGCCGGCCGCGGATCCGCAGGCTGGGGCGAGCGTCTACGGCGAATCGTTCTGTTCCTCCTGCCACGCCACGGTCAACGCCGCCGGCCTGGTGGTGGGCGGCAACCTGGGGCCGGAACTCACTCGCATCGGGTCCAAAGTGAAGCCCGAGTGGCTCACCGATTGGCTGCGCGGCCCCAGGAATTACGATCCGCACACCCTGATGCCGCGCTACCGCTTCGACCCGAAGCAACTCGGTCTCCTCGCGGCATTCCTGCTTGCGAAAACCGATTCCGACCTGCTGGCAAAGGTACAACTGCAGCCCGCGCTGGCAGCCGAAATCGCGCATGGCAAAGCGCTCGTGAAGGAGCGCGGCTGCGCCTCCTGCCATGACATCAACGGCGTCACCAGGCCCGAGAATTTCGCCCCGGACCTGACCCTCATCGGCAGCCAGTCGCTCGCCAAAATTGTGTTCGCCGAGGGGATCCCGCACACGCTGCCCGATTACCTGCAGGCTAAGATCCGCAAGCCGCATTCGTTCGGCAAGGCGACCAAAATGCCGCAGTACGACTTCCCGCCCTCGCAACTGGATGCGCTGGTCACCGCGCTTCTGGCGCAGACCGATCGCGCCGCAACCCTCCCCGCAAGCCTGCGCGTCGCCGGCAAGCGAGAGACCGACTATCGTCCCGCCGGCCAGGCCGGTCAGCTCATAGCCGACATGAATTGCTTCAGTTGCCATGCCATCAACGGCCGGGGTGGCGACATGGCGCCGGATCTGACTTGGGAAGGCAGTTCGGTGCAGCGGAAATGGCTGGTCGATTTCCTTAAAAATCCCAATACTCTCCGCCCGGCGCTCATCCGCAGGATGCCGCGCTTCAACGTCACGCCGGCGGAAGCTGAGACGCTCACGGATTACATCCTGGCGGCCTACCAGACTCCGGCGTTCGACCGCGATGGGCTCGACCCCACGAAGTCAGGAGCGGACGAAGTGGAGCGGGGCAGACAGTTGTTCTACTCCAAGTACGCCTGCCAGTCGTGCCACATCGTTGATCCAAAGAACGACAAGGGGTACGTCGGCCCCACCTTGACGCAGGTCGGCAGGCGGCTCAACGCGGAATGGGTTTTCCAATGGCTGAAGAACCCGCAAGCCCTCCGCCCCGGGACTGTCGAGCCCAATCGGAACATGAGCGACGAGGACGCCCGCGCCTTGACTTCGTTCCTGATGAAGCAGAACCTGGAGGTCGCCAGGCGATGAGAACGGCATCCGCGTTCGCCGGGATCGCGTTGTCGGTTGTCTTGTGCGCTTGCAATCGCGCGCCGAAAGCCGCCGGGGTCCCGCCGGCCAAGGCCTTCGGCGCGGCATTGGTCGAGGTCGGCGGAGGGAAACAGGCGGCCGCCATCGGTACGGCTCTCGATCAGCCCGTTGTCGTCCAGGTGAACGACGTCCAGGGCGCGCCCGTCCCCGGCGCTCTAGTGTCCGTCACCGTTCCCGGCGGCGGCGAGGCCACGCCCGCCTTCGGACTCACTGGTGCTGACGGACAGTTCACTGCTGCCGTCGTTCTCGGCGGGAGCTCCGGCCGGTATCAGATCGTCGCAGCGACCCGCGACAAAGATGGCAAGCCGGTCGAGCTTCGATTGGAAGAAATCGCCCTCGGCTACCTGGAGGTCCAAGGCCGTGAACTGAACACGTTGTACTGCGCCCGCTGCCATGACCCGGAGTCGACGCCGGAACGCGTCTCCAATCACGACAATCTGACGGCCAAGGCGCACGCCTTCACTGAAGGGACGGTTCTGAATGGGATGAGCGATGCGGATCTTGCCGCCATCATTTCGCACGGAGGGCCGGCGCTGAACCGCTCCCCCGAGATGCCGCCGTACGGCTACACCCTCGGCAAGGTTGAAATTGCCGCTCTGCTGGCTTATATCCGCGCTGTCGCCGATCCGCCCTACCGCTCAAAGGGGGCGGTATATGCGAACAACTGAGTGGATCGTCACCGCTGGGCTGTTCATTGCCGTCTCAACGTTCTGTCGCGCACAGGTGCTCTCGCCGCCCGAGATCTTAGATCTCGACTTGCGTGAGCTGCAGCAAAAACACCTGGCGGAGCTAAAGAGCGTCGCCGTAGCCGTCGCCTCCCACCAGTTCCCGTATCACTTCTATTTCAGCCGCAAGCTGGACCTGAGCGAGGAGCAGGAGAGGAGCTCAGACCAACGCTCGATTCAGTTCGCGCGGTTCCAGAACAGGATTGTCTTGCAGATCACCGCCAACTACTTCGCCGCGTACTCCGGGGAACTATTGTCGAAAGAAGACCGCGCTCATAAGACCATCGACGACGTGATGCTCCCGATCCTGCGCGTGGAGGTCCCTGTGATGCAGCAGGAACAGGCCATCGACAGTTTCGCCCTCGAGGTTTCTCACCACGTCCGCAAGAAGACCATCGGCGTGGTGACTGAGCGTGTCGAAAACGTGGTTCTCGTGATTCCGCGGGAGGCTGCCGTCCGCCTCGTCTCCGCCTCGACCGCAGCCGGGCAGCAGGCTGCCTTCCAGCAGGCTTCGATCTTCCTGAACGGTCAACCCTTAGCGCTTTGGCCACATGCGGGAGCAGCGGCGGTAGCGGCCGGCGTCGCGCCGCCTCCACCACCTCCACCTGCCGCAAAAACGGCGCCGGTGCTGACGTCTGCCCCGGCCTTACCCGCCGTGACCGCTCCAACCGCGGTCCAACAGGACACGTCGGCCGACGCACTGAAGAATCTGCAAGCCACCTGGCAGGAAACCATCGACCGGATCGTCCGTGACATGGACGCCCCGGCACGATTCGTAGGATACGCCCCGCCTTCTTTCATCGGTTTCCACAAAGGCGTCTATCTGCAACTCTCGCTCACCACTCCGCTGCCGGCCACCGCCGCGGGATCGCGCTACCGCCTCGCCGCCATGGCCTTCGACGATCACATTGCGCGCCTCGTCCGTCCCCTGATGGCCTATTTCAAGGACGACCCGAAATTCGACGGGATCGATTTCAGCACCAGCATCCGGCTGGAAGGCGCTCCCGCCGGCGCCGGCGCGGCTGTGGCCGTGGAGTACATTTTCGGAATGCCCTCGCTCCGCTGCTACGAACAATACGACTGCACCGGCCAACAACTCATCAATTCCGGCTTCATTCTGATCAACGGCGAGCGTGTCGGCCTGGACCTCCAAAGTGCCGAAGCACCTGCTCTCAGATAGCCCGGTTCTGCAACTTCACTGATTGCTGCCCAGACCTCGATCTGCACAGTGTCGCACCGGGCTTCTCTGCGCTGGGAAAACTGGCCTGGGGCCGTCGCTGTCCTCGCCTCGGCTCGTGACCGACGTCATCGTCTTTCCTTATGCACTCCGAGTGCATCGTGTTGGGAACCCGCCGCACGTTGTCAGGGGCCGGCATTCTCAGTCCATCCCGGAAACTGTGCCAATGGACGATAAACGGCGTTTACGGAAAATGGCAAGACGCGCGGCAGAGGCCCGGATTGGGTGCGTTTCGTCGGATGAATGGCGACAAGACGCGAATGGACGTTCAGGAGCGCGACCGGATCTCCTGTCGGTGGGCCATCCTTGGCCAGGAGCGATATGGGTCAATATCGGTAGCATTCGGGCCAGGGGCCGGCGTCTTGAAGATGGTGCTGGGCAGCTTCTGCTGGGCCATTCGGAAGCAGTCCGATTCTGCGTTCCACTACCGGCAAGAACTGGTTGAACGCCCTTCCAGGCCATCTAATGTCCGGAAACGGCACTTTTCATCCCCTGGCCACGGTCAAGTCGAAGTGGTCCAGTTCTGATGACGCTGCGGCGTCAGGCGCAGCTATCCCGGATCGATTCCCCAGATCGCGACTTTAGGGCAGCATTGCGCCATATCAGCGGCGCAACAGTTTGCGGGCTTAGCCACCCGTGCGAGTTCACGTGATCCGGGGTCGAGGTGTGTCGGGCGTCAGGCCGTTTCATTTTCAGGCGCAGGCAGCACGTCGTTATCGTGGGCCATCCAGACGTAAATGGTGGGCAGGAGGAAAATGCTGATGACGAGATCGGAGATGAGTCCGCCAACGATAACAATCGCAAAGGGCCGCTGGGAGTCCGAACCGATGTCATGAGAGAGTGCGGCGGGGAGCAGGCCGAGCGTGGCGACGAGCATGGTCATCATGATCGGCCGAAGACGCAGGACGGCGCCTTCGATGGCGGATTCCACGATGGAGAAGCCCTGCGCTCGCCGCTGGTTGATGTACTCAAGCATGATGACGCCGGTCTGGACCGAAACGCCAAACAGCGCGAGGAAGCCGACGCCGGAGCTGACGCTGAAATTGGTGCCGGTGACGAGCAGGGCAAGCAGTCCACCGATGCGGGCGAGTATGACGTTGACCATGATGACCGTCGCCCACTTAAACGAACGGAACATGCTGTAGAGTATAATGAAGATCAGCAGAATCGTAAGCGGCACGATGATGAACAGCCGCCGTTCGGCCCGCTTGGCACTCTCGTATTCCCCTTCCCAGTCGATGTGGTAACCACGCGGCAGTTGAACCTGCGCGTTCACTTTCTGGATGGACTCTTCTACCGCGCCGCCTAGGTCCCGTCCGCGAACGCTGTACTTGACGGCGATGTAGCGCTGATTGCCTTCACGGTAGATCTCCGAAGCGCCATCGCGTTGTTCGATCCTGCACAGCTGTGCAAGGGAGACACGCTCCCCGGATGGGGCGAGCAGACGAATGCTCTCCACCGCCTCCTTGCTGTCCCGATACTGCGGCAGGTAGCGGAGGACTAAGTCGTAGCGCGCCTCACCTTGGAGAACCTGAGTCAGCGCGTTGCCGCCCACCGCCGTTTGGATGGCGTCTTGAACATCCGCCACGTTGATCTGGTAGCGGGCCGCCTGCTCACGGTCGACGGTGATGTTCAGGTTCGGCTGGCCGAGGACACGAAAGACCCCCAGATCCTCAATTCCGCGGACACCGCGCATGATGCCGACAATCTGATCGGCCTTATATTCGAGGATCACCAGGTCGTCGCCGTAGAGCTTGGTAGCGAGCTGGCCTTTGACCCCGCTGACGGCTTCTTCCATGTTGTCGGCGATCGGTTGCGAGAAATTCCAGATGACGCCTGGGATCTTCATGAGTTCGCGGTTCATCGCCGCAATGACATTCTCCTTGTCCTTGTGAAAGACAGGGCGCCAGGCCTCTTTTGGCTTGAGGCCGACAAAGTACTCCGTATTGAAGAAGCCAGTCGTGTCGGTGCCGTCGTCCGGTCGCCCGACCTGGCTGGTACACTCGGTCACTTCGGGGAATGAGCAGAGCACGATGCGGGCCTGATTGGCGAGGCGAATGCCTTCGGTGGGGCCCGTACTCGGAGCGAGGGTGCCGCGAACCCATAGCGCGCCCTCGTCGAGGTGCGGGAGAAACTCAGAGCCGATGACTCCACCGATAGTGAGATAGATCGCGAGCAGCAGACTTGCGACACCGCCGGCGACGGTGAGCCAGCGGAGCCGGATTGCCCATCGCAAGACCTTGCGATAGCCGCCACTGAGCCAGGTCATAACCGGGTTGTGCCATTCGCGAGTGCCTTTGGGGAAAAAGATGCTGCTTAAAGCAGGCGCCACGAAGAGGGAGAAGAGCAAGGCGCCTAATAGTGCAAAGGCCACTGTCCAGGCCATGGGCTTGAAGAGGCGGCCTTCGACGCGTTCGAGGGTAAAGATGGGCAGGTACGCCGTAATGATGATGGCGATGGCATAGAAGACGGGCCGTTGGACCTCGTGAGCGGCGTCGAAGATCTTTTCCTTCGGCGTGCGGTGGTCTTCGCTGTTGCGGTTGAGGTGGCGGACGATGTTTTCGACCATCACGACGGCGCCGTCCACAACCATGCCGAAGTCGAGGGCGCCCAACGAGAGGAGGTTGGCTGGAATGCCCTTGAGCTTGAGACAAGTGGCCGCGAAGAGGAGTGAGAAGGGAATTGTCAGCGCGACGATGATGGCGCCGCGGATGTTGCCGAGGAACAACAGGAGGATGATGACAACAAGAAGGATGCCCTCGCCCAAATTGTGGAGAACCGTCTCCGTCGTGTGGTGAACCAGTTCGCTGCGATCGATGAACGGAACGATTTTCACGCCACGAGGCAGGATGTATTCGTTTAACTCCTTAACCTTGGCGTGCAGGCCTTCCAGCGCCGTTTCGGCATCGGCGCCTTTGCGCATGGGCACCCACGCGGAGACCACGTCGTCGTTGTCGATGATCGTCCCGTCCTGGCGGCGAACGGAGCGGGCGAACTGACCGAGGCGGATCTTGGGGCCCTGGGCGACGACCGCGATATCCCGCACCCGCAGCGGCGTGCCGTTTTTTGCCAGCAGGACCGTCCGCTCGATGTCGTGTACGTTGCGGACCAGCCCGACTTCGCGAACGTTCATCTGCTGCAGGCCGGATTCGAGGAAGCTGCCGCCAGCGTTGACATTGTTGTTCGCGAGTTGCTGTTCGACCTGTGAAAGGCTGAGGCCATAGGAGATGAGCTTGTCGGGATCCACGCGCACCTGGTATTCGCGCGTGGGGCCGCCGAAGGTGGCCACGTCAACGATATCGCGAACGGCCTTCAGGTTCTTCTCGACGATCCAGTCCTCGATGGATTTCAACTCCATCACGTCATACTGCGGATTGGTGCTGTGGAGCGTGAAGAAATAGATCTGGCCGACCGGGCTCCAGTCGGTGCCCATCTGGGGCTGCACGCCTGGCGGCAAGGTGACTTGCGAAAGCCGTTCAAGGACTCGCTCACGGTTCCAGGAATTGTCGCTGCCATCGTCGAAAATGAGCTTCAGGTCGGAGAGACCAAAGATGGAGAACGAGCGCAGATTGACGACGCCGGGCACGCCGTTCATTACGTTTTCCAGTGGGATCGTGACCTGCTGCTCGATCTGTTCGGCGGAGATGCCCGGCCATTGCGTGATGACCTCGACATAGTTGTTTGCCACGTCGGGATACGCCTCGACCGGGAGCTGATGGAACGACACGGCGCCCCAGCCAAACAAAGCGACCGTAATGGCCAGAACAAAAAAGCGATTGTTGAGCGAGAAATCGACGATTTTACGAATCATTATTGATCCACCGTGTTCTGCAGGATCAGCGCATTGGCGACCACCTTCGCGCCGGGCGCGAGGCCGGAGACGATCTCCTGGAGATTGCCGCTCAGCTTGTTGCCGCTGGTGATTCCAAGGCGACGGAAGCGGCCGTCTTCAGCCGGCGTATAGACCCAGTCGCGGTCGTGGAGGTGGAGAATCGCCGTCGCGGGCACGGTCGTGCGCCGCTCCTGCTTCACGCCGTGGAAGGTCGCCGTGACGAACATGCCGAAGCGCATCAGGCCCGGGTTATCCATCTCGATGCGCACCTTGGCCGTGCGCAGGTTCGGGTCCATGATCTCGCCGATGTTGGAGATGCGTCCGTGCAACGCGCGGCCCGGGTAGGCGTTCAGCCGAATGTCAGCCGATTCGCCCAGGCGCACCTGCGCGAGGTCGTTTTCGTAAACATCGCAGACGATCCACACGCGGGAGACGTCGGCAATCGTGAAGGGGTTGGGCGGCGTCAACGCCTGCACGCCGCTGGCGTTGGTGATCTGCTGATCCACGATCACGCCGCCGACCGGCGCGTAGACCGGGACGATGCCCGTGGGATGCGCGGGGTCGGAGCCCAGCAGCTTCAGATGTTCGATGGCCGTTTCGAGATCGACCTGAGCGTTATCCTCGGCGTTTTGCGTGACTTCCAGGGCGCTCTTGGCGATGGCACCGTTGTCGAACAGCAACCTCGCGCGATTGAACTGGACTCGCGCCAGTTCCTCATTCGTGACAGCCTTGCGATAGTCGGAGAACGCGCCGGCGACATCACTGCTGCGCACCTTGAAGAGCAACTGCCCCTGTTTCACCTCGTCGCCGAGCCGGGCGTTGATCTCGACCACGCGGCCCGACGCGAGCGCAGGCACCGGTACCTGGCGCGAGATGTCGGGACTCACCGCGCCGGTGACGATTAACTCCGGCGTAGCCAGGCTCTCGCCGGCCTCGGCGAGCGGGAATTGCTCCGGATGCTCCACCTTGAAGTTGTTCGAGTCCGTGTCAGGCTCGACCGTGGCCCGGCGCGGCCCCGTGTCGCCGTCCTGGGCGGAAGCAGCGCTGACTTTCTTGTTGCACGCAACGCTGGAGAGGAGAGCACAGAGTAAGAGAATTGCTTGAAGAGAAAATGAGCGACTCATTGGATCACCTCCCGGCCGACCGCCATATTCATCTGGGCCGCCGCGGTCAAGTACGAACCAATCAAATTGAAGTACGCCAGGCGGGTGTCGCGGTATGCTTTCTCGGCGTCGAGGAAGTCCAGTAACGTGGTGCCTCCGTTCTTGTAGGAAAATGCCACTCTGTCGCGGACATCCGTTGCCAGAGGTATGTACTTTGCCTTGTATGGTTTCAGTAGATTCACGGCTTGAATCAATGTCCAATACGCCGAGTCAACGTCGCTGAAAACCTGAGCCTCGGCGGCCTCTCGCAGTCGCTCATTGCGGCCAATATCGATTTGTGTGCGCGCCTTCTCGCCTTGGTTGCGATCGAAGATCCGCAGCGGGATGGACACGCTCACGCCAAGATACGCCGGGATCGGGGGATTACGAGCAAAATCGACACTAATAGTCGGGTCTGTCGATCCGTTCGCCACGGCCAGATGGTGGTTGATCTTCGCCAGGTCCACGGATTGCATCGCTGCTCTCAGGTCCGGCCGCGCTGCGAGGGCACTGTTGCGGAATTCCTCAAGCGCACTTAGCTGTTCGGTAAAGTCAAATGGCCCCGTAACGTCGAATTGCTCAATTGGCGTCCGGTCGTTCAACAGCATCAGCAGCTGGATCTTGGCGGTGCGTAGATTGACAAACGCCGTTTCGAAGTCGGATTCGAACTGGGCGCGCTGCAGTTCCAAGCGGTTCAGATCCACTTGGGCGAGATCGCCCGCTTTGAAACGTGTGCACTGGACGTCCAGTTCGTGGTCCCAATAGTCCAGGTTCTCTTTGGCGTTCTGAAGTACCGCTTTGGCTTGCAACGTTTGTACGAACGCACTGCGGAGGTTGTAGAGTAAACCACGCTCCTGGTCCCGGTAGGTCGATTCCTCGACCGCGGTCGATTCCCTGGCGCTGTCGCGCCGCAATTCGCGCTTGTTCTGCCGCTCGTGCAGGTAGCTGACCGAGCCGGAGGGCAGCGCATACGCAAATGGAGCGTACGCGTTCGCGCCGCCACTCGGGGGCGGCTGCTTGGTGAATGGATTGATCTGATCTAGCGTCCCCGTCAAATCGGGATTGGGACGGAGATAGGCGGTGACCTCCGCGGCGCGGGACTCGTCGATGTTGAGTTGAGCCGCTTGGAGGGTCGGATTGGAGGACTCGAACTTCTCCTTGACCTCCCGCCAAGAGAGGGCGGTCTGGGCTGGGCTGGCTACCCGCAGTAGGACGCCCACCGCGATGGCAGCGTACACAGGCCGGAGCCGGAGGCTCGCTGTCGCGGCCTCGACAGTTGTTGGTGGTCTCATCGCTGGGTTGGTTGGGCTGCCTGAGGGCAGATCACTCGTCGCCTAAAGGCCTATTCGTTTTTAGCGCGTCCGGTGCGCCGGAGCCACGAATCTTGCGGACATCGGCGACGGTCTTTCGGAACCCGCAGAGATGGCCCTTTATCGTCGTTAATCTTTCAACCAAGCGAACGATTATCGCGAAGGGATACCACGGTCTGCGGCGTCTGCCACTGACCAAATCGGTTGATTCTAAAGGGCTTCAAATGGACGGTTGAGAGCGAGGATTGGGAAACACAATGAGCGAGGAAGCTAAGCGAAAGTGTGCGTGGGAACAGCTGCTTAGGCGAAGACTCGGGAGCTGCATGCCATAGCGCATTAGGGAAAGTGAAGTTCGGGTTACAGCCCCCTTTGTCGTACCGCACCCATCGACCAGCCAATCTGTTGATTGACCGGCAACCGGGCGATCAAAGGATGTTGCGAAACTGTTCGAGAGCGACTCGCACGAGCTGGCTTCGGGTACGGACTCCGGATTTTGCAAACAGTTGCTGAATCGTGTTCTTGACGCCGCTCTCCGAAATCTCGAGCCGGGCAGCGATTTCCTTGTTGGCGAGTCCCTGGACGAGCAGTCGCAGGACTTCGGCCTCGCGGCTGGTCAACGTGGATTGCGCACCCGGTTCTGACGACTGGAAACTCGAACCGCGCTGCTCGGGCCCTGTAGCATCGGAGACCGCCTCTTCGCTGACGTCGGCGATGATGGCGGCGAGCTTCGGAGTAGGCCCGTCCTTATAAGTGGAGAACCAGACGTCAGCAGTGAAGGTTTCGCCATTGCCCCGGTGTCCCCAGCATCGCATCGATGCCCGGAACTGTGGCGCTTCTTCCCAACGGAGCGCGTGGTGGAGTTCGGGCAGGAACGCAGCAATTGGAGCGCCGATGAGATCTCCCTCGCGCGGGGTCATGAGCTCCACGGCGGCGCGGTTCGCAAGTTCAATGAATCCATGGTGATCCACAGTAACGACAGCAGCCGGACTGGTCTCCACCAGCGCCCTTAGCTTCGCTTCAGATCGCTGACTCAGACGTCGGTTGCGCACCATCTCTCCGGCGAACAACCCGCAGCCGACAAGGGCGAGAGTCTCAAAGCCTAGGCGAACCAAAGACGGCTCCAGACCACTAAACAGCTCAGCTAGGTAAGCGCAGCCTGCGCCGAGTAGCATGATAAACCACCGGGGAAGGAAGGCCGCGCCGAGCATGATCGGGAAAAGATAAAGGAAACCCAGCGACAGATACGGCTTAGTCCACCAGTCCACCATTGCGACGACCAGGATGAAGATGCCACTCGCGACCAGAATCGGAACGCGGTTCTGTTCGCTCCACAGGCGTTCTAAGGGCAACATGATATTGAAGGAATCTCAATTGTCCTCCTTTTCTCGGGCGCCTTGTGACAATCAAACGATTACTGCGACTGGTGACCGTCCGTCATGCGCAATAACGGAAGCTAAGTCACCTCGCTGCAACCCAAGGACCTGCATGCCGTGATCCTGGCTCCCAAAAATCTAGCTGGATGGCTGATTAGATCCGCGATTGCGACCGTCTGCCGCTTTTGGGCCAGCCGCAGACTCGGGAACGGGCCTCACGACTCTCGCTGTCGGTAAGCGGCGTTATCGGAAACCCGACACGGCGGTCGGATGACGGGCCACTTTGGGACTGTGCAACTGGTCGGTAAACGTTAGTGCAAACGGCGTTTACGGAAAATAACCGGACGCGCGGGGGAGGCCTCCGTCTGGGACGATTCCCTGGACAGGTGGCGAAAAGCTGTGCCTCGACCTCGGGAAGCGTGACCGGATCGCTTGTCGGCGAATCGTCTCTGGCCAGGAATGATATCCGTCAATATCGGTAGGCAACTGGCTTGGCAAGGGTGCCGTTTCAGGATCGGCTGACGGAGCCTCCGACCGGCTCTATCGGGAAGCTTTCGACGAACCTGTCCAAATCCTCATCGGTCAAGCCGTCACTGCTGCCATTCAAACGCACAACTTCCATGAGCAATCCGTTCGCGCAAAGCGTACGCTGGCACGTCGCATTCTGCAAGCCCTCTTCCGCGCCAACCGCGCGCACCACCACGCGAACACGCTCCCGTGGCTTGTCCGGCGGCGCGAACCGATCCTCAAGCCGGCACAACCTCCGCCCGATTGCCTTCATCGTCCCTCCGCTGGGCCAACGGCACAGATGTTTATGTAAACGATGCGTTCGTTGCTTGGCCC
>JBKQPG010000090.1:0-108208 GCA_052145115.1 Bryobacteraceae bacterium
GAGGCCAAACGCGACATTTCAACACGACAGTGCCGCCTGGAGGCGCCGGGGCGGTTTCTTAATGATATGTTCGCCTGGAAGAAGGTGTGACCAGCCGGTGGGCCCGGCAGTGAGGGGGTGGCTGCGGCGCGCGATAGGGCCGCATCTACTTCGTTGCGCTCCGTCGCCGTCCTCAACGTACCGCCAAGTACGCCTGCGGGCGGCTACGGTCGCGCGCCTCGTAGCTGCAGCCCTCTCATCGCGCCTCGCTACGATCGTGGTGAAACATCCGGGCTAGAGATGCGCACGGAACAAACGCAGAGCAAGACCGGGCGACGGGCTGCGGCTTTCAGCGGAGGGGCGTGGACAGGGCTAGCCCGGCGGTCTGCGCCAGGCCCAGGAGCTGGTCCTCGAAGCTGTAGTCGACGCTCGGGCGCTCGTGGTGCCGCTGGTACCACTTGTAGGTCTCTTTGAGACCGTCGGCCATGCTGCACGGCTTGAAGGCGAGCATGCGCTGGGCCTTATTGACCAGCATGGTGATGGGTGCCAGATCGAAGTACACGCCGAAATAGAGATGCGGGCCCGTGGGGTGGCCGCCGGCGCGCTGGATGCGCTCGCGCGGGACGCGCACAACCTTGGTCTCCTTGCCGGCGGCGGCGGCCAGCAGATCGATGAATTCGGCCTGGGTAAGAGCGCGCGGGTTGGCGATGTTGAATGCGTGCCCGACCACGGCGGGTGACTCGACGGCCTTGATCATGGCCGCGACCACATCCTTCACATACACGAACTGCATCAGCCGGCGGCCGTCGCCGGGCAGGATCAGGGGCCGCTTGTCGCGCATCCGGTCCCAGAAAAACTGCTCGCGGTAGAAGGGATTGGCGGGGCCGTAGATGTAGGGCGGGCGTAGCGTAACGGCCGGCAGGCCGAAGCGCTGATGGAGCTTGAACAGGGCGCGCTCGCTCTGGGCCTTGTGGCGGGCGTAGCGGTCGGGCCAGTCGTCGGGGGCCAGGGCGTCGCCCTCATGGTGATTCAGGCCGTCCCCGTAGGCCGCGACGCTGGACATGAAGACGTAGCGGCCGACGTGGCCGCACATCATTTTGCCCAGGCCGTCGACGACCGACGCGGGCGTGCCGCGCTCCCAGTCGTAGACGTTGTCGAACAGCGCGTCGAAATCCTTGCCCGCCAGCGCGCGCTTCATCTGCTCGAGGTCGTTGCGGTCGGCCTGGATGTTCTCGACCTTCTTGCCGAACTCGTGGGCCGGCTTGCGGTGCAGGATGGTCACCTCGTGCTCGTGTTTGACCAGCGTGGAGACCAGGTGCCGTCCGATAAACGTCGTGCCGCCGATAACCAGTACTCTCATCCTCGTAACGCCCGGCTCCTCCGAATCCGTGGCGAAATGACCATTGGCATGCGGGACGCCGTTGTGCCGTGGGTCAGTCATAGTACTCGAGACCGAGGTGCGTGATCAGATCCTCGCCGCGCATCCAGCGCAGGGTGTTTTTCAGTTTCATGAGCTGAATGAAAATATCGTGCTCGGGGTACAGGCCGGGCGCGGTCATGGGAGCCTTGAAGTAGAAGCTCAGCCACTCCTGGATGCCGCGCATGCCGCAGCGCTGCGCCAGGTCGAGGAACAGCACCAGGTCGAGCACCAGCGGCGCGGCCAGAATCGAGTCGCGGCACAGGAAATCGATTTTGACCTGCATCGGATAGCCCAGCCAGCCGAAGATGTCGATGTTGTCCCAGCCTTCCTTGGAGTCGCCGCGCGGCGGGTAATAGTTGATGCGCACGGCGTGATAGAGCTTCCCATAAAGGTCGGGGTAAAGCTGCGGCTGGAGGATGTACTCGAGCACCGAGAGCTTGGTCTCTTCCTTCGATTTGAAGCTGCCGGGATCTTCCAGCACTTCGCCGTCGCGGTTGCCCAGAATGTTGGTCGAGAACCAGCCGTGGACGCCCAGCATGCGGGCCTTCAGCCCCGGGGCGATGAGCGTCTTCATGAACGTCTGGCCGGTCTTGAAATCCTTGCCGCAGATGGGCAGGTTGCGGTCGCGCGCGAGGTCGCGCAGGGCCGGCGCGTCGGTGGTCAGGTTCGGCGCGCCGTTGGCGTAAGGCACGCCCGACATCAGCGCGGCGTAGGCGTAGATCTGGCTCGGGGCGATTTCAGGATCGTCGCGGCGCAGGCCTTCCTCAAACGCCGCCAGCGTCTCATGCACGGCCGAGGGGCGATGGAAAACCTCGGTCGAGCCGCACCAGATCATGACCATCCGCGAACAGCCGTGGGTCCGGCGAAACTGCTCAATGTCGGCCATCAGCGCCTGCGCCTTGTCCATCTTCGTGCCCGTGGTTTTCTTGTTGGGGCCGTCGATGCGGCGCACGTATTCGTGGTCGAAAACCGCCTTCATCGGCTGGATGGCCTGCAGCGGTTCCTTCACCTGGTCGAGCAGGCTTTTTTCCAGAACCTGAGCCTTGGCCGCGGCCTCGTAGGCGGTGTCTGAATAGATGTCCCAACCGCCGAAGACCAGGTCGTCCAGGCCGGCCAGCGGCACGAAGTCCTTGATATAAGGGCTGCGGCCGTCGGTGCGCTTTCCGAGGCGGATGGTGGCCAGCTGCGTGAGCGAGCCGACCGGCAGGCCAAGCCCGCGTTTGACGGCCTCGACGCCCGCAATGAATGTCGTGGAAACAGCGCCGATACCGGGGATCAGTACGCCCAGCTTGCCCTCGGCGGGGGCGATTGTGACGGGGGATGAGGATGGCAAAACAATTACTCCAGGCCGGTCCAATGAGGGCCGGGAAAACAAGACTCCAACTGCTATCCTATCAACTGGATGCAGGTTCGTGCGACAGCCGCTATTCCGACCGTGGTCGCGGACGACGAAGCACCGGCGCTGGACGAGCTCGTTTTTCTGCTGCGCGAGTTCAGTGCAATCGATGTCGTGGCCACGGCGCACAACGGTTTGGAAGCCGTGGCGATGATTGAACAACACGCGCCGGACCTGGTGTTTCTGGACGTGCAAATGCCGGGGCTGGACGGGTTGGGCGTGATCAACATGCTCCGGGCGGACCAGGCGCCGATGCCGTCGTTCGTGCTGTGCACGGCCTATGACCAGTACGCGCTGGAGGCGTTCCGGCTGGAGGTGCTGGATTACCTGGTGAAGCCGGTGGACCGCGAGCGATTGAGCCTGACGGTGGATCGCGCGCGGCGCCAGATGCTGGATCCGGAACCGGCGGCGGGGCCGGCGGGGCCGGCGCGGAACAAGATCGTGGTCCGGACCGCCGGTCACAACCTGGTGGTCGACGTGGCGGACATCATCTACGCCACCATCGACGACGGGCTGATCACGGTGGTGACCACGACGGTGGAGGGCCAGGCGAGCTTCAAGACGATCGAGGAGATGCAGGCCAGCCTGGACCCGGCCTCGTTCTGGCGGGCCCACCGCAGCTACCTGGTGAACATCAACCACATCAAGGAAGTCATCGCCTGGTTCAAGTCGAGCTACCAGTTGCGCATGAACGACAAGAAGAACAGCGAGATCCCCGTCAGTCGGGTGCAGACGCGGCGGCTCAGGGAGCTGTTCCGGCTGTGATTCAGGTCGCGCCTCAAGTCGTCAAACGGCTTGGGTTTGCCGCTTTTGAAGCTTAGAACCAATCGTTTACAGGAAAGAGGCGAGGAGCGCTCCGCGTGCCGCCGGCGCTTGCGGCAGGCCCGGCGACAGAAACCTTGAATCGACCCCCCATTCGTACTAAGGTAGTAATGTATCGATCCGGAATCGTAACGAGTGGGGCCCAAGGGCATCGCCGCCCAGGGCTCCGCAATTCGACTTATACAGGAGAATCCATGAAGAAACTGGCGTTAGTTTTCGCGTTTTGCGCCGTCGCCGCCTTCGGGGCGGAGTGGACCGGCTACATCTCCGAAACCAAGTGCGGCGCCAAGCACAACGACGGCTCCGAGGCCTCGATCAAATGTGTGACCGGCTGCATCAAGCATGGCGCCAAGCCGGTGCTGGTGGTGGGCGACAAGGTGGTCCCGATCGCCAATGCCGCCAAGGTGCCGGAGGACCTTTACGGCAAGAAAGTGACCGTGAAGGGCGAGATGAAGGGCGACGCGGTCGTCATCGCCTCCATCGCCGCGGCGATGTAACCATTTCAGATTCAGTTTCGTGCCAACAGGCCGGCACGCCCCGCGTGGCAGGGAGCGATCCGGCGTGTACATTTTCGTATTGTGGAAAAATGCGCAATGGACAGTCCGGGCAAATAGAGATTCAATACGCTCAGGGGACTTGTGTCCCCAAGTGGATAGGCTGAGAGGACATCATGGCTGAGCGTCTTAAAATTACTGACGAAAGAAATGGCCAGCAGTACGAAGCGCCGATCAAAGATGGGGCGATCCGGGCGCTCGATCTGCGCAAGATCAAGACCGGGCCCGAGGACTTCGGGATCATGTCCTACGACCCGGCATTTCAGAACACGGCCTCGTGCCGCAGCGCGGTCACGTTTATCGACGGCGACCTCGGCATTCTGCGCTACCGCGGCTATCCGATCGAGGAACTGGCGGAGAACTGCTCGTTCCTGGAGGTGGCGTGGTTGCTGCTCAACGGCGACCTGCCCACGTACTCGCAAATGGAGACGTGGGAGGCCCAGGTGAAGCGCCACACCATGCTGCATGAGACCACAAAGAAGTTCCTGGAGGGTTACCGCTACGACGCGCACCCGATGGGGATGTTGATCTCCACCGTGGCCGCGCTGTCGACGGTTTATCCGGAGGCGCGCAACGTCCACGACGCCAAGAACCGGCGGCTGCAGATCACGCGGCTGATCGCGAAGATGCCGACCATCTGCGCCTATTGTTACCGGCATCACTTCGGACTGCCATACATTTATCCGGACAACGACCTGAGCTTCACCGGCAACTTCATGAACATGATGTGGAAGATGTTTGAGCCCAAGTACGTGGAGAACCCCGTGCTGGCGCGGGCGCTGGACATCCTCTTCATCCTGCACGCCGACCACGAGCAGAACTGCTCCACCAACACCGTGCGCTGCGTCGGCAGCTCCTGGGCCGACCCGTATCTGTGCGTGGCCGCCGGCGCGGCGGCTCTGGCCGGCCCGCTGCACGGCGGGGCCAACGAGGAAGTGCTGAAGATGCTCGATGAGATCGGGACGATGGACCGCATTCCGGGCTACATCGAGGAGGTGAAGGCGGGCAAGCACAAGCTGATGGGCTTCGGCCACCGGGTCTACAAGAACTACGACCCGCGGGCCCAGATCATCAAGCACACGGCCTACCAGGTCTTCATGGTCACCGGCGAGAACCGCAAAATCGACATGGCGCGCGAGCTGGAGCGGATTGCGCTGGAGGACGAGTACTTCATCTCGCGCAAGCTCTACCCGAACGTCGATTTCTACTCCGGGATCATCTACGAGGCGATGGGATTCCGGCCGGACCTCTTTACGGTTCTGTTCTCCATTCCGCGCGTGGTGGGCTGGCTGGCGCAGTGGGAGGAGATGCTGGCCGACGCGGAGCAGAAGATCGCCCGCCCGCGCCAGATCTACACCGGTCACCAGGAACGGCATTTCGTGCCGCTGGGCGAGCGCGGGGTGGTTGTTGCGGCGCAGTAGGAACGCACGCCCTATTTGCCGCTGAGCTCACAATCGGGCGGCGGAGTCCAGACCATCGGCTGGTCGCTGCTGGCGTGGTTCAATCGCCGGATCATGCCATCGTCGTAGTGCGCGGGCAGCGGCACTCGCAGCAGTGGAATCACGCAGCGCCCAGGTTCGAGCTGCATTTGATGCCCCGCGATCATCACTGGTTCGGGCGGCAGCAGTTGTTTCCAGTTCCGGAAAAACCATCCCGCACCCTGCCGCGCTGGCGCGGTCGGCTTTTCCACCGCTTGTGGAATCAGCCCGGGCACCAGCGAAAATCGATGAGGGAGAGAGCTGGCGGCCGGTCGGTCCATCTTGCGCGCGCTGGGGGAGACAGCGGCCTGCTGAGCGAACAGCTGACCGGCCTGGAACAAGAGCACAAAAGCGAGCAGCCGGAGTCGCATTCTGGCCCGATCTTACTCCCAATGCGATGGCAGCTCAATCCCCCGCCCAGCCGGCTGGATGTAAACTAGAAGACCGGACCGCCGCTGCGGCAACGATCCGGCCTTTTCTGTCTCAAGACTGGTCAGCGCTTACGCGTGAACGGCTTGGGATCTGCAAATCTCGACCATCTCCTCGATGGGCATCGGCATGAAATCGCCGGCGTGTCGGGCCTGGCCGAACTCGACCATGCTCTGGGCAGCGACTATTCCCGGTAGAACCGGGCGCCGGCGATGGTGGCGAGGATGAGGGCCGGCAGCGTTCCGACCATCAGCGGAACAACGGTGCGCGGTGGAAAGAAGCCGAAGGAGCACCACGTGGCGTCCCCCAGGCTGACGATGAACCACCAGGCGAAAGCTGCGATGATGGCGGTCTTCAGTCCCGGGCCATAGGCCGGCCGGATCGCGGCGTAAAGCCACAAAATGGAAATGCCTTCGAGCAGGTCAATTACGACGTTGAGCAGAAGAAAGCCGGGTGTGGGCGCCGCCAGGCGATTGTGGGGCAACGCGGCGAAGTCGCGGCCGAGCAGCGCGGTGACGGCCGAGCCGAGGATGATCCAAACGATTCCGGCCAGCAGTCCACAGAGGAGCACACGGGACCAGTTGATTGTGCGCATGTCGCCAGACCCTCCGGCACATTGTATCTCCGATTCTCGACCGGGAGAGTCTTTGCCGGCCTGATGGCGCCTGGCAGGGAGCATCCCGGGAGCCTGCCGGAGGCAGAGCTCCCGCCACTTGCAACGAACTGAATGAACGAACCGAAACAAGAAAGCCGGGTCGCCATTGCGGCAACCCGGCCTGTGTTGTCTAAAAGCTGGTCAGCGCTTACGCGTGCACGGCCTGGGATTTGTAAATCTCGGCCATCTCCTCGATGGGCATCGGCTTGATGTCGCCGGCGTGACCGGCCTGGCCGAACTGGGCCATGCGCTGGGCGACGACCTTCTTCATGGCCTCGCGCGCCGGCTTGTTGTAATCGCGCGGATCGAACTTCTCGGGCGTCTCCCACAGCACTTTGCGGATCGCGCCGGTCATGGCCAGCCGGTTGTCGGTGTCGACATTGACCTTGCGGACGCCGTTCTTGATGCCCAACTGGATCTCGGGGATCGGCACGCCCCAGGTGGGCCGCATCTTGCCGCCGTACTGGTTGATGATGTCCACCAGTTCCTTGGGCACCGAGGACGAGCCGTGCATCACCAGGTGAGTGTGGGGCAGACGCTTGTGGATCTGGATCAGGATGTCCATCTTCAGCACCGCGCCGTCCGGCGCGCGGTTGAACTTGTAGGCGCCATGGCTGGTGCCGATCGCGATCGCCAGCGCATCCACGCCGGTGCGCTCGACGAATTCGACCGCCTGGTCCGGGTCGGTGACGTGCTCCAGGCCGGTGCCCCCGGCGCCGTGGCCGTCTTCAATGCCGCCCAGCACGCCGATTTCGCCTTCCACCGTCACGCCGCGCGCGTGGGCGGCGTCGACGACGCGCCGGGTGGTCTCGACGTTGTAGTCGAAGCTCGAGGGCGTCTTGCCGTCGGGCATGAGAGACCCGTCCATCATCACCGAAGTGAAGCCCAGCTCGATGGCCGACTGGCAGGTCTCGGGGCTGTTGCCGTGGTCCTGGTGCAGCACCATCGGGATTTCCGGGTACAGCTCCGCCGCGGCCAGCATCAGGTGGTACAGGAAGCGGTCGTTGGAATACTGGCGCGCGCCGCGGCTCGCCTGGACGATCACCGGCGATTTGGTCTCGCGGGCCGCCTCCATGATCGCCTGAATCTGCTCCATATTGTTGACGTTGAATGCGCCAACGCCATATCCGCCCTTGGCCGCCTCGTCCAGAAGCTGCCGCATTGTCACCAGTGGCATTTGAATCTCCTTGCGATCTGATCAGAGCTCGAACACTAGAAGTACAACTCCATCATAGAACACTGGTTCGTCCGCTTTCGTGACGATTGCGTTGAGATTCCCCACAGCGAATTCGCCCGGCGGGACGGGCAGCGGCGGCAGTGTATAGTCAGTCTATAGTCGGTCCATTGTCGGTCTATCGTCAAAGACAAGGAGATCCGAATTGTTCAATTCCAGGCACGGCGGGGCGGCCCAATGCGCCGCGACGCTCGCGAATCTGCAGGCCGCGTTGAACGGTGAGTGGAACGCCAAGGCGCGCTATATCCAATTCGCCGTCCAGGCGGATGCAGAGGGCTTCGGGCCGGTGGCGAGTCTGTTCCGCGCCGCCGCGCTGGCCGAGGGCATCCACGCCGACAATCACAAACAAGTGATCGCCAAAATGGGCCAGACGCCGTTTGTGAAGTTTGAGATCCCTGAGGTCAACTCGACGCGCGAGAACCTGGAAGCGGCCATCCGCGGCGAGAGCCACGAGCGCGATGAGATGTATCCGGCCTTCATCGCCCAGGCGCGTGCGGACGCCCACGCCGCCGCCGAGCGCACATTCGCATTGGCGCTGGCGGCCGAAGCCGAGCACGCCCGGCTCTACACCGCGGCGCTGGACAATCTGGAGAACATGCGCTGCGCCGCCCGCACGTACTTCGTCTGCCAGGTGTGCGGTTACACCTCGGAGCGGCCAGAGTTCGACCTGTGCCCGGCGTGCTCCGCGTCGGTCGAGGAGTTCCAGGAAATCAGCTGACGAGGCGCGTTGGTCCCACGAAATGGAAACTGCGGCTCCCGAGGGGGAGCCGCTTTGTGTCTGCGGAATCGGCCGGCCTATCAGGCCTCAGCGCCGGTCGCCGCCCGGGCCGCGACGAGGACCGCGATCGCCCCGGTCGCCGCCGCGATGCGGCCGGTCGCCGCGATCGTAATCGCGCGGCGGGCGGTCGCCCGCGGGAGCGTGGACCTCGCCGCGGTTGTCGGAGCGGACTTCGATCTGTGGCGCGGCCTCGGTGGCCGGCTCGCCGTTGTCGGCGTGGCCGGTCCCGTGCAGCTTCTCGCGCTGTTCCTTGAGCACCGCGCGTCGGCTGAGCTTGATCTTGTTGCCTTCGAGCGCCAGGACCTTCACCAGGATCTGGTCGCCCTCGTTCAACTCGTCGCGCACCGTCTTGACGCGGTTCTCGGAGATCTCGCTGATGTGCAGCAGCCCGTCGGTGCCGGGGAATATCTCGACGAATGCGCCGAAGTCGGCGATGCGGACCACCTTGCCGAGATAGGTCTTGCCCACCTCGGCCACGGCGGCGATGTCGGAGATCATCTGCAGCGCCTTCTTGGCCGATTCGCCGTCCACGGCGAAGACGTTGATGGTGCCGTCGTCGTGGATGTCGATCTTGGTGCCGGTAGAGTCGGTGATGCTGCGGATCATCTTGCCGCCAGGTCCAATCACCTCGCGGATCTTTTCGGTCGGAACGGTGATAGTGTAGATGCGCGGCGCGTAGGGCGAGAGTTCCTCGCGCGGCGCGCTGAGCACCTCCTCCATCTTGCCCAGGATGAACAGGCGGCCTTCGCGGGCCTGCGCCAGGGCCTCGCGCATGATGTTCACCGAGATGTTGGGCACCTTGATGTCCATCTGCAGGCCGGTGATGCCCGCGCGCGTGCCGGCCACCTTGAAGTCCATGTCGCCGTAATGATCCTCGGCGCCCGCGATGTCGGTCAGAATGGCGTACTTGTCGCCTTCCTTCACCAATCCCATCGCGATGCCGGCCACCGGGGACTTGATTTTCACGCCGGCGTCCATCATCGAGAGGATCGCGCCGCACACCGTGGCCATCGAGGACGAGCCGTTGGACTCCAGAATGTCGCTCACCACGCGCATGGTGTAGGGGAAGTCGGTTTCCGACGGCATCACCGCCCCGATGCTGCGCTCGGCCAGCGCGCCGTGGCCCACCTCGCGGCGGCCGGGGCCGCGCATGAAGCCGACCTCGCCCACGCTGAACGGCGGGAAGTTGTAATGCAGCATCAGGCGCTTGGACGTCTCGGCCAGGTTGATCGTCTCCAGCCGCTGCTCGTCTTCCTTGGTGCCCAGCGTGGTGGTGACCAGGGCCTGGGTCTCGCCGCGGGTAAACAGCGCCGAGCCGTGGGTCCGGGGCAGCACGCCGACTTCGATTGTAATGGGCCGGATCTGGTTGAACGGCCGGCGGTCAGGCCGCTGCCGCAGTTCGAGCATTTCGTGGCGGAAAATGCGCTCCCGCAGCAGTTCGAAGCAGATGTGCGCCTCCACCTTGTCCTCGTCGGTCTCGAACAGCGCCAGCGCCTCCTCCTCGAGCGCGTCCACCCGCGCGTAGCTCTCGGTCTTGCCGTGTTTCTGCGTGTCGAGCGCGTCGGTGAGCCGGTCGCGGACCAGTTTCTCAATGCCCGCATAGATTTTCTGATTGCGCTGCGGCGCGGTGAATTCGCGCTTGGGCTTGCCCGCCTTGGCGGCCAGTTCCTTGATGCCGGCGATGATCTTCTTGCAGCATTCGTGGCCGAACTCGATCGCCGCCAGAACTTCTTCTTCCGAGGCTTCGCAGGCACCCGCCTCGACCATGACGATGCCCTCATCGGTCCCGGCGACGGTGATGTTCAGCTTCGAGCCCTTCTGCTCTTCGTAGGTCGGCTCGACCACCGGAGCGCCGTCCACCATGGCGACGCGCACGCTGCCCAGGACGTGGTGGAAGGGAATGTCCGACAGCGCCAGGGCGGCCGACGCGCCGTTCATGGCCATCGAGCTGGGGTCGTGCGCCGGATCGGCCGACAGCACCAGCCCGACCACCTGCGTCTCGCAGGAGTACCCTTCAGGGAACAGCGGGCGGATCGGCCGGTCGATCAGGCGCGCCGTGAGGATCTCACGATCGCTCATGCGGCCTTCGCGTTTCAGGAAGCCGCCGGGGATCCGTCCCGCGGCGTAGGTGTATTCACGATAGTCAATGGTCAGCGGGAAGAACGAAGCGCCCGGCTTCGGCTCCCGGTTGGAACAGGCGGTGCTCAGCACCACCGATTCGCGGAATCGCACCGTCACGGCGCCATGCGCCTGCTTAGCGAGTTTCCCTGTTTCCAGGGTCAGGACCCGGCCACCCAGGTCGATTTCAATTGAATGTGTCATCATCTTTCTCCATGGCCGCCGGCCTGATTGCCGGCCAGCCTCGTTTGCAATATCTCGTGTAAGGAAAAGAAAGCGGGGAGCCCGGCGCGCCGCGCGCCTGCGCGGGCACACTCGGCGGTGCCGGGGTGCGCGTTGCGGGAAGCTCGTCTCATCGCGGACCTCTCGCGCTCAGCCAACGCTGACTCGGGCACCGGCTAGCCTAGCGGCGGATGCCGAGGCTCTGAATGATCTTGACGTAGCGTTCGGGGCTGCGGGACTTCAGATAGTCCAGCAACCGCCGGCGCCGCGCCACGAGCATCAGCAGACCACGACGGCTGTGGTGATCCTTCTTGAACACCTTGAAATGCTCAGTCAACTGCGAGATCCGATGGCTCAACAGGGCGATTTGCACTTCAGGGGAACCCGTGTCCGTCTTGTGGACACGGTAGGTCGTGATCACCTGCGATTTGACTTCGGGCACCAGTGACATTACTGGGGTTAAACTCCTAGTTCCTTCTTTCTTTACGCTCCCAGGGTAACACAGCCGAAACAGCCGGCGTGCGGGCGGCGTGCGGCATACCCTTACTGCTCGCTGGGGGTCGTCGCAGCCGGCTGGGTCTCGCGGGCGGCATTTTCCGCCTCGCGCGCCGCCCGGGCGGTCTCGCGGGCTGCATTTTCCGCCTCGCGCGCCGTCTGGCGGCGGGTCTCGGCCACGGCTTGGCGGGCCGCACGCTCCGCCTCGTCGGCGGCGTGTTGTGATTCCCGCTGCGCTTCGCGCACCGCGGTCCGGGCTTCCGCCGCGGCTTCCCGCACCGCCCGGCGGGCTTCGTCCGCCGCCCGGCGGGCCTCCGCGCGCGCCTCCGCGGCGGCGCGGCGGGCCTCGGCGCGGTCGGAATCAGATAGGCGACACACGCAACCGACGGGCGCCAGAAGGGCCGCAAGAAGTAACAATTGTAACGCGCGCTTCATTTTTGACGGCATCCTCGGCCTCGGCTCTTTTTCTTATACGCTCCCGCCTCCGAAAATGTTTGCTCCAAATGGCGCTAAAATAAACATTAGGAGGCCGGATGGCCCGAGGTTGGGAAAGCAAGGACGTGGAATCTCAACAATCTCTTCCAAGTTCCGGTCCCAGGAAGCGCCCCTCTTTGAATCTCACTTCCACCGACCGGGAACGGACGAATCGCCGCGAGATGCTCCTTTTGGACCGCTCGCGGCTGGCGAACGAATTGAATACCGCGCGCAACGAGCGCCTGCGCCTGCAAATCGCCGCTGAACTCAAGTTCGTCGACCGACAGCTGGCCCAGTTGACCGCGGAAGCTTGATCGGGATTGGTGCCGCGCCTGAGGCGCGGCACCAGCAGTAATTCCACTCAATGGATGGCCCGGGCCGTTTCCGGGCCGTGGGTGAGAAGTGTCTCAGCCGGCCTCAGCGCTCCGGCACGCGCACCACGATGGTGTCGTTGACCCGCGCGATCAGCT
Organism: Bryobacteraceae bacterium; assembly: GCA_052145115.1. Taxonomy (GTDB): domain Bacteria; phylum Acidobacteriota; class Terriglobia; order Bryobacterales; family Bryobacteraceae; genus CAIVVT01. The sequence continues at coordinate 12,525 of JBKQPG010000090.1, forward strand.
CTGAAAAGGACTCCTTGCCGATGCCGTTCAGCGCCTGAAACCGGCTGTCCAGCGGCTTTACGCTCAGGCGCAGCTTGGCGCGCGGGTCGCGCGGGACGTCGAACGACGCCACCAGGTCCGGGCGCCCGTCGCCGTCGATGTCGATTGGATCGGAAACATGCGGCGGCAGAGCGGCGGCGGGTTTCCAGACAATCTGCACGAAGGCCCCCGACTCTGACAGGAAGGCGCGTTTCGGGACCGGCTTGTAAACGACAATCTGGTACCCGCCGCGGTCAATCACCCGCGCCGGCTCGCCGCCGGTGTAGATCGGGTCGATGCGCAGCGTGCTCATCGCGGCGCCGAGGCCTTTGTATGCGCTGGGCCAGATAAACGGCGTGACCCCCGCGAAGGCGACGGTCAGGCCGGCGGCTGCAATTCCCAGGATCGAAGTCAGTCTCATGGCATGGCCCTCCGTTCCCGCCTCACATCATTAGCCCGAACAGCTTGTGCAGCGTGTTGGCGATGGTGCTGCCGCCGAACATCGACGCGAACACCCACGCCGAGTACAGCCCCAGCAACCGCGCGCGCTCGGGCGACACGCCGACCGGCGTGCCTTTGATGTGCCACACCGCCAGGTGCTTGCGGCACACATCCACGCACGCGCCGCAGCGCATGCACGAGTTGTGGGCCTTGCCCTGGCTGATCGACTCCTTGTCGATGGCCAGCGTGGGGCACTTGTTCTGGCACAGCACGCAGCCGCCGCATTTCTCGTGCTGGATGCGGACGTCGAAAATGCTGGTCCGGTTGAAGATCGACTGGAACGCGCCGAACGGGCAGAAGAAGGCGCACTGCGTTCGCCGTTTGGTCAGAATCGGCAGCACCACCACCAGCCCCACAAACAGCGCCGCGAAGATGCCGAACTGGATGGCGGTTTGCAGGTTGCGGACCGCTATGAATTCGGTCACCGCCTTGAACGGGCACAGCCACATGCAGTAGGTCGGCTCATAAGTGGCGGCCGAGAGCAGCACAATCGCCACCAGCATGGCCCACGGCACCAGGCGCCATTTGGGGTTGATTTTGCGGATCAGAGCCTTCTTGCCGATCGAGGAGAAGCCCTCGTCCAAACCGCCGAAAAAGCACCCGTAGCTGCACCACGCTTTGCCCAGAATGATCGTCGCCAGGATCCACAACGCCACCATCGCCGCGATGGAGTGCGGGTTGCTGGCCGTTGGCAGGATCGAGCCGGGGAAGATGATCGTCCTGGTCAGCGCGGCGGGAATGATGGTCATGGGAATGACCATGAAGCAGAACGGCGTGTCGCCGGAGAGCATGCGCTCCATCGGGATGCTCATCGACGACCGCAGCGCCACCAGGTCCCAGATGAAACCGATCGGGAACAGGAAACCCAGGGTCACAAAGAAGATGCGGCGCCAGCGATAGGTCTCCATGGTCTTGATCATCAGGTAGAACAGGACGATCATGAAGGCCCACGAAACCAGGGCCGCCAGATGCATCGCCAGGCCCGGCCGGCGCAGCCCCGGGATAATCAGGAACAGCGTGAAAAGCGCCATGGGCAGCGCCAGCAGCACGGAGCGCCCCACGCTTCGATGCGGCGTGGGCCAGGCCTTGGCGGGCGTCGCCCCAGGGACGATGGGTAGCGTTGCATCAGCCATGATTCAGACTCCTGCTCAGACTCCAACCGGATACACTCACAACTCCCAGATAGGCGTAATACAGGGCCAGCACAGCCATGGTGATTCGCGCCACGAAGGGCACGGCCTCGAACCGGCGCAGCGGGCTCACGGCCAGCGACGGCAGAAACCACACCGTCGTGCCCGCGAAAAAGAGGACGAAAAACAGGCCCGCGCCGGCCAGGCTCCGCTCCTCGGCCGCGCGCACCCCGGCGGCCACAAACGGCGGGCACAGGTTCAGGCCGGTCAGGAATCCCAGCGTCAGGCCCGCCGGCGGGCGGAAGCGGTTGGCCGGGCCGATCTGGACCAGCGGCTCGTGCTCGGCAGCGTTGACCCCAACTGGCGCATCGGCGCTGGCCGGCTGCGCCGCGCAATGGCGCCGCGGGAACGCGGCCGAGACCAACAGCAACACCCCCACGCCGAGATTCGCCAGGCCGAAGATCAGCGTGCGCGTCCCGGCATCCACCGGCAGCGCCACGCCGGCCGTCCAGGCGATCACGGCGAAGGCCAGGTATCCGGCCAGCCGTCCGCCCAGGAACACGCCCAATAGCTGGCCGGTGGCGCGCAGCCCCCGCGGCTCGGCGGCCAGCCACGGCAGCAGCACCGGCCCGCACGAGGCCACGCACACCGGTCCCGAGGCGAATCCCAGGACCACTGCTTCGGCCACGCCTGTCATGCCGGACCTCTCATCGTTTACGCCCTGAATATCTCGTTTGTTCCCGCCCGCTCGCCGGGTTTCGATCCTGCGCCGCCACGCCTGCGGGCGCGTCCCCGCCACCGGCCCGGCAGCCGGTTTCACCAATTTCAGGCTATCACCGGCAGCATCGTAAACAAGTTAAATAGGTATGAATAGCCGTGATAGGGCGACGAAGGCGCAGCATTCGGCGACGAGCGGCCGTTCCAGCCGGTAGCGCTGGCCCCGAGGCGCACGTCGGCGCGGCCGGTCCCTCGCCGCACGCGCGCCTAGGCGCTTCAGCGCTCTGGGTTGCTGGAGCTCAACTGGCCTGCTTTGGCCCCCACCCAACCCGTCTGGCGATCCATCGCGACCAGCCAGAACTTGATTCCATCCCGCGCATGCATCAACGGCAGGCAGAGACCCTCGGCTTGGCCCTGTGTTCTTGTAAGCGTCTCTCGTTGCCTGGCCAGACCCGCTTCTTCCGGAAAATCCACATAGACATCCACCTTGCCGGACGGCGCGGCCACTACAGCCGGCGGAAGTGTCAGTGCCAATCCGTGTCCGTAGCGTGGCGAGCCTGCCGTCTCGCAGCCGTACTGCAGACCGAGTTCCGTCGATGGCACTATCAGCGGCTCCAACGCTGCACCTTGCGGTGGGGACGACTCAACGCTGCCTTCCCGATTCACTACAAACCGCCGCCGCCAGGAAAAGGATTGGCTGCCGCGCGCCTTGATCTCGAGGGTCCTGGCCTTGGCTGGGTGTTGGCCGTTCGCCGTAATAGGGCCCTCCAGCGTCACAACAACTCCCTCCCGAACCCTGTCAGCCGCTCGCGCCAGTGTCTCTCCAGGCGCTCCGGATACGGTGCTTGCAAATCCGCCCATCATTTCAGCTGCAATTCCCGCCTGCTTCAGGTGCGCTTGCGTTGGACTCAGCAGATGCCCTCCTTTGCGCGACCCAAAAATGATTGGGAAGACCGTCAGATCCGCCTCAGCAACCTTCTCGATATCTACGAACGAGGGACGAGGTTGCGCTTCCGGCCCCCGCGTGAAAAATGAGTCACAATCGGCACAACCGGAGTACTTCCAATTCACAAATTGACGAAAATCTTCAGAAAGCCAAAACACGCGGACTGGTGCATCCTTGGAACTGAACCCGGATCTGAGCCTGTCCAAGACCACAATTGACACCAGCTTCCCCGAGATCCCCTCCGGGAGCCGTAATGGATGGAGGGTGCCCGGCGGTGTAGGTATGAGCAGGAATGACGCCGGCGACGGCAGCTCGATGCTTCGCCAGGCCTCACACTCTGAGATAAGCGCTTTCAAGTCCTGTCTCAACAGCACGTTGATCTCCCGACCTTGCCCAAAGTCCACATGCAGCTTGGCCTGCGTGTCGCCTGCGGCGATGAAGATTGGTGGAGGATTCGAATGCATGCGGTTGCAGGCACTTAACGCCTCGGCCAGCAAACAAGCGTGATTCTCGGGTCTGGACATGCCAAAATCCAGCACGATGAATGTCCGGCCCTCGCCCGGGCGCAGAGGCTCCACGGAGCGGACGGCGTAGGGCTGCTGATTCAACGCGGCCGCGAGGTCGGGAGAGCGGGAGAATGCCCCGCTCGGCACGCCCTCGCCGGGAGCGATCAAGACTCTGAACACGCGCGTCTCAGCCGCGGCGCCAAGCGATGGCATGAGGATCAACGCGGCGGCGACCATCGCCGCCTGCCAATTCCTGCCGAGGTCTCCACTCATCCGTCTCGGCCTCTGACCGAGTGTATGCAGGAGTCGCGGCGGAGTAAATGAGTCATTAGGGCTATTGAAACGGGGGGTGAGGGAAGAAAGCCGGCATAGATAGCAAAAGCCCCGGCTGGAAACCGGGGCTTTCACGTTACGTTTAGGCGTACCTGATGAGCACCCGCCCACCAGCGGAATGAACTGAGGTTAAGCCACCTCCGTGCGGGCGCGATTGACCATTTGCTGCATCTGGTCCTTCAGCGCCAGCTTGAGCTTTTTCAACCGATGTTCCTCAATTTCATCCTCGGGGGTCAGGTGAGGCTTGGACTCAATCGCTTCGATGAGCCGCTTGTATTCCGCGTGCCTTTCAGCAATGGCCCGGAACTCCTCGTTTGACTGCATCAGGCACGCCTTCATTTCTTCCAGCGAGAGCTTCTCCATGTATGGCTGGTACTCCTTTGCACAGATATCACCCCTGGCCCTTGGTCTGGGAGGACTGGGCCGGCGGGTCACACAGATCTGCATGGGCTAGTCGGCAAGGCCCCTCGGTCCTGCCGTAACCCGAAACTACCACTTTTGCATTTTCATGACAATGGCATCTTCGGGGGGGCTGGCCGCGCCCTGCGGGGCGGCGTAATAGCCCTTTCGTACGCCCGCCTCGACAAACCCGGCCGAGGCGTACAGCGCGCGCGCCGCGGCGTTGGATGCGCGGACCTCCAGGTACAGAATCCGCCCGGGCAGCGCCAGCAGCACTTTGAGCAACGCCCGTCCCACTCCGCGGCGGCGGGCAGCCGGATCGACGGCCATGTTCAGGATCTCGTTCTCGTCCGGCGCCAACTGCCGCGCCACCGCGAATCCAGCCAGCCGGCCCGCCTGCTGCGCCACAATCGCGGCATGGGCTAGATATTCGCGCGGCTCCCACTGCGAGCACTCGGGCGAGGCGGCCTGGATGCGGGCGATCGCAGGCAAATCGCGCGGCTCCATGCGGCGTATGCGGATGCGCGGCGGGCTCATGCGGCGCACTGCTCCTTGCGCACATCTTGACCGAGTGCCAGCCGCAGCACCAGCCACGCCCCCAGCGGGCACAGCGCCACCACCATGCACACCGGCGTGAAGCCATGCGCATCGATGACCCGGCCGGCCAGCGAGGAAAAGGCGCCTTGCAGCAGCCCGTAGACGCTGGTCAGTCCCGATACGGCGAAAGCCGCGTGCCGCGCTCCATACAGGTCCAAGGGCAGGGAATAGATGTTCACGCTGCCCAGAACGCAGGCGAAAAACGACACTCCGATGAGCGCCGTGGCGGTTGCGGCGGTTGGCGCCAGCGGCACCACGGCCGTGCCCAGCAGCACCAGCGCGGAGGTCAACACGATGCGCAGGCGGGCGGTGACGATGTTGTGGCCGCGGAACCAGCGCAGCGCCAGCCAGCCGCCGAACAATCCGCCCGCGGAGGCGAAAACCGGCGGGATCCAGGCCAGTTGGACGTTGGCCTGGTGCTGGCTCAGGTGGTGCACCCGCACCAGGAAGATCGTGGTCCAGTTGACCCACAGGCTGTAGGCCAGCATCAGGAGCACGTTGGCCGCCAGGATCGCCAGGTAGCGCGGATCGGCCAGGATCGCTTTGGCGCTGGCCGGAACGGGTCGCGGTGCAGCGTCATCCTCATTCGAGCTCGATCGGGAGCGCGTTTGTCGGAGGTGGGGCGGATCGCCAGGTCCGCGGCCGGCGGCCACTCCGGCCTCCTTCGGGGTCGGACTCGCACCCGTTCCCTCAGGGTGGCCGCTCGGAACCGCGTCGTGCGCCGGCGCGCCTCGGCTGATCCACAGCCACAACGGGAGCCACACGAATCCCAGTCCGCCGGCCACCACGAAAGCCGCGCGCCAGCCCCACAGCCGGGCGCAGGTTTCGGCCACGATCGGCGCCACGATGGCGCCCAGCGAGAGACCCATTTGGGTGATGCCGCTGCCCAGGGCGCGTTCGCCCGGCAGTAAGTAAACCGCGCACGCCTTACCGCTGCTGGGGATGCCTCCGCCCTCGGCCACGCCCAGGGCGGAGCGGCACAGCACCAGTTGTCCCAGGCTTCGGGTCAGGCCGGTGGACAATCCGGCCAGCGACCAGGCGGCGACGGTGATGGACGTGGCCACGCGCAACCCGAGGCGGTCGATGAACAGCCCGGCCAGCGGCGCGGCCAGGGCGTAGCACATGGAGAAGGCGAAGATCACGTCGCCGTACTGCCCGGCGCTGAGGCTGAACTCGCGCATGATCTGCGGCGCCAGCGCGGCCAGCACCTGGCGGTCCAGGAAGTTCAGCGCGGAGGCGAGCGCGATGACGGCGATGGCCACCCAGCGGGCCGAGACCGGGAACCGCATTCAGCGGCCTGCTCTCGGGCGCGATGGGTGCGCCGGCGGGCCCGGGATCAGGGCCGGGACTCGGTGAGGAATTGGAGCGATACGGCGTCTCCTGCGGTGCCTGCCGCGGCGTCGGGCCGGGGCGTATATTCGATCTTCACACGGCGCGGCGGACGCTGTGCGCCGCACGTCAGGCGCGCCTTCTCCGCGGCCGGGTTGCCGTCCGGGCCCAGCACCAGAATATTGCCCGCGTCGGGAATCAACACGCGCAACGGCTGGCCGGCGTTGTCAGCGATCAGCCGCGCGCGGCGGCCCAGGCAATCCACTTGCTTGAGGGTCACGCTCAGGGATTTCGTTGGCGGCCCGTCCCACCAGTTTTCGACCTTCCGGCCCGCGGCCGCGCCCTCCACCGGCCCGGCCTTCTGGTTGGCCGCCTGCTCAGCCTGGCGGATGCGCTCCAGGGCCTCGTTGCGGACGCGGTCCAGGTCGGCCTTTTCCTCGTCCCGCTCCTTCTTGCGCGCGGCGGCTTCGGCGTCCGATTTGGCCTGCTCGAACTCCTCGAAACGGCGCGTCAGCTCGGCCTGCGCGGCCGGATCGGGGGCCGCGCCCAGAGCCATGCGCATCGACTTTTCGGCATCCGCGAATTGCCGGGCATCGAATTGTGCCTGGGCCAGCTCCAACCAGATCTGCGGGTCGCGCGGCCGCAGCGTGGCGGCCCTCTTCAGATGAAACGCGCGGCGGATGGGGCCGGGCTCGAGGTGAGCCAGCTCGATGTACGGGTCCGCCCACTGCATGTTCAGCTTGACGGCCTGTTCCAGCAGTTTCAGCTTCTTGGCGGGATCCTTTTCCAGGCGCGCCAGTTCGTAGTACGCGCGCGCGCCGGCGCCCTCGGCCGAGGTGGCTGCCATCAGCTCCTGGCGGGCGTCGTCCGTGCGTTTCTCGGCCAGCAGCGCCAGCGCGCGGCCCTCGTGGCCGGCTGGAGAGGGCTTCTCGTTGAGTGCCGCTTCATAGGCCGCGCGGACCTCGGCCGGCGGCGCGCCGCGGCCCAGCGCCAGGTCGCCGGCCAGCAGCCGGATCCGCGACGGCAGGGCCGGGATTTCGTGGAATTCGCGTTCCGGCACCAGGCGCCCCATCATGGAACGGGTGCCGAACTGGCCGGCCTGCAGATAGGCCGCGGCGGCGGCGTGCATTTTCGGCGTCCAGGACCGCTCAGCGGGCGGGCCGTAGGCGTTGCGCCAGGCGATCTCCTCCTCAGCGCCGTTGGCCAGGTTGGAGAAAAAGACGTGCGCCCGCGAGGCGCTTTCCTCGACGATGGCGAGGCGATGGAGCGTGGCCCACTCGATGCTGCGCTCGGCCGCGGGCGGCGGCCCGCCCAGCGTCAGGCGCTGGCCCTGGACCTGCAACGTCGAATAGAGCGACGCCAGGCCGGCCTCAAACCCGGGCGGCATGGGGCGCGGGACGTTCGCGTCGATGATGATCCGCGCGAAATCGCGGAACACCTTGGGCGAAGGCTGGCCGCCGGCCGGCCAGAGCAGGATCCAGCCATCGCGCGAGAAGCCGATGAAGGGCTCCGCCGCACCCTTGCCGGCCTTGCGGACCACCACGGTCACGCTCCACGGCAGCGCTGGCTCGGGCTTACCCGCAGCCTCGCCCACGGCGTAGCGGAACTGTTCGAGATCGTTCAGCGCGACGCGCGCGGGCTCGGCTCCGGCGTCCGTGTACACCACGAACGGCCCGTGGCGCATCTCGATCCACGCCGCCTGCGTTTGCAGTGCGGCCACCAGCATCAGCACCGGCGCGGCGCAGCGCATCTCACCTTCATTAGACACCGCAGGAGGCGGACCCAGTCACGCGGCGCAGGGGATGTGACAAGCCGCGAACAGCGCTGTCCCGCGTTTCCGCGCTGCCGCTCCGGTTCAGACGAGATCAGCGATTGCGTGCACTCTCCCCGGATTCCGGATCGCCTCGCCGGTAAACCGTGCTTCACCGATTGCCGACTGACTCCAGCGCCGGAGCGGGCTCAGGGGGCTGTGGCATGGAGGACGGGTGGGGCGTTGATTCCGCAGCAGCGCTTGAACTTCAGCTTCGAGCCGCAGGGGCAGGGGGCGTTGCGGGCCGCCGTCGCCAACGCCACTGGCGTGGCTTCAGGCTTTGGCGGCCGAGGGCCGTTGGATTCGGCCAGCGCGGCAGGGGCGTCAAAGGCAATGGATTCAGGGGGATGCGCGCTTGGACTGACGGTGCCGGAAGGCGGCGTCGGGGGTTCAAGGGCAATGGATTCAGTACGATGCACGTCGGGGGAGTCGGGGGCGGCGGGGGGCCAGCTGGAGAGGAGGTCGGAGGCCGAGGAGAGGAAGTCGCCGCGGAGGATGGCCAGGGCGGCTCGGAGGCGGACGGCGGGGGGCGTGGAGGGGGATTCGAGGAGGTTGCGGAGGGTCGCCAGGGCGAGCGCGGCGAGGGCGCGGAGCTCGGCGGTGTGATGGGAGGCGGCCTCGGCGCGGAAGGTCGCGACGGCGGCGTCGAAGGCCGGGGCGGTGCGCTGCCAGAGGTGGACGGTGGTGCGGTGGAGGCCGTTCTCGGCGGCGGCTCGGGTGACGCTGAGACCGCGGGCGAGGGCGGCGGCGACTCGGAGCTGCACGGGGGTGAGAGGCTGGGAGTCGATTTGATCGAGCAAAGCCAATTTCGACAGGAGCGATGAGCTGACGACGGGGCGGGGATCGGTCTGCGCGGCCTGGGGCGGGGTGTCCTGGCGCGCTGGGCCAGGTGCGGGGGTGAGGCGCGGAGCGTCGAACTGATCGAATTGATCGAACAAAGCCAAGTTCGACAGAAGCGGTGAGCTGGGGCTGGATTCGGGGGCGGTTTGACGAGCCATGCGGCGGGGTCTCCTTACGCTCCGAAAGTAGCACTGGGGTGCAAGGAATTCGGGGGTATTGCAAAGGGCGGAGTGAATTGAATGAATGAGATACGGGAAGCGAAATCGTTGTGAACGGCGTGGAGGAGGGGGTGCGGTTTGGGGGTGGGGCTTGGGGGTGGCGGGTGGAGGCGGGCGGGGGCGGGGCGCGATTCTGACGAGTGATGAATTGTGATGAATGGGGGAGAAAACGCGGGTGACAGGCACCGCTCGCCACGCGGCGGCGGGGGCGTTGCGGAGTTGGGGGAGAGGGAGCCTTGGGACAGCGGAGCCGGCCACCGGTTTGCGGAATGTGACGAGTGATGAATTGTGATGATTCGGGGTCGAGGGGCAGCGGAACGGGCCGGGGGACAGGTCGCCGGGATCCGCTGAGCAGAGGCGGGAGGGATCGGGAAGTCGTGCGCGCCGCGGGGGTAGTTGGATATGGACGCCCTGGGTGCGGGTGGACGCGGTCTGCGCCCCTTGCCGCTGGGCCGCCCCAAAGCGGACAATGATCGACGCACCGCCGCAACAGGCGGCTGACCGGCGCTGGAAATCGGGGGCGAGTCCCCGGTTTTCGGCTTTCCGCTATAGATTGCGTCTGGAAGACCGCCTGACTGTCCGCCCAGCGCCGTCTACGAGAGGCGCGCAGAGCCTTGAGTAAAGGTCGAATAGATGCTCGACGCGCTGGAGGTCGTCCTGGAAAGGGTTTGAGCGGTAGCAGAGGTCGACCGCGCGGTCCAACGTGGCGTGCGCCCTGACGAGAACGGGCGGCATCGCCAGCGAGTCGTAGAGGTCAGCCAACGACGCACCGGGGAATTCTCTTCGCGCGCGCAGAACCCCTTGTGCAGCCACTCCCACCGCCGCCCGGCGCCTCTCGGTGGGTGCCTCAGGCCAAGGGTAGTTGTTGTACACGAGCTTGTTCGAATACCGATAATCCGATTTAATGCGCCCGCAGACGGCCTTCACCCAGGCCATGTGCATTCTGGAAGAAAGTACCCCGAAGAAGTAGAGCGTTGCGCCCTCCAAAAACAGGCAGCTGTCGCTGGGAACGTAGTTGGGCGTGAAATAGGTAAGGGGAATGTACCGGCGCGCCTCGGAGCTATGGCGGGGCACTAACACAAATTCAGAAGCCGGCTGCCGAATTTCTCCGAACAACGTGGGGTATCCGGCCAGTCTCCTGGTAGCTTCACGCCGGCTCGCCGAACGATATGTGCGCACAGCCTCGACGCGCCTATGAACCTCGGCGATCGCGCGAATAGTCTGGGGGGCGACATCTCTTAACCAGAGACACCAGCGACGCCGTCCCTGAAAATACTCTTGGGCGCTGAGAAGGGGACGAATCAGGGGAAGAGCGTCCGGCTCGTCGCATTCCAGTTGTTCCTTCTGTTCATCTGAGAGAAGAAGGTTGCCGCCGTCATTCGGCATGCTGCCAAACTGCATTTCCGGCACGGCGCACAGTGGTTGTTCACGATTCTGCAGGGCCATGTCCCTCCCCTCGACTAGGTAGGGGCTTATGTTGCGGGCCGGAATCGTCAGGACAGTTCTCCCGTCGGATTCGTACTCGTAAATGCGCTTGCTCTGTACGTCGAAAGCACCGAAGCCGATCACGACAACGTGGACATGAGCCATGCCCCGAGCCTCACTCTCCCAAGCGAACGTGCGATGGGCAAAGTGAATCTTCAGGCCGAGCTCACGGAACAAAGTCGGCCACAAGATGCCGGGTTGCTCGCCTTGCGTCATCGAATTCGTTGACACGAAGCCCGCTCTGATCTGGGAACCTCGAATATATCGACCCGCACGCAAGTACCAACAGCAGACGTAATCAAGCGTTCCTGCCCCCGCGATAGCGCCAAATACCTGCCGCATGTCCGCCTGTTGTTCAGCGCTCCGAGCCTTCTTTCCCACAAATGGCGGATTGCCGAGCACGTAGCTGCACCTATCGGGTGGCAGAATCTCCTTCCAGTCGAGGCGGAGGGCGTTCCCGCAAACGATGGTTGGGGATTTCTCGAGCGGGAGGCGTACGAAGTACCTGCCGAATGCCTCTGACAGCTGATTGTTCATCTGATGGTCCATCAGCCACATCGCCACCTCCGCGATGCGCGCAGGCCATTCCTTGATTTCTATGCCGTAGAAGCTATCCACGTCCACGAGGGAGAGGCGCTGAATGTCCAACTCCTGTTGCGAATCCCCATAGAGGGCCCTAAGGATCTCTATCTCCAGCGAGCGCAATTCGCGGTAAGCAATGACGAGGAAGTTGCCGCAGCCGCACGCTGGATCGAGGAAGCTGAGCCTTGCCAGTTTCTCGTGGAAGCGCCTAAGCTCGGCCTTGTTTCCCCTGATCCGCTCAAATTCCGCCCGGAGGCTGTCGAGGAAAAGCGCGCGGATGACCTTGAGGATGTCGCGCTCACTCGTGTAGTGCCCACCGATTTGGCGCCGCTCCGTCGGCTCCATGATGGATTGAAATAGCGAGCCGAAAACAGCGGGAGAAATGCGCGACCAATCGAACTCCGTGCAGGCAAGAAGGGCATTGCGCATGTCCCCATTGAAATCTGCGAATCCGAGATCCTCGGCAAAGAGTTCACCATTGACCCAGGGGAACGCGGCGAGAGCTTCGTCCAGGTTCTTTTGGCGCACGTCGGCCGGGGTATTAAGCACGTTAAAGAGATGCGCCAGGTGAAGCCCGAGGTCAGAGCCGTCCCCGGCGGTTCTGTCCAGCAAGAAGAGCTTGAACGACCAGGGCTCGAAAATACCGGTGTCCTGTGCGAAAAGGCAGAACAGTATGCGGACGAGGAAGCGTTCAAGTTTGTGACCAGAGTAGCCACCGGCCTCCAGCGCATCGTGGAGCCTACCCAAGATGCCGACGGCCTTAATGTTGATGGGGTCGTGGGGCTCCAACTTGCGCTGCCTATAGCCGGCAATGAAGGCGAAGAGGTGGGTGTGCGTATGCAGTTCGGCGAGCGGGAATTCCGTGCTGACCGCGCGGCCGGCGTCGAAGAGCGGCAGGACCCGCTGGTCCTCAGGCTCAAGATCGTGCAGGGCGATGCGGGCAAAGTCGGAGACGATGACGTAGCGAGGTATCTCATCCATGCGCCCCTCACGCGCCAGATCCTGGATGTATCGGAACGCCTGCGATTCCGCCTTACCGAGGTTACCGCCCAGGCTCTTATGCTCCACGAGCACGACCCCCGGCCAGAACAGGTCAATATAGCCGTATTCGCCAGAGATCTTCTGTACGGGTTCCTCAAAACTCGCCACAGCGCGACGGCGGACACCAAAGACCTCGAAGAACTCGTTCCAGAATGTCTGCTTATCGGCTTGCTCCCTCCTAGCGGTCGCCCATTCTCTGGGGAAGGCGATTGCTTTGTGGCGGATTTCGTTCCAGGAGAGAGGCACGAATGGATACTAGCAGAGTTGGGCGAAACCTTCGACGTCAATCCGGGAACGAATCCGGGACGGTAGCCGCGACAGCGGATTTCGCGAGCCGGAGCCCGAGCCCATCCAGACGCTCCGCTCTGCCCCTGTTCCACAGGCCAATCCCGCCCTCCGCCGCACCCTTTTCCGGCGCCGCTTGCCCGTGCCGCCTCAGCCCGCCTTCCGCGCCCCGTGTGCCAGGTGATGCTGGTCCAGCGCCTGCCGCACCAGGGTCTTGATCACGGCCTGCCGGCTCACGTTTAGCGCCGCCGCGGCCTCGTCCAGTTCCTCCAGCATGCCGGCCGTGAAATCGACGTTTACCCGCCGGATCGGTTGCATCATCTTTCCGCGGTTGGTGAAGAACCGCGACACGTCCTCGCCCCGGTCGGCCATCCGCGCGATCGCCTCCGCCGCGCGCGAGGCTCGGCCGGCGCAGGTTGGGTGGCCGGAGGGGACACTCTGCGCGTGCCGCGGCGGCACGCTGGGGTTCCCTCGGGGCGACGTTCAGAGGCTGTCGATCAAGCGCCGCGGGCCTCGGTGTCCCCGTCCGGGAGGGGCCTCAGTGCGGCCGGACGCGACGGGCTACACTTATTCCGAAACAGGTCTAGGGCGTGAAAAACCGGGGGACAGACGGCTCAGTCCACACGGCGCAGAGGAGGCAAAGCGTCGATAGAGAGAGTTGAGGGCGCCTAGCCCGGATGTTTCACCAGCAATCGGCTGCGGCGCGCGATAGGGCCGCATCTACTGCGTTGCACTCGGTTGCCGTCCTCGACGTAGCAGCCAAGTACGCCTGCGGGCGGCTCCCGTCGTGCGCCTTGTATCTGCAACCCTCTCATCGCGCCTCGCTACGATCGTGGAGAAACATCCGGGCTGGGACAGAGACGTCAGTCCCCGGTTTCTCCACGCGGCGCGGTGGCGTCCCGCACGCGGGAGGGACGGAGATGTCTCAGCCGATGATGCCTTCGCCGGCGCCGAGCGCGGAGAGGAACTGTTCGCGTTCCTTGTCGGCCGATTCGACGGCCAATTCGAAGGTGACGATGTAAGTCAATGCGGCGACGAACAGGGCCGCGGCCTGCACGGCGAAGAACGCGAGTTCCTTCTGGAAGGCATACCGGGCCAGGTGAGCAATGACGACCGACGGCATGGCGGCGATGTAGACCAGCATCAGCCAGCCGCCGGCGCGCCCGCTGCCTTTGCCGCGCCAGGGATTGGACGGGTCCACGCTCTTGGCATAGCGCACCGAGGTCAGGTTGCCGACGGCGAACAGGAACGCCGCGAAGACGAACACCGTGGCCAGGCTCTCGCCCAGGCGCTGGGCCGTCATGGGCGCGCGGAAGAGCTTGGCGAGCAGGCACACGACGACGATCTCCAGCGTGACGAAGAGCAGCGCGGTGGCGTTCTTCGCGATCAGCACGCTGGAGAAGCGCACCGGCAAAACGTAGTAGGCCTGGGCGGCTTTGCGGTCGTAGGCGAAGACGTTGGCAAACAGCGGCTCGGTCAGGAGCAGCATCGAGTACAGCACGACAATGGTGAGGAAGTTGTTGGGCAGGAAGCCGGTGGTGGCGCCGCCGCCGCCGGGCCTGGACAGATAGGGCAGCCAGATGACGAGACTGAAGAACGCGCCCATCAGGAACAGCGTGCGGAAGCGCGGCACGCGGGGCAGCGTGAGCAGCTCCTTCTGAACCAGCGTGGCCAGGGGTTCGGGCAGGAAGCGCAGCGGCAGGCCGGCGACGCGCTCGCCGAAGGAGAGGCGCCCGGGCGGGCCGGCCGGCTTGCGATTGGCGCTCTCGGCTTCCGCTTCGTCGAAATGCAGGCTGCGGCGAAATTGGGAATAGCCGAACCAGGCGCCCAGGAAGAGCCACAGGGCGAGACCGAAAAAGGCCGAGGCGGACAACTGGCCCGCGGCCAGGCGCGCGGTCCACTGCCAGGGCAGAGGCAGCACGGCGCTGAAGGCCGAGTATTTCCTCAGGTATTCGGCCAGCTTCTCGGCCGGCATGGTGCGCACCAGGATGTTGGGCAACTGGGTGAGCAGCAGCAGGCCCAGCACCACCACCTCGCGCACGCCGCGGCGGCGCAGCAGACGCGTGAGCAGATCGCGCACGCCGGCCGAGAGGCACAGATTGAAAGCCGTGAAGGGGACAAACCACAGCGGCCCCCACCAGGGCACGATGGGGTTGCGCCACAGGCCCACCGCCGCGCCGGCCATCACCAGCAGGACCTCGATGCCCGTGCTGGCCCGCAGCAGAACCTCGATCCCGAACATGCGGCGCTCGGGGATGGGATAGACGAGCAGCCGCTTCAGATCGAGCGACAGGCCGCTGGTGGCCATCATCAGCGGCATCAGTTGCCAGTACATCAGCGCGGCCAGCAGACCGAAGTCGAGGGTCGTGATCAGCAGGGCGCGAGTGGCGACGTCGGGCAGCGCGACGGCGGCGACCACGGCCAGCAGGGCGAACATCGCATACCACACCAGGGAAAAGAACCAGGCCAGGGCCGCGCCACCGCGATTGCGCGGAAAGCGGTTGAAGATGGTGCGATATTGCGCCCACACGATGGCGCGGGTCTGCTGGTCGGGAAGCATGGGTGGCGGCCTACAACCAGTCCAGTGTCTCGTTGGCGCGCCCCTCCGCGCCCACCACGCGCACGAAGAGGTCCTCCAGCGTCTCCTCGCCGGAGCGCAAGCCGTCGATGGTGCCCTCGGCCACCAGCCGGCCCTTGTCGATGATGGCGACGCTGTGGCACAGCCGCTCGACGACCTCGAGCACGTGCGAGGTGAGGAAGATGGTGCTGCCGCGGCGCGCCTGCTCGATCAGGATCTCCTTCATCTGGCGCGCGCCCACGGCATCGACTCCCTCGAACGGCTCGTCGAGCAGAAACAGGTCGGGCTTATGGATCAGCGCGGCGGCCATGGCGACGCGCTTGCGCATGCCCTTGGAGTAGTCCACGATCAGCTTGCGGCCGGCGGTGTCGAGCTCGAACAGCTCCATCAACTCGCGCGTGCGCTGGCGCACCGTGGCCATGTCGAGGCCGTACATGCGGCCGACGAAGTGGACGAACTCGGGACCGCTCAGGTGGTCGAACAGCAGCGAATCATCGGGCACCAGACCGATGCGGCGCTTGATGGCCACGGCGTCCTGGGGCATGCGCAGGCCCAGCAGCGCCATCGAGCCCGAGGTCGGCGGAGCGAGGCCCATCAGCATGCGGATGGTGGTGGTCTTGCCCGCGCCGTTGGGACCCAGAAAGCCGTAGAAGCAGCCGCGCGGGACCGTCAGATTGAGGCCGTCCACTGCCGGCTTGTCGCCGTAGACCTTGCGCAGATCGTGGATTTCGATGGCCGGGGCGGAGTCGAACATTAGAGTGATTCGTATTGCAGCCGGACGGTGGCCGGCCTCATGACGCACAGGTAGGGAGCAGGGATCAGAAGCCGCAGGCGCCCTTCGACGATGTCGTAGCTGGCGGCGCCGAAGCCGGCGTGCTCGCCGTCCACCTGCAGGTCCAGCGGCGCGCCGTCGAGCGGTTCCACCTCCACGCCGGCGGCCTCGAGAATGCGCACGCCCTCCATCCCCTCCAGCCTATTGAAAACCACGCCCAGGAGGTAGCGCACGTAGGGGAAGGTGTTGTTGCCGGAGAACAGAACGATGGCGAAACGTTCTCCCAGCAGGTTGGCGCGGCGGGCGATTTCGAGGTCGCCGCCGTAGTTGCGAACGCGGCTGATCAAGGCGAAGCTGGACAGGTATTCGCGCCCCGAAACGCGCACGCGAAAGACCGGCAGGCGGGAGCCGAGTTCCAGGCAGGCGTGGACCCAGTAGGAGAACTTGCCGATGCGCCGCTTCAGCCGGGGGTCGACGATGCGCACGGTCTGGGCGTCGAAGCCGGCCCCGGCCATGCAGATGAAAAGCCGCTCGCCGGCGCTGGTCCTCATGCGGCCCAGAGCGACGGAGACGGGCGCGCAGCCCGGCAGCAGCGCGGCCGCGCGCAGCGGATTATTGCCCAGGCCCAGCTCATTGGCCAGGACGTTGGCATTGCCGAAGGGGAGGATGCCGAGCGGGACGTCCGATCCGGCCACGCCGGAGAGCGCTTCATTGATGGTGCCGTCGCCGCCGGCCACCAGGATCAGGCCGCTGCCCTGCTCGATGCAGCGCGCGGCAATGGACCCGGCGGTCTGCGGCGCGGGCGTGGCGATCGCTTCGAGTTCAGGCCATTTCCGGCGCAGCAGGGCGAGCGTGCGCTGGAAGCGCCCGGGGCGGCGGCGAAGCCCCCCGGCCTCGGGGTTGAAGATGACATGAATCGGCCGTTGGCGCGCGATAACGAAGTGCCCCCTTCAGTTACGATTATAGGGACCCGATGAGGAAGCCCGATTCGATGGACCCGATTGTGCGCGAGATCGAGCTTCTGCGCGCCGCCCTGCGGCGGCACGAACACCTATATTACGTCCTCGACAGGCCGGAGATCAGCGACGCCGAGTACGACGGCATGATGCGCCGGCTCAAGGAGCTCGAAACAGCGCATCCCGAACTTGACTCGCCCGACTCGCCGACCCGCCGCGTGGGCGGCGCCGTGCGCGAGGGCTTCGTCAAGGTGCGGCACTCGTCGCCCATGCTCAGCCTGGACAACGCCCTCAACGAGCAGGAACTGGCGGAGTTCGACACTCGCGTGCGCGAGCTGCTGGCGGGCGAGGCGTACCAGTATGTGGCCGAGCTGAAACTCGACGGGCTGTCGCTGGCGGCGCAGTATGAAGACCGGCGGCTGAGGCTGGCCGTGACTCGCGGCGACGGCCAGGAGGGCGAGGACGTCACCGAGAACGCGCGCACCATCCGCACGCTGCCGCTGCAGGCCCAGGCGGCGGTTTCGGCCTGGTCGCGGTTCGAAGTGCGCGGCGAAGTGCTGATGCCGCGCGCCGAGTTCCAGCGGCTGAACTCCGAGCGCGCCGTGGAGGGCCTGCCGCCGTACGCCAATCCGCGCAACTCGGCGGCCGGATCGTTGCGCGTGCTGGACACCGCGCTGACGGCCTCGCGCAAGCTCGAATTCCAGGCCTATTTTCTGCTCGTGGAGGGCCAGCCGGCGCTGCCGACGCATTGGGAGAATCTGGAACGCCTGCGCGAGCTGGGCTTCAAGGTGAATCCGAACGCGCGGCGCGTGGCGGGGTTGGACGAGTTGCTGGCGTGGTGCCGCGAGTGGGGCGAGCGGCGGGAGACGCTGCCCTATGAGATCGACGGGGTTGTGGCCAAGATCGACTCGATTGAGCAGCAGCGGCGGCTGGGCTGGACGGCCCGCTCGCCGCGCTGGGCCATCGCCTTCAAGTTCAGCGCGCGGCAGGCCGAGACGGTGCTCGAGAACATCGACGTGCAGGTGGGGCGGACGGGCGTGCTGACGCCGGTGGCGCGGCTGCGGCCGGTGGTGGTGAGCGGCGTGACGGTGTCCAACGCCACGCTGCACAACGAGGACGAGATCGCGCGGCTCGACCTGGCGATCGGCGACACGGTGCTGATCGAGCGCAGCGGCGACGTGATTCCTAAAGTCGTCGAGGTGCGCCGTCGCCCGGCGGACCGGCGGCCGTTCCGGATGCCCGACGCCTGCCCGGTGTGCGGCAGCGCGGTGGTGCGGGCCGAGGGCGAGGTGGCGCGGCGCTGCCTGAACTCGAGCTGTCCGGCGCGGCTGAAGGAGTCGCTGGCGCACTACGCTTCGCGGACCGTCATGGACATCGACGGGCTGGGCGACGCGCTGGTGGATCAACTGGTCGGCACGGGACTGGTGACCAGCATCGCGGACCTGTATCAACTGCGGCTCGATCAACTGCTGGGCCTGGAGCGGATGGGTGAGAAATCGGCGTCCAAGATTGTGGCCAATATCGAGGCCACGAGGGCAAGGCCGGTGGAACGGCTGATCGCCGGCTTGGGCATTCCATTCGTGGGCCAGCGCACGGCTCAGATACTGAGCCGCACCTTCGGCGGGATCGACGCGCTCATGCAGGCCGATGAGGAGACGCTGCAGAGCGCGCAGGAAGTCGGGCCGAAGGTGGCGCAGTCGATCCGCGGATTCTTCCTCGAACCCCACAATCGTGAACTGGTGGAGCGGCTTCGCGCCGCCGGGCTGCAGTTTGAAGGCGAGATACAGCAACAGCCCGCCGGCGGAGCCTTGGCCGGGCTGACGTTCGTGCTCACCGGCACGCTGCCCACGCTGTCGCGCGAACAGGCCAAGGAGCGGATCGAAGCGGCCGGGGGCAAGGTGACGGGCTCGGTGAGCAAGAAGACGTCCGTCGTAGTGGCCGGCGACGAGGCCGGATCCAAGCTCGAGAAAGCCCGTGAATTGGGCATCGAAATCTGGACCGAAGAGCAACTGCTCGCGCGCCTGGGCGGTGCGCACGACGAAAAGTCCGCCGGAGAGGCTGAATGAAGAAGATTCTCGCCCTGCTGGCCGCCTGGGGCCTGCCGGGCATTTTCCTGCTGACGATTGCGGATGGAGCCGGCGTTCCGAATCCTTCGGGACCGGACGTGCTGCTGCTGCTGTACACGTCGCAGCGCCCCGACCAGTGGCTGGTGGCGGCGCTGACGGCCGTGGCCGGCTCGCTGCTCGGGTCGTTGTTCCTATATGAGATTGCGCGCAAAGGCGGCGAAAAATACCTGCAAGGCAAGCTGAGCTCGGGGCGCGGGAAACAGTTCCGGGAATCGTTCCGGCGCTACGGTCTGGTCACGGTGTTCATTCCGGCGCTGGTGCCGGTTCCGATGCCGCTGAAGGCGTTCGAAATTTGCGCCGGGGCGCTGGGGGTGAGGCGGGCGGCGTTCATTGCCGTGTTCGTGGGGGCGCGCGTGCCACGCTACGTGGCGCTGTGCTGGCTGGGGCGCAACCTGCACGAATCGCCGCTGAAGTTCCTCAAGGACCACACGCTGGATTTCGTGTGGATTGCGCTGGGCACGCTGGCGCTATGCGTGGCGCTGGTGAAGCTGGCCGAACGCTACCGCAAGCCGCCTGAAATAACATCTGCATCGAACCTCCCGGCATAGGATAAGGGGATTGGGAGATCACGTTTGGAGGCCGCATTCATGCGATTTTTGACACTCGTTGCGAGTCTGGGCGCGCTGTGCGCGCTGGCCGGCGCCGAAAGCCGGCCGGGATACTACCGCTACCCGGCGTTGAGCGGCGGGACGACTGTTTTCACGGCCGAGGGCGACCTGTGGAGCGTGCCGGCCGCGGGCGGGACGGCGCGGCGCCTGACCACGTCTCCGGGAGAAGAGCGCGCGGCGGCGATTTCGCCGGATGGACGGACCATCGCCTTCGTCGCGGAATACGAAGGGCCGGACGAGGTCTACAGCATGCCGATTGAGGGTGGTCTGCCCACGCGCCGGACTTGGGATGGATCCGCGGGGGTGGCTGGCTGGACCCCGGACGGGCGGCTGCTGTACCGCACGCGGCGCTTTTCGACGCTGCCGAGCGTGCAACTGGTGGCGCTGGACCTGAAGGGCGGGCGCGAGGTGATCGAGCTGGCCCAGGCGGCCGAGGCGGCGTTCCTGGCCGATGGGAAAACGATCGTCTTCACGCGGCTGCCGTTTCAGGGCAGCTCGACCAAGCGCTACAAGGGCGGCGAAGTACAGAGCCTGTGGCGATGGACGCCGGGCACGGAGGCCGTGCCGCTGACCCGGGACTACCCCGGCACCTCGAAGAACCCGATGTTTTGGAAGGGGCGCGTTTACTTCCTCAGCGACCGCGACGGCGTGATGAACGTGTGGTCGATGACGCCCGATGGCAAGGATCCGCGCCAGCACACGCATCACAAGGACTTCGATGCGCAGACCGCGTCGCTCGCCGACGGCCGCATCGCGTACCAGTGCGGCGCGGATATCTGGCTGCTGGACCTGAAGTCGGGGCGGGATGCCGTGGTCCCGATCACGCTGGTCTCGGATTTCGATCAACTGCGGGAGCGCTGGGTGAAGAAGCCGATGCAGTACCTGAGCTCCGGGCACCTGGCTCCGGATGGTTCGGGGATGGTCTTCACGGCGCGCGGCGAAGTATTCGTGGCGCCGGCCAAGCCGGGGCGGCTGGTGCGGGTGGCGCGCCAGCCGGGGGTGAGGTTCCGCGACGCGCGCTATTCGGCCGATGGCAAGAGCATCGTGGTGATGAGCACCGCCAGCGGCGAGACGGAATTGTGGCGCTATCCGGCCAACGGCGTGGGCCCGGGCGAGCAGCTCACCAATGACGCCAAGGTGCTGCGCTGGGACGGCGTGAGCTCGCCCGACGGCGCCTGGCTGGCGCATACCAACAAGGACCAGCAACTGTGGCTGCTCAACCTGAAGACGAAGGAGAACAAAAAGATCGCCGAGAGCAGCCACGACGGTTTCGACGACCTGAAGTGGTCGTCGGATAGCAAGTGGCTGGCGTATGTGGAGACCGCGGCCGACCAGTTCCGCGAGATCAAGGTCTACAACGTGGACACGGGCGCGATCACGGCGCTGACCTCGGACCGGTTCAACAGCGGGAGCCCGGCCTGGAGCGCGGACGGGCAGTGGCTGTACTTCCTCTCGGACCGCAACCTGAAGACGACCGTTCACGGGCCGTGGGGCACGCGCCAGCCGGACCCGCACTTCGACCGCACGATGAAGATCTACCAACTGGCGCTGAAGAAGGGCCTGCGGTCGCCGTTCGAGCCGCCCGACGAGCTGCACCCGGAGGCCAAGCCGGAGGAGAAGAAGGAGGAGACCAAGCCCGCCACCGAAACCAAGCCGGCCGACGCGAAAGATAAGCCGGCGGACAAGGCGGCGGCGGATAAGGACAAGTCGGCGGACAAAGACAAGGACAAGCCCGTGGAGAAGGGCAAGGAAGCGGTGAAAGTCAAAGTGGAGATCGAGCTGGACGGCATCATGGGGCGCATCAGCGAGGCGCCCGCGCCGCCGGGCAACTACGAGGATCTGTCGGCCAGCGCCAAGCGGCTGTGTTGGATGGCCGAAGCGGAAACAATGCCGCCGCAGCAGGCGCTGACATGCATGGACATCGACAACAAGGGCGAGAAGCCGGAGACGGTGATGGCCGACGTACGCGGCTACGAGTTGTCGCAGGACGGCAAGAAGCTGGCCGTGCGCAAGGAGCAGGACTTCTACATCTTCGACGCCGGGGTGAAGGCGGCGGCGCTGGGCACGCCCAAGGCGCTCGCCGACGCCAAGGTGGACCTGAGCGGGTGGAGCTTCGAGCTGGACCCGAAGGCCGACTTCAAGGAGATGTTCGCCGATGCCTGGCGGCTGGAGCGCGACTACTTCTACGACCGCAACATGCACGGCCTGGATTGGAAGGCGGTGCGGGCCAAGTACGAGCCGCTGGTGGATCGCGTCACCGAGCGCGAGGAACTGAACGACCTGCTGGCGCAGATGGTGGGCGAGCTGAGCGCGCTGCACATCTTCGTCGGGGGCGGCGACATCCGGGAGACGCCCGACCCGGTGAGTATGGGCGCTCTGGGTGCGCTGCTGGAACGCGACGACAAGGCCGGTGGCGTGGTGGTGAAACATATTTACCGCCACGATCCGGACCTGCCGGACCAAGCCTCGCCGCTGGCGCGGCCGGGCGTCGACGTGCGGGAGGGCGACGTGATCACGATGATCGACGGCGCGGAGGTGCCGGCGGCGCCGGATATCGGCGCGCTGCTGAGGGAGAAGGCCAACCGGCAGACGCTGGTGCGGGTGAAACAAGCCACGGACGGCAAGACAAGGGACGTGCTGGTGAAGCCGATGACGACCGGCGAGGAGGCGTCGCTGAGGTATGGGGAGTGGGAGCTCGAACGGCGGCACAGGGTGGAGCAGGCCGGCGGCGGCAAGATCGGCTACCTGCATCTGCGGGCCATGGGATCGGGCGACATGGAGCGCTGGGAGCGGGACTATTACCCGGTGTTCGACCGCCAGGGGCTGATTATCGACGTGCGCCACAACAACGGCGGCAACATCGACTCGTGGCTGCTGGGCAAGCTGCTCAGGAAGGCCTGGTTCTACTGGCAGCCGCGGGTCGGAGACCCGACCTGGAACATGCAGTACGCCTTCCGCGGGCACATGGTGGTGCTGGTGGACGAGTCGACGGCCAGCGATGGCGAGGCGTTCGCGGAAGGGTTCCGGCGGCTGGGCCTGGGGAAGGTGATCGGCGTGCGGACGTGGGGCGGCGAGATCTGGCTGAGCGCGTCCAACGTGCTGGTGGACCGGGGCATCGCCACGGCGGCGGAGACGGGCGTCTACGGGCCGGAGCGAAAGTGGCTGATCGAGGGTTACGGCGTGGAGCCGGACATCGTCGTGGACAACCTGCCGCACGAGACGTTCAGTGGACGCGACGCGCAACTGGAGGCTGCGTTGAAGCACCTCCAGGAGCTGATCCAGAAGGACCCGCGGACGCTGCCCGCGGCGCCACCGTATCCCGACAAAGCGGTCCAGTAGAGCGGGCTACCGCCCCCCCGGAGGAAAGCTGGGAGGGGCCGCTCTGCGCAACCTCCGCCAATCGCGCCGATCATCTGGAATGGAGATTCGACGCCGGATGATGGCCGAAAGGCAGAGCGCGACTATCGCGGCCGAACAAAGACCATCATGTTGTGGCTCCAGCCGTCGTTGAGACCATGGAGGTACTCAGTAAACTCTCGTTGATAGGTGAATCCACGCCGCTCGATTCTGTCAATCCAATATTGTGGCGGCTGTTCATTGAAGTGTCCGGCGCCTCCCTGACCGGGCCGCGCCGCGGATATGGCGATCAGATCGCCGTGACCAGTCAATGTCTCGAGGAATATCTCAACGAACTTCGGATGTATATGTTCAGCGACTTCATAACTCCAGACGAGATCGAATGTCCGCTCAAGTCTGACGGGCTTGTTAAGATCGGCACGCACGATGAGCCCCTTCACGGGCGATGATTCGATGGCCGGCTGCGAACCTTCCAGACCGACGCATTCGATTCCCTTGGCTGCCACATATTCCAACGTCTTGCCGGTACCGCACCCGATGTCGAGAAACGAATGCGGCTTCCATTTCCCGATCACGGCGTCCAAGACCTTCATCGGGCAGCCGCCCGCCATACAGAGCTCGCTTTCTTCAAAACGGCTATCTTTGCGGACCAGCATGGTAAGGGCGCGTTTTCCCAAGTAGCGGACGCGAGGCTTCCCGGCGATGCTGCCGTACATCCACCGGAGGAGGTTGTAAGCGTATGAATTGGGATTGAGCGAGTTCTTTGCACTCTCCTTTAGAGCGTTCAGCATGTTGATAACCCCTCTATAGCTCCCGGTTGCCCCTCAGCGTACCACGGGCCTCCAGACTCCTGGAAAGCAAGACAAAAGGCCGGAGTAATGCGGGCTACCGCTCCGCAGGGGAGGGCGAAAGGCGTGCCGCGAACGAGTGGCGCCGGGTTCCGCAGGGCGGCCGCAGGCTAGTGCGGCAAGAACAGGGCGCTTCCGGCGATCAGGATGCCGCCGGCGCCGGCAGCGATTGCCACGTACAAGAAGAGCGAGCGCCGGGTGAGGATCGCCAGCGAACACAGAACAACGGCCAGTTCGAGGAACACCTCGCCAAAATGGAGGCGCAGGGCGCGGCGGCCGCTGACGGCGCTTTCGGCCTCGAACTCCCGGGCCTGCGTCATGATCTCCTCGCCTTCCTTCTGGTAACGCTCCTGGTTGCCTTTGAATTTCTCGGCCGTCCTGGCGGCCTCGGCGCCGGGCATGAGGCTCACGATGTCCCTGGCCACCTCGGACTGGTAGCGGCGCAGCGATTTGGCCTGGTAAAAGGCCCACTGGTCGGAAGCCTTCTGCTGGGCCAGCAGCTCCTCGGTGGTGGCAATATGGCCGGCGACGGCCACGACGGCCAGAAAAGCGGCGATCAGGGCGATGAGGGCGCCGGCGGTGCGGGTGAACGAGTCGTGGGCGTGCTCGGCGTGTTCCTGCATTTCTTCGTTAACAGACATGGGCGCGGTCTCCTTGGCAGTGCAATTCGATCCTTCCAGCGCTCGCCCGCCGAACCAGCTCTCGGGCCAGGTATCAGATATGTTAGCGCAGGCAGGCGGGCGGCGCGCGCAGTGGCACGGGAATTTCCCGCGCCGCGAAGCGGCCGGTGGAGACGGAAGATCGAGCCTTCGAGGCTCAGGCGGGCGCGGCGTGCCGGCGCAGAGTTGAGCGGCGGGAGGGAATTCGGGCGCCGGCGGCGCGGGGGTAAAAGGATCCCCTGGGTAGTACTAGTACTCAAGTCATACAAAGCCGCCGTGCCGCTGCGCAGCGGGGGCGCTCCAAATTACGATTCGCGGCCGGATTTCGTATGAAATTGTGCAGTTACGCAAAGGCGCCCTGTGCGGGGCTTTTGATTTGTGTCTTGAACTTTATATAAGTCATTTATTTACAATAACATAATTTGTGAGCAACAGGTCCGAAAACAGCTTGCCAAGCCGGCCGGGCAAGTTTCCGGAGAGGTCGTGGAGGGGAGTTCGATTGGTCTTCCTTGGACTATCCAAAGATAGTACAAACAGTACTATGCTTCATCTCGTGTTTTTGGCATACTTCTTCTGTTGCTGTTGGAGGGGTAGTGAGTGCTGTCGGTTCGCGGGAAGAGGGACCAATCGCACTGTCGGAGGATGGAGCAGAAAAGAGGAAGAGCCTATGAAAAAATATTTGGCGGCGGTCGTGTTGCTATTGGCTGGGATCCCTGCGATTGCGGGAACGATCACCTTCTACTCACAGGCGGGTCTTTACTACTCGGTCCCGGCTACTAACCCGAATTACCCGACGTATACTACGGGTAGTACTGTGGTGGTCACCCA
Organism: Bryobacteraceae bacterium; assembly: GCA_052145115.1. Lineage (GTDB taxonomy): Bacteria > Acidobacteriota > Terriglobia > Bryobacterales > Bryobacteraceae > CAIVVT01. The sequence goes on from JBKQPG010000090.1 coordinate 37,994, forward strand.
AGATCCAGGCTGGGTGACGCCCCCTGCCTCTCCACCCGCACAGTGGATTTCGTATGGTCCGACGGGATACACCCAAAGCCTTTTCCAGCCATCGAGCAGCACTAATCCGGCGGTGACGATCTGGGCCGATGCCGACGGGACCTCGCCGACGTTCGTAGCTACCTCGTCGAACGTCCTCACCCTGACTGTTTACGCGGACGACACCGCGGGCGTCTTTTTGTACGACAACACGACCAGCACTCTCACGGAGCTAGAGGCTCCACTCCTTACTACAGGGACTACGTGCTCCGGAGGGATCATCGGCTGCGGGGTCGGTGAAGATTTCACAGGGAGTTGGTCTCTCCCGGCCGGCTCATACACTCTGTATTTCACAGATTACCAGCTTGGCACTGGGCTGAATACGACCGACAACCCCATGGGTCTGTTGTTCTGGGGTGGCGACACCACCACGCCTGAACCCGGAGCTCTCCTGCTGGTGGGCGGCGGGCTGCTGGCCCTGGGCGGGCTGCTGCGCCGGAAGCGCGTAAGGCAATAGCAGATTCCGAAGTTTTAACAAACCAGCCCGGCGCGAGGTTCGGACCTCACGCCGGGTTTTGGTTTTTTGGCGCGCCGGCGCGGGCGCACTCAGGTCTTCCAACCGAACGACCATGCGCCTCGGAAGGTTCTCCGCGTGCGCCTCCGGGCGCAGCGCGCGGAAGCGCGCCAGTCGAACCAAACCGGGGCGGGCCAGCCTGCCGCATTGACCCGGGCGCGCGAGTGCGCGATGGTTGGTTCATGAACCGTCGAAGATTCTTCCGGGGCTTTTCTGCATCGGCGGCCGGAGCACTGGCCGCGACCGCGTTTCAGACCGACGCGCTGGCGCGGGCGCAGAGTGCGGCGTCGGCCGTGCCGGGACGCGCGGCGGACACGGTGGCGCGCGACGAAGACTTCTGGATGAATATCCGCCACGCCTTCACGGTGGACCGCAACATGGTCAATCTCAACAACGGCGGCGTGTCGCCCGCGCCGAAGATTGTCATGGACACCGAAGTGCGCTACCTGGAGGTGGAGAACCTGAGCCCGTCGTATTACATGTGGAGCGTGCTGGACCCGGGCATTGAGACGGTGCGGCGGCGGCTGGCGCGGACGTTCGGCTGCGACCCCGAGGAGATCGCCATCACGCGCAACGCCAGCGAGGGGCTGGAGATTGTGCAGCTCGGCATGGAGCTGCAGCGCGGCGACGAAGTTCTGACCACCAACCAGGACTACCCGCGCATGATCACCACCTGGCAGCAGAGGGAGCGGCGGGACGGAATAGTCCTCAAGCAACTCAAATTCCCGGTGCCGCCGCCGAGCATGGATTATCTGGTGAAGCTGTTCGAAGAGGCGATCACGCCGCGCACGAAGGTGATCCACATCTGCCACATGACCAACCGCACGGGGCAGATCTTCCCGGTGCGCAGGATCTGCCAACTGGGGCGCGCGCACGGGATCGAGGTGATCGTGGACGGCGCGCACGCCTTCGCGCAGTTCCCGTTCCAACAGGCCGATCTGGAGTGCGACTACTACGGCACATCGCTGCACAAATGGGTGCTGGCGCCGATCGGAACGGGGATGCTGTACGTGAAGCGGTCGAAGATCGAAAAGATCTGGCCGATGATGGCCGCGCCGCCGGAGATGAACGCGAACATCCGCAAATTCGAGGAGATCGGCACGCACCCGGCGTCGCAGCGCAACGCCATCACCGAGGCGCTGAACTTCCACGAGAGCATCGGGGCCGAACGCAAAGCCGAGCGCTTCCGCTACCTGCGGAAGCGCTGGTCGAACCAGTTGCGGGACCTGGCGGGCGTGAAGATCCTCAATAGCGAGGATCCGGAGCAGTCGTGCGCCATCGGATTCGTGAGCGTGGACGGGTACGATGCGGGGAAACTGCAGAACTACCTGTGGACGAAGTACCGCATCTGGACAGTGGCGATCGTGACCGGGAACGAATATCAGGGGCTGCGGATCACGCCCAACGTGTACACCACGCTCGAAGAGATCGACACCTTCGCCGAGGTGATGACGAAGGTCATCAAGGCGGGGTCGATTCCGGCGTGAGGCCGGGTTATTTCTGAGGCGGAGCGGGCAAGGCGACCGTGGGCAGCGTGACATTGCCGGTGGCGGCCCACTCGGCGCCGCGCGTGAACGTCGCGATGAAGGCTGGCGTCTGGACGGCCGGCCCGTCGTGGCCGAGGACGTTGACGAAGACGCGGCCCTTGCCGTAGTCGACAGTCCAGAGGACGGGCTCGGCCTTGCCTGGGCCATACACGGGCTGTTGCGGATTCCTGTACAGGGAGTGGTCGTCCCAGGCGGTGGCCAGGATGTGGCAACAGCCCTGCGGCTGCCACTTCAGGTTGGCGTAAAGCTCATCCTTCGTCTGCATGAACGTGGCAGGAATGCCGCGCGTGATGGGATGGCTGGAGTCGACCACCTGAACGACGAAGTCGTGCGGGGCGGAGTGCTGGCCGTTGCCGGGACGCCAGTTGGCGCCGGAGAGCTGTTCGAACTCGGTCCAGCCGTCGAACGCCGCGGCCGAGAAGTGATACACGACCAGGCCCTTGCCGGAGCGCACGAAATCCAGCAGGGCGTTTTCGGCGCGGTCGCCCCAGCGCAGGCCGGACTTGCGCCAGTCGGAGTAGTTGAGAATCACGACGTCGTAGGGCGCGAGCGTTTCCGGGCCGGCGCCGCGGAACTCCTCGTCGATGCGGACTTCGAAGCGGCCGGTGTCCTCAAGGTCCTGGCGCAACAACGGGCAGACGGTGCGCCAGTCGTGCCCGTTCTGGCCGGTGATAATCAGCGCCTGAATTTTGCGCGGCGCGGGCGCGGCGGGCGTCTGTCCAAGCAGCAGGGCAGAGAAGGCGAGCAGAGTGGCAAGGAAACGCATGCCAATATCCTATTCCAGTTGCGGGCGCAGGCGTGGGGAACGGGATGCGTGCGCCAGCCAACGCCGGCGCGGGGACGCAGAGGCTCGTCCCCCGCTGCCACCCCTTTCCTCTCGGAGCACCGACGCAATAGGCGCAACACGCAGGAGCGAAGGAAGGCGGCTAGACGTATACTGACCTTAGGTCGGGCACCGTAATGCGCGCCGCTTCGTCGGTGCGCAAGTGTGGTGGGAAGTCCGCAGCTTCAAGGGTCCGCGCTGAACGGCCCGACAAAGAGCGTCGTACCGCCCTTGACTCTGCTCCCGGCTCACGAAAGGGATGGTATGCTTTGGCAACGCCGACTCCGGTACAGGTGGAAATACCGGATGACCCGTGACAACCCCTTGCGACATTCCGCCTGTCCCCCCGTGTACTCATCTGGAGGCGTGTAGTGCTATCAAGTGTCCGGGAACTGCTTGAGCGAACGTTCTCACCTCAAGCCTATCAACGCGTTCGTTTCTACTCCTGGTATAGTCGCTTCTACTTGCCTCGTCTGATTGCCTCCTCTTTTATCCGGCGCACTCCAAACGTCCAGGGCTTTCCTGCCGGCCGTGCGTCCGAACTTGTACACCAGCTTGGCAGAGTCAACGTGTTCGCTCCAACGAACATGTGCCGTGTCATGACCAGGCATGGCAGTGACAAGGGCTGGTATCGGCATAACTACACAACCGTCTACTCTGTTCTCTTCGGTAGACTCCGCGATCAGCCGCTCCGAATCTTCGAACTTGGTGTTTTATCAGGGGCTTCCCTACGAGGATGGCGCGAACTCTTTCCACGTGCGCTTGTTTTTGGCGCGGATGTCAATCGTGACGCCCTGTTCGAAGAAGACCGCATCAAAACCTTCTACTGCGACCAACTTGACAGTGCCGCTATACGTGGTCTTTGGTCGCAGCCCGTTTTGCAGGGTGGCATGGATATCATAATTGATGACGGGGAGCACACCTTCGAAGGCAACACTTCGTTCTTGGATGGATCGTTGGAGCACCTTCGTCCAGGTGGAGTTTACGTGATCGAAGACATTCACCCGAGAACGATGGAGAAATGGCGCAATGAGTTGGAAACGGTCTACTCGAAGCGGTACCCAAGTCATGAGTTCGTATACGTAGAGCTGCCGAACTCATTCAATGATCAGGACAACAATTTGCTGGTCATTCGTAGAAGCCGGGAGCCAGGACAGCCTGCCCAAAGCGGCGGCTTAGACGCTCGAGAAGACCGCGCCCCAGCTCCGACAGCGGGGAAGTAAGAAGCTGCCCGGGGAAAGGGACGGTCATTCCAGAGCTGCGCGCCCTCAGCCGCGGGGGGTGAAGACCATCGCGGCCGAGTTCATGCAGTAACGCTTCCCGGTGGGCCGGGGGCCGTCGTCGAAGACGTGGCCGAGATGGCCGTCGCAGCGCGCGCAGGAGACCTCGTCGCGCTCCATGCCCAGGCTGAGGTCGGTGCCGATGGAGACGTTCTCCCTGGCGATCGGCGCCCAGAAGCTGGGCCAGCCGGTGCCGGATTCGAACTTGGTCTTGGAATCGTACAGCATGGTGCCGCAACAGACGCAGCTATAGAGCCCGTCGCGGTGATTGTTGAACAGGCTGTTCATGAAGGCGCGCTCGGTGCCCTTGTGGCGCGTGACCTGGTAGGCGTCGGGCGAGAGCAGCTTGCGCCATTCGGCGTCGGGTTTGACGATCTTCTCGAGTTGGACGATGCCGGTGGGATGGCCGGCCTTATCGAATTGGGCGATCTTCACGGTCTTGTTTGAATTCGCCGCTGCCTGCATAACAAGGAGTCCTCCTGCTCCGAACAGTCCCAGCACGCTACGCCGGGTTGGAATTGCATTTGAGTTGTTCATATCGCGATTCTCACTTTCCGCCGCCGGGCGGGCCCTCATAGCTGACGCGCCAAATCGAGTTCGACCCGTCGTCGGAGACCATCAGCGCGCCGTCCGGCGCCACGGCCACGCCCACCGGCCGGCCCCAGACGTTGCCATCGGGGGTCACAAAACCGGTCAGAAAATCGATGTATTCACCGGTCGCCTTGCCGTCGCGCAGGGGCACGCGGATGACCTCGTAGCCGGTGCGGATGGAGCGGTTCCACGAGCCATGCTCGCCGGCGAAGATGTCGCCGGAATAATCGCCGGGGAACTGTTTCCCATCATAAAAAGTCATTTCGAGGGAGGCGTTATGGGGCTGGAGGATCACATCGGGCGTGATCACTTTGTCCTTCAACTCGGGGTGCTTGCCGGCGTGGCGCGGATCCTGGTGCGGACCCATGTACCACCACGGCCAGCCGTAGAAGCCGCCCTCCTGCACGTGCGTGATGTAGTCGGGCACCAGGTTGTCGCCGAGGGCGTCGCGCTCGTTCACCGAGGCCCACAGCTGGCCCGTGCGCGGATGCACGGCAATGCCCACCGCATTGCGGATACCGTAGGCGTAGACGCGCCGGCCGCTGCCGTCGGGATTGAATTCGAGGATGTCGGCGCGCTGGAACTCGCGTTTGCTGACGTCCGGGTCGTCGACGTTGCTGGCCGAGCCAACAGAAACGAACATCTTTTCCCCGTTCAGCGTGAAGGCTACGTCGCGAGTCCAGTGTCCGCCATGGGCGGGCAGTTCGGGCACGATCACTTCGGCCGGACCGCGGGCCTGCAGGTCGCCGTTGCGGTAGGGGAAGCGCACGACCGAGTCGGTGTTGCCGATGTAAACCCAGCGCGGGTCCGCGCCCAGCGGATAAAACGCCAGGCCGAAGGGTTGTTTCAAGCCGGTGGCGAAGGTGGTCACGGAGCCGGCCTTGCCGCCGGGCGTGAGACCGCGCATCACCTTGACGTCCTGGGCGCCGCTTTCGACCACGAACAGGTCGCCATTGGGTGCGGTGCGGATGAGGCGCGGATTGTCGAGTCCATCGGCGTAGAGTTCCACCTTGAAGCCCGGGGGCGCGATGGGCCAGGCGCCGGCGGGCCGGGCAACCACCTCGGGCCCGTTGGCGGCGGATTCGGTGGCATACGGCTGGGGCAGGTCGGCCAGCGTGATGTGGTGCAGCACGCCGGGGCGCTGCTCGCGATAGTCGGAGAAAACCACATGGTCGCCGGAGGCCTGCGCCGCGGCGCCGGGCATGGCGGCGCCACTCAGGGCGCAGAAAACGAGCGCCGGAACCAGGTGCGAGGTTAACGATCGAGGCATAGCCGTTTGGATGCTTGAGGACGCGCCGCGGTCACTTCTTCAACAATTCCGGGTAGGCCTTTTTCAGCGCTTTGATCTTGGGGATCGAATTGGCCACGACGTACGGGTCCAGCGGATGGTTCTGGACGTAGTGCTGGTGATAATCCTCGGCCGGGTAGAAGACCTTGAGGGGCGAGATTTCAGTCACGATGGGCGCGTTGAACACCTTGGCTGCGGTGAGCTGCTGGACATACGCCCGGGCGGTCTTTTCCTGCTCTGCGTCGGCGTACCAGATGGCGGAGCGGTACTGGTGGCCCCAGTCGGGCCCTTGGCGGTCCTTGGTGGTGGGGTCGTTGGCGACGCTCATGAAGACCTTGAGCAGAGTGCCGTAGGTGATCTTCGACGGATCGTAGACAATGCGGACCGACTCGGCGTGGTTGGTCCCGCCCGCGCCGACGGTGTGATAATGGGCCTCCGCCGCCGTGCCGCCGGTGTAGCCCGAAGTAACGTTGACGACGCCCGCGAGTTGCTCGAAGACCGCCTCCGCGCACCAGAAGCAACCAGCCGAGAAGACTGCGGTGCGGCGTCCCTTCGTGGCGGTTTTGGCCTCATCGACGGCCGGGTTGGGAAAATGCGCGAGATCGACTGCGCCGGCGCCGGAACAAGCTCCGGCCGCTAAGAAGAAGAGGGCCGCGCCGGCAGGCAGCAGGCCGCGGTTGTGAGGTTTCTGAATCATGGTCGTTCTATACCAATAGATGCCGCGCGGGCCGGGATTTATGCCCGATTGAGGCAAAAACATTTGGAACGATGTGGAGAACGGTCCGCCTGCCGGCTGGGGAGACGCCCGGACGAGACTCAAAACCGCTGCCGATTCGAAGGCCGGAGCGGCGCGTTCAGCGGTAGTCGGCTTCGAGCTTCAACTGCTCACCGGCAGCCAGGCTGCGCTTTTTCGACCATACGGAAAAGGTGACGCGCGGGCCGGCCTTGGAGGTCCAGTTCAGCGTGACCCGCTCCACCAGCTCCTTGGGGAAGCGGTTGACGACATCGTCCAGGCCGGGCCGGATGAGCCGCCATTCTCCATCCGGCAGCTCCGACGCTTCGTAGGTCTGGGAGCCTTCCGGCGGTTCACCGGGCAGCAGGAGCTGCTGGTCGACCTGCGCACCGCCCACGGTGCGGAAGCGCACGCGCGCCGTGTCGATGTCGCCGGGATCCAGCTCGGCCCGCATCAGCAGGACGGCCTCCAGCGGAGCGCGGGTGGAGTTGCGCGCCGTGACCGCGGTGTGGACCCACTCCTGGTCGAGCCGGATGCGGCGTTCCATGAGGAGCCCGTTGGGGCAGCGGCCGGCGAGCAGCGCCTCCTGGGGTCCGGCCGAGGCGGCTTTCCAGGTGGCGGGCCAGGCGTGGACCGGATAATCGGGAGCGGCTTGCGCCACCTGGCCAGCCAGGTTCGGATAGCGCTCCCAGGAGGGGTAGGCGCCGGCCCAGAGCTGTGTCAGCAGCGGCAACTGGCGGCCGGCGCGCCGGGCGGCAAGGCGCACGATGCGGCCGCCGAGTTCCGGCACGAGGGTGAGATTCCAGCTCTCGTTGTCGAGATGAACGGCGCCGTAGCCGGTTGTGGCGGCGGCGTCGGCCTCATCGCGCGTCAAATCATGCCCTTCGCTGATGCTGGTGATGCCGAAGCTGCGCAGCCGGGCCGCGAAATCGTGAAAGCGCTGCTGATAGCCGGCCAGGTCGGGCGGGCGGTAGACGGAGCCGTCGAAGGAGTAATCACGGGAACGCAGCAGCTCGACATATTCAATCGGCAGCCGCGCCTGCTCCACGCGCCGCCGCACGGCGTCGTCGGAGGCCGCGGCCAACGCCTGGTCAAACAGTCGCTCGGCCTGCGGCAGGAAGTCCGGCGAGAAGGTCAGGATATTGTAGATCCACATGTGCTGGCCGAGGCCGCGGGGCGGCAGCCGGACTTCGTGCTGCAGCAGGTCGAAGTAGGCGCGCATGGGTTTGGCCGCGGGGCCGTAGACGCCTGCAAAGAAATCGTCCAGATCCCGTTCCACGTCGGTGTGCGGATTCCACAACAGGCGGGCCGCGATGTAGGAGCGCAGCCCGGCGTTTTCCCCCCCGCCGCCGGGGGCGTAGGAACCCTCGAGGAAGATGCCCACCACGCCGCTGCGCTGGTACAGCGGGATGTCGGCGGCGAGCTCGTCAAAATCGGGGAATGGCGCCAGGTAGTGGGAGAAATTCGTGTTGTAGTGCCAGATGTAAAGCTGGCTGGTGATGTCGGACCAGGCCTTGAGATTGCGCAGAAAGTATGCGCTGCGGGGGCACTGCTCAAAGGGGTGGGCCACGCAGACGCCGATGGGGCAGAGGCGGATGCGCACGTTGGGCCGCGGGCGGACATGCGCCGGCGGGTTCTCGCTGTAGGCGTAGGCGAGAGTGTCGATCAGCTTGCCGGGATTGGTCTTCTCGATCTCGGCCGCCAGAGAGTTGACAAACCGCAGAATCGCTCCGGAGTGCTGGCCACCCTCTTCCTGCTCGACGCGGCGGCAGCGGTCGCACTCGCACCAGCCGGAATAGTCGTTCTGGGAAACGGAGATGATGGCCGCGCTGGGGTGCTCCTGGATCCACTCGCGGACGCGCGCCACGGCCAGTTGCAGCACCTCCGGATTGGTGAGGCACAGTTGGGCCTGGGCGCCGCGCCGCGCGCCGTCCACCAGCGCGAAGTACTCGGGGTGGGACGCGAAATACTTCTGCGGGGGCACCAGGCTGTAGAAGCTGTGAACGAAGGGGAAGTACTCGACCTTGCCGCCCGTGGATGCATCCAGATCGGCGGAATTGCCATTGGTCTTGTTGCGCGCCGCCCAGTCTTTGTCGAAGGCTTCGCGGATGAAAACTTCGCGATATTCGAAGGCCGGTTTCTGGCGTTCATCGAGCGCCGGGATCTCGATGGTGCGCGATTTCGGAATGCGGCTGACCTGGGGCGTGAACCAGCGGCAGCCCAAACGCTCCAGGAACGTGTAGACGCCGTACATGGTGCCGCGCTGCCGTCCCCCGGCGATGATGAGGTGCTTGCCGGCGGTCTGCAGGAGGAACTCTTCGGGACCGAAAGAAGCCGCGTCGAAGCCCGGCGCCACGCGCCGCAACGCCGCGCTGTCACCGATGAAGATGAGCGGCCGGGACGTCCGGCAATCGGCGCCAACGCTGAGGCGCGCGCCGGACATCTCCTCGACGAAGCGCTGCAGTTCGTTGGCGCCGCGCAGTTCGGACGGCGAGGCCTGGGGCGCCAGGCAGATCGAGTACGGCGAACGGCCGTCCTTCACCAGTGTGAGCGCGGAAAGAGGCAGGACGAGCGTGAGCAGGCACAGTAGCGGCTTCACGGAGGATCATTCTACTCCGCGCCATCGCGCAGCGTCGCGGCGCCTGCATCGAGCTCGGCCGGTCCAGCAGGTTGCTGAAAAAGCCGATTGGCCGACTCGCTGACGGCGAGCGGCTCTGAAAGATCGTCCCCGCGACGGGCCACCAGGCGTCGATCAGAGGCGCGTTTTCGGTGAAAACACCGTGCGCGAGTTACAAAAAGCGGTGCTTTTCGTGTTTTCACCGGGAGGAATGCAGGCTTTTGAGGCATTTTTACGGCAAAACACACGGGTCCTTGCGGTTTTTTGCCGGGTGGGGACGCGGTGCGCGGGGTGAGAATGGGGGGCGCGGGGCGCAGAATGAACGGAAAAAGCGCCCGCTGGAGAAGCGGCTCACGGACTGGAAGGGCGGCCCCACCCGCCGTCGCGACTTTCGTCGCTATGGCGGGCAAGCGAGAGGCGGCGGCGTGGACGCGGGTTTTCAAGGGTTGGCGGGGTGTGGGGATAGCTGGCGGGCGAGCTGGGCGGGGTCGAGATCGCCGGTCCAGCGCGCGACCACGAGCGTAGCGACGCCGTTGCCGATGACGTTGGTGAGGGCGCGCGCTTCGGACATGAACATGTCGACTCCGAGGATCAGGGCGAGGCCGCCGACGGGGAGATTGCCCATGGCGGAGAGGGTGGCGGCGAGGACGATGAAGCCGCTGCCGGTGACGCCGGCGGCGCCCTTGGAGGTCAGCAGCAGGACGGCCAGGAGGGTCAGTTCCTGGGTGACGGTAAGGTGCGTATTGGTGGCCTGGGCGATGAAGATGGAGGCCATGGTGAGGTAGATGGAAGTGCCATCGAGATTGAAGGAGTAGCCGGTGGGGATGACCAGGCCGACGGTGGAACGGCCGGCGCCGAGGGCCTCGAGTTTGGCCATCATGCGGGGCAGGACGGCCTCGGAGGAGGAGGTCCCAAGGACGATCAGCAGCTCCTCGCCGATGTAGCGCAGGAAACGGAAAATGCTGAATCCGGTGAGCCGCGCGATGAGGCCGAGGACGCCGAAGATAAACAGCAGGCAGGTCAGGTAGAAGCAGCCCATGAGCCAGGCCAGCGAGGCCAGGCTGCGCAGGCCGTAGGAGCCGATGGTGAAGGCCATGGCGCCAAAAGCGCCGAGGGGCGCGAGGTACATGATCATTCGCACCATGGCGAAGAGGATCGCGGAGAGTTTATCGATGACCTGCAGGACGAGGTTATGGCGCGCGCCGAGGCGCTGCACAGCGATGCCGAACAGGACGGCGATGAGCAGCACCTGCAGGATTTCGCCGCGGGCGAAGGCGTCGACAAAGGTGGTGGGGATGAGGTTGAGGAGGAAGTCCTTGGTGGATTGCAGGCGGCCGGGCGCGGCGTAGGAGGAGACGGCGCGGAGGTCGAGGCTGCGGACGTCGACGTTCATCCCGGCGCCGGGGCGGACGAGGTGGACGACGCACAGGCCGAGGATCAGCGCCAGCGTGCTGACCGCTTCGAAGTAAAGCAGCGCCAGGCCGCCGGTGCGGCCGACTTTTTTGAGGTCCTCGGCGCCGGCGATGCCGAGCACGACGGTGCAGAAGATGACCGGCGCGATGATCATCTTGATGAGCTTGATGAAGCCATCGCCGAAGGGCTTCATGGCGGCGGCGGCGGCCGGGGCGAAGACGCCGAGCAGGACGCCGGCCGTGATGGCCAGCAAGATGTAGAAGAACATCGAGCGCAGGATGGAACGGGGCGAGGGCAGCATCAGGGACGAAACACCTTCCCCATATCAGAACACTAAAGGGGCACGAGCTGTAGCTGGGGGGCGGGCGGGGGCGCGCGAGAGCGGATTGGCGAGGCGATTACCGGAGGGATTTCTCGATGGCGGCGATCACTTCAGGAGCGTCAGGCGGGACCGAAGGGCCGAAACGGGCGATCACGCGGCCGTCCCGGCCGGCCAGGAACTTGGTGAAGTTCCAGCCGATGCCGCCGCCGGTGGAGGGGTTGGCTCGCTTGTCGGTGAGGAACTGGTAGAGCGGCGTCTGGGCGGAGCCTTTCACGGATACCTTGGCGAACATGGGGAAGGTGACGTGGTATTTGCGTGCGCAGAAGGACTTGATCTCAGCGTTGGTGCCGGGCTCCTGCCACAGGAAGTTATTGGCGGGGAAGCCGAGGACGATGAAGCCGCGATCCTTGTACTTCTCGTACAGCGCTTCGAGGGCGGCGTATTGCGGCGTGAAACCGCAGCGGCTGGCGACGTTGACGATCAACGCGACCTGGCCTTTGAATTGCGCCAGGGGAACCGGCTGGCCGTCGATGGAATTGAGAGTGAACTCGTGGATCGACGAAGCCGCGGAAAGGGACTTAGCGAAGAACAGCGCGGCGAGGAGCATGGCGGGAAACCTCACATTTTTTCAGATGCCGGCGCGGACGGGGGGATGCACGGGAGCGACGCGCGGCGGGGACGCGGCTGGTTTGGATTCAACGCGTGGTTTCGGCCAGCCGCGCCGGTTTGAGCGTCCAGCCCTGGAGACGGCCCAATGCGAGCAGGCTGGGGGCGGAGAAGCCGGCGGGGTGGATGGGCCATTGGAAAGGCTGGGCTGGATCGGTGGCGAAGTAGCGCTCGAATCCGACCTGGCCGCGAAGGAGGCGGACGTCGCTGGCCGGCGTGAGGACGCTGCCGGCCAGAGTGGCCGTGAAGTCGGGCAGGGAGAGCGTTGAGGAGCCGATGAAGACCTCGCTGGGCAGACGGCGATTGCGGCGAATGAAATCGGCGGCGTCGCGACGGGCGCGCTCGAAGGCCGCGGCTGGAATGGACGGTTGCGAGTAGGTCGTCAGGCCGGACTCAGTGGGACCGTCGACGACGGCGGGCTCGAGGCCGAGCAGAGAGAGAAGCATGTCGGCAGGCGACAGCACCTGGCCGTGGAGTTGGCCGAAGATGATCTGGCGGCTGAGATGCGCAGCGACCTCAGCGCGGTCCACGGCGTGGGGGAGGGGCTGCTCGAACAGGCCGAGCAGTTGGTCGGCGGCGGCGAAGCGGACGCCGGGAACGCTGTGCATGTGTTCGACAAAGCGGCGCAGAACGCCGTAGCAGCGTTCGGATTCGGCGGCGGTGCGGCGATGGGGTCTGACCCAGGCGCTGCGCTCGGGGTTGGCACCGAGAGAGAAGTTGACGGCATCCCAGAATTCGGTGGTCACGAATTCGTTGGGGTGGTAGTAGATGCTAATGACGCCACCGGTTGGGGCGAGGCGCTGCACGGCCTGGTCGAAGCGGGCGTAGGCGGCGGGGTCCTCCGCTCCGGCGTCCAGATCGGCGCGGAACTGGTTGCGGCCCATGTGGAAGACGTGCAGCAGCCCGCCGTACCAGAAGGGCTGGTCATCGAGGCCGACCTGGACGCCTTCATCGAGGTAAACCGGGATGCCCATGCGGCGCAGCGCGGGATTGCTCTGCGGACCCCAGGAACTGCCGGGCTGGCCGTAGCAGACGGGCGGCTTGCCGAAGACGCGGCGCACGTCCGCGGCGCCGGAGGCTTCGCGGCGCTCGAACTCGGCCGCGCCTTCGAGGAAGCCCATGCGCGAGAGGTATTCCGAAGGCGTGGGGGGCACGCTGTGCCAGTTGGAGTGATAGCCGATGGCATGGCGGGAGAGCGCGGCGATGACGTCGCGGCGGCCGCGGCTTTCGAGCACGCGGGCCTTTTCGCCGACCACTTTGAAGGTGGCGCGGACACCCAGGGCGGTGAGGTCGCTGGCGATGCGCAGCGCGGCGTCGTCGGAGGCGGGCTCGATGTAATCCTCGGTGTCGAACCAGAGAACGACGTACACGGGCGGCTGGGCGGAGAGGCAGGCGGCGAAGATCAGCAGGGCGAGAAGGAGAGTGCGCAACATGAGGCTGCTATCATATCGCGGCAGCGGCGGGCGGGACGGATTCAGCGCGGGGCAGCGGGGACGGGCTTGCGAAGGATCACCTGGTAGGCCTGGGAGAGCAGATCATAGCGGCCGTGGAGGGACTCGAGAAAGAGGTCAATGGCCAACTGCGGCCGGCGGGAGGGGGGCTTGGCAGTCTCCAAAAGATAGTCGTCGAAAATGAGCAGGCCGCCGGGCTTCAGGAGGAGCCAGGCGCTGACGGCGTCAAAGAGGACGTTCAAGGCGAGGTGGCATCCGTCGACATAGACGATGTCGAAGCTCTCCCGGGGCAGCGCAGAGAGAAGATCTTCCGAGCGGCCCTTGAGTTTGGCGACCTTCCCCGCCAGGCCGGCGATGCGCAGGTTGTGGTCGAAACGGAGTTCCTGCGCCGGCGGCACCCAAGGGTCCAGGCAGACGATGGTGGCCGTGGGATGGGTGAGAACGTGCTCCAGGAACCAGATGGCCGAGCGGCCCTCGAGGCTTCCGATTTCGAGCATGCGCAGGTCCGGCCGGCCGCGATAGATTTCCAGCGCGGCGGTCCAGTCGCCGGCGTGTTTGGAGACGTGGTCCCGGGTGAAGGAATAATCCGATTTGGATTTGAGTTGCCGCGCGACGAAGACGGCCTGGGCGCGCATCTGGAGTTGGTTGACGATAGCGATCAAACGCCGGAGGACGTTCAGGAGCACGGGTTGGTTCCTGCCATGGATTGTAGAAATTACGGCTGGGCCCGCTGGGCGCGGATGTAGCGGGCCACTTTTTCAACCGTGTCGAGCCAGACGCCGCTGGCGGGGTCCTGGGCGTAGTGGAGGAACTGCTCGAGGGCCATGAAGAGGGTGGTCTGGCGGCCGCCCGCGCCGATCTCGTGGCCGGCGAAAACGAGCCAGCCGCCGGTGCGGGCCGCTTCGACGACGGCGGCCTTCATCTGGTCGAAGCTCAGGCCGTCGGATTCCACGCCGAGCACCTGGGAGAGGTCGCAGAAGCGGGGGTCATTGGCCGATTCATCGCGAAAACCTCGGCCCACGAGGAAGCGCCCGGCGACGAGCGGGACATAGCTTTGCGTGGCTGTTCCGCGGCCGATGAACTTCTGGCCGCAGGGGTAGGCGAAGGTCACGGCCTGGACGCCGAGCAGACGCTGGATCTCGGCGTTGGCGCCGTCCATCTGGGCCTCGATCATGGCGGGCGTGTAATTTTCCAGAGCGTTGTCGCGCGACCAGGGGAAGTTGCCCGAGCAGGGGTGGGAAGTGGTGTGATTGCCGATTTCATGGCCCTCCGCAGCGGCTTTTTTCCAGCCCGCGAGACGGTCCATCATGCGGGGCGGATTGACGAAGAAAGTGACGCGGGCGCCAAAGCGGTCGAACAGCGGGAGGCCGACGTCGATCTGGCTCGTGCGGGCGTCGTCGAAAGAGAGACTGACGGCGACGCGTTTGCCGTCGGGCCAGCGGAAGGGCGCGCGCGGCTGGGCCTGCAGTTCGGAGGGCAGGGTGAGGGGACCGGCACAGGCCAGCAGGACCAGGCATCTCAGGAATATCGCTTGCTTCACTGGGTTACCTCGATGGGACGACGTTTGAGCAGGCCCAGGCGGGGATTGGCGCCGGGCGCAAACCGCATGGACTCCAAACCTATTCTACTGACGCGCAGGCGCGGCGCCTCAGCGAGCGCCCCCGATGTGTACCGTTCCGGCCAGGGCAGTGCTGCGCGAAGATCCTCCCACATAGACCTGGTAATCGCCGGGCACAAGCTCCCAGGCGTCCTTGTCGACATTGAAGATGGACAAGTGCAGCGGATCGACGGTAAGCGTCACCGCTTTGCTCTCACCGGGGGCGAGGCGAAGTTTGTCCCAAGCCACCAGGCGCTTGGGGGGTTCGCCCGCGGCGGCCGGCAGTGCGACGTAAACCTGAGCGACCTCCGCGCCCGCCAGCGGGCCGCTGTTGCGGAGGTTGAAACTCACCGTGACGTTCTGACCGGAGGCCGCGGCCTTCATCTGGGAGTACGAAAAGGCGGTGTAGGAAAGGCCGAAGCCGAACGGGAACAGGGGCTCTTTTTTCTCCGCGTCGAACCACTTGTAGCCGGCCTTCAGGCCCTCGGTATAGTTGACGTCGAAGGGCGCTTGGGCGCCGGAATGAGGAGCACCGGCGGTTGTTCCTGGGAGCACCGGATGAGGCAGGTCGGCCTCGCTTTTGGGGAACGTGACGGGCAGCTTGCCCGAGGGGTTGACGGCGCCGAACAGGAGGTTCGCCGCAGCCTCGCCGCCGCGTATGCCGGGATACCAGACCTCGAGGACGGCACTCACTTTGTCGATCCAAGGCATGGTCACTGGACCGCCGGTCTCGAGCACGACAATGGTGTGGGGATTGGCCGCGGCGACCTGGCGCACCAACTGATCCTGGTTGGCTGGCAGGGACAGGTCCGGCACATCGGCGCCTTCGGTGGTGTGCTGATGGACGAAAACGATCGCGACCTGGGAGCCGGCGGCCAATTTCGCGGCCGCGGCGAAATCCGTCCCGGGGTCGTACTGCAGCTTGGCCTGGGGCGCGTGGACGCGAATTGCCTTGAGCGGTGAGGACGGATGCCAGACGACATTGTCGGCGCCGGGAACCGCGTTTCCGCCGGCCGCGGCCACCTGGTCGGAACCCGCGCCGGAGATCACGCCGACATCGGCGTGCGATCCGATGATCGCGATGGAAGAGAGAGCGCCGGCCGGCAGCGGCAATTGCCGGTTGGCGTTCTTGAGCAGCACCGCGCTCTGCTCGGCCACGTATTGCGCCACTTCGGCGCCGGTGAAGGGGTTGACGGGATGAGTGGAGGGAGGATGGTCGTATGTGCCCACGGCAAACTCGGTGCGCAGGATGCGGTGAACCATGTCGTCCAGGCGGGCCCTCGGGACCTCGCTTCCGTCGACGGCCGTTTTCAGAGTGGCGCCGAAGTAATCGCCGCTGGGCATCTCCTGATCGAATCCGGCGCGGGCCGACGGAACCGTGCTGTGGACGGCGCCCCAATCCGACATGACCCAGCCCTTGTAGCCCCAGGCCTTCTTCAAGACGTCATCCAGCAGGTAAGGGTTCTCACAGTCGTAAACGCCGTTGAGTTTGTTGTAGGCGCACATGACCGTTCCGACGTCCGACTCCTGGATGGCGATCTGAAATGCCAGCAGGTCGGTTTCACGCAGGGAGCGCTTGTCCAGGTTGGCGCTGTAAACGAGGCGGCCGTTTTCCTGGTCGTTGACGGCGTAGCGGTTGATATTGCCTATGACCACCTGGTCCTGGGTCCCCTTCAGGGCGCGGCCGAGCATCTTGCCGGTGGCGATAGGGTCCTCGCTCCAGCACTCGAAATTGCGGCCGTTGCGCGGTTCGCGAATGAGATTGGCGGTCCCGCCCAGGGAGACGTTGAAGCCCAGGTCGCGCACCTCCTTGCCCAGCAGCGCCCCATACTCATAAGCCAACTTCAGGTCCCAACTGGCGCCAGCCGCGAGCGAGGAAGGCATGGCGGTGGCGTAACGGCCGCGTTTGCCGGCGTCGTAGCCGACGCCGGACCGCCCGTCGGTCATCTGGAGATCGGGGATTCCGAGCCGGGGAACACCCGGCACGAACCCGGCGCCGCCGAGCGTCTGCGGGCGGTGCTCCTGGCCGTGGACGAGACTCAGTTTCTCATCCGGCGTCATCTGGGCCACGAGCAGGTCGGCGCGCTTGTCGGGTGACAGATTGCGGTCGAGCCAGGGACCTTTCAGCGCTTCTTTCGCGGCCTGCTTGGGATGTTGCGCGCAGCCCGGCGAAAAGGCCAACGCTGCGAATACGGCCGCGACTCCAAACAGCCTGAGCGGACTGAAAATCGGGCGGCGTCGATGACACTGATGCATGGCGGTTCTCCACTCTGAATGTCGTCCACTCAGGCGCACCCCGCAGGCGGGTCCCGGGGGGGATTTCGTTGAGCCTTCCTGGATGTCGGGATTCTACACCAACCGCCTGCGCCCGCGCCGCATTTGTCTGAATGCTCGATTCCGGGCGCCGGCGGGAGTGCAAAGATCGGATGCGCGCCGATTGGCCTTCCAACGACAAGCGAGCAGGCCCGGCAGGGCGCGGGTTCGAGTAAGATCGTCACGAAGTGAGGAGTTTCCCGATGCAATGGCAGGGCGTTATCCCGGCGATTACGACTCCGTTCCAGGAAGACCTGATGGTGGACCACGAGCTGCTGGCGCGGCACGCGCGATGGCTGGTGGAGAACGGCTGCACGGGGGTGGTGGCGCTGGGCTCGCTGGGCGAGGGCGGGACGCTGAGCTTCCAAGAGCGGCGCGAGGTTCTGGAGACGTGCGTGGCGGCACTGGCGGGGCGCGCAAGAGTGATAGCGGGCGTGGCCGCCCTTACGACGCGAGAAGCGGTGGCGCAGGCACGGGCGGCGGAGGAGGCGGGCTGCGACGGCCTGATGGTGCTGCCGCCGTATGTTTACTGCGGGGACTGGAGGGAGATGCGGGCGCATGTGGGCGCGGTGATGGAGGCGACGGGGCTCAAGTGCATGCTGTACAACAACCCGATCGCGTACAAAGTGGATTTTCTGCCGGAGCAGGTGGCCGAGTTGAGCGAGCGGCACCGGAATCTGGAGGCGGTGAAAGAGTCGAGCGCGGATGTGCGCCGGATCATGGCGATCCGGGCGTTGGCGGGGGACGCCTTGCAGATCCTGTGCGGCGTGGATGACCTGATTGTCGAGGCCGTGGCGGCGGGAGCTTGCGGATGGATCGCGGGGCTGGCGAACGCGTTTCCAAAGGAATCGGTGGATCTGTTCGAGGCGGCGCGCGGGGGCGAGATGGGGCGAGCGTTGGAGATCTATCGCTGGTTCCTGCCGCTGCTGCGGATGGACACGGTGCCGAAATTCGTGCAACTGATCAAACAGGTGCAGGCGGAGGCGGGCATGGGCACGGCCCGAGTGCGGCCGCCGCGGCTGGAACTGGCGGAGGAGGATCTGCAAATGGTGCGCCGGGAAGTGGTGAAAGCGCTGTTGTTGCGCAAATGAACCGGTGTCAAGATTGGGCCGGCCGGACAGAATATGAAGGGCCGGTTAGGAGATGGGCAGGAATCTTCGCCCAGCGAGGGCAAACGGGTATAGCGTAGAAGCTGACAGCCGCCCTATTTGAGAGCGGAGGAGAATTGTGTCGGGTACAGACACCAAGGCCGTGCGAATCCTGCTGTTGGAGGACGAGCACGCTGTCCGTGAACTCGCCCGCCTGATTCTCGATCACGAGGGCTGGGAAATCGTCCAGGCCGGCAGCCTGACCGAGGCCGCCGAATGCGTGCGGACGAAAAAACGACCTTTCGACCTTTTCATCGTGGATATCTGCCTGCCGGACGGATTTGGGACCCAACTGGTGGAAAAGATGCGCCAAACCGGGGCCGACCCGATGGTCATCTATATGACGGGCGATCCAGGCTGGCTGCGGCGACTGGGCGCGGAAGGGGCGGCGCTGCTACAGAAACCGTTCACGCCCCTGCAGTTGATCCAGGCGGTCCAGCAGGCGCTGGCTTGAGGGGCGGGGCCGGCGAATGAACCGGCACGTGCCTTGGCAGGTTGCTGAAAAGGCCGATTGACTGCTCCCTGACGGCAAGCGGCTCCGCTGCGCACCGCTCCTTACGGTCGCGGCTCGGAAGCAGCGGCGTGCGCGGCAGGGAGGAATCAATGGCCGCGGGCGGCGCAAATCATGGCGCGCAGGTTTTCCGGCGGCGTGGTGGCGGGCAGGGCGCAGCCGGCGTTGAGGATCAGGCGCGGCGAATCGGCGAAGATGGCCATCAGCTGGCGGCATTTTTCCGCGACCAATTCAGGAGTGCCCTGGGCCATGACGCCGGTGGGGTCGATGTTGCCGATGAGCGTGGCGCGGCCGGCCAGGGCATCGTGGGCGGCCTGGGAGTCAGTTTTGAAATCGAGCTCGATGGCGTCGGCGCCGGTGGAGACGAGGTCGGCCAGGATGGGGCGGGCGTTGCCACAGACGTGCTGGGCGTAGGGCAGGCCGAGATCGTGGGAGAAGGCGGCCAAACGGGTTTCGTAGGAGTGCGCGAATTTGCGGTGCAGGCGCGGCGAGATGAGGCTGGAGCCGGCGGAACTGTCGCCGTTGGAGAGCATGTCGCAGCCGGTGGCGGCCATCAGGCGCAGAAACTGGGTGGTGGCCGCATGGCAGTAGTCGAGCAGGCGGAAGGCCGCGGCTTCATTGTCGGGCTCCATCAGATCGAGCATCCAGCCCTCGGCGGAACGCATCAGCGAGGCCAGGCTGAAGGGGGCCTGGTCGCAGTTGCCGCGAATGAAGACTTGGCCGGAGAACTCGCGCTTCAGCAGCCGTACGGCCTCCAGCCAGATCTGGATGCGGGGTTGACGGCCGACGTCGGGTGGGGGCAACTGGTCCACTTCGGAGAGGCTCGAGAGGCGGGCTCCGCGGCATACGGCGGGCTCGTCCTCGGGGTAGGCGACGGGGACGCCGACGGCATCGGCCAGCGTCGCGGTGTCGACATCGACGAGGATGCCGTCGAAGCCGTAGCGCTCGACCGATTCGCGGAAGGCGCGGGCGATGAGGCGCGGGTCGGAGCGGAACTGGTGCATGGTGAGGCCGGCCTCGCGCGCGGCCAGCATGAAGTTGTGCAGCATGACGGGCGTGGAGTCGGTGGGTTCGCCGTGCAGTGCGGCGGCGATGCGCTGATAGCCGTTCATGGGCAACTCCTGTCGTGCGCCATGGTATCACCCGAGCAGGTATGATGTCGGTGCGCCACAGGCGCGCAGTCAGGGGATTCAAGCTTGCATCTGCATCCGATCGATTGGGCGATTGTGGCGCTGTATGGAGTGCTGGTGGTGACCATCGGCTTGCGAGCCGCGCGGCGGGCCGCTACGAGCGAAGGCTACTTCCTGGCCAACCGGCAACTGCGCTGGCCGTTTATCGGGGCGTCGCTGCTGGCGTCGAACATATCGGCCGAGCATTTCGTCGGCCTGGCGGGGAGCGGCTTCGCCATCGGCATGTGCATCGGCGGCTTCGAATGGATCGCTGTTTTCTGCCTGGTTCCGCTGATCGTGCTGTTCCTGCCGTTCTACATGCGCAACCGCATTTACACGGTGCCGGAGTTTCTGGAGCGGCGCTTCAGCGCGCGGGTGCGGCTGCTGTTTTCCGCGCTGATGATCGTGCTCTCGATCCTGACCAAGATCTCGATCTCACTGTGGGCGTCGTCGATTGTGTTTTCCGAAGTGCTGGGGTGGGACAAGGTCACGGTGATCTGGGTGCTGGGGCTGTTTACGGCGCTGTACACGATGAAGGGCGGGTTGAGCGCGGTGGTCTACACGGACGCCTTGCAGACGACAATCCTGCTGGCCGCGGCGGTGGTGCTGACCTCGATCGGGCTGGGCCGCGTGGGGGGCTGGCAGGGGCTGCACGCGCGGCTGCCGGCGGAGATGTTCAGCATGGTGAAGCCGGCCACGCACGCGGACGTGCCGTGGCCAGGGATGTTCATCGGCGGCTTTCTGGTGGGCAGCTTCTACTGGTCGATGGACCAGGTGCTGGTGCAGCGCGTGTTCGCGGCGCGGGACCTCAACGAGGGCCGGCTGGGGGCGGTGTTTTGCGGATACCTGAAGGTCCTGATGCCGTTTCTGCTGGTGTTGCCGGGATTGATCGCGCGGGCGCTGTTTCCAACGCTGAGCTCGCCCGACAAGGCCTATCCGGCGCTGCTCGGCGCACTGATGCCGGCGGGGCTGCTGGGATTGACGGTGGCGGGGATTGCGGCGGCGCTGATGGGCCATCTGAGCGCGACGTACAACTCGATCGCCACGCTGTTCACGCGCGACTTCTACCTGCGCTGGCGGCCGGAGGCGTCGCAGCGCAGCCAGGTTTTCACGGGCCGCGCGGCGGTGCTGGCGGTGTTCATACTGGGCGCGGTCTGGGCGCCGGTCATCGGGCGATTCGAATCGCTGTGGATCTACCTGCAGAGCGTCACCGCATACCTGGTGATGCCGTTTGTCGGCGTCTTTTTTCTGGGTGTGCTGTGGAAGAGGGTGAATACGCAGGGCGTGCTGGCGGCCGTGGCGACGGGCTTCATCGCGGGGCCAATCCTGATGGTGGATGGCAGGCGTCCGTTCCTGCCGTTCATGCAGGCGCCGGTGCTGCGGCCGTGGCTGCACGGGGCGATTATCGAGTGCCTGCTGTGCGTCTGTGCGCTGGTGGGAGTCAGTCTGCTGACCCGGCCACAGCCGGAGGCCAGCCTGGCGATGACGACCGTGGATTGGGGCAAGAGCGCGCCCGAGGCCGGCGCGCGGCGCGCGGTGCTGAAGGACTACCGGCTGTGGCTGACCGTGTTGGTAACGCTAACGGCATTTTTGTGGTGGCTGATGCGCTGATGGCGCCGGCGCGCCACGGCGCGGGGCGGAGAGAGATGATGGAGGGGAACATATGTCCAAATTCTTGATGGTGGCAGTGCTGATGCTGGGCGGCGCAGTGGCGCAAGCCGAAACAAAAAGGGTCGTCTTCGACTCGGGCGGAACGGAACAGAGATTGGCGTTGAAGGAGCTGAACCCCGATCTGCCGGCCGATTGGTCGGGCTACAAGTTCCTGGTGCTGGAAGTGCGGACGACGACAGCGCAGCGGTTCGAGTTCAAGATCCACACGGCGACGGGCGCGCCGGGGCTGAATATGCACCTGTTTCAAGGCCCGTGGATTCGCACGGTGCTGCCACTGGCGCGCCTGGAGCGGCCCGAGCAGAGCGGCGTGGACCTGGCGGCGATGAGCAACAAGCCGCGGGCGCTGTCGTTCGTCAGCAGCGCGCACGGGCAGGGTCCGCTGACGGCGGTACAGGGAATTGGCCTGCGCATGCCGGCGCCGGTGGGCGAGGCCGTCGTCGAGATCCGATCCATCACGCTGGCGAAGGACGATCCCGGGGACAAGCTGCTGGAGGATGGGCCGCTGGTGGATCAGTTCGGCCAGTGGAGCTCGGCGGCGTGGCCGGGGAAGGCGGCGAGCCTCGAAGACCTGCAGCGGGCGTGGGTTGAGGAGGCGAAGGGGCTGCAGCCGGGCGGGTACGACTACTGCCACTACGGCGGATACAAGAGCACGCACGCGAAGGCGACCGGGTTTTTCCGCGCCGAGCAGATCGACGGCAAATGGTGGTTCGTCGATCCCGACGGGCACCTGTTCCTCTCGGTGGGCTCGGACTGCATCCGCCCGGGGATTGAAACCGGTACGCGGGACCGTGCGGGCGTGTTCGCCGCGCTGCCTCCGGCCGGGATGAGCCGCATGCCGCCGTGGGCGGAGGGCCGGGCGATGGTTTCGTTTTACACCTGGAATCTGCAGCGCCGCTTCGGCGACGGGTGGGAGCCGAAATGGATCGATTTCTCGCTGCAACGCCTGGCGGCGTGGGGTTTCAACACGATCGCCAATTGGTCGGACCCGGCGTTGTTTGCCGCGCAGCGCACGCCCTACGTTGTGCCGCTGGACGGCTGGGGCATGGAGCAGTACATGGGCATGCCGGATGTCTATTCGCCCGATTGGCCGAAGAAAGTGGAGGAAGCGGCGCGGCGGCAATGTGCGCCGCGCAAGGACGATCCGTGGCTGCTGGGCTACTTCATCGCCAACGAACCGGCCTGGCCGGGTCGCGAGTTGTTGGTCGCGGACCTGATCCTGAAGGGCCCGGACACGGCCACCAGGCGGGTGTTTGAGTCGACGCTGTCGCTGGGAGACTCGCCGATACGCCGCAAGGCATTTCTGTTGCAATGCTTCGCAAGGGAATTGGCGGGGATCAACGCGGCCGTCAAGAGGAACGACCCCAACCACCTCAATCTGGGCCTGCGCTTTGGCGGGCACGCCGACGACGAGGTGGTGAGCATGACGCGCGGCTTCGACGTCTTCAGCCTGAACATTTATGACGTGGCGCCCGACCGCGCGCGCATCGACAAAATCTATGAACTGACCGGCCGGCCGATCGTGATCGGCGAATTCCATATCGGTACGCCCGGGCGCGGCATGTCGGCGGGGCTGGTACAGGCGCGCGACCAGGCCGAGCGCGGCGTGGCCTATCGCTACTACGTCGAGAATGCGCTGGCCATGCCGGCCATGATCGGCACGCACTGGTTCCAATGGACCGACGAGGCCAACACCGGCCGCGGCGACGGAGAGAACTACAACATCGGGCTGATCGATGTGACGGACCAGCCGTACGCGGAATTGGTGCAGGCCGCCGAGCGGACGCACAAGCGGCTGTTGGCGGTGCATTCAGGCACCGAGAGCCCGTTCAGTCAGAAGGCGCTACCGCGGTAGGGCCACGGGTGTCCGAGCTAGGCGAACAGTTCCTGGGCGAGCGCCAGGCGCTCGCGGACGTGCAGGCCGTGCACGCATTGCACCGCGCATTCGGCGCAATCGCCGCAGCGCACGCGGCGCTGCTCGTCAGAAAGCCCAAGGAAATTCTCGCGCGCCAGGGCGAACTGGCCGTAGCCTTCGGCGTAAGTCAGGAAACGCAGCACGTCGGCCACGGGCAAGCCTTGCGGACAGGCGCCGGCGCAGGAGTTGCACATGCGGCAGTAACGCGGACGCAGGAAATCGAGATGCGCCGCGAGCACCTGCTCGTCGGCCGCAGTGAAGGGGCTCGACATGGCGCGCATGTCCTCGTCGAGCTGATCGAGGTCGGTGATGCTGGGGATGGTGGTGTCGACGTGCTTGTTCTTGAGAGCCCATTTCAAGGCGGCGAACATCGCGCCCTGGCGATGCAACCGTTCGATGACCTGCGGATCGTTCTTGACGGCGGGAATAGGGTGGTAGCCGCCGGCGAAGACCTTCATCGCGACCACGCCGATGCCGGCCTTGCGGGTCTGCTCCAGCAGGTCGTCGATGGTGGCGTCCATGGTGAAGTTGTAGCTCGTGAGCAAGACGTCAAAGTGGTTGGCCTTGATCACGGCGGGGATCAGCTCGCGGTGGCCGACGTGGGAGCTGATGCCGGCGAAGCGGATCTTGCCCTGCTGTTTGGCGATGCGCTGGGCTTCCATCAGTTCGTCGGTAATGTGCTCGGGCTTACTCTTGGAGTGCAGGTACCAGATGTCGAGATAGTCGGTCTGCAGCTCCTTCAGACTCGTTTCCAGGTGCGCCAGCGCGCCGTCCTTGGTGGGGGCCAGCGATTTCGAGGAGAGGACCAGGTTCTGGCGTTTGCCCTTCAACGCCGCGCCGACCATGCGTTCGTTGTTGCCGCCCTGATAGACGCGCGCCGTGTCGAAAAAGTTGATGCCCCTCTCAACCGCCTGGGAGACGACCACGGGGTCGGAAGTGACCATGCAGCCGAAGCCCATGGAGGTGACCTTGAGCCCGGTCTTGCCGAGCTTGCGGTAGTGCAGCGCGGGTTGGGCGGAGCCCGCTTTGGGCGTGCCCGCCGGAGCGGCGGGGATGGCGGTTGGCGCGCCGGTGGAGGCGGCGATCGCCGACGCGGGCAGGACGAGCCCGGCGGCCAGGAAATTGCGGCGGGATGAATGGTCGGGCATACGAGTTTTGACTCCAGTAATCCGATTATGGCAGATGACGCGGCACCGCTCTCCGGCCGCGCACTTGCCCAGAGGTTCCAGGTGCGATAGGTTCCATATGGGTCTTTCAACATGCCTCAAAACACGACTGCTCCCACGCCCGCCTCTTGTTCCCCACTCGCGGCTTCGTCGACACCAGCATCCAGCGGCGCCGCGTCGACGCGGCGCGATTTCGTGAAACTGTCCGCGCTGGCGCTGGCCGCGGTGCCGGCGTCGGCCTATGTGGCCGGCAGCGACGTCATCAAGGTCGGCGTCATCGGCTGCGGCAACCGCGGGCCGGACGCCGCGCGGAACGCCATGCGTGCCGGCAAGGACGTGCACATCGTCGCCATGGGCGACATGCTGCTCGACCGCATTCAGGAAAATCGCGCCTCGCTGAAGCTGAAATTCCCCGACCAGGTGGAGGTCCCCGACGAGCAGTGCTTCACGGGCTTCGACGCTTATAAGCATGTCATCGAGTGCTCCGACGTCGTCATCATCGCCAACGCGGCAAAGTTCCATTCGTTCCATGCCAAGGCGGCGCTCGAGGCCGGCAAGCATGTTTTCGTCGAGAAGCCGCACGCCATCGATCCGGTGGGGATCCAGCGGCTAAAGGCGGCCTGCGAACTCGCCAAAACGAAAAACCTATGTATTGTCTCGGGGCTGCAGAGCCGCTACCACCTGGGTTATCAAGACGTGATGCAGCGCGTGCACGATGGCGCCATCGGTGACATCGTGGCGATCCAGGAGACGTGGCTGCGGTCGCCGTACGTGATGTACCCGCGGCGGCCGGGGATGAAAGAGGTCGAATACCAGGCCAGCAACCAGTACCATTTCCACTGGCTCTCGGGCGACGACGTGCCGCAGACGCTGATCCACAATCTGGACCGCTCGAGCTGGGCGCTGCACAACGCCGCGCCGGTGCGGTGCTACGCCATGGGCGGCCGCTCGACGCTGCACGGGGAGATTTACGGCGATAGTTTCGATCACAACGCCGTGGTGTACGACTTCCCCAAGGGCGTGCGCGTCTACGCCTTCTGCCGCACCATCGACAACTGCTACGACGAGAATTCGAGCCTGATTTTAGGCAGCAAGGGGCGCTGCGACCTGCTGTCGCTGCGCATCACGGGCGAGACCAACTACGAATCGCCGCAAGCTAAGTCCAAGGCCAGCGCCTATGACCTGGAGCACGTCGCGCTGTTCGACGGCGTCCGCAGCGGCAAGGCGGTCAATAACGGCGACTACATGGCGCGCAGCACGCAGATCGGCGTCATGGGGCAGTTTTCCTCCTACACCGGCAAGCAAGTGACGTGGGAGCAGTTCGACAAATCGGATTTCTTCTACCCGCCGCTGCCGGAGGACGTCAACATGGACATGGAGCCGCCGGTCAAGCCCGGGCCGGATGGAATTTATCCGACGTTCGTGCCGGGCGTGACGACGCTGCTGTAGGGAGGCGAGAGTTCGCCGTCAGCAGATTCGCGGCAGCTGCTCGCCCGACGGCAGGTCGAGCACGCGCGAGGAGCCGTAGCGGCTGCGGATGACCACGCCGAAGCGGGCTTCGTGCTTGACGCGGCCCGCGCGCACGGCGCCGGCGCTGACCGGGCAGGCGTGCAAAATGGCCAGAGCCTTTTCGAGCTGGGTCTCCGGGAGGAAGACGCAGAAGCGGCCTTCGCAGGCGATGTAGAGCGGGTCGAACCCCATCAGCTCGCAGGCCGCGAGAACTTCGTCGCGGACGGGAATCGAGGCTTCGTCGAGTTCGATGTCCAGGCCGCGCGTGGCGGCGAGTTCGTTGGCCGCCGCCGCCAGGCCGCCGCGGGTCAGGTCGCGCAGGCAGTGGATGTCAAGGCCGGCCTGGAGCAGCGCCGCCACCGGTTCCCACAACGGCGCGGCGTCGCTGATGAGGTCGGTCTGAACACCCAGTTGCTCGCGCGCGGCCAGGATTGCGATGCCGTGCGCACCCAGGTCACCACTCACCAGAATCGCGTCGCCGGGCGCGATGCGCGACGGATCGATGGCCGGGCCCTCGATCACGCCGATGCCCGAAGTGTTGATGTACACGCCGTCGCCCTTGCCGCGCTCGACGACCTTGGTGTCGCCGGTGACGATGCTGACGCCCGCCTTCGCCGCGGCCTCGCGGATGGCCGCCACCACGCGCTTCAACGTGTCGATGGAAAGGCCCTCTTCGAGGATGAAGCCCGCGCTCAACGCGACGGCGCGTGCGCCGCACATGGCGAGGTCGTTCACGGTGCCGTAGACCGCCAGTTCGCCGATGGAGCCGCCGGGGAAAAAGAGCGGCCGTACGACGTAGGAATCGGTGGTGAAGGCCAGGCGACCGGCCGCGACGGCGAGCGCCGCGCCGTCGTGGCGGACCGCGAGGGCTGCATTGCCGAAGGCGGGATAAAAGACCTCTTCCAGCAGCTTGGCGGTCAGACGCATGCCGCCGCCGTGCGCCAACACGATCTGTCCGCCGCCCTCGGAGGGCAGCGGGCAGGCCAGGGCAGGGAGGGCCGATGTGTCGTCGCTCATCGCCGCTCTCTAGACCTTCCGCCCATAGTGATAGTAGGCCGCGCAGGCGCCCTCGCTGGAAACCATCGGCGCGCCCAGCGGCTGCTCGGGAGTGCACTGAGTAGCGAAGGCCGGGCACTCGTGCGGCTTCTTCAGGCCTTGGAGAATCAACCCACTGATGCAGGCGGTTTGTTCTTCGACGGGCTGCAGGCCGGCCCCGAAGCGCGAGGCGGCATCGAAGCTGGCGTAGGCCGCCCGCAGCGCCAGCCCGCTCGCGGGAATCATGCCCAGACCGCGCCACGGCCGATCGGTGACCTCGAATACGCGTTGCACCGCCGCGCGCGCCGCGACGTTGCCGGCCGCGCGCACGGCGCGGCTGTATTGATTCTCGAGCCGGGCGCGGCCAGCTTCCAATTGGCGAACGGCGAGGAGGATGCCTTCCAGCAGATCGACCGGCTCGAAGCCGGTGACGACAATCGGAACTTTCCAGCGCTCGCTCAGCCGCGCGTAGCTTTCCGAGCCTTCGACCGTGCAGACGTGGCCCGGCGCCAGAAAGGCCTGCACGCGGCATTCGGACGATTGGAGCAGCGCCTCGATGGCCGGCGGCACGAGCACGTGCGCCACGAGGAGGGAGAAGTTGTCGAGGCGCAGCGCCTCGGCCTGCAGGACGGCCAGAGCGTGGCCCGGGGCGGTGGTTTCGAAGCCCACGGCGAAGAAGACGACCTGGCGCTGGCGGTTGGCCGCGGCGATCTTCACCGCATCGAGAGCTGAGTAAACGACGCGCACGTCCGCGCCGGCCGCGCGGGCGTCCAGGAGTGCCGCAGGCGCCGGGGCGCGACCGCGCGAGCCGGGCACGCGCAGCATGTCTCCATAGCTCGTGAATATTACCTCGGGCCGGGCGGCGATTTCGACTGCGGCGTCGATCAATTCGGCGGGCGTCACGCACACCGGGCAGCCCGGGCCGTGGACCAGTTCGATGCCAGGCGGCAGCAGCGCCTCCAGCCCGTTCTTGACGATCGAATGGGTCTGGCCGCCGCAGATTTCCATCAACGTCCAGGGGCGCGTGGCAGTACGCCGGAGCTCGGCCGCGAGCCGGGCCACGACATCGGAGTCGCGATACTCGTCGACCAGTTTCATGGCGCTGGAGCCTTTCCCGGCGGCTCGGCCGCCTGGCCCTCGGGCTCGACCGCTTCGCCCAGCCGCCGCAGCTCCTCGAGCGTCGCCAGGGCTTCGGCCTGATCGACGAGAGTCAACGCGAAGCCCGCGTGCACCAGGACGTAGTCGCCCGGTTGCGCCTCGGGCGTGAAGGCGAACGAAACCTCGCGGCGGACGCCGGAGAAATCTACCTGGCCGCGCAGGAACGCGGGATCGTCGCCCTCGATTGCAAGCACTTTGCCCGGCACCGCGAGGCACATCTGGTCAAACTCCTTCCCGGGATGCGGACGCCATGGCCTGCCGCGACAGGGCGATGTGCATCTCCAACCACTCGATCCAGGCGCCGAGGCCGTCGCCGGTGCGGCAGGAGACGGGGAAGATCGCGGCTTCGGGACTGACCGCGCCGACGCTCTCGATCAGCTCCTCCAAACGCACGTCGGTGAAGGGCAGGAGGTCGATCTTGTTCAAGACGACGGCGTGGGAATTGTGAAACATTTTCGGGTATTTGCGTGGCTTGTCGGCGCCCTCGGCGACGCTGAACAGCGTGACGCGCCACTGCTCACCGAGGTCGTAGGCGGCCGGGCAGACCAGGTTGCCGATGTTCTCGATGAACAGCAGGTCGGGGCCTTGACCGAAGGCCGCGTCGAAGGCTTCGCGCACCATGCGTGCGTCCAGATGGCAGGTGTTGGTGTTGATCTGGTGCGCCACGGCGCCGGTTTTCCGGACGCGCTGAGCGTCGAGGTCGGTCTGGAGGTCGCCTTCGATCACGCCGCAGCGGAAACGCAACTGCAATGCGGGCAACGTTTTTTCGAGGAGCGTCGTTTTGCCCGCGCCGGGGGCCGACATGAGGTTCACGGCCACGACGCCGCGCGAGGCGAACAGGGCGCGGTTTTCCATTGCCAGTTCGTCGTTCTTCTTCAGCACGGGCGTGGCGAGGGCTATGCGCTGCATCATCCGGTCTCCCATTCTGCGCGCGACGAAGCGGCGGCTGCAGGCGCGACTGATCTCGCGGGGGCGTGCACTTCGATCCAGGCGATCTCCATCTGCTCGCCGGAGACGATCCGCATCGGCGAGCCGCACTGGGGGCACCACAGGATCAATTCACCCTCCGGCCGGGTGGTGGATCCGCACTGCGGGCAGAGCGCCTCCACGCTCACGCGTTCGACCACCAACTCGGCTTCGGCTGCGCCCGCCTCGACCTTCAGCGCGTCGAAGGCAAACGATAGCGCTTCCTCGACGACGCCGGACATTTCGCCCAGCCGCACGCCGACCGCGGAAAGCGGAGCGCCGGCGCGCGCGGCTTCGCGATTGGCCATTTCGAGGATGCTCCAGGCGATGCCGGTTTCGTGCACTTCAACTTCCCTTCATGCGGCAGGCCAGCGTCGTCGGCCTCCGTCGCCGCGGGGCGCGGCAACCCTTATACACGACACAGGAGTGCAATTTCAATACAGCATGAAACCTGTACCCATTTCAACGAGTTGCGCCGCGCGTGGCGGCCGCGGCACGGCCGCCGAAAGGGGAATGTTATTGTCGTACTAGAGATACCGCCTCCCGCAATGGCCCAATTCTATCGTGCGCGATTCGCCGGCTCGCCGCTGATGTTCGGGATGACGCCCGCCGTCAAGTGGCTGCTGATCGTCAACAGCGCGATCTTCGTCCTGTGCTTCCTGGTGCGATCGGCAGGCGAGCAACTGTTTGACCTTTTCGGGTTGACGCCGGTGGACGTCGTGCGCTCTTTCCGCATCTGGGAACTGTTCAGCTACATGTTCCTGCACAGCACGACCCAGTTCGCGCACATCCTGATGAACATGCTGACGCTGTGGATGTTCGGCGTGCCGCTGGAAAGCGTGTGGGGCAGCCGGCGTTTCCTGCGCTACTACTTTTTCTGCGGAGTGGGCGCCGGACTCACCGTCGTCGTGTTGAACTACCTCCTGCTGTTCCTCTTCCACGCCGGCAATCCGGAGGCCGTCACGATTGGGGCGTCGGGGGCGATTTACGGCCTGCTGGTGGCCTTCGGAATGATTTTTCCCGACGCGCGGATCCTGTTCTTCTTTCTTTTCCCGATTCCCGCGCGGGTCTATGTGTGGATCATGGTGGCGATCGTATTTCTGAGCACGCTGGGGGATACGGGCAGCGGCGTCAGCCACTTCGCGCACCTCGGCGGGATCGCTTTCGGGTATCTTTTTCTGCGGATGGGCCTGGACCGGGTGCGGCTGCCAGAGTTTCATCCGCTGGAATCGATCGGACAACAGTACCGCGACTGGAAGCGCCAGCGGGCCAAGCGGAAGTTTCAGGTTTACTTGCGGAAACACGGACAGGGACCGCGGGACGACCGCTGGGTGAACTGAAATGGGCCGTGTTTCGACGGGAACGCCGGGCAACCTGGCGCGGGCTCCCGTCGTCAATACAAGAAGGGTTCCGAATCACGATCCGGGCCGCGGATCGGAGTGGAGGCAAGTTGCCATGACGAGGACGAATCTTCGAGCCCGCACGAGGGCCAACGGCGCCCGGGGGCGGCTGAGTGGGCTGCTGCTGGCGGCGCTGCTGCTGCCGGCGGGCGCAGTGCTGGCGCAGGAAGGCCCGACGCGCGATTCAGGCGACACCGTAGCCCGGCCCAAGCCGAGTGTCGAGAGCACGACGGACGTTACGGATCAGACCAAAATTCCTTCGAAGCTCAACAAGAAGGCCGACGCGCCGGGACCCGCCGAGCCGACTTTTCGAGCCAATATTACGACGGTCAACGTGGATGTGGGCGTGCTGGACAACAAAGGGCGCTTCATCCCCGGAATTCCGGCGGGCAATTTCCGCATCATGGAGGACGGCGTTCCGCAGAAGGTCCTGCACGCTTCGACCGGCGAGACGCCGATCACACTGAGCATGGTGATCGAGTTTTCGGCGCGCTACCAGGCGTTCTATTCCTATGGCTGGTACACGACGTTGCAGGCGGTCTACACCTTTCTTCAGACGTTGAAACCGGAGGACCAGGTGGCCGTGGTGGCGTTCGATTTGCGAACGACCATCCTCTCCGACTTCAGCACCAACCGCCAGGACACCCAGGAGGCTCTGGCGCGCCTGCGGATCCCCGGGTTCAGCGAGTCCAACATGTTCGACGCGCTCACCGAGGTCGCCGATCGCATGAGCTCGATCGAGGGCCGCAAGGCGATCCTCTACATCGGCAGCGGCCGGGACACCTTTTCGAAGATCACGCTGGACGAGTGCCGCCGCAAACTTCAGACCGCTGGAGTGCCGATCTACTCGCTGGACACGTTCGAACTGCAGACCATGTACATGTCGGGGATGCGAGAGCTCGACTTTCTGCAGGCCGAGAATGAATTAAAAACGTTCTCCAAGGAGACCGGAGGCCAGGCCTGGTTCCCGCGCTTCCTGGGCGAGTATCCGGGCATCTTCCAGGCGCTCAACCAGGCGTTGCGCAATACCTACATGCTGAGCTACTCGCCGACCAACACGGCGCGCGACGGCAAGTTCCGCAAGATCAAGGTGGACCTGGTGGCCCCCGGCGGCGAGCCGCTTCGTATCACCGACGAAAAAGGCAAGCCGATGAAATACGTCGTGATCGCCAAGACGGGCTACAACGCTCCGCGCGAGGTCGAATAGGTTCGCCTGTGGGCCGACCTTCCGCGGTTGGATCTGTTGTTCGCCCGGTGCGTGGCTGCCGACGGCGGAAACGGGCGGGCGCGGAGGGCGCAACCGCGCCGGGCAGCACGCATCAAACGCATCCCAACGACGCCTGACCAGACCCGCTGTAGCCTTCAACGCGCGGCGTTTTCCGAGGAGAACTTCCGCAGCGCTGATACAACGGGGTCCGGCGGAAGTCAAGAAATCGATATCGCTGTGGATGAACACGATACGAGTTCGTTGACATCTTGGTTTCGGCTCTGTTACTTTCAGGCCTGTTCAACCATGCCAAGTCGGGCGAAGTTAACCCATCAACCCCACTCAAAGGTGCTGTTAGTCGATGGCCATCGCGCCGGGCTGCGAGCCCGCTGCATGGTCCTTGAGGAAGAGGGCCACGTGGCCACCGGCGTCTCATCGCCGGATGAAGCTCTGCAACTGCTGACGGAGGAGAAGTTCGGTGTGATCGTGACCGAGTTCAAACTCATCGGCACGACCGGACCGGAGTTCATCGCCAAGCTGCGGCAGGTGGCTCCGGGGACCCCGGTGCTTCTGCTTTCAGGCTACGTCGACGCTCTGGGCCTGAGCGAGCGCTCCACGGGCGCCGACGCCGTGCTGATGAAAAGCGCCTCGGAGCCGAATCAGCTCACCTACACAGTCAGCCGGCTGCTGCGCATGAAGCCCGCTGCTGCGCGGGCCAAGAAGCCTGCGGCGAGCGACCACACGGCGCCGCGCCGGGTCATTCGTCCGACCGGAACGGGCCGCTGAGGATTCGCGCCGCGGGCGTGAGTTGGGAATCCGCTGCCCACCAGCGGCCGGCTGTTATCCTGAAGAGGATGGGCGTTCGAACTCGCTTCGCCGTGGCGCTCGTTGCGGCTGCCGTACTCGTGAGCGCAGCTACGCCGGCCAGTGGGGCCAGCGGCGTCAAGCCTGCACCCCGGAAGCAACCGAGCCGCTCCGCCGGGGCGAGTGCGGCCTCCGCGGAGGCCAGGCGCGCCACGGCCCAGGCGCGCAAATGGATGGCCAAAATGAGCCTGCGCGAGCGCATCGCGCAACTCGTCATGGCGCCTGTTTACGGCGATTCGCCCAATGCGCGCTCGCGCGAATACCGCGACTCGGTGGCGTTGGTCGGTGGCCTTAAGGTGGGCGGACTGGTGGTGCTGAACCGCGTGCGCGACGGCGTGGCGCAACGCGCCGAGCCGCATGCCGCGGCGGCGTTTCTGAACCGCATGCAGCGGCTGGCCAAGACGCCGCTGATCGTGGCCGCCGACTCCGAGCGCGGCGCCTCAATGCGTTTTCTGCACACGACCGCGTTCCCGTACCTGATGGCTTTTGGAGCGGCCGGCGACCTGGAAGCCACGCGCGCGCTGGGCCAAGCCTCGGCGCGCGAGGCCCGCGCGCTGGGCATTCACTGGATCTTCGCGCCCGACGCCGACGTCAACAACAATCCCGATAATCCGATCATCAACCTGCGCTCCTTCGGCGAGGACCCGCAGGCCGTGGCGGCGCACGTGCGGGCGTTCATCGCGGGCGCGCATTCCGATCCTCAGAATCTCGTACTGGCCACGGCGAAGCACTTCCCGGGCCACGGCGACACGGACGTCGATTCGCATCTGGACCTGCCGCTGCTCAGTGCAGCGCGGGGGCGCCTGGAGCAGATGGAATTCGTGCCCTTCAAAGCGGCCATTGAGGCCGGCGTCGATGCCATCATGACGGCGCACATCGCCACGCCGGCGTTGCAATTGAAGGCCGAGCCGGCGACGTTATCGAAGCGCATTCTCAGCGGAGTGCTCCGCGAGGAATTGAGATTCAACGGCATCATCGCCACCGACTCGCTGCAGATGCAGGGCGTGGCCAAGCTGCATGGGCCCGGCGAGACGTGCGTCCTGGCGGTTGAGGCCGGCGCGGACCTGCTGCTCGATCCATCCGAGCCGAAGGAGTGCGTGCGCGCGGTCGCCGCGGCGGTCGGCGCGGGGCGCCTCAAGAAGGAACGAGTTGACGCGAGCGTTTTGAAGCTGCTGACGGCCAAAGCGCGGCTGGGGCTGCAGAAGAAAAAGCTGGTGGATCTGGAATCGATTCCCGACGCGCTCGATACGCCCGAGGACCAGGAGCTCGCCACGAGGGTGGCGGAGAAGGCCCTGACGCTGGTGCGCAACGAAAGCACTGCCGGCGGGGCGGGGCTGCTGCCGCTCAGCGCGCCTGAGCACGCGTGCTGGTTCGTGTTGAGCACCGGGCGCTATTCGAACACCGGCCGGGAGTTGGCGGATGCGGTGCGGCAACGGTCGCGCGGAGCGCAAATCATGGTGCTCGATCCGCAGCTTCCACCGGCGGCTTTCGACGCACTGGCGGCGCAAGCGCGCGGGAGCTGCGACGCGGTTGTCGTCGCCGCTTATGCGAGCCACGCTGCTCTGCCGGGCAACTACCCGGCGTTCGCCGACCAGTTGATCGCTAGCGGCAAGCCGGTGGCCTTGATCGCGGTGGGCAGCCCGTACCTGCTGCGCGCATTCCCCAGCGTTCAGGCATCCCTTGCGGCCTTCGGCGCGGTACCGGCCAGCGAAGTGGCGGCGGTGCGGGCGGTACTGGGCGAGATCGGCGTGAGCGGGCGGATGCCGGTCTCGATTCCCGGCGTGGCGCGCATCGGGGACGGACTGCGGATGGAGCTGCGCGGGGCGGGGAAGCAGCCTTAAGCCTTCAGACGCGCGGCAATCTTCTCGCCAATGCCGGCCGCGTCGAAGCCCGCAGCGGCGTACAGCTCATCCGGCCGTCCCGAGCGCAGGAAACGATCGATGCCGAAGCTGCGGCGGTCGTAATCGGAGGGCAGCAGGAAGGGATAGAGAAAACCCTTCCAGCCGTTATGGAAGGCCAGCAGGCCGCGGCGCTCCTCGTCGCTGAGGATCTCTGCGGCGGCGCGCGGATCGGCGGCGCGCAGCTCCTCGAACAGTTCGGGCGCGGTGACAGCGATGATCTTGATATCGGCCTGACGTTCGAACTCCGGCGCCGCCGCCAAAACGTTAGCTAACACTTGCCCGCCCGCGACCGCGATGGCGAGCTTGGGCTTTCCGTTGCCGGCGTAAGGTTTGAAGACGTAGGCGCCGTTCACCGCCGCGCGGGCCGGCGGAACGCCGTTGCCGCGCCGGAACACCGGCACGCCCGGCCGGACCACGGAGAAAGCCACCGGCAGGCCGCGGCCCGCGGCGTGGAACAGCATCTCGATGGCTTCGTTGGCGTCCAGCGGCTTGTAGACCTGGATGCCCGGATAGGCGGTATAGAGCGACATCCAGAACAGGCCGTGGTGCGTGGGGCCGTCCTCGCCGGTCTCAGGGCCGTCGTGCGCCGCGAGCAGAATGAAAAACGCGCGCGCGGCCGGGTTGACGTCGCTGTTGATCAGCCCCATGCGCACGGCGTTGGCCATCATCACTGAGAAGACGCCGTAGCTGGCGAAGGCGGTCATGGGACGGTACCCGCCGGGGAGCGTGTCGCCGGCCATGGCGACGCACATCATGGCCATGTTCTGTTCGGCGATGCCGAAGCGGATGCCGCGCCCCGTGGGGTTGTCGGGGCTCATCAGCCCGCAGACCTGCTCGGCTTTGCCGGTGAGGATCGACTTGGCCAGGTCGCCGGCGCCGACGTAGAAAAACGGCGTCTGGCGCATGACCCACTCGAACCAGGCCTCGGTGGCCTTGCGCGTGGGCACGCTCGAGCCTTCCGCGAAGACGAGTTCGGGCGGCAGGACGTCCGGCCGGCGCAGGGAGGTGTAGTCGGCCAGCGGCCGGCCGCCGAGCGTGTGCCGCATCGCGTCGACCAGCGCCGGCTCGGGCCGGACTCGCGCGCGGGCGGTCTCCAAGCGGGCGTTCAGATAATCCGTTTCGGCTTCGCCCAGCCCGGCCAGCACGGCCTGGATGTCGGCGGACGTGTGGCCTTCCTGGGGAGTGACGGCGAAGCCCAAGGCCTGCATGATTTGCACGTACTCGGCGTGGGTCAGCGGTGTGCCATGCGAGTCGGCGGTGCCCTCCAGGCGGCCATAATGGAGGCCCTTCGTAGCGTGGCACAGGATCACCGTGGGCCGCCCGTTCGAGAAGCCTTCCACGGCCTGGCGGTATGCGTGGACCAGTTCGCGGACGTTGTGCGCGCCGGCCTCGATCACGTTCCAGCCGAAGGCGCTCCAATGGCTCGCGTAGGGGACCGGCAGGACCTCGGTGATCGGGCCGTCGATGCCGAAATGGTTGAAATCCAGGGCCACGATCAGGTTGGCCAGGCCGAGGCGTGAAGCCAGGTTGCGCGCCTCGTAACTCATGCCCTCTTCGGTTTCGGCGTCGCCGCCGAACACGAACACGCGCCCGGGCAAACCGCAGGAGCGTCCCAGCGCCGCCAGGCCCAGCCCCATCGAGAAACCGTGTCCCGAGGATCCGGTGGAGACATCGGCCAAGGCGAGTTCCGATTCCACGTGGCCGCCGGGCCCTGGAAAGCGGCGGAAACGTGCCAAGTCCTCGGGATACTCAGCCGCGGCGCGCGCGGTCTCCGAAAGCGCGACGCCGCGCCGGCGCAGGGCCTCGTAGACCAGCGCCACCAGGGCGTGGAACAGCGGCGAGCAGTGGCCCGCCGACCACACCACGCGGTCGCGGCCGGGATGTTTCGGAAGAGTCGCGTCGAAGCCGAAAACGCCCGATGCGAGCAGCGCCAGCACCATCTCGGCCTTGGAGGAAGAGCCGCCGGGATGGCCAGATTTGGCGCCATCCACGGCCGTGAAGGCCAGCCCGCGCACGACGCGCGCCAACGCCGCGATGTGCGCTTCGTCGATCCCTTCCAGCGCGCGCAGGTCGGCGCCGCGCAAATCCAGGTGCAGTCCGCCCTCGGGCGCCGGCGCCAGACGCCCGCCGCGTTCCTGCTCCAACGTCGCGGTCGCGCCCGCGGGGGCGCGATCCAGATTTCCGAGGGCCATGTTCGCCTCCTGATACTGAGTCGGCTCCGACTGGACCTATTTGTTAATATTCACCTCTTTTTACCTGAAGTCAAAGGACACGCCGTTTCGGATCGGCCCAACGGCCTCGGGATCCGAGGGCCTGGCCGCGAGCGTGCGTCGCGCCCGAGTGCGTCGTTCCGAGCGTACCCGGGTCGGCACGTGCCCAAATCACTCGTTCCCGGCGCCACGCCCTCAGGCCAGGGTTTGCAGGTCGTCTCCCGGCGGCGATGCTGCGGCCGCCACGGTGTGCCCAGGACGGGAGAACCAGTTGTACAGCGCCTGTTCCAGGGTGCCCGGCCGGATGGGCTTGGCAATGTAGTCGTCCATGCCGGCGCGCAGGCAGCGTTCCCGGTCGCCGTCCATGGCATAGGCGGTCATGGCGACGATCGGCGTGCGGCGGCCGGGGCCCTCGCGCCGGCGGATCTCAGCCGTGGCTTCAAAGCCATCCATCTCGGGCATCTGGCAGTCCATGAAGACCACGTCGTAGGCGTTGAGCGCACTCAGGCGGGCGGCTTCCAATCCGTTCACCGCCACGTCGACGCGGCAACCCAGCCGTTCGAGCAGGCGCACGCCGAGCTTCTGGTTGATGAGGTGGTCCTCCGCCAGCAGCGCCCGGCAGCCGGCGAAGGGCTTGCTGCCGCCGGCCGGCTCCACTGTCAAGCCGTCGCGCAACTTGACCAGCGAGCCATCCGTAACCAGCGGCTGCGGGATCCCGGCCGCGCGCGCGCCGAGCACGCGCGCCAGCGCCTCCTCGAGCAGGGCCGACTTGATGGGTTTGACCAGATAGCTGTCGCAGCCCGCGGCGCGGAAGCGCTCGGCCTCGCCGATCTGAGCGCTCGATGTGGCCATCACAATGGCCGGCCCCGGAGCATCGAGCGTGGCGCGCAAGCGCCGCGCCACGTCTTCGCCATCCATCTCAGGCATGTTCGAATCGAGTACAATGGCGCGATAGGGATCGCCCGAGCGCACGGCCGCGGCGACCATCCGCAGCGCCTCCGCGCCGCCGCCGGCTTCGTCCGGCCGCATGAGCCAGCGGGCGCACAGATCGATGAACACGAAACGGTTGATGGCGCAGTCGTCGACGATCAGCACGCGCGTGCCCGCCAGCTCGGCCGGCGGCGGCGGCTCCGGCTCCGAGCCGGGGCCGAGCGGCAGATTCAGGACCAGTGCGAAGGCCGAACCTTCGCCCGGCTGACTGGCGACCTCGATCGAGCCGTTCATGCGCTCCACCAGGCGCTTCACGATGGCCAGCCCGAGTCCCGTGCCGCCGTAGCGCCGCCGGGTGGAGGAGTCGGCCTGGGTGAATTTGCTGAAGACCTGGCCCAGCTTCTCCGGCGCGATCCCGATGCCGGTGTCGAAGACCGTGATGCGGATGGCGGCCCGGCCGGGGCTGCTAGGCAGTGACGCAACCTCAATCCACACGCTGCCGCGGTCGGTGAACTTGATGGCGTTGCTGACCAGGTTGAGGACCATCTGGCGGATCCGGCTTGGATCGCCCAGCAGCCGCCGCGGCACATCGCGGCCATACAGCAGCGCCAGTTCCAGATGCTTGGCGTGGGCGCTGATCGCCAACAGATCCTCGGCCTCCTCCAGGCAGGCCCGCAGGTCGAAGGGGATCGACTCCAGCTCGACCTTTCCGGCCTCGATCTTGGAGAAGTCCAGGACGTCGTTCAGCAGCCCCAGCAGCGCCTCGGAAGAGGACTTGAGAGCCTCCCCATAGCCCCTTTGCTCGGCGCTCAAGCCGGTGCCGAGCAGCAAGTCGGTCATGCCGATGATACCGTTCATCGGCGTCCGGATTTCGTGGCTGATGGTGGCCAGGAATTCGCTCTTGGCGCGGTCGGCCGCCTCGGCCGAAGTCTTGGCCGCGCGCAGCTCCTCCTCGGCGTGCTTGCGCGCGGTGATGTCGCGCGTGATGCCGCGGTAGCCGGTGAATCGTCCGGCGGCGTCGAGGATCGGCACGCCGCTCGCTTCCAGCACCCGCACGGAGCCGTCCCGGTGAATTCTCTGGAATTGCAGCCCCTGGAAGGCGCGGGGGTGGGCCAGGAGATCCTGTTGCAGCGACTTCCGGGCGGCCTGATCTCCCGGAGCGTCCAAGTCCACAGGGGACCGCCCCAGCAGCTGCCTCGGGTCCAGGCCGTATATCTCCCTGCTCGCCGGACTGGAGTAGACGTGGCGCATTTGCGCGTCCACCTCCCAAATCAGGTCGCTGGTATTCTCAACCAGGTCGCGGAAGCGCGCCTCGCTCTCCTTGAGCGCCTCCTCGGCGCGCCGGCGTTCGGTGATGTCCCGGGCGACGCCCGTCAGCGCGATGATGCGGCCCTGTTCGTCGCGCACGGCCGAAGTGCTCAACGCGATGGGGAACTCTCGCCCATCCTTGGACCGGTTCCAGAGCTCGCCCTGCCAGCCGTTGGCCACGGTCGCCGCTGCGATCTGTTGCAGCAGTTGCGGATCATTGCGCTCCGAACGCAGAATGCCGATGTGGCGGCCCTGCAGCTCGCTTTGCTGGTAACCGTAGGTGCGGCAGAGGGCCTCATTGACATACAGGAAGCGGTCCCCAGCGTCGGTGATGGAGACGCAATCATTGGTGCTGCGCAGCGCGTGGGCCATCAGGAGGAACCGCTCCTGGAGTTGCCGTGAATCGGTGATGTCCCGGAACACGCCGACGCAGCGGATGGAGTGGCCGTCCTGGCCGTACTGTGGCGCCACGGTCACCAGGATCGTGCGCGCGGCGCCGTCCGGGCGGACAATCTGCAGCTCGTAGCTGGTCATCTCCCCGCGGCGGCGCCGGGCGGCCTCGCCTTCGAGCTTGGGAATCTCCGCTGGCGGCAAGAAGTCGTTCAATACGCGGCCGGCCAGACCGCCGGGCGGCACGCCGAAGATCTGCTCCGCGGCCGGATTGGCGATCAGGACGCGCTCCCGATCGTCGGTGATGGCGACGCCTTCGCCCAGCGACTCGATCACGGCGCGGTAGCGCTCCTCGCTGTCCCGCAGCGCCTGTTCGGCGTGCTCGCGCTGGAGCTCCGTGGCCGCGCGGGCGGCAAACACGGTGAGCAGCGAGCGGGCCGGCTCGGCTTCCTGGATCGGTTGGCTGTCCAACAATGCCAGGAAGCCCAAGGCCGCGCCGGATGCATCCAGCAACAGCACGCCCACGAAACCCTGGCCGCGCCTTGCCCCCAGTTGCCGGTCTTGCGGGAAGAGCTTCTGCACGTCCCGTGGATAGTGCGAAAAGCCGGACTGGAGGAGCTCGTCAAAGGGCGTTCCAGCCAGATTGAATTCGAGATTAGGGGCCAGTTCGCCGCGGTCGAACAGGGCCACCGTGCGGGCCCGCCGGGTAGTCCCCGGCAGCAACTCGGCCAGCATGGCGTTGTCCACGCCCACGGCCCGCGCCAACTCGCTCACCAGCCCGCCATGGAACGCCGCTCCCCCGCCCGTCGTGGCGCGGGCGACCGAGCGCAACGCCGAGGCGTTGCGGCGCGACCCGGACAGGCTGCTCCGAAGGTGCTGCGCCATCAGTCCCCCGGCCACGGCTGTTACAATCAGGATCACGTCGATGTCGATCAGCGTGCTCCAGTGCGTGAGCGCCCTCAGGGCGGCAACCGCGCCGGTCAACCCGCGCATGTCTGCGATGCCCGCCGCCGTTACGGCCAGCACGGTGAGCGCCGCAAACCCGGTGTAGAGGCGCCGCTCGAGCAGAATCGCCGCCGGCACCAGCAGCGCGGGGAACATCAGCATCGTGGAGAGGTCGTGGAACCCCTGGTCGGTGGTGAACAGCAGACACTCCGCGCACGCCAGCAGGCTGAACGATAGCAGCATGGCGGCCGCTTGCAGCCTGCCCCGGCGCGAGAGCCAGAAGGCCAGGGCGGCGCATAGTCCCTCCAGGCACAATGCCAGGACGGTGCAGGATTCGCCCGAGATCCAACTGAGAGTAGTGGGGACCACCACCGCGGCCAGCACCACCAGGCACAGCACGCCGACAATCCGGCCGAAAACAGCGCGTTCCTCGTCCTCAATGCGAGGTGAAGTGAACCATGCTTTCACAGTGCCGAACCAGCGCCGCATGGTTTGTACTATCCGTCCACTCCTCAGAATTCTCATCGTCCGGATTCGACCCAAATGAGAGTCCTTTCACCCGCGCCATGGGCGGCTGGAGGGGCCGCTGGCCCGCCTCCGGCACGCACCCGGATCATTGCAGATCGTAGGTGTGGATTTCGCGTCCCAGCACATACTTGTCCAACCAGGCCGCGATGTGGCGCAGCCGCTCCACGCGGTGCAGCGGCTTGCCGGAGCGCGACAGCTCGTGCGTCTCGCCCGGGAAGCGCACCATCACCACCGGCCGGCGGAGGTATTTCAGCGCGCGGAACATCTGCTCGCCCCCCGCGCCCGGTGGCGTCCGCAGGTCGGCCTCGCCTTCCATCAGCATCAGCGGCGTGTGGACGTCTTGGATATACGTGATCGGCGAGCGGGCCTTGAAATCGGCCTCCTGTTCCCACGGCGCACCGCGGAACCACAGGGGCGTGAACAGCGTGAAATCGGCCGTGTACCAGAAGTCGCGCCAGTCGGCGATGGAGCGCTGCGACACCGCCGCCTTGAAGCGGTTGGTGTGGCCGATCACCCAATTCGTAAGCAGGCCGCCGCCGCTGCCACCGGTGACGCCCATTCTTTCGGGATCGACCCAGCCGCGGTCGATAAGCTCATCCACGCCCGCCATCAGGTCCTTGTAGTCGTCGCCCGGATAGGTGTATTGAATCGAGTTGCCGAAGGCCTGGCCGTAGCTCGTGCTGCCGCGCGGATTGGGGTACAGCACCACGTAACCACGCGCGGCCAGCCACTGGATCTCATGGTCGAAGCTGAAACCGTAGGCGGCGTGGGGCCCGCCGTGGATGTCCAGAATCAGCGGGTACTTCTTGCCATCCTCGAACTCCGGCGGCCGCTGCACCCAGGACTGGATGCGCCGGCCGTCGAAGCTCTTGTACCAGACCATCTCCGGATCGGTCAGATTGAGCTGCGAAAACAGCTCGGCGTTGACGTCCGTAATGCGTTCGCGCTTGCCGGTCGGGCCGTCGATCAGGTACAGGTCGCCGATGTTGGTGGGCGTTGAGATCAGCGCGGCCACGCGCGCGCCGTCGGGCGTGGCGCTGTAGGCCAGGATGGCGTTGTCACCCATGGTCAACGACGACACCTGGCCCGCTGCTGCGCCCGGTTCCACGGAGACGCGCTTCAGGTTCGTGCGTCCCAGTTCGGCCGCGACGACGAAGAGCAAGCGTGAGTCCGCACTCCAGTACGGCTTGGATGGCGATGCGCCGCGCGGTGGCGCCTGGTCGCCGCCGACGCTCCCCCCGATGTCGTAGTCGTAATCCGGGGTGAGACGCTTGGGCGCCGCGCCGGGCTGCACGCCGGTCACCCACAGTTCGGGCCGGCTGTAGGACCGCTCGGCCCCGCCGGGAGCGCGCACCTGCTCACCGATGAAGGCCAGTTGGCGGCCGTCGGGGCTGAGCGACAGGGCGTGGATCGGGCCGTCGATGGACGCCACGGCGGCGCCATCGCCGCCGCTGGCACTGACCGCGTAGATGGTGTCGTGCGGGGGTTCGTAATACGGCTCGAGGACGCGCTCCGAGTCGAAGTAAATCTGCGTGCCGTCGTGCGACCACACCGGGTCGGCTTCGCTGAACTCGCCCTTCGTGATCTGCCTGGCCGGCGGCGGGACATCGAGCGCCGCGGGGACTTGGACGCTCCAGATGTGGTCCGGCCGGCCGGGTTCGTAATAGCCACGGCCGTTCAAGCGGTACTCAGCCCGGGTGATGACGCGCACGTCGCTCGGCGGCTCTTCGGGGCTGTCCTTCTTCTCGAAATCCTGCTGCTTGGTGCTCGAGGTGAAGGCGATGAAACGGCCATCGGGCGACCACTCCGGCGCGCTGGCGCCTTTCGGCATGGCGGTCAGAGGTCGCGCCTCGCCGCCGTCCATCGGCAGCACGAAGATCTGCCCGCTGGGCGGCCTCTCGGGCGTCTCGGTCGAGCGCAGGAAGGCGATGCGGCGGCCGTCGGGCGACCAGCGCGGGCTGGTGTCGTGGGGGCCAGCCGTG
Organism: Bryobacteraceae bacterium; assembly: GCA_052145115.1. GTDB lineage: Bacteria > Acidobacteriota > Terriglobia > Bryobacterales > Bryobacteraceae > CAIVVT01. Next base: position 81,137 of record JBKQPG010000090.1, read on the forward strand.
ATCTGACGCGCCGTCCGGCCGCCCGCCGCACCCGCCGCCGGGATCAGCCACAACGCGCTCTCGTAGCCGTCGTGCTTGGCGTTGACGACGACGCGCGTGTAGACGATCTGCGCGCCATCGGGAGAGATGCGCGGATCGGCGATCCATTGGAAGGCGTACAGGTCGGTCTCGGTGATGAGTCGTTTGCCGTCGGCGGCGGGCGCCGCGGGCATAACCAGGACCACGGCCACCGCCGCGGCCGTAAGCCAGGCACAACGGGTCATATTGCACCATTCTGTCAGAAATCGGCGCGTTGGCCGCGCCGCCGCTCTGCCGGCGGGCGGCCGATGATACGCTCAATAGATCACCAAAATGCCACGCATCGCCGCACTGCCGTTGATCCTCGCCGCCGCTCTCGTGCCGGCGCAACCGCCCGTCCCGCCGATGACCGGCTTCACCTCCGCCGGTGCAGCCCAGGAAATTGACCTGGAGAGAAAATTCGACGCCTCGCTCAGCCGTCAGAATCCGGACCATTGGCTCAAGGACTTCTCTTCGCAGCCCCATCATCTCGGCTCGCCGGCCGGCAAGCTGGTCACCGGGAAGATCGCCGCTCTTTTCAAGAGCTGGGGTTACGAAACGGCGATCGAAACCTTCTATCCGCTGTTCCCCACGCCGCGCACGCGCCTGCTCGAGATGATCGCGCCGGAACATTACACCGCGCGGCTCAGCGAGCCGGCCGTAGAAGGCGACGAGAGCACTGCCGACACCGCCGGCGGCCTGCCCGTCTACAACGCCTACTCCATCGACGGCGACGTCACGGGCGAGTTAGTCTACGTCAACTACGGCGTCCCGGCCGACTACGAGCGCCTGGCCGAGATGGGCGTCGACGTGAAGGGCAAGATCGTCATCGCCCGCTATGGCGGCTCGTGGCGCGGCATCAAGCCCAAGGTGGCGGCCGAGCACGGCGCCATTGGCTGCATCATTTACACCGACCCCTGGAACGACGGCTACTATCGCGGCGACGTTTATCCGAAGGGCGGATACCGGCCGCCGTACAGCGCCCAGCGCGGCAGCGTGATGGACATGCCGACCTATCCCGGAGATCCGCTCACGCCCGGAGTGGGCGCGACGCTGGACGCCAAGCGCCCGCCCTACGATGCCGCCAGCCTGGCCGCCAACAAGACGCTGACACTGACCCGCATTCCCGTCCTGCCGATCTCCTATGGCGACGCCGAGCCGCTGCTGCGCGCCCTCGGGGGCCCGGTCGCGCCCGAGCCGTGGCGCGGCGCGCTGCCCATCACGTACCACGTCGGCCCCGGCACGGCGAGCGTCCATCTCAAGCTCGAATTCGATTGGAAGCTGACGCCGGCCTACGACGTGATCGCGCGCATGCCCGGCGCCGAGCGGCCCGAGGAATGGATCCTGCGCGGCAACCATCACGACGGTTGGGTCTTCGGCGCCTCCGATCCGCTTTCCGGCACGGTCAGCCTGCTCGAGGAGGCTCGCGGCATTGCCGAACTGGCGCGCCAGGGCTGGCGCCCCAAGCGCACGCTGATTTACTGTGTCTGGGACGGTGAGGAGCCGATGTTGCTCGGTTCCACCGAGTGGGCCGAACAGCATGAAGCTGAGCTGCGGCGGCACGCGGCGGTGTACATCAACACCGACGCCACCGGCCGCGGCTTCGTCGAGTTCGGCGGCTCGCACACGCTCGAACTGTTCGCCACGCAGAGCGCGCGCGACGTCACCGACCCGGCCTACAAGGTCTCCGCGCTGGCGCGCCGCGAAGCATCCGAGACCGCCGCAGCGGGCAAGAAAAAAGAGTTTGCCCTCGAGGCCCTCGGCTCCGGTTCCGACTTCACGCCGTTCCTGCAACATGTCGGCATCGCCACGCTCAACTTCGGCTTTGGCGGCGAAGAGCAGTACGGCGTCTACCACTCCAACTACGACACCTACGCGCACTATGTGCGGTTTGAGGATCCCGACTTCCAGTACGTGCTCGCAACCGTGCAACTGGGCGGGCGCATGATGCTGCGCCTGGCCAATGCCGAAGTGCTGCCGCTGCGTTTTGAGAACCTGGCCAAGACGGTTGCCGGTTACGCCAAGGAAGTCGCCAAGCTGGCCGACGAGATGCGCCAGCAGACCGAGTTCCGCAATGAAGAGATCCGCTCGGGCGCGCTGAAGATCGCCGCGGATTCGCGCCAGACCTACGTCGTGCCGGCGCCGCGGGAGCCCGTGCCGTTCCTCAACTTCGCTCCGCTCGAGAACGCCGTCGCGCGCTTGCAGTCGAGCGTCGATGCCTGGTCGAAAGCCGATCCGACCAAGCTTGATGCCACGCGGGCCGCCGCCCTGGACGCCATTCTGATGCACGCCGAACAGGCCCTGCTGAACGACGCCGGCCTGCCCAAGCGGCCGTGGTACCGGCACATGTTGTACGCGCCCGGCTATTACACCGGCTACGACGTTAAGACGCTGCCCGGCATCCGCGAAGCCATCGAGCAGCGCGACTGGCGCGAAGCCGAGACCCAGATCGGCCGCGTCGCCGCCGCGCTCGACGCACTGTCGCGGGAGATCGACCGCGCCACCGCCGCCGCGCAGTAGGTGGCGGATCAGGATCGGCGCATCGCCGCTGGTCTCGCGCGGGACTTCCACGTTTTGGGGTGGCGCGCCGCTGGCGAGCGTTGTACCCTCAATAAATCGCATCTCAGGAGACAGTCGTGACACCACTCACCGCGCTTTGGCTGCCGATCATCTTGTCGGCGGTTGCCGTTTTCGTTGCCAGCTCTCTGATCCACATGGCGCTGCCGTGGCACAAGAACGACTACCCCAGGCTGGCTAACCAGGACCAGATTATGGACTCCTTGCGCCCGCTGGCTATCCCGCCTGGCGACTACCTCATCCCGCGGCCGTCATCCCGGCAGGAAATGCGCACACCGGAATTTGCCCAGAAGTTGAAAACGGGCCCCGTAGTGCTGCTGACCGTGATGGATGGCGGGTTCAATATGGCGCGCAACCTGGCGCTGTGGTTCGTGTATCTCCTGGTGGTGAGCCTTTTCGCCGCATACATAGCAGGGCGCGCTCTACCCCCAGGCGCCGCCTACCTGCACGTGTTCCGCTTCGCCGGCGCCACGGCGTTTATCGGATACTCCGCCGCGCTGTGGCAGATGTCGATCTGGTATCGACGTGCCTGGAGCCTTACGATCAAGGCGACCGTGGACGGGTTGATTTACGCCTGCCTGACCGCAGGTGTGTTCGGCTGGCTGTGGCCGCACTAACCCACGCGACGCTGCAGCGACCTAAGTGGGCGCCCGCAAAGTGCAGGGTGGGACGTCCCCTTTCGCACCTTCCGTGGAGAGGCGGCTGCGGGAGCACGAACAGGCCGTCGTGGAGGCGGCTTGCCGAGGGCCCGGCTATTGCACGTCCAGCTGAGGAGCCGGCGTGTAGCCGTCCCGCCCGGACGGTCACGACAACGGGTGGCCGACAGTACCTCCCCTCGGAGTGGGGTCGCCACGACTAGTCTGGCTTAGCAGGAGAACCCGTGGCGCCATTATCGTCTTCTGACAACTGCGCGATCAGGGCTGATAACAGTTCCGGGAGGCCCGGCATAATTTGGAGAGAGTCGCCGACCACTCGTACGAAGCCTTCGCGGATCAGCGGAGCTACCGTTGAATCAAAGAGGCCGTGCCGATCCATCGCCATGACTTCCCCTATTTCCTCGGGATGTAGGTCAGGGGTCACAGCCTTCAGTCGCGCGTGATCATTCATGATACGGACCGCCCTTTTGAGGCTTCGTTCGTTCCTGAGAATTGCATTCGCCTGCCGAAGGCCCGGGACACCCTTTTCGATGAAGATCTCAAGCAGCGCTTGCCGCTGGGCCTCCGTTTCCGGCTTGTCCGCTTTGGCAAGGTAGCGTACCAGTCTGCGCCGGGACCTTTTCTTTATGCTGGATACCGCTTCCGCCGTGCCGGCGATGAGGAAGCCGACGGTAATGATGGCAATCAGCCCGATTACGAAGTACGCGATTGTGCGAGCGATCTGAACGGCGATGGTCCCTCTAAAGACGGAGCCCAGCAATCCTTGGTGTTCCTGTCCCTTGAATGAACTTGTGACTGCGACCTCATCCAGTCCAGCAATCTTCCCGGTTACACGCACTTGCGGTTCGATGTTCTTGTTGTGCAGGACGAGCAGCTCTAAGGTGAAGTATTTCCCTTTATCGAAAATGAACTTTTCGAAGCTCACATGACTGTCGTCGGCCAGCCGCGGGCGAAGGTTGTCTAGCAGGTATCGTGAGTTTGAGCCCGTTATCCGAGCCGTGACGAGTCGGCCGCGGTCGATTTGCAGTCCCCAAGGAATTCGGCTGTCAAAGTAACCCTCAAGGATGTTCACCTCCCCATCATTGGCTATGCGAACGGTGAGAATCTTCAAGTTTAGATTCTCCTGCTGGATGTCCTGTCCGCGAAAGAGCACGGCCAGTTCCGGAAGGGAGGTACGCACATCCAGGACATTGGACTCGGCCGCCACATCTACGGTAAGGTTCGTTTTTCCACTGCGGAGTTCAAATAGGAGCGCAATTGCCCCGATGACCAGACTGAGGAAAGAGGCGGAGGCGAAGTACTTGATGAATCGGGGCCAGGGCGACATCTCGAACCCCGATTGTAGATCCAGCAGCGGTCACCTGCAAACGAGATTGTGCCGTCACTGGCGCGGGCGAAGGAGGCCACCTCCGTCCGACGACATGCCACTACTTCGCCCAATCACGCCCAAACCGCCGAGGCGATACGCAGCGGGAGGGTCCATCCGGGGAGTGGCTTCGGCGTTGCAAACCCATTGAGTGAGGTCGAGAAGGCGGCAGGCGTCTTAACGTGCGCCGGGCCGTGCGCGCACCGCGCCCCCACCGCTTCCCGGATAATGAGAGTATCTCCGTGCCAGCGAAACCCACTTCGCTTGAGGAATTCGTAGGCCGCGCGCGCCGCCGGGCCATTGCGTTTGCCGTGGCCGCCTGCACGGTGAATGCCCTTTCGCTGGCGCTTGCCGCCGCCGCCCTCATCCTGGTCGTCGGTACGGATCTCGTCCCTTGGGGTCTGCCCCTGGTGGTTTTCGTACTGGCGCTGGGCGCGATCCTGTGGATGCGCCGCGCCGCCCTGCCCCGGGAGTACGACACCGCACAGCGCCTCGACTCCATCCTGGGGCTCGACGATCTGCTCTCCTCGGCCTGGCATGCCGCGCGCGCCGCGTCCGCCTCACGCCTCGCTCCGCCGCTCCTGGCCCAGGCCGAAGCCGAAGCCCGGCTGGCCAGGCCCGACCAGGCGCTGCGCTGGCGCTGGCCGCGCTCGGCGCGCTGGACCTTACTGGCGGCGCTGGCCGTGCTGGCGCTGTTCGTGCTGCGGTTTGGCGTTCTGCGCACGCTGGACCTGCGGGCCTCCGTGGTGCCGGCTCTGTTCGATGTGTGGAGCACCCAGACGGCGTCGAATGAGAAGCCCAAGCCCAAGGACGCCAAGCTGCCGCAGCCCATCGAGATCGGTTTGGACGTGCCCGGCGACAGCACCGAAAAGCTCGCCGGCGACGACCTTCTCAAGAGCGAATCGCCGGGCGAGAGCGATTCGGGCAAGCCGGTCAACGCCATGCGCCCCAATCAGCAGTCGGCGCACGCGCCCGGTGAGGCCGAGGCGCCCGACGATATGGAAGAGAATGTCAATCTGCCTGCAGGTGTTCACGGGGAAAGCAGCGGCGCCAACCAGCGCCAGTCAAACGATGTAAAAGGCCCGCGTAAGAACGCCTCGCGCGCGCCGGAGAAGCAGAACAGCCTGCTCGACAAGATGCGCGACGCCCTGGCGAACCTGATGGAAAAACTGAAGCCCAACGGGCAGGCCGGCCAAAGCCCGCAAAACGCCGCCGCGCTGGAAGGCCAGCCGCAGCCCGGCCAGCACAAGCCCGGCGACAAGAACAACCCCAACCCGGGCCAGCCGCGGCCGGGCGATCCGCGCGGCGAGCAATCCCAGGAGCAGGCCGATGCCTCCCAGGCGGGACAGAATTCGCAGTCCGATTCCTCGCTCGAACCGGGCGCCGAGCAGCAGCGCAGCGGCATCGGCAGGCAGAACGGCATTAAGAATACCGAACTGGCCAAGGAAGCCCAGGCCATGGGCCAGCTCTCCGAGCTGATCGGCAAGCGCTCGTTGAGCCTGCAGGGCGAGATGACGGTCGAGGTCGAGACCAGCGCCAACCCCCAGCTCCGCACGCCCTACCTGAATCGCAGCGCGACCCACGCCGAAGCCGGCGGCGACCTGAGCCGCGATGAGGTGCCGCTGCGCCACCGGGATTTCGTCCGCCGCTACTACGAGCAGATCCGCAGCCAGCCTGACAGCCTGCCGCCGGCAGCGCCAAAAACTACGGCCAATCCGCATTGAAAACAGCTCGAACTCAGCGGCAGGCGCTGTTCGCACGCTGAAAGCGCGCCCGGCGCCTGGGTGAATACTGCGGCCGGCCGGCCACAGCGCTGCTGCGCGGCCGGGTCGCAGCAGTCACGAAGATGCGGTGATCAATGTGTACAATCCGGTGTATACTCGTGGGTCGAAAGCAAGAGGTGTTCCCCATGTTTGGCGACAAACCTCCCCAAGTTCTGATCGCCGGCGCCGGGCCGGTGGGCCTGTTCACGGCGCTGTCGCTGGCGCGGCGCGGAGTGGCGGTGCGGATCGTCGATACGGGCGTTTGGGCCTGCACGCACAGCTATGCCCTGGCGCTGGAACCTCAATCCTTGCCGCTGTTTGAGGAGCTGGGCCTGCTCGATCGGGTGATGCACGACTGCTATCGCGTCAACACCGTGGCGCTGGCCGATTCGGGCGGCGCGCGGATGCGCATCGCGCTGGACAGGGACGACCCCAAGCTCTGCCTGGCGGTGCTGCGCCAGGATGTCCTGGAGGGGATCCTGGAGCGCGCGCTGGGCGAGCACGGAGTTCAGGTGGACTGGCGGCGGGAGGTCTCCGCTCTGGAGCCGGGCGCGGAGAGCGTCCGGGCCACGATCGACCGTTTCGAGAAGGAGTCGCGCGGCTACATCATCGCCCACACCGAATGGGTGGTCGCCGGCTCGTCGGCGGTGGAAGTGCCGTACGTGATCGGCGCGGACGGCTACAGCTCGCGCGTGCGGCGCGCCCTGGGCTACGACTTCCCCGAGGTCGGCCCGGCACAGTATTACGCCGTCTTCGAGTTCAGCAGCGATGCCGACCTGAAGCACGAGATGACCGTCGTGCTAGGCGACAACACGGCCGACGTGCTGTGGCCGCTCCCCGGGGGGGATTGCCGCTGGAGCTTCCTGCTGCCCGGCTACTCCGATCCGCAAACTGAAGATATTAAGGACGTTCTGGCCAGCTCCGGCTTCGGCCATTTCCCCACCGAGCGACTGAAGGACCGGGTTTTCCGCGGCGAGGGCGCGCGCGATGCGCTGCTCAGTGAAGACAACCTGCAGCGGCTGATCGGCGCACGCGCCCCGTGGTTCAAGGCCAAAATCGAGGCCGTCAAGTGGCGCACCATCGTGCGCTTCGAACGGCGGCTTTCGACCGGCTTCGGCGCGGGACGCCTGTGGCTGGCCGGCGACTCCGCGCACCTCACCGGGCCGGTGGGTATCCAGAGCATGAACGCCGGCCTGGCCGAGGGCCACGACCTGGCCGTGGCGCTGGCGGGCGTCCTGCGCGATGGCGCGCCGCCGTCGATCCTGGACGCCTATGGCCAGCGCTGGATGAGCGTGTGGAAGGAGTTGCACGGCCAGACGCTGGCGCTGCAACCGGGCCCGGCCGCCCATCCGTGGATCGTCCCGCACGCGCCGCAGTTGCTCTCGTGCCTGCCAGCCTACGGAGTGCGCCTGAACGCCCTGGCGAGCCAGATCGGCCTGGCGGCGGTGCAGAGCGCGGGCGCGGCGCAAGCCTAATCGGCGCCGGTGATCTTGAACGTCACGCCCTCTTCGGGAAGAGCGAGTTTTTGCGAGGGCAGGTCGATGTGCAGGCCAGTTTCGTCCTGCTTGAATTGCAAGCCGCCGTGGACGCCGAGCAGTTCGACGTGATGAACTTTGCCGGGATTCTGCGGGCTCTTCGTGCCCAGCGGCTCGATCACGACGGCCTGGTCCGGCAGGCCCATGCAGAAGGCGTAGAGGGTATCGCCCTTCTTGGTGAAGCGCACGTCCGCGGCGGAGAGATTGTGGCGCTGGTTCTCGTTGAAATGCAAGGTGCCCGCATGGGCTGAAACCGCCGTGGCGGGGCCGTAGCCGAAAATCTTCCACGGTCGGGTGGCGTAGATGCCCGGGCTGTTCACCGCCATCCACTTGGTGACGCCTTCGAGGACCTTTAGCTCGTCGGCGTCCAACTCGCCCTTCGAGTTCAGCGGGAAATTGAGCATCAAATTGCCGTTGCGGCTGACGATATCGACCAGCATGTCGATGACCAGCTTGGCGGTCTTGTAATGCTGGCCTTTGTTGTAGTGCCACTGGCCGACGCAGGTGTCGGTCTGCCAGGGTGTGGGCCAGATGGTGTCCACCACGCCGCGCTCGAGATCCAGGACGCAGGTGCCGACCTCGGAGTCTTCACGGCGCTTGCTGGTGTAAACCGTTTGCGGCACGCCGCCGTGCTTTTTGGCGCTGAGGTTGTACTGATGAGCGACCAGCGAGAGGCCGATTTCCTCGAAGAAGATCGGACCGTCGATGTACATCAGATCCGGCTCGTAGTGGTCGATCAGGTCCTTGATGCGGTCGAAGTAGCGGCGCTTCCAGGCAGCGGAGACGTTGACCGGGCTCCACAGATCCTCTTCGCCCCTGGCGTTTCGCGGCGTCTCGTGGGTGTCGTGATAGAGCGCCGAATTGGCCGGATCGGCACCGTCGTAAGGCACGCCGGCGTAAGGGCCGGTCTTATCGGCGCGGTGAGAGGTCTGGAACCAGTGGTAGCTGACGGCGAGGTGCTCGCTGACGGCGAATTTCAGGCCGTGCTTGCGGGCGGCCTTGGCCCACAGCCCGACGATGTCCTTCTTCGGACCATTCGCGGCGGCGTTCCAATACGGCTGGAACTTCGAGTTCCACAGGTCGAAGTTGTCGTGATGCACGCCCATGCTGCAGAAGTATTTGGCGCCGGCCTGGCGGTACATCCCGATGAGGTGTTCGGGGTCGAAATTCTCGCCACGCCAGGTGAGCGCGAGGTCCTTGTAGCCGAACTTCGACGGATGGCCATAAGTCGCGACGTGGTGCTTGTACTGGGGCGAGCCTTCGATGTACATGGTGCGGGCGTACCAGTCGCCGAACTCGGCGTGGGACTGCGGACCCCAATGCGCCCAGATGCCGAACTTGGCGTCGCGATACCAGTCGGGGATGCGGTAGTCGCGCAGCGATTCGCGTGTGCCCTTGAAGGGGCCGGGGGCGATTTCGAGGTTCTCGGCCGACGACTGCGCGAAGGCGCGGGCGAGTCCTAGTGCGGGAGCGGAGGCGGCGAGAACGCCGAGCGCTTGGCGTCTGTTGATCATGATGGGAAGATCTCCTGTGTGGGATAGATAGGGGACGCTGACAACAAAGCAGGGCAGAGGATGGACATTGCGCAGGTGGTGGCGGTAAGCGGTGACTCTATCGCGCGGGGCAGGAGGTGTCAAGCCGCGGCCGTCCGTGATTGAATGGTGGTTCCGGAAAGGGGAAGGGCAGAGTGAACAGTGCGAAGTGGGCGCCCGCGCCAGACTCGGTGGATCCGGAGCTGGTTCCGAAGAGACGGCTGGCCAGCGGGGCGCTGATGCCGGCGATCGGGCTGGGAACGTTCGGCTCGGACCACGTTTCAGCGGATCAGGTCGGCGCGGCCGTGATGGGCGCGGCCGAGGTGGGCTACCGGCATTTCGACTGCGCCTCGGTGTACGGCAACGAGCGCCACGTGGGCGCGGCGCTGGCGGCGGTGATGCGGGGCGGAGTGCGGCGCGAGGAGCTGTGGATCGTTTCCAAAGTCTGGAATGACAAGCACGGCGATGTGGAGGGCTCGTGCCGGCAAACGCTGGCCGACCTGGGGCTGGATTATCTGGACGCGTACCTGGTGCACTGGCCGTTCCCCAATTTCCATCCTCCGGGGTGCAGCGTGGAGTCGCGCAGCCCGGATGCGAAGCCGTACATCCATGAGGACTTCATGCGGACGTGGCGGCAGATGGAAAAGCTGTTGGAGCTGGGGCTCACGCGGCACATCGGGACGTCGAACATGACCATCCCCAAGCTGAAGCTGCTGCTGGGGGACGCGCGCGTCAAGCCGGCGGTCAACGAAATGGAATTGCATCCGCATTTCCAGCAGAAGGAGCTGTTCGAGTTCGTGAAGGCCCAGGGGATCGAGCCGGTGGGCTTCTGTCCCATCGGCTCGCCCGAGCGGCCGGAGCGCGATCGCACGGCGCAGGATACGGTGGACATCCAGGACCCGGTGATCGTGAAGATCGCCGCGCGGCTGGGCGTGCACCCGGCGGTGGTGGCGGTGCAGTGGGCGGTGCAGCGCGGCCAGACGCCGATTCCGTTCTCCACGCGGCGCAATGAATACCTGTCCAATTTGCGCTGCACGGTGAGTGAGCCATTGACGGACGAGGAGATGAAGGCGATCGCGGGCATCGACAGGAATTGCCGTCTGATCAAGGGCCAGGTGTTCCTGTGGAAGGACGGGCAGACGTGGGAAGACCTGTGGGATCTGAGCGGGGAGATTACGCCGGCGTAGATGGAGCTCGTCGACAGGGACGTCTGGCAGCTTGAGCTTGGAGGTGAGATTGGACTGGAAAAAAGCCAAGGCACACGTGCGACAGATGGCCGAGGAAGAGGATCGTGAGGCGGCCGAATATGAAGGCACCCTCGAGCGCCAACTCAAAAAGTGGAAGCGCGCAACACTCATCCTCGGCGTCGCGTTGGCTGTCTCCATCGTGGCAGTAATCCCATTCCTCAAAGGTCACATGCTCCATGCCTACTGGAACTCATTTGGGAAGCCCATTTTAGTCACGGGCATGGGACTGTTGATCCCCGTGTTCTATGTCGGAATGACCACATATAATCTCTGGTGGTACTTGAGAGCCGTCAGGAAGACCAATAGGAAATACCCGCCGCCCGAGAGCCGATACCGGAAGCAGAATCGAGAGAGGAAACCATGAGCCCCGCGCAAATTCAAACGACGATGCAGGGCGCGTATTTGCCCGGTGACAGCACGACGGTGCTGAAGGACGTCGCGGTGCCGGAGCCGGGCCACGGCGAAGTGCTGCTGCGGATGAAGGCGTCGACGATTTGCGGCTCCGATATCCGCTGCATCTACCACGAGCACCTGGGCAAGGGGCCGGAGGGCTACCAGGGGGTGATCGCGGGGCACGAGCCGAGCGGGCAGATTGTCAAGGCCGGGCCGGGATGCCGGCGCTTCGGCGTGGGCGACCGCGTGATTGTGTATCACATCTCGGGCTGCGGGGTGTGCAACGACTGCCGGCGCGGCTACATGATCTCGTGCACCAGCGAAAAGTACCGGCGGGCCTACGGCTGGCAGCGCGACGGCGGCATGGCGCCCTACCTGCTGGCCGAGGAGAAGGACCTGATCTACCTGCCGGATGCGCTGAGCTACACCGACGGCGCGCAGGTGGCGTGCGGCTTCGGGACGGTGTACGAAGGCCTGATGAAGATCGGCATCAGCGGCAACGACAAGGTGCTGATCACGGGGCTGGGCCCGGTGGGACTCGCCGTCGGCGCGCTGTGCCGCAAGCTGGGGGCGCAGCGCATCATCGGGATTGATGTGATCGCGGAGCGGCTGCAACTGGCGCTGGATCTGAAGCTGTGTGACGAGGTGCTGGCGGCGGGTCCGCACAATGTGACGGAGGTTCGGCGGCTGACGGGCGGCCAGGGGGTGGAGCGGGCGGTGGATTGTTCGGCCAACGATGGAGCGCGGGCGACGGCGATCCGGGCGACGAGGAAGTGGGGCAAGATCGTGATGCTGGGCGAGGGCGGGCGGGTGGAATTCAATCCTTCGCCGGACATTATCCACGACCAGAAGACGATTTATGGGTCATGGGTGACGTCGACGTGGCTGATGGAGGAGCTGGTGGAACGGCTGGTGGGCTGGGAGCTGCATCCGGAGGAACTGGTGACGCACCGCTTCGCACTGGAACACGTGGACCAGGCTTACGCGCTGATGGCCGGGGGACGCTGCGGCAAAGTCGCGGTGTGCTTTGACGAGGAGTTGAAGACCCGGTAGGCGGCTGGGCGACCTTCTCATTGCCAACCCCCCAAGCGGCCATTTGCGTTGATCGGAGGCGGTTTCTATCATAGGGCCGATGCTCGAGCGCGTGTACCCGATCATCGACACCGCGACCCTGGCAGAGTGCGGCCTGGACGTGGCGGAGTTTGCCGAGGCGCTGCTCGATGGCGGCGCGCGGCTGCTGCAATTCCGGCACAAGGGCGCGTATGGCGCAGAGAGATTCGAACAGTTGCATCATGTGGCGGCGCTGTGCCGGGATGCGGGCGCACAGTTGATCGTGAACGATCGGGCCGACCTGGCGGTGTTGGTGGATGCGGGGTTGCACGTCGGCCAGGGCGACCTCGAGCCAGCGCAGGCGCGCAGCGTGATCGGCAGGGCGCTGCTGGGTTTGTCCACCGGCGGCATTGAACAGATGCGGGCCGCGGCGGCGGAGCCCGTGGATTACGTTGCGCTGGGGCCGATCTTCGCGACCAGTTCCAAGGTCGACGCCGATCCGGCGGTCGGACTGGAAGTGCTGAGGGCCTGTCGCGCATTGACATCCAGGCCGCTGGTGGCGATAGGGGGGATCACGTTGGACAATGCCGCGCAGGTGCTGGAGGCGGGCGTGGATTCGGTCGCTGTGATCCGCGGTTTACTGCCGGAGAATTGCGCCGCCGGCGCGGTGCGGCCTGAGGATGTGCGGGCGCGGATGCAGGAGTGGATCCGGCGCGTCAGTGCATGACGGGGTGCAGGCGGAGCAACGAATGTGTTCTCTTCGCGGTACTCTGTTGTATTCTGCCCAGAGCGGGGCTTGCCATGCGGCGCCATCCATCACGGCGGGAGTTGTGATCGAGGTTGCTTGGCCGGCGCAGACGAAATGAGGATCGACGGATGAATTTGTTTGCCACGAAATCGCTCCAGACGATTCAGGCCGAGGCGGGCGAGGATGCGCACGGATTGAAGAAGGCGCTGGGGCCGATCCAACTGGTGGCGCTGGGCGTGGGCGCGATCATCGGCGCGGGGCTGTTCTCGCTGACGGGAATTGCCGCGGCCAACAATGCCGGGCCGGCGGTTACGCTGTCGTTTGTCGTGGCGGCCATCGGCTGCGCGTTTGCGGGACTGTGCTACAGCGAATTCTCGACGATGATCCCCATCGCCGGCAGCGCCTACACTTACTCCTACGCCACCATGGGCGAGCTGCTGGCGTGGGTGATCGGCTGGGACCTGGTGCTGGAGTATGCGGTGGGCGCCTCGACAGTGGCCGTGAGCTGGTCGGGCTATTTGCGGTCGCTGCTGCTGGACTGGGGCATCCACCTGGACCCGCGGTGGATGAACTCCCCATTCACGACCATCACGCTGGCCGGCGGGGAACAGGTCCATGGCATCGTCAACCTGCCGGCGATCTTCATCGTGGTCTGCGTTTCCACATTGCTGATCATCGGCATTCAGGAGTCGGCGCGCACGAACGCGGTGATCGTTGCGTTGAAGGTGTCGGTCGTGATTTTGTTCATCATTTTCGGCTGGGCCTACATCCAGACCAGAAACTACCATCCCTACATCCCGCCCAACACCGGCCAGTTCGGGCACTACGGATGGAGCGGAATTCTGCGCGGGGCGGGCATCGTCTTTTTCGCCTTCATCGGCTTTGATGCGGTCTCGACGGCCGCACAGGAGGCGCGCAATCCGCAGAAGCACATGCCGATCGGCATTATCGGCTCGCTGGCGCTGTGCACGGTGCTGTACGTGCTGTTTGCGCATGTCCTCACCGGCATCGTTCCGTTCATGGAGCTGAACACCGAAGCGCCGGTGGCCGTGGCGGTGAACCACACCGGGCTGTACTGGCTGATGACGGCGATCAAGCTGGCGATTCTGGCGGGCTACACGTCGGTGATCCTGGTGATGCTGCTGGGCCAGAGCCGGGTATTTTATTCGATGTCCAACGACGGGCTGCTGCCCAAGCTGTTTTCCGATATTCACCCGCGTTTCCGCACGCCCTGGCGGAGCAACCTGCTGTTCATGGTCTTCGTGGGGCTGTTCGCGGCCTTTGCGCCGATCCAGATCGTGGGCGAAATGACCAGCATCGGCACGCTGTTTGCGTTCGTGCTGGTGTGCATCGGCATCCTGGTGATGCGCAAGACGCATCCCGACCTGCCGCGGCCGTTCCGCACGCCGCTGGTGCCGCTGGTCCCGATCCTGGGCATCCTGTCGTGCCTGGCTCTCATGTTTGGCTTGGGGTTAAGCAACTGGCTCCGGCTGATCATCTGGATGGCGATTGGGATGGTCGTGTACTTCACCTACAGCCGGCACCATAGCCATGTGAGCCGGCCCCGGGCGTAGGCTTTTCGCGCCGGTGAACGGGAGGCCGCCGGGGTCTGGCGGGCGCGCTTTCCGCACTCCGTGCTAGGCTGGACTCAAGTTCGTTCGACCGTTAGAATCCCTGGAAAAGGAACCCCTTGTTATGACCCGACGCGCTGTGGCCTGCGTGTTCATTGGCCTGCTGATGTGCTCCCTCACCGTCTTCGCCGCCGACAAACCGGATTTCAGCGGCAACTGGAAACTGAATCTCGAAAAGAGCGATTTCGGGCCCATGCCCAAGCCGGACAAGGCCGATTACGTGATCGTTCACAAGGATCCTGAAATGAGCGTCAAATCGACCGTCGTGAGCCAGATGGGCGAGATGACGAACGAGGTGAAAATCCTCAGCGACGGGACCGAATTCACCAATACAATGTTCGGCCAGGAAGTCAAGGGCACGGCGAAATGGGAGGGCAAGACGCTGGTCGTGACGCAGAAGATCGACATGCAGGGCACCCCGGCCACGATCGTCCAGAAGTGGACCCTTTCCGACGATGGCAAGACCATCCAGCAGGACGTCACCTTTTCGGGGCCGCAAGGCGAAATGTCGCGCAAGGCCATCCTGGATAAGAATTGAACGGGCCGGCGTGATGCGCTATGGCGCCGTGGCCGGCTGAAGTGAGTTCGTTCGAACGCTAGAGTCCCTGGGAAAGGAAGCCCGTTTTATGACCCGACGCGCCGTTGCCGCCGTATTCATTGGCCTGCTACTTTGCGCTCTGACCGCGCTCGCCGCCGACAAACCCAATTTCAGCGGCACCTGGAAGTTGAATGTCGACAAGAGCGATTTCGGCCCCATGCCCAAGCCGGAGAAGGCCGACTTCGTGATTGTCCACAAGGATCCCGAGTTGAACGTCAAACAGACTGCCGTGGGCTCGATGGGCGAGGTCACGAGCGATGTGAAAATCCTGACCGACGGCACCGAATTCACCAACAACACGCGCGGCCAGGAGGTCAAGGGCACGGCGAAGTGGGAAGGGCAGACGCTGGTGGTCACGCAGCACCTCGACATGCAGGGCACGACGGTCACTTTCGTCCAGAAGTGGAGCCTGTCCGAGGATGGCAAGACGATCACACAGGACTTCAACATTTCGACGCCGCAAGGCGAGCTGACACAAAAGGCGGTCCTGGAGAAGATCTAGCGGGCCGGACATATCCCGGCGCCGGGGAGAGGAATTGCCGGCATCGGCGCAGGCGCTGGAATCGCTGCACCGGCGGGCGCGCGGGCCGAATCTGAACCAACAGTATGACCACGACTGTGCGTGCGTTGCAGCGCTTCGAGCGCGAATCTCACCACTACCGCTTTCTCGAGACGTTCATCGTCATCTTCGTCGTCATTCTGCTGATCTCGAACCTGGTGGGCGCGAAGATCGTCGCCCTGGGCAGCATGCGCTTCGGCGGGGCGCAGATCCTGTTTCCCTTCACCTACATCTTCGGGGACATCTTCACCGAGGTGTATGGCTACGCGGGCTCGCGGCGGGCCATCTGGCTGGGCTTTTTCGCGTCGATTCTCATGGCGCTGATCTGCGCCGCCATCGTGGCCCTGCCGCCGGCGCCGGAGTTCTCCGAGCAGCATGCCTACGAGGTGGTGCTGGGCGTGGTGCCGCGCATGGTGGCGGCGAGCCTGATCGCTTACCTGTGCGGCGAATTCGTCAACTCGTTCACGCTGGCGAAGATGAAGATCCTGACGCGGGGCCGGCACCTGTGGACGCGCACCGTGGGCTCGACCGTGACCGGCCAGTTCGTCGACTCCATCGTGTTCATGTTCATCGCCTTCCTGGGCAAGGCAAGCCTGGCCACGATTTTCACGCTGATCTGGTCGGCGTATGTGTTCAAGGTCCTGTATGAAGTGGCGATGACGCCGCTCACCTACTGGATCGTGAATACGCTGAAACGGCTGGAGGGCGTCAACGTTTTCGACGTGGAGACGAACTTCAGCCCGTTTGCTTCGGGCAGCGAGGGCGCGGCATTTGTTCCATTGGGTGTTCCATTGGGCGAAGATCTCACGAAACCAGTGCTGGAGCCGGGTACCGACTAAGGCTGGTGTAACGCCGGCTGGCCGGGGCACATCTCACCGTCCGGAAGTAGGCCAGTTCGCGGTAAACTGGAGTTGCGTGTCCGCAACGGGGAGAGCCAGATTGAAACGTATGCAATGGAAACGGACCAAGCTCACCATTTTGGCCGGATCGCTGGTTCTTGGAATCGGCGGCGGTGTGGCTGCGTTTCAGGACCAGGTGAACGACAAGCCCAAGGAAAAGAAGGACAACGGGGCGAAGCGGGAGACACTGGCCAAGCCCATGACGGAGAAGGAAGCCAAGCGCAAGGCGGAGAAGCTCAAGAAGGAGCTGATGACGCCTTACAAGAAGTGGCTGGACGAAGACGTCGTCTACATCATCACCGATGAGGAGCGCAAGGTCTTCAAGAACCTGAGCACGGACGAGGAGCGGGAGCAGTTCATCGAGCAGTTCTGGCTGCGCCGCGACCCGACGCCGGACACGGTGGAAAACGAATTCAAGGAAGAGCACTACCGGCGCATCGCTTACGCCAACGAACGGTTTGCCTCAGGCGTACCGGGCTGGAAAACCGACCGCGGCCGGATTTACATCGTTTACGGGCCGCCGGACGAGATCGAATCGCACCCCTCGGGCGGCTCCTACGAGCGGCCGATGGAAGAGGGCGGCGGCGAAACGGCCACTTACCCGTTTGAGCAGTGGCGCTATCGTTGGATCGAGGGCATCGGCACGAACGTGATCATCGAATTCGTCGACACGACGATGAGCGGCGAATACCATATGACGATGGACCCGTCGGAGAAGGACGCCCTGTTGTACGTGCCCGGCGCGGGTCTGACCATGAACGAGCAGATGGGCCTGTCCACAAAGACCCAGCGCTTCACCCGCACCGACGGCACGCACCTCGGCACGGGGACCGATCCGCTGCCCGAGAGCATGGACGAGTTCACGCGCCTGGAGCGGTGGGCGGCGCTGCAGAAGCCGCCGGTAGTGAAGTTCAAGGACCTCGAGGCGGCGGTGGATACCAAAATCACCTACAACGTGCTGCCGATGCTGGCGCGCGCCGATTTCTTCCCCGTGACCTCGAGTTCGGTGATGACCAACATCACGCTGCAGTTCAACCGCAAGGACCTGCAATTCAAGCAGACCGACAACGTCTCCAAGGCGGCCGTCAATATATTCGCGCGCATTACGACCATGTCGCGGCGCGTGGCCAACACGTTTGAGGACGTGGTCACCGTGGAGGCGCCGACGGCGCTGCTGGAGGAGGCCAGCAAGGGCGTGAACCTGTACCAGAAGTCCGTGCCGCTGGCTCCCGGCTTGTACCGCATCAATGTCGTCGCCAAGGACATCGTCGGCGGCAACATGACCAACTACGAGATGGCGCTGAACGTGCCCCGGCTGGAGGAGGACCAGCTGTCGACCAGTACGCTGGTTCTGGCCGACGTGCTGGAGAAAGTGCCGTCCCGCAATATCGGCACGGGTCAATTCGTGATCGGCTCGTCGAAAGTCCGCCCGCGCCTGGGAGATGCATTCAAACGCGACGAGAAGATGGGCATCTACATGAAGATTTACAATCTCGGCGCGGATGAAAAGACGCACAAGCCGCAGGGCGAGGTGACTTACGAAATCGTGAAGGCGGGAGACAATTCGAAGGTGATCGATTTCACCGAGGATCTGCTCAGTCTGGAAGGTTCGGCGTCGCAGATGACGATTGAGAAATTGCTCCCGTTGCAGACACTGGAACCGGGGAAGTACATCATCCGGTTGAAGGTAAACGACAAGGTCCGCAATCAGTCCTTGACGCAGTCGGCGGACTTTTCTATAACGGGCTAGTAGGGACCGGAAGGAATGGGACCGGGGCCGTCCGCGACCAGGCTCCGGAGGAGAGGCATGCTCCGCATTGCCGGCATTGCCCTGATCGGCGTTCTGTGGGGAGGCGCCGCGAGTGTGCAGGGCGGAGGGATTCCGCTGCTCGGCACGATCGAGGGGCGGGTGCGCAATCCGTCGGGGCTGCCGCAGCCGGGGGCCGTGGTGGTGCTGGAGACGCGCCACGAGCGCGTGATTGCGCGCACCCAGACCAACCTCGATGGCCGGTTCCGCTTCGTCGCCCTGAGCCCCGACAGTTATACCGTCCGGGTGTGGGCCTCCGCGTTCGTCCCGGCCAGCCGGCAGAACGTGCCCGTGAAGGCCGGGATGGAGAGCCTGCTGGCGGTGCAACTGGCAAACTTCTTCTCGAGCATTGAACTGGTTTCGACGCTGCCGGCGGGCAGCGGGCTGGTGAGCGACGACTGGAAATGGGTGTTGCGCAGCGACTCGGCGCTGCGGCCGGTGCTGCGGATGAGCTCGGGTCTGCCGGCACTGCCCAGCGCAAGCAGTTCGCAGGGCGTTGAGCCTCTGCTGAGCGGCGTGGTGCAGCTTTCCGGAGGCGAGTCGGCGGCGGACCTCACGGGCGGGTGGAGCAGCCTGGGGACGTCGTTTGCGCTGGCCACGTCCGTTTTCGGATCGCGCGAACTGCAAATCAGCGGGAACGTCGGCTTTGTCCCGGCCACGGGGGCCCCGTCGTCGGTCTTCCGGACGCGTTACTCCAGCCACAGCGGGAATGCGCCGGCCCCGGACATCGAATTCACGGTCCGCCAGCTGGGCCTGGGGGAGCGGGTCGGCCAGGCGCTGATCTCCGGGCCGGGCGCGGCGCAGGAGATGCCCACCCTGCGCAGCTATTCGATGAACCTGCAGAACGGCCAGGCGATCGGCGACCGGATGCGGCTCGAATACGGCCTGATGCTGGAGGCGGTGGAGTTCATCGATCATTTGAATCTGCTCAGCCCTTACGCCAAGCTGGAATACGATCTTTCGAAGACCGGAATGCTGGAGATGGCCTTCAGCTCCGGCGCGCCCGGGTCGGCGATGCACATGTCATCGACCGGCCTGCCACCGACGGATGCGCTCACGGATCTGAACGAGTTTCCGCGCGTATCCCTGGTGGGCGGGGAGGCCCGGTTGCAGGGTTCGAGAAACTTCGAAGCCGGCTACCGGTTGGGATTGGGCAAGACGACGCTGCGCGCTTCGGCTTACCGGGAGTTCCTGTCCAATCAGGCCTTCATGCTTTCCGGAGACACGTCGCAGCTGCCTTCGACCGACCTGTTGCCGGATATCGCGTCGAATGCCTCCATTTACAACCTCGGGGACTTCGCCACCGCGGGCTACCTGGTTTCGGCCACGCACCTGCTGAGCGACAAGTGGAGCGTGGGGGCCAGCTTCGGCCAGGGCAGCGCGCTGAGCATGGATAAGTCGCTGGGTCTGGCGGAGGCCGGGTTCTTGCGCGACGCGGCCCGGATGAACCAGACGCCCTGGTATTCGACGCGTCTCAAAGGCACCCTGCCCGGCAGCGGCACGCACATCTCGCTGGCCTACATCTGGACTCCGACCGGCCAGGTGATCCCGACGCACACCTTCGTCACGCAGGACTGGCAGCCCAGCATGGGCCTCAGTTTCCAGCTGCGCCAGCCGCTGCCGGCGATCACCGGGATGGCCGGACGCTTCGAGGTGACCGCCGAGGTGCGCAACCTGCTGGCCCAGGGTTACGTGCCGGTGCCGTCGGGCGACGGGCACAACATGTTGCTGGTCCCATTCCCGCGCGCGCTCCTGGGCGGCTTGAGTTTCATCTTCTGAGACTTTCCGGGACGCGGCATGGCGGCGCTCAGAGCGGCGGCCGGAATACGCCGCGCTACCTGATCCTGCTCTTCAAATCCTGCAATTTCGTGCGGCAGGACTGGGCCTGGGGTGCGATCTCGCAGGCCGCGGAAATATCTTCCAACGCCGCCTGGAACAGGCCCAGATGCTCCTCGGCTAGCCCCAACTGGAAGCGCGTCAGGAAGTCCCGCGGCGCGGTGGCGAGGACCTGTTGGAAGCATTTCCGCGCCTCGGCATAGCGGCCCAGCGCCAGGTGGCACAGGCCCAGATCGCGGCGCGCCAGCGTATTGTGCGGGTCGCGGGCCAACAGGTTTCGCAGCATGGCGCCGGCCTGGTCGAAACGCCGCTCCGCCAGCAGCAGGTTGGCATTCTCATACAGCCGGATTTCGGAGATGCGATCCTTCGGATCCGGGCCCGCGTGACCTGCGTCCGGCCGCAGCGCCCCGGACAGGTAGCCCAGCGAGGAGAGCAGCGCGCGCGATCCCGCTGCAGCGCCGGAGGGCGGCTTTGACGGCTCGGGCGAGGCCTGCGCCAACAGCCTGGTCAGCTCGTCGCGCAGGCGCTTGGCTTCTGCCACACCTGGCTCCACGCCCCGCTCCGCGCCCTGCGCCGGAGTGCGGCGCAGGAGGTTGTTCCGTTCCTGCGGGTCGGCCTGCAGATTGTAGAGTTCCGGCGTGGGCGCGGCGATGTACTTGCAGGCGCCGAGGCGCACAGCGCGTAGCGGCGCCCATCCAAAGGCGTCGTGGGTGTAGAGAGTTTCGCTATAAACCGCTCGCGGGCCGGGTTGCGCCGTTTCGAGCTCCGTGAGCAGGCTGCGGCCCTGGAACGAAGGCGGCGCGGGGAGGTGCAGAAAGTCCAGGATCGTCGGCGCCACGTCGATCAGTCCGCAGTTGACCCGCGCATGCGCGGGGCGGTCCGGCGTTCCCGCGGGCCAGTGGACCAGCAACGGCACCGCCAGAGTGCTTTCGTAAACGAAATAACCGTGCGTGGTTTCACCGTGCTCGCCGAGGCCTTCGCCGTGGTCCGAAAGCAGCACGACCAGCGACCGGTCCCACCACCCGCCTTCGATCAGCGCGCGTTTCAACCAGCCCAGTTGCTGGTCGACGTATTGTAGTTCGGAATCGTAGCCCGACAGGCCCTTCGGCCGCTCGCCCGGCGGGATGGCATAAGGCGTATGCAGATCGAACAGATGGACGAAGAGAAAAACGGGCTGGCCGCCCTCGGAGCGCAACCACTGCCCGGCCGCGTGCACCACCAGCGCCGCGGCGCGCCGGTCGCGCACGGCGTAGCGGTTCACGCTCGCGCCGGTGAAGAACATCGAACCCGAGAGCGGTGAAAACGCTTCGAAGCTGAACGGACTGTCGTACAGGTCGAAGCCCTGATCCAGGCCCATCTGCCGTTCCAGGAAGACGCTGCCGATGAACGCGGCGGTGTGATAGCCCTGCGAGCGGAGCACGGAGGCCAGGGTCACGGCGCCCGGCGGCACCGGCTGGGCGTTCTCCTCAATCCGGCTGTGGAACGGATAGGTGGACGTGAACAGCGAGGCATGCGACGGCAGCGTCAGCGGGACCTGCGCTTCCACGGCCGTGAACAGCGTGCCCGGCTGGGCGTAGGAGTCGATTTCCGGCGTGAGAACGCCGGTGTAGCCATAGGCGCTCAGATGGTCGCGGCGCAGGGTGTCGATCGAGATCAGGATCACCGGCGTTCGCGGCGGTTCGACTGCGGCGCCCGGCCATGCCAGGCACAGGCCGGCGGCGACGCGGAGCAGTAGTGGCGCGATTCGAGCTCGACTCAGCAGGCCCAATGGTCGCATTGGCGGTGTGGACTGAGTTGATTTTAACGCGGAGGGGCTGATGGCAGCGTTTCGCCGCGGCCCCGTGACAACGCTTGGGAAAATATATTCGCTTGTTTTTGAAAGGTTTGGGGAGAAGGCGCCGGGCCAGGGCTTGCGCCGGGCCGTAGCGTGCGGGTGTCCGAAGGAGTCCGGCTTTCTATAAAATCCTGCCAGGCACCTGCCTTCGTTTCCCCGTTCGACCTACCCGCTCACAACCGAGCGTTCCTTCCCCCGAGCCGGACTCCGCTTCGGATAAACTCCTGACAATCACCACACGCACCACACTTGCGGCACTGTCACGCGATCGCTTGTGGAGGATTTGGAAAGAACGCTGCAGACGCTACTTGCGCATACCGCGGTTGGGACTCTTCAGATTCTGCTGACGCTGCTTGGTGCGCTTGCGCTTCGGCTTGTG
The DNA here is from genome assembly GCA_052145115.1 of Bryobacteraceae bacterium. GTDB lineage: Bacteria > Acidobacteriota > Terriglobia > Bryobacterales > Bryobacteraceae > CAIVVT01. The sequence goes on from JBKQPG010000090.1 coordinate 103,604, forward strand.
GATGATAAACGTGCCGGAGCCGATGTACTCGGCCTGGTAGGTATTGGCGCTGGCCTTGGCAGCGACGGGAGTCTTTTCAGCCACGGGAGTCTTTTCGGCCACGGGTTAGGGAAACCTCCGACGAATGTGGGTAAACAACGATTGTAACTCAAGCGGGGCCGGTGGCGCAGTTCTGTACTCTGAAGAGAGCACCGCGCGAAGCGGCGCACACCCGGCAACGGGCGGAGAAATCGTGAAGAACCGACTGAAAGTACTTCTGTTGAGCGCCGTCGCTGCGTTGTGCCTCCTGGCCGTGGGATTGGTCGCGCCCGCATGCGCCGCCGCGCAAGCCGCGGCCGCGCCCGCGGCCCAGTCCGCCGTGCCTACGGACGAGCAGATCCACAAGCTTCTGACCGAGATCTCGGAGATTACCGGGATGGCGCTGAAGCACCCGGTGCCGATCGCGGTACTGAACAAGGAGGAGTGGCGTCACTGGGTGGACGAGCGCATGAAGGAGAGCGCGAAGCCGGAGGAGTTGAGGGTCGAGGAGACGGCCATGAAGATGTTCGGCTTCGTGCCGCCGGATTTCGACCTGCGCGAGGCGACGGTGGATCTGATGACCGAACAGGCGGCTGCCGTCTACGACCACAAGACCAAGCGCATGATCATCGTGCAGGGCGCGGCTCCGGACGAGATGCAGGAGGCCGTGCTGGTGCACGAGCTTTCGCATGCGCTGGCCGACCAGCATTTCGACATGCACCGGTTCCTCGACAAGGGACCGCGCTCGGACGAGAGCGACTCGGCGCGCCTGGCGGTGGTGGAAGGGCAGGCCATGTGGATCATGCTGGAGGCCATGCTGAACGGCCGCGGCCAGTCGTTGAAGAAGAACTCGGCGATTCTCGAACTGATGCTGCCGGCGATGCGCGATATGGCCGCGGCTCAATATCCGGTGTTCGGCAAGTCGCCGCTGTATCTCAAAGAGAGCCTGCTGTTTCCCTATTCGGCCGGGCTGAGGTTCCAGCAGGCGGTGGTGGACAAGATGGGCCGCGAGGCCTTCGCGGCCGTGCTGCGGGATCCGCCGAAAAACACGCACGAGATCATCCACCCGGAGTTGTATCTGGAGCACGAGACGCCGGCCAGTGTGGAGCTGCCGCAGTACGAACAGCGGGACAAGACGAAGAAGCTGACCGACGGCGACATCGGCGAGATGGACGTCCACGTCCTGTTCGAGCAATACGCCTCGAAGGCTGACGCCGACGCGCTGGCGCCGGCCTGGCGCGCGGGCCGTTTCGAGCTGCTCGAGAATCGAGCCACAAAAAAGCCGCTGCTGCGGTGGGCCATTCTGTGGGATACGCCCGAGTCGGCACAGAAGGCGTTCGGGCTGTACCTGAAAGCAATGGAAGGCAAGTCCCAAGGCCTAAGCTGGAAGCAGCGCGCGGACGCTGTGGCCGAAGGCAGCAACCAATACGGCGGGTTCCGCATCCAAGTCGAAGGAGCGCGGCTCGAGGGCGTGGAAGGTTTACCCTGAAAGGCCGATCGCGCTAACCTATAACAAAGCCATCGCTTGTGTGGACCTGCGGGACGTATTGAAGCTATGATCACCAGACGTCAATGGATGGGTTTGACCCTTGGCGCGGCCGCCGCGGGTCTGGACTTGAAAGCCGCCGCGCCAGTGCCGCGCAAAGCGCCGGAGCTGGCCGTGATGATGAACAGCAGGGAGCAGCTGCTGCTGAGTCAATACCGCGGCAAGCTGGTGGCGCTCGAATTCCTGCTCACCACCTGCCCGCATTGCCAGCACACTTCGGGCATCATCGAGAAGCTCTACGAGGAGTTCGGGCCGCGGGGCTTGCAGCCCATCGGCGCGGCGATCAACGACAACGCCGCCATGCTGATCCCCGATTTCGTTCACAAGCTGGGCCTGACCTACCCGGTCGGCGTTACCCCGCGCGAAATGGCCTACGATTTCCTGGGCTACAATCCGAACGATCCTAACGCCGGTCCGATGCTCATGCCGCAACTCGTATTCATCGACCGCAGGGGCATGGTTCGCGCCCAGTACCCGGGCGACGACAAGTTCTTCCGGGACGACCAGGAGACGAACATGCGCAACGAGATCGAGGCGCTGCTCAAGGACAACGGCACGACCAAGCGCGCCGCGTCGAAGAAGCCCGCGACGAAGTAGCGCCCCGGCCGCCTGCCGACGGTGAGTTCGAGCGGCAATCGCGGCTGAGCTTATCCCTAAAGCATCTCCGCGCGAGCGATGGCATCGGCCAAGCCTTCGGCGGTGGAGGGCAGGGCTTCGACATCGATCCGCAGACCGCACTGGCGCGCCACTTCCGTGGTTGCCGGGCCGATGGAGGCGCCGCGCACGCCGGCCAAGCCCGCGGCTCCAACGGCCGCCAGCAGGCTCCGCACAGTGGAGCCGCTGGTGAAGGTGACCCAGTCCGGGCGGCCCTCAGCGAAGAGTGCGCGGGCCTGTGCGGCGAGACCTTCGGGGACGACCGTGCGGTAGACCGTGATGGCGTCCACAGCGGCACCGGCCTGGCGCAACGATTCGCGCACCGTGTCGCGTGCCGCCTGGGCTTGCGCCAGCAACACGCGTTGGCCTGCAAGGTCTTGATTCGACAGGGTTTGGGCCAGCGCTTCGCCGCTGAAATCGGGCGGCATGAGGTCCACGCTCAGGCCGTGCTGACGGGCGGCATCGGCGGTCGCAGGCCCCACGGTGCATACTTTGGCGCGCGATTTGGTGAGTGTAACTCCTGTTTCTTCAATGCGTTGAAAGAAAAACCTCACGCCATTTGCCGACGTGAAGACCAGCCAATCGTAGACCTCCAGGCCGGCTAGAGCGGCGTCCAGGGCGTTCCAGTTCTCCGGCGGGACGAAGGCAATCGTAGGCAGATCAACGACTTCCGCACCCAGCCGGCGCAGATGCCCGGTCAGGCCGGCGGATTGCTCGCTGGCCCGCGTGACCAGAACGCGGCGTCCGGCGAGCGGCAGCGACGCACCGTAGACCGCGCGCAGGATGGCGCGGCCACCGTGTTCGAGCAGCGATCTGGCCGTGTTCTTGGCACAAGTCACCGCGTTTTGCGCTGTGTTTTCAGCGGTTTCCACTACGGCCGCGCTGCCGTCGGGATGGACCACGACGGCGCGCAAGCGGATGCGGCCGTCCGCGACCTCGGCGTAGGCGCCGATGGGCACCTGGCAACCGCCGCCGAGGGCCTCCAGAACGGCGCGCTCGGCCGTGACGGCGATTCGGGTGGGTTCATGATCCAGTTGCTGGCAGATGGCGTAAGCCTCTGAATCAGAACGAGTTTCGATGGCCAGAGCGCCTTGGCCGACGGCCGGGCAAAGCTGCTCAGGCGCGAACAGTTCCGCAATGCGCTGGGCCCAGCCCAGCCGCCGCAAGCCGGCGGCGGCCAGCACGATGGCGTCGTAGAGACCTTCGTCGAGCTTGCGCAGGCGTGTGTCCAAGTTCCCTCGAATGTTCTCGATAGCGAGATCCGGGCGCAACCGCCGCAGTTGCGCGGCGCGGCGCAGGGAGCTGGTGCCGACGCGCGCGCCGGGCTTAAGATCGGCCAATTTGCAGCCCACCAGGGCGTCGAAGGCCAGCTCGCGTTCGGGGATGGCGGCTAGCGCCAAGCCAGCGGGCAGGACGGTGGGCAGATCCTTCAGGCTGTGCACTGCCAGAGCGATCCGCCGGTCCAGTAGAGCATCTTCTATCTCCTTTGTAAACAATCCTTTAGAGCCAACTTCGGCGAGCGGGGCTGCGGTGATTTTGTCACCGGTGGTGCGGATGATTTCGAGGCGGGTCTGGACGCCGAGCTGGTGCAGGCGGGCGGCGATATGCCGCGCCTGCCAGAGCGCCAACTGGGAGCCGCGGGAGCCGATGATCAGGGTCGTGGGCATGCGGTGCGTCTTCTCAGTCTCTCAAACATGGTTCCTTCTCAGTATGGCGCGGTCATTCAACAGGGCGCGTTCAGGCGCGCGGCCGGAATTCATCACTTTTCATCACTTTTCGGAGTTTTGCGACAGGTGGCGCGGGGCGGGAGGCCCGCTATTAATTTGGAGGAACAAAGCCAATTGCGAAAAAGTCCTTTCGGAACAGTAAATTAGGGTGCTTCGGCGGGCAGAGAGGCGTAGGCGGAGGCTGGTTCAGCGTGGTCCACAAGGGCTACACAATTCAACACTTTTCTACACTTCGCTACACTCCCGCGACAGTGGCGTCGAATCGGCCGGCGCGCCAAGAGACAAAATGTGATGAACAAAGCCAAATGTCGACTTTGCTTTTTGGATTCAATAGCTTATGAGGCTATCTTTCGGGCAGGCATTCGCCAGATATTCGATTTTCAAAGAACACTCTTGTCAGGCCGCAAATCCGGACTCCCTGATTGATGCTACACCCGCGTGTCAATGCCAATTTGCTGGCAGCTCAGAACTGGGAAGACGGGCGGGGAAGCCCCGAGCCAAGCGTCGACAAGAGTGCCGACGCGGCAGACAGGAGTGTCTGCGCCACGATGCAAAAACACGTTTTTGGAGGAACAAAGCCAAATATCGACTTTGCTGAATTGAATCAATCATTTAAAAGGCTATCATTAGATAGATTTCGGTGTTTTTCCAGTTTTTCAG
>JBKQPG010000091.1:0-8630 GCA_052145115.1 Bryobacteraceae bacterium
GCCCGCGCAAATGGTAATCTGTTTGCCGGCTGCGGAAATATTGATTTTCCGTTTAGCACATTTTACACATCTTCGCATATTTTTTCCGATTTTGGAAAGATTTCCACACACCAAACCACACACCGGAATCTGGTTATGATTCTCGTCAGTACGGTTTGAGCGCACGGCTTGCCATCCTTCAACAAAGATGTCCGGATCATATCTTGAGAAGCCTGCAGTTCAAGGTTCTGGCAAGAAGGGTGAACTTTCGCTAAGCCAGAGCTGGCGGCAACTTCAGAGGTTTGTTACGTATAGCAGCAAGTTAATGATACTATCGTTTTGCCTTTCTGCCCGACTCCTGTCTCATCCAACTACCTTAGCCGGTTCTCTGGCAGGGATTTCATTATCTCGACCCATTCATCGAAGGTCGCCGGTTTGCTGATGAATGAAAGCGCCCCGGCCTTCATGCAGAAAGTTACGTCCTTTTGCACTTGAGATGTGAACAGAATAATTATCCGAATATTTTGGAGAGCGGGTTCGGCTTTGATTTCGATGAGGGCTTGCCAGCCATTATTTCGCAGCATGTTTAGATCAATCAGAATAAGATCAGGCAACATTTTGCCTCAGAGCGGGAATGCTCTGAAAGGTGGTTCGTGAGTTGGATACCATCCAAAACGCAGGAGAAGAAGCTTTTATTCTACCTTCTGCAAAGGCTTCAGTTGCCAGCCAACAGTCTTCTACATCGTCGTCGCCCATCAAGACCGTCTTTTGGAGTCCTTCCGCTACTATATGCTCTCCCACCTGTCTTGTTTTACGGGCAGCTTGATTATGGATGTCGATCTTCCCCGGCTCACTCTCGGCCCGGATACTTCCCCATGGCGTTCACAATTTTGCGGTATCGGCTGACCGTAGTGCGCGTTAACGCGTTGTCAAGATGCCACCGTTGAGAGGTTGACTGCTGTGAGTGTGAGCGGAAATTGCGAGCTGACGAAATTCAGTACAGCTACTCATTCTTGAGAAATGGAGCGCCCGAGTCTTCTGGCCCGAATCAAAGAGCAAACATCTTGGGCGATTTGAAGAGTCTGCACGTCGCAAGAACTCTTCAGCTCTATTTTCCATTTTGATCTACCCGAATAGGCCACTTTGATCCCGCGGCCTAGCCGTGCTTCACCGACGGGCCAGGCACGATCACCTTCCGTTGCGCCAAGATGGACAGAGCGAAGCTCAGTCGTCCGTCTCCGTTTTCCCCTGTCCGACAACCGCTTCCACCTGCAACTTGATCATGCGCTGCAGGATCGCCATCAAGGCCGCCGCCGTCATCCCGAGCATCAGGACTCCGTCGAGCGCCTCGAGCGGACCGAGGAACTTCCAGTTCCTGTTCATCACGACGTCGCCGTAGCCGAGCGAAGTGAAGTTCACCGCCGAGTGGTAGACCGCGTCGTAGAACTCGCCGAACTCGCCCAGCCACACGAACAGGGTTCCCCACAGCATGACCTGGAACATGTTGCCCACCATCATCGCCAGCATGGCGACGACCAACGGGCGGATGCCGCCGAGGGAGCCGCGCTGGACCGCCGGGCCCGTCGACTGCCGCACGTACCGGCGCACACACCAGTAGGTGACCGAGGTCTGCACGACCAGGCACAGCAGCGTCATCGGCAGGCCAACCAGGAAGTTCTTAAGAATCATCTCAATCTCCTTCAGTCATCCGGTTGGGGTGTCGGCTGGCCGCAAGCGCCTGGAGCGCCACCGTTCCAGCGCCCAGATCGTCCCCCAGGCGTAGAATGCGACGCCGACGAACAGACACGTGCGCATCACCGATCCTTCGAGCACGCTCTTTCCGCTGGCGCTGTCCTCTATGGCGGGGCCGAGCAGAATCAGCGCGGTGATCAGCGCGTTGCTCCAGAACGACGGCCGGAAGCGCGACCGCCGCGCTCCGAACAGCGCGGAACCGGACCACAGCGCCGCCGCCATCAGCCACAGCATCAGCATCCACAGGCTGGGCCACAGCGACAGACCCATCCACACCGCCGCGCCCATCAGCGCGCCCATCAGCGTCGAGCCCACGAGCTCGCGGCCCGCCGTGCGCGCGTCGGCCTCTTCGGCCTGCTGCCCGAGCGCCACTGTCTTCATGATCGCCGCCAGGTAGAACGACGGATCGGTCAGCGCGAGCACGAAGACCGGCATGACGATCAGCATGCCGCGCAGGGCAATCCACGCCGCCGCGGCGGAACGCCCGGCGTTGTCGGGAAAGAATGCGTTGGAGGCGGCACTCACCATAGTTCCGACGGCGACGCCGATCGCGAGCGTCACGGCGAGCGCACCGACCAGCGCCTGGTCGGCGACACCCGCCACCGGGATCAGCGTGAACGAGAGCACCAGAATCGTCGTCAGCGGGTTGCCGCCGATCCGCCCGGCGTAGAGCAGCAGGTAGAGCATGAGCGCGGTCAGCAGCACGGCAGCGACCGCGTAGTGTTCGAGCAGCGGGACCATCAGCACCCCGGCCGCGACCAGCACGGCGAAGACCACGGCGACGACGAGGCCCTTCACGAGCGGCATCGGCGGTCCCGGCTTGCACAGAATGAGCACGGCCATCACGCAGACAACGAACGGAGACTGCAGCGCAAACCCGTAGGCGACGAAGACGGCGAGGCCAAGCCCGATCGTCAGTCGCAGTGCCGCCTTGTCGCCGCAGGCCATGGCCGCCGCTCTAATAGAGATACGTGAACCAGCTCATGGCGCGCATGTAGAGCGCCGCGAGCAGGTTCATCAGTGGATGGTCGCCGGTGTAGACGAGGACGTCAGCCTGCCCGCCGACGCGCACGCCGCGCAGCCGTTGCACTTCGGACGGATCGAACTCGATCGCCACCGGGATGCGTTGCGCCTGGCGCAGCCAGTCGCGGCTGTTCTGGACTACCGGCAGCGATCCCGGCGGCGACTGCTGGCCGCTGCTCACGCCGCCTCCGAGACTGCGCACGCGGCCCTTGAGCACCTCGCCCGGCATCACGTCGAGGACGATCGCGACTTCGTTGCCGGGGCGGATGTTGCCGATGCTGTTCTCCGTGAGGTCGGCGCTGATCCACAGGTCGTGCACGGCGATCAGCGTCATCACCGGAGCACCGGGCTGGGCGAAGTGGCCGACGTCGACGCGCAGGTCGGTCACCATGCCGCGCGCGGGCGCGAGCACCCGGGTGTGCGAGAGGTCGAGCTCGGCCTTCTCCACAGCCGCGAGCGCGCTCTGCAGTTGCGTGTTGTTGTCGCCGGGCTCGCCAGCGACTTCCTGCGCCTTGCGCAGATCGGCTTCGGCGCGCCGCGTCTTGCTGCGCGCCTCCTCGCGCGTCGCCTGGGCGATCTCGAGGCGGCGGACGGATATCGCGCCGGAATCCTCCTGGTAGAGCTTTTCGAGGCGGTTCGCATCGCGTTCCGCCATGTCGCGGTTGGCCTCCGCCGCGGCGAGCGAAGCGCGCGCCGCCTGAACGCCGGCGGCGTTTGCGCGGACCGACCCGCGCATCGACTCGTAGTCCGCGCGGGCGCGCTTCAAGGCGATCTCGTACGGCTTCGGATCGATTTCGAACAGCAGTTGTCCGCGCTCAACCTCGTCGTTGTTGCGGATGTGCACCGCCAGCACCTTGCCGGCGACTTCCGCGGCCACCGGCACGACGAACGCCTGGATGCGCGCCTGCGACGTGCTCGGGGTCAGCCGGCCGCCGACGAAATAGAGTGCGATGCTGACGATGATCAGAACCGCGATGACGGCGCCGCCGTTGCGCGCGCCCTTGCCCGCAGGTGGTGCGGCCGGCGGTGGTTCGGCGGGTGGTGGTACGGCGTGTGGTGGTGCGGCCGGCGGTGGTGCGGCCGGCGGCGTTGTGGCGGTAGCAGTTTCCTGGTTGTTCATGGCTTGTCAGTCCGTGGAAGCGGCAGGGACTTCTCCCCGGGAGGCGGGAGCGGTTCCTGCAGCAGGTTCTTCCAGCCGCGTCGTTGGCCCATGGTGGCGGCCGGGGCGTCGTCGACGAACGGCCTCGTGCGGCCTGCGCGCCACCCGCCGCCCAGGGCCTTGTACACGGTGATCAGGCTTTGCAGGATGCCGCCCTGCGTGGCCACCATGGCTTCCTGCTGGTTGAACAGCGCGCGCTGCGAGTCGAGCACCCGCTGGAAGTCGACCAGCCCTTCGCGGTACTGGATCATCGCGATGTCGAGCGAGCGGCGCGCCGCCTGTACCGAGTCGCGCAGGATGTCGATCTGGATGCGACCGTTGGCGAAGCTGACCGCGGCGTCGTCGAGTTCCCGCGCGGCGCTCAGCACCGTGGCCTGGTATTGCTCGTAGATCTGCTGGAAGCGGGCATCCTGGACGAGCACCTGGTTCTTGAGACGACCGTAATCGGGGATGTTCCAGACCAGCGCCGGACCCATCGCCCAGCTCATGGTCGCCACGGACGGGATCGAGGTGGCGGACAGGCCGATCAATCCGGTCAGACTGATCGACGGATAGAGCGCCGCCACGTTAACCCCGATCAGCGCCGACTGGGCAGCGAGCTGCAGCTCGACCGCCCGAACGTCGGGCCGCCGCCGCAGCAGGTCGGCGGGGATGTCGACGATCACGTCGAGGGCCGCCTCGGGGATCGTCCCGCGGCCGGATTGCATTTCCGGCAGCGGACCGGGCGGCCGCGCAAGCAGCACGCAAAGCGCGTTCTGCGCTTGGCGCAGGGCGGTCTCAAGCTCGGGAATGGTGGCCAGCGTGGTGAGGTACTGCGTTCTCGCCTGCTGCACGTCGAGCTCGGAGTCGTTGCCGCTGCGGAACAATAGCTCGGTGATCTCGAGGATGCGCTTCTGGAGCGCCGCGTTCTCCTCCGCGATGCGCAGCCGCAGCTCGACCGTGCGGATGGAACCGTAGAGACTCGCCGCCTGCGCCGCGACCAGCACCTGGACGTCGTCGTACTGGGCGACGCTCGCGAAATAGCCGGCGCAAGCCGCCTCGATGCCGCGCCGGTACTTGCCCCAGAAGTCCAGTTCCCACGCGACGTCGTAGCCCGCCCCGTAGGCCCAGAGGGCGGTGGGAGGGGAGAGGTCGGAAGTCGCCCCGGCCCAAAGGGCGGTGGGAGGGCCGCTCGAGGAGCGGGTTCCGGTGCGCAGCGCGCTGGCACTAAGCTGCTGAAGCTGCGGGTAGAGACCGCTTCTGGCGATGCCGAGCTCCGCGCGCGCCTCCAAGATGCGCATGCCGGCGGTGCGCACGTCCAGGTTCAGGACCTGGGCCTCCGCCACCAGGCGGTCGAGCGCCTCGTCGTTGAAGTTGCGCCACCATTCGTCGGTCGCCGGGCGGTTGCGAACCTCGCCCCGCCCCGCCTGCCGCAGACCCTCGCTCGACCACCCGCCGAGCCAGGGCACTTTGGGCCGGACGAAGTCGGGCCCGACCATCGTGCAGGCGCAGAGCTGGAGCGCCGCGGCGAGCACGAAAGCCCGGCCTGGAAAGCGCCACTTGGCCTCCGGCGGCACGGATTCAGCTCGCCCTGGGGGTGTCGTCGCCCGCGCCGGAACCGCCGGCATCCGGATTGGCCGCCACCCAGCCCATGAAGATCTGATAACCCAGTGCCAGCAAGGTGGCGCCGACGAACATGCCGAGGATGCCAGCGGTCGCCATGCCGCCGAGCGCGCCCAGCAGAATGACCGGCATCGGCGCATCGACCCCCCTTCCCAACATCAGCGGTTTCAGCACGTTGTCCGCCATGCCCGCCAGTAACAACACCACGGTGTATACGATCGCCGCTGCATTGCCGTAGCCGCCGCTCGACCATATGTATATGATGGCGGGCACGGACACTATCACCGCCGGAACTTGCGCGATGCCCAACACCAGTACGATCACCGCCAACACACCTGCCCACGGAACCCCTGCGACCAGTAGAGCCAAGCCGACGATGACGGCCTGGATGAAGGCCACCCCGATAACCCCCTGGGCGACCGCACGAATGGTCGCCGTGGACAGTCTGGTAAATTCGTTGCCGCGCTCCCTGCCGACGATACGCTCGAAGATAGCCACGCTGCTGCGGCTGCCCGACTCCCCGAAGGCGACGATGATGCCTGCAATGATGAAGGATGCTATGAACTGCAACAATCCACCGCCGATGCTGGCGACGAAGCCCAGGGCTGCTTTCGCCAGTTCGCCAATCTTCGGCTGCATGCTCTGAACCAGCGCCGGCAGGTCTGCGTATGCCTTCGACCAAAAGTCGTGGATCTTCTTGCCGACGATCGGCCATTCGTCGACACCTGGACGCGGGGCTGGAATCTTCAGCGAATTGTTCTGCACGTCGTTGACCAGTTGACGCACCGAATCGCCAAGCGAACTCATCAGCATCGCCGTCGGCGTCACGATCAGCGCGACGCCAACGATGACCAGCAGGGTTGCGGCAAGTCCCTGTTTGCCACGGATCTTGCTGGCCAGCCATTGGTGGAGCGGATAGATCGTTACGGCCAGGATCAGCGCCCAGACCATAAGGGTCAGGAACGGAGAGAAGACCCGATAGCAAAGCATGACCAAGACGAGGATCAGGCCGGCACGGACAAAGACATCCAGCAGAGGGGAAGCCATCCTATGTTCGAGTTCTTGATCAGGCAGGGAGGGTCTGTTCATAAGTTTTCTCCGGTAGTTCAGGCAGCATCTCTTACAGCAGGGAGTCGATCATGTTGTCGCAGACTCCGTCAGACGATCATGTGTTATGTGAACGGGCAAATCGCAAAGCACGGGTCACCTGATCCTGAGTGACAGTTGACCGGCATGTATGATTTAATTTTAAAAGCGATTCTCACTCAGGCTCAGCGCGAAATTACATCAATCGTACCCCCAGACCTTGAGCACTGCAGATTGCGCATCTCCTGCAATTTTGTACGTGACGGTAACAGACTCCAGTCTTGCCTTGCGTCCCGGGGCATCCATGGGAGTTGACTGTCCTCCTGCTTTGAGAACACCGATGGTCGTTACTTCCTTGTCGGCTCTATTATTGTAATGAAGGACGAGTTTTTTGATCTCTACATCAGCGCCCTCAGCTGACAGTTTGACTTGCTTCAATTTCTTGTTGAAAAAACCTCCTTCACTTTTTATGTCCACGCCCTGATCAGCAGACTTGATCGTTTTTTGGCCAAGGACAAACCACTTATCCGCGGCTTTGACCTGACTCTCAACACTAAAAAGCAAGACAAATCCCACAACAAAAATGACCGTCAAAATCAAATTCTTCCTGTTCATTTCATTTGTCTCCTTTCTCATTATCTTCGTTCGCCATCTGCATTCGCATCTGCCCATGTCCACGAGCTCTCTGCCTCAGGTCTGTCGAATGCCATCGAAAGTACTCGAGTTGCGCCTCAAGGAGCAATCAGGTCCTGGAAACATCCGCTCAATGAGCCAGGGAACTAAGGTCCAGCCTTGTGGTGGCCAACCCTGAGGTCCTGCTGCTGGAGGTGTGGCATTGTTCCCTCGTCGAGGTTCCCAGTTGTGCCTGTTCCTCGGCGTGACTCGACGTCATAGTATGACTCGAATATTTCGCTGATCGACCGTTTGTCCGGCAGCACATAGACGATGCCATTAGTCCCGGTAAAAGAAGGGCTCACATCGTCCTCATAGAACTTCACCGGCACATTGATGCAACCAAAGGAAATGCGGTGGTCCAGCGGATTTCGAGAAGCCAGGCGCTCAAGGCGGTGCTCCTTGGGGTTATGCGTAACCACCCGATGCATGGAAACGGCACCGTCGTAGTCTACCCAGAGGACGTCCTTCCCGTGGGAATTGGAGCCCAGCGTGGCCACGAAGCGGCCCGCCGGTGTGATGCGATCTTCAGGACGAATGTCCGACAATTTCCGGTCACCGATACCGGGGATGGCAACATCACCCCGTGCCATGCCCAGCAGAACAGGGGCTGCGCCACGTAGTCGTCCATTGGCATAGAATACAAAGGCTTTGGCGTCAATCTTGTCTGCAATCACAAAAGGCATGCCGCGATTGTCGCCTGAATCTACGACCCAATCTGCCGCATGTTGAGCGTTCCGGGACTTCTGCTCCTGTTCGAAGTCCGCCCTTTTGGGGGGAGGTGCCAAGGCAGGTTGCGTCTCAGCACTCAAGCTGTTTGCTGCCGCTTGATGCGCAGACAAAGAGCGGTCAGGTTTGGAAAATTGCGTGGTGTTGTCAGCGGCGCCAACTTTGTGGGGGATGAAACTGATGGCCATCAGGCCAAGATAAAGCCCTTTGATTATGATGGCTGCGAGCGCACGCATACTCCCTGAATGCTTTGTGTAACGCGATGTCGCCAAAATGATCAACCTAATCTTTTTCTATTCGTGTCACATGATTGTCCGTGCCTAATCGGCATGTATCTCTCGTCCGGCAACAACCGTAAGTAGCCCTGCCTCGTGTTTTATCAATTAACGAGGCAGGGTGCCGGTGTGGTTTAGTTGCGGTCCTGTTTGGGCGGAGGAACGTATTGCGGTGCCGGTGCCGGAGGTGGCGGTGTGTACACCTCAGCCGGCGGAGGCGGGGTCTCCTGCGCTACTTGTCCGCATCCCGGGAAACACGAGCAACCAGCCATAAAGATACTGACACAGAAAACAAATAATACGAGCCAAAATGATCTTTTCATAGCGCTTCCCCTCCTTGGATGATGTTTATT
>JBKQPG010000092.1:0-44896 GCA_052145115.1 Bryobacteraceae bacterium
GTGGACGCAGGACTACCGCGAGCCGTAGCCGGGTGCGATTGCGACAGGCAGGCTGGGAGTGCTCAACCACAGCGGGCCGCTGCTTCGGCAGCGCGCATAGAGACGTTTCTCGTCCCGATCAGCTCGACAAGTACGATGGGGCGGCGGCTTCGGCCCCGCTCCATCGGGCGAGTATATTGTTTTGGAAGTTAGATTATTGGTTTTCCGATAGTAGCTTTTCGACAGTCGCCCTCGCTGTCCAACCGCGATTGCGCCACGGACCGCTCGCCGCCAGCGAGCGCAAATGCCACACAAACACAACCGTGACGCAGTGGTGCGCCCATCCTGCTGAAGCTGTTTTTCGGATCGGGCGGCACCGCCGGCCAGTCCAGCGCCCGGGGATCCGCCAAATTGGAGCGCCGCGGCACCCAGCCGTCGTGTCTCTGAAGCTCCTTGACCGCGTGCTTACGCGCGCGGCTCAGGCACTCGCCCGCGACCACCAGTGAGCGATAAGGTACCTGTGAAACAGCGGCTAGCGCTGCTTCTTGAGGAATTTGCCGTCGCCGGCGTCGATGAAGACCGAGGCCTGGCTGCTGGAAACGGTCGCGCCCCAGTAGACGCGCCAGGCGGGCCGGGGCGTCACCAGGCTCCATTCCAGGATGAACTGCACCGGCAGATCGGAATGCTTGGCGGCGAAAGCGGCGATTTCCTTCTGCTTGAGCGCGGTTTCAAGAGCCTCGGGCGTGTCGATCTTCACGTCCACGAAGTTGAAGATGTGGGTGGTCGCAATCGGGACGTAGGGCATTTCGGGGCCGGGGAAGACGCCCTTGTACGCGCCGGCCGAGGACTCCGCGACGGAATACATGTACTCGCGCTTCAGCCGCTTCTGGAACGAGGCGAACGTGGCCTTCCAGGCGCCGTACTTGCCGGGCTGCGGCTTGGCCTCGGGGATATCGAGGTTCTCGAGCTTGAGGATCGCGGCGTCGCCGGCCCACAGGCGCGCCACCTTGTACATCTCGAAGGACGCCGTCTGGCCGGTGACGGGTTCCGCGGGCTTGACCTCCTTCTTGGCCGCCTCTTTCGGCGCTTCGGTCGAGCAGCCGGTGAAAAATGCCAGGAGGAGGGAGGCAGAGAGGATCAGGAGCTTACGCCGGTTCATGGATTCGTTTGGGACCCCATGATCCTTATATGACTCCTGGCGGCGGAATGCAACTCCGAGTTCCCAGGTACAGCCCACGGGCCGGGCCGGGCGGCGGCGCGCGGGCCTCGATATCATTCTTACGAAAGCCGCAACGATGTCCCTACGCATCCTCTCCATCCACGCCCATCCAGACGACGCCGAGATCCTGGCCGGGGGCACGCTGGCGCTGCTGGCCGCGCGCGGCCACGCGGTGACCATCGTGTCGCTCTCGGACGGCGATTGCGGCTCGGCCGAATACGGCCGCGAGGAACTCGGCGGGTTGCGCCGCGTGGAAGCGCAGGACGCTGCCAGCCGGCTGGGCGCCGAATACGCGTGGGGCGGCTTTCACGACCTCAGCATCTTCATCGACGATGCCGGACGGCGGAGGGTCACGGCGCTGCTGCGGCGCTTCCGCCCGGACGTTGTGATCACCGCATCGCCGCGGGATTACCACTGCGATCACGAGGCCGCGAGTCGGCTGGTCGAGGATGCGTGCTTCGCGGTGTCGTGCCCGAATTACGACACGTCGGCGTACGACGCCGCGCCGGCGGCAGAGCGCATCCCGCATCTCTATTTCATGGACCCGACCGAGGGCATCGATCGTGACCGGCGCGTGATCCGGCCGCATTTCCTGATTGACGTCGCCGCGCAACTCGGGCTGAAGCGCGACGCGCTGGCGCGGCACGCGTCGCAGCGCGAGTGGCTGCGCCGGCAGCACGGGATCGACGACTACCTCGAAATGATGGAGCAGTGGACGCGGGCCCGCGGCGCGCTGGCCGGCATCGAAGCCGCCGAGGGCTTCCGGCAGTACGCGGGACATCCCTTCCCGCGCACGCCCCTGCTGCAGGAGCTGCTGCGCGACCTGGTTCACCAACTGCCGCAATAGCGCCGGCGCGCGATCAGGTGTAGCTGTTGACGCCCGAGGCGAGGAAGCCGCCGTCGACGGCCAGGGTCTGGCCGGTGATGAACGTCGCCGCTTCGGAGGCGAACAGGATGGCCACGGGAACGAGCTCCTTGGCCAGGCCGAAGCGCTGCATCGGCGTGCGCGCGCGCAGTTCGCGGCCGCGATCGGTTCCGTCCAGCATGTGGCGGTTCAGGTCGGTGACGAAGACGCCGGGCGCGATGGCGTTCACTGAGATGCCGTCGGGCGCCCATTCCACGGCCAGTTGGCGCGTCAGGCCCAGCACGGCGCTTTTCGAAACGCCGTAGGCGAGGACGCGATTAAAGGCCACGAAAGAAGTCAGCGAGGCGATGTTGACGATGCGTCCGCTACCACAGGCCTTGAGCGGCTCATAAAACGACTGGCAGGCGCGCAGGGCACCATTCACGTTGATGTCGAGGAGCGATTCCCAATCCTGAGCGGGATAGTCCGAGGCGGCCTGCCGGGCCGTGATGCCGGCGGCGTTGACCAGCACGTGCACCGCGCCGAACCGGGCCAGCAAGGCGTCGCGGAAGGCGTCAATCGAGGCGCGGTGGCGCACATCGCAGGCCACCCGCAGGCTACGCCGCCCCAGCGCTTCGATTTCCGCGGCGGCCTCCGCGACCAGCGCCTCGCGCCGTCCCGTCACGGCGACATCGGCGCCGGCGCGGGCCAGGCCGAGGGCGATGGCGCGGCCCAGGCCCGAGGTCCCGCCGATCACGGCAACGACGCGCCCCGTCAGGTCGGCAAAGCGGCTGTAGCGCTCTTCGGATAAGTGTTCGTGGAGGCTCACATTCCCATTGGTAACGCCCGCACGGGCCCGGCGGCAACATCAGACTCGTGGAGGCACGGCGCCAGTTCGCGCCGGTCGTGCGCCGCCGGCCGCTGTGGATCGCCGGATGCGGCCGCCGGGGGGCGATTTCGCAATTCCCGGCACTCAGGTAGGATGGGGGAGTTCGAGGCCTCGCGCGCCGAGGGAGGTTTCCATGTCACTGCAGATCACAACCCGGCTGGAAGGCGACGTCACCGTGATCGCCTGCGCCGGGCCGATCCAGATCGGCGAGACCGCCAACCAGTTCCGCGATGTGCTGAGGGAGACGCTGCGCGCGGGCTCGAAGAAGATCCTGCTCGAGCTGGGCGGGGTGAAGTACGTGGACAGCACCGGCATTGGAGAACTGGTCGGGCTGTTTACCAACGCCTCCGAAATCGGCGCCGGCGTGCGCCTGGCCAACATCCCGCAGAAGGTCCGCGACGTGCTCGAGGTCACGCGGCTGATCACGGTCTTCGCGGTCTATGACACGGTGGCCGACGCTCTCGAGGGCTTTTGACCGCTGTGTCCGCTCACAGGCGCCCGTGGACGATGCGGCCGCCGATCATCACGGCGACCGGCTCGATGCGCCGGATCTGATCCTCCGGGCAGGTCAGATAATCGCGGTCGATCACCACCAGGTCAGCCAGCTTGCCCGGCTCGATCGATCCGCGAGTGTGTTCCGCGAAGTGCCGGTAGGCGGCCCAGATGGTGTACATCTTCAGCGCCTCCGCGCGCGTGATCCGCTCCTCCGGGTGCACCACCTCGCCGGCGGTGTTCAGGCGGGTCACCGCGGTCCACAATCCGAGGAAGGGGTTGTAGGGATTCACCGCGCGGTTCTTATCGTGGCCGATCATGTGGTCACTGCCGCCGGCAACGAGAATGCCGGCGTCGAGGTAGGAACGCAGCGGGAAGAAGTAGCGCATGCCAGCGCTGCCGAAGACTTTCTCGAGCGAGGGCGAATCCAGATACAGCCACGCCGGCTGGACATCGGCCAGGACGCCCAGGCGCTTCATTTCGGCGATGGCGGCGGGGCTTTGGAAGCTGGCGTGGATCAGATGTGAGCGCGTGGGCGCGAGCGGCGAGTCCCGATCCAGAGCCGCCATGGCCTGCAAGAAGCCGTCGATGGCCCCACCGCCCTGGCAATGCGCGGTCAGTTGCCATTTGGCGTCGCGGGCCAGGCGCATGATGGCCAGGAGCTTGTCCGGCGACTCGAACAACTGGCCGCGATCGCGGGGATCGGTCTTGCCGTACAACTGCGCTCCGAAGGCGCCGTAGGGCTCGCGCTGGTAGGCCGTGCCGATGGTCATTCCGCCATCCACGTTCACTTTGTAGGCGCCGAAACGCAGCCAGTCATCGCCCGTATTGGTGGTGAAATCCGCGCTCTGGATCTCCTGCCGCAACTCCTCAATCGGCCGGGCGGCGTTGTGCCACCAGGTCATGTTCACGCGCAGGGGCAGACGGTTCTGGGCCTTCAGTGTCCGGTAGAGGTGAATTTCGTTGGCCTGGACGGCACCGTCGCCGACCGAGGTCAGGCCCGCGGCGACATAGCGGCGCAGCATATCCTCCAGCGCCTGGAGTTGTTCCTGTTCCGTGAACTTCCCCTCGGGCTTCAGCCCCTTGAGCAGCGACTGGGCGTTCTTGAGAATGCCGTTCGGCTCGCCGTGGGCGTCCTTGACGATTGCGCCGCGCGGCGGATCGGGCGTGTCGCGGGTGATGCCGCTGACCTTCAGGCCGAGCGAGTTCACCACGACGACATAGCTGGCGTCGAACATCACCGGATGGGCGGTGTCGATGTCCAGGAGCTCCTTGGTCGGCATGCGCATCTCGCGCAAACGCGTCGGGAAGGTGCGCGGGACGACGATCCATTCGCCGGGCGGGGTTCGGGCGGCCTGGCGGCGGAGGAAGGCCTGAATGGCCGCGAAGGAGTCGAGCGCCGGAAGCGGCGCGCGAAACTCGCTGAGGCCGGCTTCGAGGGCGTGCAGATGGCTGTCGAAAAGGCCGGGCAGCACCATGCGGCCATGCAGGTCGATGACGTTCGTGCGCGGACCGCGCTCCGCGCCCAGGACCGAGGGGTCCGAGCCGGCCGCGACGATGCGGCCGCCGCGGATGGCGACGGCCTGCTGGATGGAGAAGGCGTCATCGACGGTGACGATCCGGCCGTTGTGCAGGATCAAGTCCGCATCGGCGGCGCGCGCGGCGGCGGCGCTCACGAGCGCCAGTGCGACGGCCAGCATCACGCGTTGCAATGGACTCATTTCTCGACGCGCCTTTCCGAGCCCCGGCCGCGCGGGCGGGCATGCGGCTGCTCGTTCTGAGTGTTTCGCGGGGACTCACCCCAGCGCAACGTCGGGGCGGGCCATTTCCGGAGAGTGTGGACACCCGCAACGCCAGCGCCGGGAGTCACGCCGGAGCCGGACCTGGCAGTCCGGCGCAGACGTGGCCGTCCGCCCCACAACACGCAACGGCTCCCGGTCGCGGCTCAGAGACGTCGTTTCCGCGACAGGCCACTAGTTGGTGTCTTTGCGCTGGTACGGCGTCTGGATGTATTTGGCGGCCTGTTCCTGCGCGCCCTGGGTGTTGTCCTTGGTGCGGATGGCCTGCTGATATTCGTTGCGGGCGCGGTCGCGCTGCTGGGTCACATCGTAGATTTTTCCCAGGTTGATATGCGACCAGACTTCGGTCCAGCGGGGCTCTCCATCGCCGTTCAGCGACTCGCGGAATTCGTTCGCCGCCGACTGGTAATTGCCCTGCAGGAAGAACACCTCGCCCACGCGGTAGTGGGCCAGCGAGCTGATGCGGTTCACGCCGAGCGCCTGCTGGTATTGCTTCAAGGCCTCGCTGTAATCGTTGATCTCGGCGAATTGCTCGCCGCGGCGGATGGCCACGTCGACCCGCATCTTCGAGCTGTTGGTGAGCAGGCGGGAGTTGGGATCGATGAGCAGGCGCTTGGGCTTGCCGAAGGTCTCGACCGAGAACTCCGTGGTCGGTCCGCTGACGTCGATCTTCTTGAATTCGGGGTTGCCCTCGGTCTCGATCTTGATCTCCACGGGCATGCGGAAGGTGTCCAGATCCTGGGTGATTTTGCCGACCGTGCGGAAGCCCTTGGAGATGCGGAAAACCGTGTACTCCTTCTTGAATTCCGGCGCGCCGGTGCTCTCCAGCCACTGGATGAAGAAGCCCTGCAGCGGCTGGCCGCTGATGTTCTCGGCGACCTTGCGGAAATCGTCGGTGGAGACGCTCTTGCCCGCAGATTGATCGACGAACGTGCGCAACATCTTCTTGAAGTTGTCGTCGCCGACGATCCAGCGCAGCATGTGCAGCGTGGCCGCACCCTTGCTGCCGGTGACGGCGAAAAACTCGGGCGAATAGTCCTCGAACCGCGCGGCCTGCCGGACCGGCGCGTCGGTCACCGTGAGGGCGTCGACGTACAGGTCGTGGACCTCGGGCTCGACCGACTGCGGTCCGTTGAGGTTTTCCAGATACAGCACCTCGGCGTAGCGGGCGAAGCCATTGCACAGCCAGATGTGATTGCGGTTGATGGGCGAGAGCAGGTTGCCGAACCACTGCCGCGTGATCTGGTTGGCCAGCAGCCGCGGGCTGGGCGGCTTGGAAGCGGCGGCCGACGAAACGAAGAGCATCCCCAGAGCCGAATAGCCGTTGGGCGCGCCTTCGCCGGTCTGGACGATGGTCAGGCTGGCCTGCGGCGGCACGCCGAACAGCGACGTGAGGAAGACCATCGCCTTGGCCGCCCCATCGCCCCACGCTTGGGCGCTGGCCTGCTGCGCCCCGCGGAACCAGACGTCGTTGGTCAGGCCTTCCGCGCTGACCTTGGCCGGCGTGCCCTGGACCACCGCCAGGCTGCCGGGGAAGCCCGGTTTGATGGTCTTGAACGTATAGGTGTTGCCCTGGCTGGAGTCGATCCCGCTGGAGAGCACTCGATAGCCGGTTGGAACCTGCACGGAGAGATCCATGGTGTAGCGGTCGGAGGTGTAGCCGCTCAGCGGGAACCAGCGCGACGGGTACAGCAGCCAGGATGCGTCCTTGCCGATCACGGCGAACTGGATGCCGGGGATGGGCGATTCTTCCTGCCCGCTCAGGCGTCCGCCATAAGTGAAGATCACTGTCATCGGCTTGTTCTTGACCAGCGGCTCGAGGAAGAACACCTTCAGCGTGTAATCCTGGGCCGAACGGTTGGTCTCCAGGCTGCGGCCCTGATCGTCGACCACCTTGCTTACGCTGAGCGCGTTGTGCAACTCGAAAGTGGCCGAACTGGAGCCCGAATCCAGCGGCAAGAACGTCACCGCCGCCGTGGCCTGCAGCGTCTGGCGCTCGAGGTCGATCTGGGCCTCGATCTTATAATGATCCACGTCGATGGAAGTGCGGCGCTGCTCCTGAGCCCGCAGGGCCGCGGGCAGCGCCAGACACAATACGGCGAACAACAACGCCAACGAACGCATCATGCTCGGGCCTTTCTCCTTCAATCGTCGCAGCTTGGCGGCCTATTCCGCGACCCGCCCGGCTGGCGATCTACTAACACTGACGCGGCCACGCGCCGCGCCGATTCCTCCAATGGGTCGCCGTGCACGGCGAGCAGCCGGGCGACATCGGCCAGGCCGGCTTTCATCTGGGCCCGCGCCGGTTCCGAATCGAGCAGCGCCAGCGCCTCCGCGGCCAGCCGCTGGCCCGTCATCTGGTGCTGGATCAGCTCCGGCACCACGCGGCGGCCCGCCACCAGGTTGACCATCGTGTAGTACGGCACCTTCACGAACGGACGACCGACGCGCCAGCTCAGCTCCGACACCCGGTAGAACGCCACCACCGGCGCGCCCAGCAGCGCCGCCTCCATCACCACCGTGCCGCTGGCCGCCAGCGTGACATCGGCGTAGGCCATGGCGTCGCGGGTTTCTCCTTCCACAATTTTCACTCGCCCGGCGGCGGTCAGCGGGGCGTAAAAATCGCCGCCGAACCGCGCCCGCGCGCCGGCCGGGGCGGCCAGCACGAAGGTGGCTTCGCGCCGCGCGGCAATCCGCTCCACGGCCTCGCGCAGCGGCCCCAGGTGGCGCGCCGATTCGCCCGCGCGGCTGCCCGGGCACAGCGTCACCAGCGGAGACCGGGCATCGATCCCATGCCGCTCCAGAAACTCCTCGCGCGTCCGCGCCGGCCGCACCGTCCCGGCCAGGGGATGGCCGATGTAGTAGGCATTCACGCCGCGGGCGCGGAAGAATTGCTCCTCGAATGGGAAGATGCAGTGCAGCTCGCGCACGTTTCGCCGGAGTAGGGCCGCGCGGCCGGAGCGCCATGCCCAGGCCTGCGGCGCCACCAAATAGAAGACCGGCACGCCCATCCGGCGCAGCCGCGCCGCCAGGCGGAGGTGGAAGTCCGGGCTGTCGGTCAGAAGCGCCGCCACCGGGCGCTCCTGCCGCGCCGCACGCAGCAGTTTGCGGTATTCGCCGTAGATGCGCGGGATGTGGCGCAGCACCTCGGCCAGCCCGACCACGGACAGGCTGGCCGCGTCCACCACCGTGCGCACGCCCGCCGCGCGCATCTCCGCACCGGTGCAGCCGAAGAATTCAGCGTCCGGCAACAGGCGTCGCAAATGCGCCACCACGCCGGCGGCGTAGTGGTCGCCCGAGGCCTCGCCCGCCGAGACCAGAATCCGAGGTGGCACAAACCTAGTCTAACCGCGCCTCGCGGCGGCGCACGCGCCGCGGGCCGGGGGCGCGGAGGCGCTCTGATATGCTTATTGACAGTTACGCGCCATGGCGGCCTCAGGCAATCTCCAACGGATCAAACTCGGACAGTTCGCGGGCCTGCACCGCGGCCAGATGATTCCTCTGGGCACGCGGGCCTGTTATTATTGCGCCGCGCTGACGCTCAGCGAAGAGGACCTGCATGAGTATCTGACCGAGCCGGTCTCCTCGCTGCCGCCGGCCATTGCGTCGCGTCTTCCACGCCTCGAAATCTTCCTGGTGCCGTATCTCGAGCGCGGCGTCGATCCGCCCGGCCGGGCCAAGAGCGCGGTTCCCGAGCCGGTGATCGCGCCCGACAAGCCGGCCGACGAACATTCGCTGGCCTCGGGCTTCCTGCTCACGGAGGCCCAGGCCACGCTGGCCTTCGCCGTGAAGGACGCCGAGGTGGCCGATTACCACTACCGGTTCTACCGGACCATTGCGGAACTGGGGGCGGGCGAGGCAGGCGAGAACGTCCCGCCGGATTACGTCAAGCTGGTGCGCGCGGAACTGGAACACAACGCCCACGGCGAGGTGGACGAGGAATCGTGGCGGCTGAAGACCGAGCTGACGGCGCGCGACCGCGACGGCGCGGCGCGCTCCAAACGACTGCGCGCCTATGTGCGCCGCAGTTTCATCGACACCCTGACGCTGTATCTGCACGGCATCTGCTGCGACATCGACGTCGAGACCGGGCCGCGGCAACTGGCGAGCAACCTGCTGCGCAAGCGGCTGCGCCTGCTGCGCTCGCTGTACCCTCCGCCCGAGGGCTACGCCGTGCTGCCCGAGGATTTGCAGCCGGCGTCGCGCTGAGGAGGGGGCGCGCCGGCGCCGGTTGGAATTTACTCTGCGTTTCAAAGTACTTGACAATCTGGCGAATCGGTGCTGCCATGGACACATGGGAGTGCTCCGGCCATTTCGTTCCCCGGCGCCGCTGGGCGACCACGCCCTGGATCAGTTGAACTACATCCGCTCGGCGATGGAGCGCGCGACTTCGTTCACCGCCGTGCCGGGCCTGGGCGGCATCGGCATGGGCCTGTCGGCGCTGGCGGCGGCCGGGCTGGCGGCGCGCCAGAAAACGCCCGACGCGTGGCTGCAGGTGTGGCTATCCGAGCTGGTGCTGGCGGCGATTGTGGGCGTCGTCGCGATGTACGTCAAATCGCGGCGGCAGCGGTCGAACCTGCTGTCCGCGCCGGCACGCAAGTTCGCGGCGTGCTTCGTTCCGGCCGTGGCGGCCGGCGGGCTGCTCACCGCGCCGCTGCACCAGGCGGGGCTGGATGGCCTGGTGGCGGCGGTGTGGCTGTTGTTGTACGGCGTGGCGATCACAGCCGCGGGCACGTTTTCGGTGCGCATCGTCCCGGCCATGGGGCTGGCATTTCTGGCCTGCGGCGCGGTCGCGCTGGCGCTGCCCGCCGCGTGGCGCGACGTGCCGCTGGCGTGCGGTTTCGGCGGGCTGCACATTGTTTTTGGATTCTGGATCTGGAGGCGTTATGGCGGCTGAACCCGTTCGCAAGCGCGCGGCGCGGCCCGCGGCGGGGCCCGCGCGGGGGCCGAAACCGGCGCTGGTTTCGGTGCGCGAGGACCTGCCCCAGCTCGACCGCCTGATTCACGAGAAGCTGCGCCTGGGCATCATCAGCGCGCTGGCCGCCGCGCCCTCGCTCACCTTTCGCGAATTGAAAGATCTGCTCGAAACGAGCGACGGCAATCTCAGCGTCCATGCGCGCAAGCTGGAGGAGGCGGGCTACATCCGGTGCGAAAAATCGTTCCAGGACCGTGTGCCGAGGAGCGAGTTCACGCTCACAGCCAAGGGGCGCGCCGCGCTGGAGCTGTATCTCAACCACATGGAAGCGCTGGTCCGGGCGATGCGCGGAAGGCGCTGAGGGAAGGGCCATGGACGGCATTCACACAGCCATCATCATGGACGGCAACGGGCGCTGGGCGGCGGCGCGCGGGCTGCCGCGGCAGGAGGGCCACCGCGCCGGCGCGCGGACGTTGCAGAGCATCATCGAGGCCGCGCCGGGCTGCGGTATCTCGACGCTGACGCTGTACGCGTTCAGCTCCGATAACTGGAAGCGCCCGCGCGCGGAGGTCGATGCCCTGATGGACCTGATGCGGCGGGCCCTGAGGGAAGAGGCGCGGCGGGCGGTTCAGCACGGCATCCGGCTGACCGCCATCGGGCGGCGCGACCGTCTGAGGCCGGCGCTGCGCGCGGCTTTGGAACAGGCCGAGCGCGAGACCTGCGCGGGCTGCCGCCTGCACGTGAGGCTGGCCATCGATTATTCCTCCCGCGACGCGCTGGTGGAGGCGGCCCGATTCGGCGTCGCCAGCCGCGAGGCCTTTGCCCAGCGCCTGGGCGCGCCGGACGTCGATCTGCTGATCCGGACCGGAGGCGAGCAGCGGCTGAGCGACTTTCTGTTGTGGGAATGCGCGTACGCCGAGCTGTACTTTTCGCCGCTGCCGTGGCCCGAGTTCGGTCCCCAGAGGTTGCGCGAGGCGGTGGCCGAATTCCATCGCCGGAACCGCCGTTTCGGCGGCCTGACGCCGGCCGCCTGAGGCGTGGGCGCGAGGACGCCGGTGTGATACGATCCTGGACATCATGAACCGCCGCAATTTCGTCGCCGGCGCCTCTGCCGCGCCCCTGGCCGCGTCTTTATCAATGCAGGCCGAGCCCGCCAAGCCGTCATTCCTCGAGCTGCGCAAGTTCCTGCTGCGCAATACGACCGACAATCAGCGCGGCCGCCTCACCGATTTTGTCTCCCGCATTTATGCGCCCGCCCTCATCTGGGCCGGCGCCGGCCCGATCGGTCTGTTCAGCCCGCAGGTCGCGCCCGACGCCCCGTTCCTGTTGCTAGTGGCCGCCTATCCATCCCTGGATGCATTCGACCTGGCGCATACCAAGCTGCTGGCGGACGATGCGTTCTTGAAGGAAGCCGCCAAGGCCTCCAGCGGAGCGCTGCTGTTCCAGCGGCAGGAGGTCACGCTGCTCAAGGGTTTCGCCGGCTTTCCCAGCATTGAGGTCCCGCCGGTGGAAGCAGGCCGCGCCCCGCGGCTGTTCGAGATGCGCACCTACGAGTCGAACACGCCGCAGTCGCTCAAGAAGAAAGTCGGCATGTTCGAGAGCGGCGAAATCGACCTGTTCCGCAAGGTCGGCCTGCTGCCGGTTTTCTTCGGCGCGCAGATTGCCGGCGTGAAGATGCCCAGCCTGACTTACATGGTGGCTTGCGACAACGCGGCTGCGCGCGAGGCTAACTGGCGTGCCTTCGGCTCCAGCGCGGAATGGAAGAGGCTCTCCTCGATGCCGGGCCTGAGCGACAGCGAGACGGTGTCCAACATCAGCAATATGCTGCTGTCGCCGGTGCCCGGCTCACAGATTCGCTAGCGGCGAAGATCACCGGCATGCGACTTGCGCGCCCTCTTCTCCAACCCCTTCTTTCCTGGGTCAAGAAGCCGATTAAGAAGGCTCTGCCGGACTCGGTTGTCGAGTGGATGATTGACTCCCGCTGCTTGATTCACAGGTACTGGAAGGGCCACGGCGTCTTCCCGCGCCTTATCCGCCCCAGAACCTTCAACGAAAAGGTTATTCACCGGATGCTGTTTGACCGCCGCGACCTGCTTACTCAGATGACGGACAAGGCGGCCGCGCGATCGTACGTGGGGTCGCGCCTTGGCCCGCAGATCTTACCGAAGCTCTATTGTCTTACGACCCGTCCTGAAGACATTCCCTTCGACGAGCTTCCCGATAGGTTCGTGGTCAAGCCGACCCACGGTTCGGGCTGGGTTCAAGTCGTCACGGATCGATCGACCCTCGACCGTGGTGCATTGATGGAAACGTGTAATGGCTGGTTGGGACGGAGTTATTACGAAGAGGGTCGAGTTTGGTTCTATAAGAACATTGAGCCGCGCATCATGGTCGAGGAGTTCATTGACGACGGCAGTGGGGCTGTGCCAAACGACTACAAGCTGTTCGTCTTTGACGGCGCCGTGGAATTCATCCAGGTCGACGTGGGCCGTTTCATCGGCCATTGGCGGCGCCTGTACACGCCCGCCTGGGAGAAGCTCGACGTCTTTAACAACCAATTCCTTCTCGCCGGTGACCTCCCACGTCCCCCGCATCTTGCCGAGTTGCTTGCGGCGGCAGAGACCCTGGGCAGGGGTATTGATTTCGTTCGCGTCGATTTCTACGATACCCGCGAGCACATATTCTTCGGCGAGCTAACGATGGCGCCGGGAGGCGGCACGGCCGCTTTCACCCCGAAGGAGTACGATTACTACTTAGGCTCGCTCTGGAAGCTGCCCGCGCGGTGGCGCTAACACGGCGCTTTCCCGCAATCCGCGGCGGCTCCCGCCCGCAACACCGGTCAGGTGCGCGCGTCCCAAGCTGGGCCCGCATGTCTCGAGAGCCGCCTCAGAAATTCAGTGACTTCAAGTAGCTCGCGCTCATCTTGGCGCTGGCCAGGGGATCGCCCGGCGTGGCGTCCTGCTCGACGAAGTAGTGCTTGACGCCGGTCTCGGTGGCGGTGTGCAGGATCCGCTTCAGATCCAGCGTGCCGGCGCCGGCTTCCTTAAACGCAGTGTGCGGCACGTCCTGATCGAAGCGCGGGGGCACGCCCGCGGCCAGGTCTTTCACGTGCATCAGGGCGACACGGGTGGGGTATTGGCGCAGCAGCTCGACCGGATCGCGGCCCGTCACGGCGACCCAGAAGATGTCCATCTCCCAGACGACATGCCGGGGGTCGGTGTTGGCCATGAGCAGGTCGATCAGCGACCCGCCGCCGCCGGGCACCGGCGCGAGATCAACGGCGTGGTTGTGGTAGAACAGCTTCAGCCCTGCGGCGGAGGCCTGCTCGCCGGCCTGGTTAAAGTTCGCGGCGAACCTCTTGATGGCCTCCGCGCTGTTCCGCTCTTTCGGGTCGAGCCACGGGCATCCGACGTACTCGAAGCCGCGTTTTTTGGCATCCTCCAGCGCCGCACCGAGCTGGTCCCGGCGGCGTGTGAACACGTCAGGAGCCAGGTGCAGGCCGACCTTCTTGAGCCTGCTCTCGTTCAAGGCGGGCCAGATCTCATCCAGGCCGTCGACGCCGGTTTCGATCTCCTTGTATCCGGCCGCTTCGATCTCCTTCAGAATGCGCACCGGATCCTTGTCTATGATCTGGCGCACGGTGTAAAGCTGCAGGCCGAAGGCGGTCAGCTTGCGGCCGAATGCCGGCGCGGCCAAGGCGGCCGCAATTCCAGCGGATGTGAATGAACGTCGAGTGAGTGCAGTCATGGCTGAATTGAGTATATGCGCCCATCGCCCCGCAGTACACGCCGCATGGCGGGCGTTTCGGCTCCGCCTTCGGCGTCCAGGATCAGCGTGAAGAAGAGCCCCTTCCAGGGGATGTCGGCGCGCGAGCCGGGCGTGAACAGGGCGTTCTCGACATCGGCCAATTCGCGCCGCACGCGGCGCACTGCGCCGGCCTCACCGACGCCCACCAGAAAGCCTTCCGTCAGCGCCGCGGCCCACTCCCGCAAGCGCGCCGGCGGGCAGTGCTCCAGGCCCACAACCAGCACGCGGTCGCCGGGCCGCAACAGCTCCCTCATGAGAGACATTATCGGCCTAGCCCGGATATTTCACCAGCCATCGGCTGCGGCGCGCGATAGGGCCAGCGCGGTGGGAAATGTCCTAAGTCCTTTCCGCCGAGAACGCGCGGGACGCCACGGCACGCGCGTTCCCGGTACAATCGACAAGACAAGTCAGGAGGAAAAATCAGATGGCTTCCGCCCGTCCGCAGAACTTTGCGAGTCATGCCCGCTTCGTGCCCGGCTACCACTTCGTGCTGGCCGGACTGATCGCGCTCGGCCTGGTGGGCTCGCTGGTGAACCAGTATGAGAACATCGGCCACCGCCCGCGGCTGTACATTGCAGGTCTAATCGTGGTGCTCGAACTCATCGCTGTGCTGCTGTTTTGGTTCTGCCGCGTCTTTCCGCTGAAGGCCCAGGACCGCGCCATCCGGGCGGAGGAGAATCTGCGCCATTTCGTGCTCACCGGGCGGCTGCTCGACCCGCGCCTGGGCGTGAAGCAGATCGTGGCGCTGCGCTTCGCTCCGGACGACGAATTTGTCGCCCTGGCGGTGCGCGCCGCAGCCGAGAACATGGCTCCAGACGACATCAAGCGCGCGATCCAGAACTGGCGCGCCGACGAATATCGGGTGTGAGCCGGCTGAGCCGGCGGACGTTTTTTCTGCTATAAGTCAGGCATGAACTGGCCCGCCATCGCGGCCATCCTGCTGGCGTTCGCCGTGGCGCTGGGCGCGTTGGGCGCGCACGGCCTGAAAAATCATCTCGACGCCTACCTGATGGGCGTGTGGGAGAAGGCCGTGTTCTACCAGTTCGTGCACGCGTTGGGGCTGCTGATGACGGGCCTGGCGGCGCGCGCCGGCGTGCTGAGTGCGGGTGCGGCCAACGGCATGGGCGCGCTGCTGGTGGCGGGGATCGTGCTGTTTTCGGGCAGCCTGTACGGGCTGGCGTTGACGCGCGTCTACACACTCGGCGCGCTCACGCCCGTGGGCGGAGTGTGCTTCATCGCCGCGTGGCTGTGGCTGGCGGTGGAGCTGCTGCGCTCCAAAGCCTGACGCCGGGCGCAACGCAAACGCGCGTTGCGGACCCGCCGCTCCTTTACGGAGAATGAGAGGTCATGCCCCACGACACGCCGGTCCGCGTGCAGGAGCAGCTCCCGTCCCGGCCGTGGTACAAGGAGCTGAACCGCTACCACTGGTTCGTGCTAATCGTCGCCAGCCTGGGCTGGATGTTCGACACGATGAACCAGCAGATCTTCAACCTGGCCCGCCGTCCGGCCATCACCGAACTGCTGGCATCGAAGGCCACGGGGAGGGAGCTGGCCGGCCTGGTGGCCGAATACGCCGGTTACTCGACTTCGATTTTCATACTCGGCTGGGCCATCGGCGGCATCATTTTCGGCGTGGTGGGCGACCGGCTGGGACGCGTGAAGACGATGATCATCACGATCCTCGGCTACTCGGCCTTCACCGGACTGACGGCGCTCGCGACCAACGTCTGGCAATTCTCGGGCATCTGTTTCCTGACCGGCCTCGCGGTCGGCGGGCAATTCGCCGTGGGCGTGGCGCTGGTGGCGGAGGTGATGCCCGACCGTGCGCGGCCGTACGCCCTGGGGCTGCTGCAAGCGCTTTCGGCGGTGGGCAACATGAGCGCGGCTGTGATCGGGATTGTGCTCGGCCGGCTGGAACAGTCGGGCGCCATCGCCGGCGCGTGGCGCTACATGTTCACGATCGGCGCGCTGCCGGCCCTGCTGTCCATTTTGGTGTTCCGCAAGCTGAAGGAGCCGGCGCAGTGGCAGCGCGACAAGGACGCCAAGAAAGTGATGGGCAGTTACCGCGAGCTGCTGGGCGACAGGCGCTGGCGGCGCAGCGCGCTGGTGGGCGTGACGCTGGCCACCTCGGGCGTGATTGGGCTGTGGGGCATCGGCTTTTTCAGCTTCGACCTGCTGCGTTCGGTGCTGGACAAGACGTTCCATGCCCAGGGCCTGGCCGAGAGCGTGATCGCCGGCAAGAAGACCTACTGGACGGGCATCACCTCGCTGCTGCAGAACTTCGGCGCCTTCTGGGGCGTATATGCTTTCACCTACCTGTCGCAACACGTGGGCCGCAAGAAGGCGTTCCTGGCCGCGTTTCTGGCGGCGATGGTCATCACCTGCTTCACATTCTGGAAGCTGAGCACATTCAGCGACATCTTCTGGATGATCCCGCTGATGGGCTTCGCGCAGATCGCGCTGTTCGGCGGTTACGCGATCTACTTCCCCGAACTGTTCCCCACGCGGCTGCGCAGCACCGGCACTTCGTTCTGCTATAACAGCGGGCGCATCATTGCGGCGCTGGGCCCGCTGGCGCTGGGGCTGCTGACCAGCCGGGTGTTCGGCGGCTTCGACGAGCCGATGCGCTACGCCGGGATGACGATGTGCGCGGCGTTTCTGATCGGCATCCTGGTGCTGCCGCTGGCGCCGGAGACGAAAGGCCAGCCGCTGCCGGAATGAGACACTTCACCTACCGCCGCCTGGCCGAACTGGAAGATGCCGCGCGCTCGCTCCCGGCACCGCATGTGCAGTTCATCGAAGACCGGGAACGCGTGCGCGCCGCGCTGGGGAAAGCGGTCCAGGTGGGTCCGGTGCGGCTGGGGAACTCGATGGCCGTTCATCCCATGGAGGGCTGCGACGGCACGCCCGACGGGTGTCCCGGCGAGCTGACCTGGCGGCGCTACGAGCGCTTCGCCCAGGGCGGCGCGAAACTGATCTGGTTCGAGGCCACGGCGATTCGCGAGGACGGGCGCGCCAACCCGCGCCAGTTGTGGTTGCACGCGGCCACGCGGGATGAGTTCGCCCGTTTGGTCGAGCGCATTCTGAGGCTGCATCGCGCCGCCTGGGGCACGACCGACGACCTGCTGATGCCGGTCCAACTGACCGTCTCCGGGCGCTACTCGGCGGGGCGCAAAACGATCGCATATCACAATCCGCTGATCGACGAGATCAGCGCCACGCCGGCCGACTACGCGGTGGCGGCGGACGACGAACTGGAGCGGATCGAGGATCAGTTCGTCGCCGCGGCTGGGCTGGCGCTGGAGGCCGGTTTCACGGCGGTCGACATCAAGGCCACGCACGGCTACCTGTTGAGCGAGCTGCTGGGCGCGAAGACGCGCGCCGGACGCTATGGCGGCGCGTTGGAAAACCGCGCGCGGCTGCTGCGCAACGTGGTGGCGAAGATCCGCGCCAGGTACGGGCGGCGGCTGCTGGTGGCGGTGCGGCTGGGGTGCTTCGACGGCGTGCCGTACCGGCGCAATGCGGAGACCGGCATCGGCGAACCGTTGCCGTACCCGCTGCCGTACCCGTGGGGCTTTGGCGTGGACGCGCAGAACCCGCTCAGGGAGGATCTTTCCGAGGTTCGGCAACTGATTGGCTGGCTGGTGGAGGACGGCGTGGAACTGCTCAACGTCTCGCTGGGCTGCCCGTACTACAACCCCCACATCGGGCGTCCCTTCGAGAAGCCGGACGAGGGGAATTACGAGCAGCCGGAGCACCCGCTCGCGGGCGTGGATCGCCATTTTCGCATTGCCGGCGCGCTGCAGCAGGCCTTTCCCGCACTGCCCATGGTAGGCACGGGCTATAGCTGGCTGCAGAAGTACGCCATTCACGCCGCCGCGGCCAATCTCGAATCCGGCCGCATCCGGCTTTTCGGACTGGGACGGGGCGTGCTGAGCTACCCCGACTTCGCCCGGGACGTATTGGAGAAGGGCGAACTGGACGAGTCGCGAGTGTGTAAGACGCTCACCTATTGCTCGTTCCTGATGCGCCAGAAGAGCAACGAATTGGGCCAGTTTCCGACCGGCTGTCCGCCGTTCGACAAACTGGTGTATGGCCCGATTGTCAAGGAAGCGCGGGCGCTCCGGCGGAGCTGACGGCAGCGCGGAATGCCGAGCGCGGCCCTGACGCGGGGGGCCGAGTGAAAACGTGGCGGAGGCCGCGGGACTGCTGCCGGCGGCTTGCGGTAAAGCTGAAGATTGCAATGGATTTGAACTTCCATGAAGATCTGCGCAGGGCGGAGCGGATTCGAGCTTCCTCGGACCGCAGCTTCGGCCTGGTATGCGCCGCGGCCCTGACCATCGCGGGCCTGTGGCCGCTGCGCGCGGGGGGTGCCGTGCGCATGCCGCTGCTGGGGCTGGCTGCTGCTTTCGTCGCGGCTGCGCTGCTGCGGCCAGCCTGGCTGCATCCCCTGAACTGGGTTTGGGCGCGGCTGGGATGGCTGCTGGGCCGGGTGGTCAATCCGGTCCTCACGGCGGTTCTGTTCTTCCTTGTTTTTGCGCCTGCCGGGCTGATTGCGCGCCTGCGCGGCGCCGACCCGCTGCGCCTGAAACCGGCGCCCGACGCGGACTCGTATTGGATCGTCCGCCAACCGCCCGGTCCTCCAGCCGAGAGTATGTCCAAGCAGTTTTAGAGGATAAGTCATGTCTTTCCTGGCTGAGTTGTGGGAGTTCCTGAAAACTCGCAAGAAGTTCTGGCTTTTGCCCATCGTGCTGGTGATGTTGCTGTTTGGTGTTCTCCTGATACTGGCCCAGGGGACCGCGATCGCGCCTTTCATTTATACGATGTTTTAGGTTCTTGAGGCCGCTCGATTGAGAGTTTTAGGCATTTCCGCTTTTTACCACGACAGCGCGGCTGCCCTGGTCCGCGACGGCGAGATTATAGCCGCCGCGCAGGAGGAGCGATTCAGCCGTAAAAAGCACGACGCCCGCTTTCCAGCCCATGCCATCGACTATTGTCTGGCCCAGGAAGGCGTGCGTCTCGATCAGGTCGACTACGTGGTCTTCTATGACAAGCCGTTCCTGAAGTTCGAGCGTCTGCTGGAGACCTATATCGCCTTCGCGCCGCGCGGTCTGCGCTCGTTCCAGATGGCCGTCCCTTTGTGGCTGAAGGAGAAACTCTTCCAGAAGCGCCTGCTGCGCGAGGAATTGCAGCCGTGGGCCGATGGACGTATCGATTGGGACGGCCGTCTGCTTTTCGCCGAGCATCATTTAAGCCACGCCGCCAGCGCATTCTTCCCATCGCCGTTTGAAGAGGCGGCGGTCCTGACTATGGATGGCGTGGGCGAGTGGGCCACGACGTCATTGGCCAGCGGCCGGGGCAATCATCTTGAAATTACGAAGGAAATTCATTTCCCGCACTCGCTGGGTCTGCTGTATTCGGCCTTCACGTACTACACCGGTTTCAAAGTCAATTCGGGCGAATACAAAGTCATGGGCCTGGCTCCGTATGGAGAGCCCAGGTATGCGAGCCTGATCTTCGACAATTTGCTGGACGTCAAGCCGGACGGCTCCTTTCGCTTAAACCTGGACTACTTCGACTACTGCACCGGCCTGCGGATGACCAACCGCCGATTCGACGCCCTGTTTGGCGGGCCGGCCCGCAAACCCGATCAGCCGCTGACCCAACGCCACATGGACGTGGCGGCATCCGTGCAGGCGGCGCTGGAGGAAGTGGTGCTGCGCATGACCCGCGCGCTGGCCCGAGAGAGCGGGGCCAGGAACCTGTGTCTGGCCGGCGGCGTCGCGCTGAACTGCGTGGCCAATGGCCGGATTCTACGCGACGGACACTTCCGGGAGATCTGGATTCAACCCGCGGCCGGCGACGCAGGAGGCGCATTGGGCGCCGCGCTGGCCGCCTATTACCTATACACGGGCCATGCGCGCAGGCCCAGCGCGGGCGACGACATGCAGGGCTCGTACCTGGGGCCCTTCTTTTCCCAACTTGAGATCGAACAGCGGCTGGCCGCCGCCGGGGCCCGTTTTACGGTGCTCGATGACGCCGCGGTGCTCAGTGCCTGCGTGGATGCGCTGGTGGAGGAGAAGGCGGTCGGCTGGTTCCAGGGGCGCATGGAGTTCGGGCCGCGCGCCCTGGGGGCGCGCTCCATTCTCGGCGACCCGCGCTCGCCGCGAATGCAGTCGCAGCTCAACCTCAAGGTGAAGTTCCGGGAAAGCTTCCGCCCGTTCGCCCCAGCAGTCCTGGCCGAAGACGCGAGCGCGTGGTTTGAACTCGATACGGCGAGTCCCTACATGCTGCTGGTGGCCGACGTGGTTGCGGGCCGGCGCAAGCCAATGACCGAGGAGCAGCGGAAACTGGTGGGCATCGCCAGGCTCAACGTCGCCCGCAGCGAGATCCCGGCGGTGACGCACGTGGATGATTCGGCCCGCATTCAGACGGTCCACGAAGAGACCAATCCGCGCTTCCACGCGCTGCTCCGGGCGTTCAAGCAGCGCACCGGATGCGCGGTGCTGGTCAACACCAGCTTCAATGTCCGCGGGGAGCCGATTGTGTGCACGCCGGAGGACGCTTTCGCTTGCTTCATGGGAACCGGGATGGAGATGCTGGTGGCGGGCAATTGCGTGTTGCGCAAGGAAGAACAGCCGGCGGCGGCGCGGCCCGAGTACAAGACTTCCTTCGCTCCCGATTAACAGCAATGCCAGGGATGCGGCGGCCGGCTCAGATCATTTGGGACGGGTTCGCGAGCGGCGGCTTGCGTATCTCGGCGCAACCCCTGCCGGTGGGCAGCATCTTGCCCGGATTCAAGCGGCCCAGCGGGTCGAACATGTGCTTGATGCGGCGCATCAGGTCGAGCGACTCGGCGGTGTACTGGCGGCCGATCATCTCGAGTTTCTCCATGCCGATGCCGTGCTCGCCGGTGATCGAGCCGCCCACGGAGAGGCAGTAGTCGAGAATGTCGAAGCCGGCGTGCTGGGCCCGTTCCAGGTCGCCGGGGCGGCGCGCGTCGAACAGAATGCAGGGGTGGATGTTGCCGTCGCCGGCGTGAAAGATGTTGCCGATGGTCAGCTCCCGCCGCCGGCTCACCGCGCCGATCTCGCGCAGCGCCGGCGCGATCTTCGTGCGCGGCACGACGCCGTCGTGGACGTAAAAGAACGGACTGACGCGGCCGATGGCGCCGAAGGCGTTCTTGCGGCCCTTCCACAGCAGCGCCCGCTGCTCCTCCGTGCGCGCGAAGCGGAACTCGCGCGCGCGGCAGGCGAGGCAGGCCTGGCGCACCTTTTCGACCTGATCGTCGACCATCTCGCGCAGGCCTTCCATCTCGATCAGCAGCACGCCCGCCGCATCCAGCGGATAGCCGGCGTGGGTCGCCTCCTCCACCATCCGCAGCAGCGTCCCGTCGAGCATCTCCAGCGCGGCGGGCGTGATGCCGCGCGCGGTGACCTCGCTGACCGTGGCGGCGCAGTCGTCGACGGTGTCGTAGATCGCCAGAACGGTCTGCACCGACTCGGGCCGCCGCATCAGCCGGACAATGACCTTGGTGACGAGCGCCATGGTGCCCTCGCTGCCGGTGAGCAGTCCGGTGAGGTCGTAGCCCGGGGTGTCGGGCCAAGCCGCGCCGGTGCGGACCACGGCGCCGTCGGCGAGCACCGCTTCGAGGCCCAGGACGTGATTCGTGGTTACGCCATAGGCCAGCGTGTGCGGCCCGCCGGCGTTCTCGGCCACGTTGCCGCCGATGGTGCAGGAGCGCTGGCTGGAGGGGTCCGGCGCGAAGAAGTAACCGGCGTCCTGGACGGCATTGGTCAGGTCCAGGTTGACGACGCCCGGCTCGACGACGGCGCGCTCGTTGGCGTAGTCGATTTCCAGGATCCGGTTCATCCGGGAGAAGCCGACCAGGATGCCGCCCAGGCGCGGGATGGACCCGCCGCTGAGCCCCGTGCCAGCGCCCCGGCCGACCAGCGGCAGGGCGTGGCGCGCCGCCAGACAGGCGATGGCGGCGACCTGCTCGCCCGTCGAGGGCAGCACCACCACGTCCGGCCGGGCCTTGTCGACGCCGCCGTCGTATTCGTAGAGCCGCAGGTCCTCGGGCCGGTCAAAGACATTGCCGGAGCCGGCAATCCGGATCAGCTCGTCGCGGACGGTGGGGCTCAACATAACCTTGTATTCAGCGCTGCGCTGGCTGCCGCGTCCTCATGCTACCGGAAAGCGGAGGGCGACGGAAGCGGGGCGCGATTGCGACCTGAACACGCGGTGCTCCGGGTATCGAAACAGCCCCCGACAGTGCGGGGTGGTTCATGAAGTATCTGTTGCAATAAGGGCGTTAGTGGCATTGGATGGCGCTTGTCCGGAAGGCTGAAATCGGGCCCTCGCGGGCCACTATTGGAGTCGCCGGGGGACTGCGGCTAGCGCGCGTCGTGCTGCCAGAAGGAGAGCAATCCCTCGACGTGCAGCCGCAGAGCGCCGACCAAAACCGGCCCGCGGTCGCGGTTGTAGCCGGGATCCCAAATGCGCTGTACATCGGCGCCCAGCCAGACCCCGCGCCAGGCGTGCAGGTTGTAATAGCTCTCGAGGATCTTCTCGCGGCCGTAGTTGAGCGCGCCGTCGCCCAGGAGGAAGCCTTGGCCGCCTAGAGCGAGGTACTCGCGATGGTCGCCGGAGATGGCGTTCACGAGCATCGCGACCCCAATCTTGTCCTGCACTCGGTGCCACTTGGAGCCGCGGAGGTCGCCTCCGAACGAGATCGCCTGATCGACTTCGGTGTAGGCGAAGGACTCGTTGTGGCCTTCGTTCCAGCCGAAGCGGGCGTAGGCGCGCAGATCGGCGGTCAGCTCCTGTTCGGCGTTGAGGCCGAAACCGTATTTGACGCGGCCCTGGCGGCGCGTGTCGATGACATCGGGGAGGGGCGTCAAACCGGCCAGGTAATCCTCGATGGCCTGGCGGTAGCTGCCCATATCGGCGTGGTTTACGAACGCCAGGCTGCGCAGGACCGTGGAACGGTTCTTGAGCAGCGAAGGGTGCAGCTCGAACTCGTAGTTCTCGGCCCGCGCGCGCGCCAGATCCCAGTCGAGCTGGATGCCGTTGGCGACGGTCGGCATCAGCATCTCGCCAAAGCGCAGGGCCCAGCCCTTGTCGTAGTACTCGCTGACGAAGCCGTAGGTATAGCCGCGGGTGTCGGCGGCGTAGTCGTAGGCGCCGTTGTTGTCGGCGACCCAGTTCAGGAACTGGAAGTGGCTATCGCTGCCGATCGAGTTGAGGTCGAAGAAATCGACGGTGCTCATCTTGCCCAGGCGGAACTCCAGCCGCCGCACGGGCACGCTGGGCGCCAGACCCAGTGGCCCGCGTACCGCAGCGGCGAGTTCCTTGCTCAAGGGAATGGTCTGGTGGAGCATCACACGAGCCACGTAAGGGGCCTTGCCGAGGGTCGGGTTGCGGACCACGTCGAGGTTGGTAAACCCTGCTAGGCCAAGGGCTTCTCCGATGCCGTGGCCGCCGCTTTCCTCGAGGTCGAAGAGCAGCTCGGTGTCGCGCAGCAGGCGCACACCCATAAACAGAGTCAGCACGCGCGAGGAGGCGTCCTGGGCGGGGGTCGGAAGGCTGTTCGGGCCGCTGTACTCGGCGTGGAAGGCGGGGTGGTATTGGGTGATGAAGTTGGCCTGACCAGAAAGCCAAAAACGGTTGTCCCAAGTGATTTCGTCCGAGGGGACCTCCGGGGGCGCGGCGGGCATGGCGGCCTCGGATGCGGCGGGTGGCGTCTGGGGACCTCCCGGGGTGGGCGTTTGGGCCCACACTACCGGCCCGCAGAGCCCGGCGAGGAGGGCCACGACCGCGCGCAGAATGGAGGTTTCGGCCAATCCACAGTGTACGCGATCTGTGTTGCAGAAGGGTTGCAAAACAGCCCCTCCCAAAGGGACTCATCCACTGTGTGCAAGTCACTAGCTTATAACCACTTGGCTTGTCTCAAAGAGACGCGGCCAGGGCCCCCGAGAGGGCTATGAAAAGGTCGCATTCCGGGACCACGGGGTCTATAATCGAAATGGTTACGCCGTGCCCATGAAACCACGCCTCGCGCGCCAAATCTGGTGGATGGCCGGCGTTGTGGCATGTGTCGCCCTGGGCGCTGCCACGGGCGGGCCCACGCTGGCTGAATCAGGCCACCAGAAGGCGCTTTTCGTCGGTTCCTTTGGCGACAAGCGGGGCGCCGACACTCTGCGCCAGGATCTGGTTGAGGTTCTGAAGCACACGCCGGGGCTGGCGGTGGTGGATTCGGCGGACAAGGCCGATGCCGTGGTGGAAGGCGCCGGTGAGGTGTGGGTGAAGGGCTATTACACGCTCAACCCGCGCCAGCGGATGGTCAGCTCAGAGGTGCGGCGGGTGTACGCCGGCTTCCTGTCCATCGAATTGAAAGACAAGCACAACGCGACGCTGTGGTCCTACCAGGCGACGCCCAAACCAGAGGGCGGTGAGGACGTCCCGCGGTGGATGGCCACGCAGGCGGTGAAGAAGCTGCTCGTGGCGCTGGACAAGATGCCGCCGGCTCCGCCCGAGCGGGGTGCGCATTAGCGCCGGCCCGGGCATCCCGCGCCCAATCTGCATGGGTCCGCCGGGCACAGCGCGCCACTCCAGAAATCACGGCATGAAGGGGACTACAATGGAGGCGGTTCTCCCATGCAGCGCCAATTCGACGTGATCATCGAACGCGACAGCGAGGGGTATTACATCGGCTCGGTGCCGCAACTACGCGGCTGCCACACGCAGGCGAATTCCCTGGACGTTGTCATGGAGCGCATCCGCGAGGCGATCGCGCTGTGTCCCGAGGTGGAGGGCGGGGCGGCAGCCGATCTGGAATTCGTGGGCATCCAGCGGGTCACCGTGCCGGCATGAGCAAGCGGCCGCGGGTGACGGGGATGGACCTCGTCTCCGCCCGGTTCGGGCGGGCTAGGTTCCGGGGTCCGCGCAGGTCAAAAAACAAAATAAGAGGAACAAAGCCAAATGTCGAGTTTGGCCTTTAGATTCATTGGCTTGAAGTGGCTATCTGGAGATAGTTTTGCGCATTTTCTGTGCTATTGTCAAAGAACAAAGGACGGCAAGAACGCGGTGGGCGGCCGATTGGGCCGGAGTTGCGTAAGTCAATCCCTGTCAATAGGATAGAGGGCTGTGTCAAGCGCTTCCGGGGGTGGGGCGAAGGGTAGATTAAGCGCGGCGAGGGGCCAAATTCGACACTTTTCGACACCAGTGTCGAATTCGGGGGTGAAAACGCGACATGCTGTCGCGTGGAGTAAGTCTATTGTTTACAGTCAGGAAGCGGCCGGGCAGGGGGCCAAACGCGACATTTCGACACGACAGTGCCGCGTGGAGGCGCCGGGGCGGTTTCTTAATGATATGTTCGCCTGGAAGAAGGCGTGACCGGCCGGTGGGTCCGGCAGTGAAGGGGTGGCTGCGGCGCGCGATAGGACCGCATCTACTTCGTTTCGCCCGGTTGCCTTCCTCGACGTAGGCGCCAAGTACGCCTGCGGGCGGCGCCCGCAAGCGCGCCTCGTGGCATCGCTTGATGTCGGGGCTTGATGTTGGGGCCCTCTCATCGCGCCGCGCTGCGATCATGGTTCAACATCTGGGTTAGTTGAACTCCGAGCAAAGGGTAGTCACCACTTCCTGCGACACGCCGACGGCCGTGTCACCGTCGTGCCAGTGCACTCAGGCGAAACGATCGGCCCGGGCCTGCTGCATGAGATTCTGCGGGACTGCGAGATGTCGGAGGACGACCTGCAAAAGCTTCTGTAGCTCGATCTGGGCACAGTCCGGCCTGTTTCCGGCCCCGCACGGGATTCAGGTCCGCCCAGTAGATTTCGCCCCTCAATACTCGGGCCAAGCGCGATCACCCAAGCCCTGTTCGGTCATTTGCTTTTCTTCGCGCGGATCCAACTTCGCCAGTTCGCGCACCAGGCGGGTCCGCTTCTCACGTTGACTCAACAAATCCACGGGAGCAGCGCGGCGCGTCTTCTTTCGCCGGTTCGAGCTTGTGCCCTGACTTCCGCCGGCTCCCTTGGCAGCCACGTTATTTCCCCTGGGCCGGCAGGTAGAGCACCCGGAGGTCTTCAGCGGGTCTGAAGTTGGTGCGGTGAGCCCTGAACTCCACGGGGCTCGTCTTCGCCAGCCCGGTAAAGCATGTCGAGACCATTTGATCAGGCGCGGTCTTGCGGATGATCAGTTCGAAATCGTCGATCGGAGCGGCCCAGAGGGCGCCCGTCCGGAGCACATACTCCGTGAAGAACTCACGCAGAAAGATGTTCGCATCGGGGTCGCCACGACGGGAGGCGGCCTCCTGCCGCTGAAGATCCTCCTGGTATGCTTTCCAGGCGGCGCGGATTGAGGGGTCTTGAAGGCAGAACGCGTCGTATGGGAATGCGCCGGCAACGGGCGCGTTTGCACTCGCAGCAACCGCGTAGTCGTGTGACACGTGGGCTTTGCTTCCCGCCGCAAACGAGTGTTCCCAGAGAAATGTCCGGTGAACCGTGATTCGCTTGAATGCCGTGCAGTCGGCCTCTTTCACCTGCCCGCCGAGCTGGCCGCAGAGCTCTTTTGCCCACTTGAGGAAGACCGGATCCTCCTTATAGAAGCGTTTCTCCGGGTCCACGATGCGGCCAATCAGCGCCGCCATCCTCCTGCTCAGGTTCTCGTCCCCGGCAGCGGCGCCCAGCGGTTTTCCGTCGCGCTCAAAGATGAAACCCCAGCGGCCCGCCACTGGCGCGCCATCCACGCCCAGGGTCATCTTGGGTTCTTTGACGCAGGTGGGCGCCCACCCGGTCACGAAGTTCGAGTGCTTCCCCACGAGGTAATCGGAGAGTGAACAGGCGGGCAATGGGAACCCGATGTGAGCCTGGACAGGCTTGCCGGATGTATTGGCCAAGTCGTACTCGGCATGGATCGGAATCGTCCAGTCCCCGTCTTTCCCGTGCAGCGGCGGCCCGATGACGAGTCTTTCGCGCTGCATCGCGATTTCGTGGGTCTGGACGAACATCAGGTTGCCGGCGGACTCGTGAAGTGAGGCGTCATCGGCGAGAGCACAGGGCGCGACGCACAGCAACGCCAGCCACAGGTCAACAGGACATCGAAGCATAGGACCTCGCGACCCTTCCGGGCCAGGGAGAA
Source organism: Bryobacteraceae bacterium (assembly GCA_052145115.1). Taxonomy (GTDB): domain Bacteria; phylum Acidobacteriota; class Terriglobia; order Bryobacterales; family Bryobacteraceae; genus CAIVVT01. Next base: position 27,085 of record JBKQPG010000092.1, read on the forward strand.
CACCAACCCGACCAGTTCTCCTCAGACACCATACCAGGAAGCGGCGCGCCCAGGGCCTGATAGGAGGTACGCCTCCTGTCGATTCTATTCCAGGGCGGGCAAATTCACTATCGCTTGGAGGTTTGCTGGGCCGGGACGGCCGTTTCGCCGGCCTGTTCGGTGATGGTGAGGATCTGGTCGGCGGGGACGTTGTGCAGGGTCTGGTGGATGCGGCTGGGCCAGGTGATGTCCAGCTCACGGATGAGCCTATGGGGGCCGAGGCCGAAGTGGACGCGGGGGTCGCTGGAGCAGGCGTAGCCGGTAGAAGTGGTGGCATGGTTCCACTGCTTCAGGCCGTCGGGGGTGGTGATGCGCACCTGCGCGCCGAGGCCCATGCGGTTGCTTTTGACGCCGACCAGCTTCAACAGAATCCAGTGGTTGTCATTTTGCGAGATGTTGTGGAAGTACTTCATCTTGCCGTTCAGCACGGTGATGACGGCATCGACGCGGCCGTCGTTGTCGATGTCGCCCAGCGCGACGCCGCGGTGCGGCGAGGCCTCCTGGAAATCGGGCCCGGCCTGGGCGCTGACGTCCTGGAACTTGCCGTTGCCGAGGTTGCGGAAGACGGCGTTGGGCTCCTCGTAGGTGCGCAGCGACATCTGGGCGATGTTGTCGAGGACGTTGCCGCGGGCGACGATCAGGTCCTTCCAGCCGTCGTTGTCGAAATCGGCGATACCGTTGGACCAGCCGGACATCTGGCGGGTGACATGGCCCAAGCCGCTGGGATTCGTGATTTCGACGAAATCGCCCGTGCCATTGTGATTGCGGTACAGGGGGAACGACTCGCCCTCGATGGCGGTGTGCCAGATGTCGTCCCAGCCGTCGTTGTCGATATCCACGAACACGGAACCCATGCCGGAGATGAAGTTGCCGGATTCGGGGTAGGCGACGCCGGCCTGCAGCGCGATCTCCTCGAACTTCCTGCCGCCGAGGTTGTGGAAGAGCTGGTTGGGGGCGTTGTCGTTGGCCACGAAGACGTCCATGAAGCCGTCGTGGTCGAAGTCGGCGAAGGCGACGCCCATGCCCTTGCCGTAGGATTTGCCGATGCCGGTTTCGACCGAGACGTCGGTGAAGGTGCCGTCGCCGTTGTTGCGGTAGAGCGTATTGGGGAGGGCGGCGTAATTCTTGGGATGGCAGTAGGCGCGCATGCCGGGGTGGGGGCCGCAGACCGGGTCCTTGTTGACCTCCCACTTGCAATAGTTGGAGACGAACAGGTCGAGGTTGCCGTCATTGTTGTAGTCGAACCAGCCGGCTGAGACGGACCACATTTTCTTGCCGTCGAGCATGCCGCCGCCGACACCGGCCCGGTCGGTGACGTCGGTGAAAGTACCGTCGTGGTTGTTGTGGAAGAGCTGGTTCTTAGTCACATTGACGACGAAGATGTCGGGCCAGCCGTCGTTGTCATAGTCGCCGATGGCGACGCCCATGCCATAGCCGATGCCCTTGACTCCGGCCTTTTCGGTGACGTCGGTGAAGGTGCCGTCGTGGTTGTTGTGATACAGGCGGTTCCAGTATTGGGGGCCTTCCTTCTGGAGCGAGGGGATGGCTGCGCCGTTGACCACGTAAACGTCGAGGTAGCCGTCGTTGTCGTAGTCGAACAGGGCGACGCCGGCGACCATGGTTTCGGGCTGATTCTTATTGGGCGTGGGAGAGCTGTTGGAGGCGAAGACCAGGCCGGCCTGCTGGGCGATCTCCTCGAATCGGATGGTGCTGGGGACCGGGGCGGCGAGAAGCGCGCACAGCAGCAGCGTCAAAGCGAGGGCGAGGATCCTCATGCCTGGTTCGACTTTTCAGTCTAGCAGCCGGGGGCGGGGCGGGCCCGGGGCGCAGGGGGGCTCAACTGAACTCGCCGCGGATGTAGTCCTGGGTGTATTTCTCCTGCGGGTCCATGAACATCTGCTGGGTGTCGCCATACTCGACGAGATAGCCGGTACGGCCGCCTTGCGTGGTGTCGACGTAGAGGAAGCCGGTCTTGTCGGCGACGCGCTGGGCCTGCTGGAGGTTATGGGTGACGATGGCGATGGTGTACTTCTGCTTCAGCTCGTTCATCAGCTCCTCGATCTTGCGGGTGGCGATGGGATCGAGGGCGGAGCAGGGCTCGTCCATCAGCAGAACGCCGGGCTCGGTGGCGATGGCGCGGGCGATGCAGAGGCGCTGCTGCTGGCCGCCGGAGAGCGAGAGGCCGCTCTTGCCGAGCTTGTCCTTAACCTCTTCCCACAGGGCGGCCTGGCGCAGGGCCTGCTCGACGCGGGCGGATTTTTCGCCCTTGTAGCCATTGAGGCGCAAGCCGAAGGCGACGTTGTTATAGATGCTGGTGGCGAAAGGGTTGGGCTGCTGGAAGACCATGCCGATGAAGCGCCGCACGGCGACGGGGTCGACGTTGGGGGCGTAAATGTCCTGGCCGCGGTAATGCACGTGGCCGTCGAAACGGAAACCGCGGACGAGATCGTTCATCCGGTTGAGACAACGCAGAACGGTGCTCTTGCCGCAGCCCGAGGGGCCGATGAAGGCGGTGATGGAGTGCTTCTCAATCGGGATGTTGGTATCGCGGACGGCCTTGAAGTTGCCGTAGAAAAGCTCCTTGATACGGACGTCAATAACGACGGTGGGGTCAGGGGCTGCCGTCTGCCGGGCCGGGGCGGCGGCGGCGCCGTTCAGCGGTCCATTGGAATCTGCGGCATTGGACATAGGTCAAAATCTCCTATTGCTCAGCGGACCTGGCGGCGGGACAAGGCCTGCCCGGTGAGGTTGGTGACGAGCACGATGAGAACCAGCACCAGGGCGGCGGCCCAGGCGAGTTCCACCTGATTGTCAAACGGCATACCGGCGAAGTTGTAGATCAGGACGGCCAGGGAGGCGGTGGGCTGCATGAGATGGACCTGGCCGTTGGCGAAGGGCCAGAAGTTGCTGAACAGGGCGGTGAAGATGAGCGGCGCGGTCTCACCGGCGCCGCGGGCGACGGCCAGCATGACGCCCGTCAGGATGCCGGGGAAGGCGGTAGGCAGGAGCACCATCCAGACGGTCTGGGTATTGGTGGCGCCCATGCCGACGGCGGCCTCCTTCATCTTCACGGGGACCATGCGGATGGCATCCTCGGCGGTGAGCAGGATGGTGGGCAGCATCAGGATGGAGACGGCGATGGCGCCGGCGACGGCCGAGAAGCCGCCGGTGAGCAGAACGATGGCCCCATAGGCGAAGACGCCGGCCAGGATGGAGGGGAAGCCGGTGAGCACCTTCGCGGCGAATCGCACGGCCTCGGCCAGGCGGCTCTCCTTCCTGGCCTGGGCGAGGAAAACGGCGCTGAGGATGCCGATGGGCACGCTGATGAGGGCGGCCAGGAAGACGATAATGAGCGTGCCGAGGATGGCGTTGCCGAAGCCGCCGCCCTGTTCGAGCGGGGCGGGCGGCAATTGGGTGAACAGGCTCAGGCTGAGCCGGCGTCCGCCGCGCCAGAGCAGCATCCAGACGACCGAAAAGAGGGGGACCAAGGCAACGAGCGTCATGAGGGTGACGAGGCCGCTGAGCAGCGCGCTCATCAGAGTCCGGGGACGCTGGAGCGATTTTTCGAGATCGGAAAAATCGATGCCGTCGAAGGGATCGACGGCGATCTGCGGCGGCAGGGGGGGATTCTGAGCGCTCATTAGCGGCCTCCTTCGGTCTGCGCGGCGGCGCGCTGGAGGATCCAGGCGCCGATGATGTTGACCAGCAGCGTGATGGTCAGCAGCACCAATGAGGCGTACATGAGAACGGGGACCACCTTGGGGGGGGCCTCGCTGAAGTTATTGGCCAGCAGGGCGGCCAGGGTGTTGGCGGGGGAAAAAAGCGAGACGCTGATCCGGCTGGCGTTGCCGAGGAGCATGGCCAGCGCCATGGTCTCGCCCAGGGCGCGGCCGAAGGCCAGGACGACGCCGCCGAAGACGCCGCGGGCGGCGGTGGGCAGGATCACGGCGAGAATGGTTTCCCAACGGGTGGCGCCGAGACCGTAGGCGGCCATGCGCAGCTTGGGCGGCACACTGGTAAGCGCATCGCGGCTGATGGCGGTGATGGTGGGCAGAATCATGATGGCCAATACGATGACCGCCGGCAGCATGCCGGGGCCGCTGAGGTCGGTGCTGAACAGCGGGAACCAGCCGATCTCGGCGTGCAGCCAATTGCAGGCCGGGCGGATCAGCGGTATGACCACGAAAATGCCCCACAGGCCATAGACGACGCTGGGGATGGCAGCGAGGAGCTCGATCAGATTCTTGAGCAGATCCTCCATCTGCTGGGGCAACTGGCCATAGACGGGATGGAAATGGACGCGGAACAGCTTGAGGATTCCGAATACGAATTCACCGAGATAGCCCTCGCTGAGGAAAATGGCGGCGGCGACGCCAAAGGCGGTGCCGACGATCAGCGAGAGGAGCGAACTGTAGAGGGTGCCCCAGATTTCGGGCAGGATGCCGTACTGGCCGGTGTTGGGATCCCAGACGGTTCCGGTCAAGAAACCGAGTCCGAACTGGCGCATGGCCGGGATGCCGGCGATGAAGATCTGCGAGACGATGCAAACGATGCTGATGACGGTGAACCAGGCGAAACCCTGACAAAGGTAGCGGAACGTCCGGTCAGTCAACAACTGCAGCCGCGAAGGCGGTTGGGAGATCGGGGTCTCGACAGGCACGATGGCTGGTTCCTCTCAACTCAACTCCCAGCCGGGGACGGCCACCGGCCGGGAGGCATTCCGACGGGGCCGGGCCAGAAGCAGGGCGGCCCGGCAAACGGACAAGCTATTGGACATTCGCGAGGGCGGCCTTATCCTTGTCCACTACAACCGCGGGCAGGGGGACGTAGCCGAGCAGCTCGGCGTCCTTCTGGCCGTCGGTCAGGCAGTAAAGCATGACGGCCTTAAGCGCGTCGAGCTTCGGCTTGTCGGCGTACTTTTTGTAGAGCATCACCCAGGTGTAGCTGACGATCGGATAGGCTCCCTTGGCTTCGGGGTCGGGAGCCCAGGCGATCAGGTTGTCGGGCAGTTGGGTGGAGGCGAGGGCCGTCTGACATGCGGCGGTAGAGTCTGCGACAAACTCGCCGGCCTTGTTCTCCAGGACGGCCATCGGCATCTTCTGGGTCATCGCGTAGCCGTACTCGATGTAGCCGATGGAGCCGGGGGTGGTCTTGATGGCGGCGGTGACGCCTTCATTGCCCTTGGACTTGGTGCCCACGGGCCAATTCGGTATCTTGTTGACGCCGGGGCTCTGGGCGAATTCAGGGCTGATGGCGCTGAGGTGCTTGGTGAAAACGTAGGTCGTGCCGCTGGAGTCGGAGCGAACGACGACGTTGATCGGCTTGGCGGGCAGCTTGAGTCCCGAGTTGGTCTTGGTGATGAGCGGGTCGTTCCACTGCTTGACGGTACCCAGGAAGATGCCGGCGTAGGCCTGGCGGGACAGCTTCAGATCCGTCACGCCATCGAGGTTGTAGCTCAGCACGATGCTGCCGGCGGTCATGGGGAGCAACTGCGCGCCGACATCGACGCGGGAGATCTCCTCGGGCGTCATCGCAGCATCGCTGGCGCCGAAGTCGACCGTCTTGTCAATGAAGCTCTTGACGCCGCTGCCGCTGCCGATCGACTGGTAGTTGATCTGAACATTGGGATGGGCGGCGCCGTAATCCTTGAACCACCTGGAGTACAAGGGGAAGGGGAAGGTGGCGCCGGCGCCCTGCAACTTCACCATGTTGCCGGAGGGTCCGCCGCACGACGCCAACATCAAGACGGACAACGTAATCGAAGGAATGCCAATCCAGTGCGCGAAGCGCATGCCATAACTCCTTAATTATCTATCGCTCTTCTGTTGTTGAGGACACTATGTCATTCGTAATCAAATTGAAATAAATTGAACTTGTAATCCGATTGAAATATCTGCAATCAGCCATTGTTTCAATTCTGTTTCAACAAAGGGCTATCCAGGGAAAACTATCATAGCACGACCAAGCTTTTTGGTCGCGCAGAACATGTTGAATTAAATGGAGCATCAAAACAAGGAACAAGTTAATAAGCAATTGTTTTGGCGCGGCCAGGCTGCGCGTCAAAGGCGGTATTGTACAGGGTAGACGTCCTCGTGCGGAGGGGCGAATCCGCGGGGCTCGGCGTAGGATGGATGAGCCGGCCGGCAGGGGAGAAGCGGCGAGAGAATGCGGAGTTCCAACTATTGGCGCCTGATCTTGGCGGCGCTCATCCTGATCGCGATTACGCTGGCGGCGGTTGAGCAGGCGCTGAGCCGGTATGGGGCGGCGGCGGGCGAGCGGGCGTGGATTGTGGCGATCCTGCTGGTTTCCTCGATGGCGGGGTTGGCGCTGGCGCATGCGGCCTGGCGGGGGCTGATCCAGCGCGTGCTGCGCTTGAAGAGCATGGCGGAGGGGCTGCTGGAAATCCCCCCCAGACAAAACGAAATCAGCGATGCCAAGGACGAACTGGGCGCGCTGGAGCGCTCGCTGGCGGGGGTGGCGGCGCAGATCCGGAAGCTGGTCGAGCGGCTGCAACTGGAGTCAGCACGCCGGGAAGCGATCCTGGGCAGCATCGCGGAGGGGGTTCTGGCGGTGGACAGCGATCTGCGGATCATCTTCTGCAACGATGCGGTGATCCGGGCCGTTGGCGGCGGGCGCCGAGTGACCGAGAACACGCGGCTGCTGGGATTGATTCGGGATACGGGGCTGTTCGAGATGCTGGGCGAAGTGGCGCGGCGGGGGGAGACGCGCAAGCACCGCTTCAAGATCACGTCGGACAAAGAGCGGACCTTCGAGGTGCAGGCGGGCCCGCTGGCGATGCCCAACGGCCAGGGCGCGATCGCGATTCTGTACGACACGACGGACCTGGAGCGGCTGGAGCAGGTGCGCAAGGATTTTGTGGCCAACGTGTCGCACGAAATGCGAACGCCGCTGGCGGGGATCATCGGCTACGCCGAAACGCTGCTGGATGGGGCATTGGAAGACAAGGAAAACAACCGGCGATTCCTGAATATCATCCATTCCAACGCGGTGCGGCTGAACAGCATCGCATCGGATCTGCTGGTGCTGTCGGAGCTGGAATCGCGGGTCGATCCGCCGGAAGCGGCGCGGATTGCGGTGCGGGAGGTGATCGACAGCGTGCTGGCGATCGTGGCGAGCGAAGCGAGCGCGCGGCAGGTGGCGTTGATCCGCGAGGAGATCGAGGAGGTGGACGTGATGGGCTCGCGGCTGCGGCTGGAACAGGCCGTGCTGAACCTGGTGGCGAACGCGATCAAGTTCAACCAACCGGGGGGCGAAGTGCGGATCCGGGCGGTGACGGAAGACGGAAAGGTGTCCATCACCATTGCGGACACCGGTGTAGGGATTCCGTCGCAGGATCTGCCGCGAATCTTCGAACGCTTTTATCGCGTGGACAAAGGGCGTTCGCGGCAGGTGGGGGGGACGGGACTCGGGCTCACAATTGTGAAACATGTCATCGAAAGAATGAGCGGAACTATCGAAGTCCAAAGCCGTTTGCGGGAAGGGTCAACGTTTACAGCGCATCTGCCGCTGGCAGAACGGATAAAAGGATAGGCCCGGATCTGTAACCTTTCAGTAATTGAACATTCACGTTATGCTCATCGCCATTCGATAACCTCTGTGATGACGTGTATGGAAGTCTCGCGAGCGACGGTAGTGTGCACGTGTGCCGTCCGCTTCAGGGGCTGCCCAGACACCCGTTTTCGATTGTCATAGAGACCGCGCATCCGCCACATGGGGATGCCTAAACCTAAGGACAGGATTATAGACAAATGAGTCAGCACAGAATTCAGGCTTGGGTTGCGGGCCCACTGGTAGCTTGCCTACTAGCCGCGACCACATCGATGATTGCGGCTGAGACCCCGGCTGTGAACGACGGCACACAAGCCGATCAATCACAGAAGGCCCGCAGCCAGAACGTTGACCTTGAGAAACTCCGCAAGCAGATTGCGGACCAGCAGAAGCAAATCGACGCGATGCAGAAGGCGCTGGCCGAGCAGCAGCGAATGCTGGACGCGGCGACGACGGCGGAGAAGACGGACGTGGCGGCGCCGGCTCCGACGATGGCCGTTCCGGCTACGCGGGCTCCGCTGGGCGACGTGGCCAGCACCACGCCGATGATCCCGATGAGCCCGTCAGAAGCGGCGATGGCGGCTCCGACCGCGGAGAAAGCTTCGCCCTTGCAGATCAATATCGGCAACGTCACGATCATACCGGTCGGATTCATGGATCTTACCGGCGTGTGGCGCGACAAGGACGCCGGGTCGGGCATTGGCACGAACTTTGCCAGCGTCCCTTACAACAACACCACCGCGGCGCAACTCAGCGAGTTCCGCTTCAGCCCGCAGAACAGCCGGCTGGGCTTCCGCATCGACGGGAACTGGAAGGGCGCGCAATTCATCGGCTACAACGAGTTCGACTTCCTCGGAACCAGCGGTACGAACAACCTGGGCGTGACCAACGGCGCATTCGTGCCCCGCGTCCGGCTGTACTGGGTGGACGTGCGCAAGGACAAATTTGAGTTTTTGGCCGGCCAGAGCTGGAGCCTGCTGACTCCCAACCGCAAGGGGCTCTCGGCGCTGCCGGGCGACCTGTTCTACAGCCAAGTCATGGACGTCAATTACGTGGTGGGCCTGACGTGGACCCGCCAGCCGGGCATGCGGTTCATCATTCATCCCAGCGAGAAGGTGGCGTTCGGCATTTCGGCCGAGAATCCGGATCAATACATCGGCGGTTCCGGCGGCAGTTCGGCGATCACATTGCCTTCGGCGCTGTCCTCGCTCGGCGGCGGGCAGTTCGACAATGCGACCAACGTTCTGGCCACTCCCAACGTGCTGCCTGACATCATCGCCAAGCTGGCCTTCGACCCGATCTCGCGGGTTCACTTCGAGATCGCGGGCCTGGTGCGCGAGTTCAAGGATTGGAATCCCAATTCGCCGCACGGGTATTACACGGCCACTGGCGCGGGCGGGTCGGTCAACGGCAATTTCGAGATCGCCAAGGGCTTCCGGCTGATCACCAATAACTATTGGAGCGATGGCGGCGGCCGTTATCTGTTCGGCCAGGCGCCGGACGTGGTGATCAATGCTACTGCCTCCATTACCCCGCTGCACGCCGGCGGCGTGGTGGAGGGCTTTGAATACCAGGCCACGAAGAAGCTCATGTTGTGGGCCTACTACGGCGGCGTCTACGTGGGCCGCGACACGGTCATCGACGCCAATGGCACCAGCCTGGTCGGCTACGGGTATTACAAGTCAGCCAACGGCCAGAACCGCGCGATTCAGGAAGCCACGATCGGCTTCACGCACAACTTCTGGAAGGACGGCAAGTACGGCGGGCTGGGTTTGATCGGCCAGTACGAGTACGCGACGCGCGATCCGTGGTACGTCGCCACGGGCGCGCCCAAGAACACGCACGACAACACGATCTACCTGGACGTTCGCTATACGCTGCCCGGCTCAGCACCGACGATCGGCAAGTAAATTCCCTGTCTGCAACTCAACCGAAGAGCCCCCGGGGCCCTCGGTTGAGTTGCGTCTAAAAACCAAAAATCCGCTGGCAAGCAGTAGAATCCAGTAAGGAAGTGGGTTTCCATGAGTAAGCGCATTTTTCTCATAACAATAGCCGCCTCCCTGGCGGCGGGCGGTTGGATGCTCGCGCAGCAGGCGGTGCGTCTGAACGGGGCCGGGGCAACGTTCCCGAACCCCATTTACCAAAAGTGGGTTACGGAGTTTCAGAAGAAGACCGGCGTCGAAATCAACTACCAGTCGGTGGGCTCTGGCGCGGGCGTCGGTCAAGTGACCGAAGGCAATGTCGACTTCGGCGCATCCGACGGCCCCATGAATGCCGAGGAGTTGAAGAAGTTCCAGGACAAACGGGGATTTGGCGTGCTGCACTTCCCGACGGTGATGGGCGGCGTCGTGCCGACGTACAACCTGCCAGGCGTTTCAGCAGCGCTGAACTTCACGCCGGAAGCGCTGGCTGGGATTTTCCTGGGCACGGTCACGAAATGGAACGATCCGGCGCTCGGGAAAGCCAATCCCGGTGTGACACTGCCGGATAGCGAGATCGTTACAGCACATCGGTCCGACGGCAGCGGAACGACCTACGTGTTTACCGACTACCTGTCGAAAGTCAGCGCGGATTGGAAGAGCAAGGTGGGCACTGCGAAGTCGGTTAGCTGGCCAGTCGGGCTGGGCGCGAAGGGCAACGAAGGCGTGTCCGGACTGGTGAAGCAGACGGTGAACTCGATCGGCTACGTCGAATTGAGTTACGCTCTGCAGAACAAGCTGTCCTATGGATTCGTCAGAAACCAGGCCGGGAAGTTCGTGCAAGCGACGACGGCCAGCGTCACGGCCGCCGCGGCGGGCATGGTAAAGGGAATGCCGGAGGATTTCCGGGTTTCGATCACGAATGCGCCGGGCAAGGAGGCGTATCCGATCTCGACCTTCACCTGGCTGCTGATTCCCGAAAAAATCCAGGACCCGGCGAAGCACCCGGAACCTGCGAAGAAGAAGGCGATTGTGGATTATCTGCAGTGGATGTTGGGAGACGATGCGCAGAAGATGGCCGAAGTGCCCGGGATGGACTACGCCCGTTTGCCGAAAGCGGTTGTGGTGAAGGAACTCAAGGCCATCGCCAAGATTCAATAGTGGCGAAGGAGCCGCATGTCCGCGTCTGAATCGAAGCTGGATCGCGCCCGCTCGAAGGAGCGGGCGCAATCCTTTTGGGAACGGCTGATGCGCGGCGACAGTGTGGCGAATGCGGTCGTATTTGCGGCCGCGGCGAGCATCGTCCTGATCACCGTGTGGGTGATCTTGGAGTTGTACCGGAACTCCTCCGTTTCGCGCGAGCAGTTCGGCTGGGCGTTCCTCTACAAGCAGGATTGGGATCCGGTCCGGGAGAAGTTCGGGGCGCTGCCGTTCATTTTCGGCACGGTGGTGAGCTCGGCCCTGGCGTTGCTGATGGCGATTCCGTTCGGGGTCGGAGCGGCGATTTTCCTGGCGGAACTGGCGCCGCCGCGGATTTCGGACGTGCTCTCGTTTCTGATTGAGCTGCTGGCGGCGGTGCCGAGCGTCATCTTCGGCCTGCTGGGGATCTTCGTCCTGATTCCGATGCTCAAATGGGCGGAGCCGTTCATTCGCGACGGGCTGGGTTTTCTGCCCTTGTTCCAGGGACCTTTCTATGGCGTCAGCATGCTTACGGCGGGGTTCGTGCTGGCGGTGATGATCGTTCCGTTCATCATTTCCATTTCGCGCGAAGTACTGTTGGCCGTGCCGGCCGATCAGAGAGAAGCCGCGATGGCGCTGGGGGCGACCAAATGGGAGAGCACCTGGGATGTCGTGGTGCCGTATGCGCGCAAAGGGATTTTGGGATCGATATTCCTGGCCCTGGCGCGGTCGTTAGGGGAGACGATGGCGGTCACGATGGTGATCGGTAACGATCCGAAGATCCATGTCTCGCTGTTCGCGCCGGGCTACTCGATCGCGGCAGTGATTGCGAATGAATTCGCCGAGGCGAGCTCCGACATCCTGCGCCACACGCTGGTCGAAATGGGCCTGATCCTGTTTGCCTTGACGTTCCTGATCAACGGCCTGGCGCGCCTGATGATCCTGACGACGACGCGCAAGGGGACGACGTGATGACGGCCCGCCTGCTATACCGCAAGGCCACCAATTACGTGATGCTCACGCTGACCGCAATCTGTACGCTGGTAGCGGTGGGCATCCTGTTTTTTATCCTGGGCTATCTGTTGTGGCATGGAGGAACCAGCCTGAACTGGGATTTCTTTACCAAGCTGCCGGTGCCGGTGGGCGAACCGGGCGGCGGCATGGCAAATGCGATCGTCGGCAGCGCGAAATTGCTGCTGGTGGCCTCGCTGGTGGGCGTGCCGCTGGGCTTTCTGGGCGGCGTGTACCTGGCCGAGTACGGCGGCGGCGCGTTTTCCTTCCTGGTGCGCTACATGACCGACCTGCTGAACGGCGTGCCCTCGATCGTCATGGGGATTTTCGCCTACACGGTGATCATCATGCGCCAGCACCACTTCTCGACCATGGCCGGCGGCATCGCGCTGGGCGTGATGATGATTCCGATTGCGGTACGCAGCACGGAGGAGTTTCTGAGGGCAGTTCCCGACACGCTGAGGGAAGCGGCGGTGGCGCTCGGCGCGTCGAAATCGCGGGCCATCCTCACGGTGGTGATCCCGGCCGCCTTCAATGCAATCCTTACGGGCGTGATGCTGGACCTGGCGCGGGTGGCCGGCGAGACGGCGCCGCTCATTTTCACCGCGTTCGGCAACCGGTTCTGGAGCCCGGGCTGGGACCAGCCGACGGCTTCGCTGCCGGTGATGATTTATACGTATGCGATCTCGCCGTACGAAGAGTGGCACCGGCAGGCCTGGTCGGCGGGCTTCGTCCTGCTGACGCTGGTGCTGGCGGTGAATGTTCTTTCGCGGCTGATTCTGGCCAGAAAGGGCCATGCCGCAAGGTGAACCATGGAGAGCCGCAGCAAGCCGGTTTTCGAGCAGACTAGCGAGGGCCTGGCCAACCGGTTTGTGACGCCGGAGGAGACCGCGGGGCAGTTGGCCGAGGGCGCCGGGCCCAAGCTGAAGGTCAGCAATCTCAGCTTTTTTTATGGCGAGTTCGAAGCGCTGAGGAGCGTCAGCCTGGAGATGAGCGCGAAGCGCGTGACGGCGTTCATCGGCCCTTCCGGTTGCGGGAAATCCACGTTTTTGCGAACGCTCGACCGGATGTACGAACTGGTCCGCAGGACGCGGGTGGAGGGCGAGGTGCTGCTGGACGGCGCGAGCATCTTCGACATGGACGTGTCGCAATTGCGCCGCCGCGTGGGGATGGTCTTCCAGAAATCGAACCCGTTCCCGAAATCGATTTTGGACAACGTGGCCTACGGCCTGCGCATCAATGGGTTCGCCCGCGGGAGAAAACTGCGTGAGATGGTGGAAAGCAGTCTGCGGCGCGCGGCGCTGTGGGAGGAGGTCAAGGACAAACTGGACGAGTCCGCCTACTCGCTGTCGGGAGGGCAACAGCAGCGGCTGTGCATCGCCCGCGCGCTGGCCGTGGACCCCGAAGTTCTGCTGCTGGACGAACCTTGCTCGGCCCTGGATCCGATCGCGACGGCGAAGATCGAGGACCTGATCTTCCAACTGAAGGACAGTTGCACGATCGTGATCGTCACCCACAACATGCAACAGGCGGCGCGCGTCGCGGACTACACGGGATTCTTCCTTCTGGGCCGGTTGATCGAGTTTGACAAGACGGCCACGATTTTCAAGAACCCCTCGAAAAAGGAAACCGAGGATTACGTGACCGGCCGGTTCGGATAAAACTCGGATTGGGGGACAACATTGCGCCGCCTTGTCGAAGAGCTCGATGACCTCAGCAACATGCTGCTGGAGATGTGTTCGTTTGTGGAATCGGCCGTCCAGCGCAGCATCAGCGCAGTGACGGAAAAGGATCTGGAGGCGGCGGAGGAGGTTCTGGGCAAAGAGGCTCGAATCAACCAGATCGAGATCGAAATCGACGATTTCGCGATCAACCTGCTGGCGCTGCAACAACCGATGGCCGCGGATCTGCGGCTGATCGTGGCAGCGCTGAAGATCAACACCGACCTGGAGCGGATGGGCGACCTGGCGGTCAGCATCGCGCAGCGCGCCAAGTCGCTGATGCAGGCTCCGATGATCAAGCCGATGGTGGACATTCCGCATATCGCCGGCCTGGTGCAGTCGATGGTGCGCAAGAGCCTGGACGCGTTCGTGGCGCGCGACGCGGAGCTGGCGCGCAGCGTTCTGGCGTCCGATACCGCGGTCGACAATCTGCGCTCGGCCAGCTATCACGAGCTGATCAGCTTCATGGAGCACGAGCCGGGCGGCATCCGCCAGGCCGTCGACCTGATCGCGGTGGTCCGCAATCTGGAGCGGGTCGCCGATCACAGCACCAACATCGCGGAAGACGTCCTGTTCATGGTGAAAGGGATCGACGTGCGGCACCATGCCGAGGGGCGACACACGCCGACCGAAGGCCGCGAGCCGGACTGAGATGTGCCGGGCGCGGCGACCTGTGGAAAGCGGCCAGGTTCGCTCAGGATTCAGCTATCGAAAGATATATTCCGCTAGCCGCGGTTCCGGGATTGGGCGTGCCACGGGGTGACGTTGACACAACTGGCACGTGGTGTGCTAGCCTAAAAAAGTTCGAGGAGTTTGCTGGACTGTTCCGGCTACCCTTCTTGCGATCAGGCGCTGGCTTGTGAGCGGGGAGCCGTCCGGGCAGCCGCCCCGAGGTTCCTGCCGGCATTGCCCTGGCAGGGATATGGGCGGGTCTTAACGACCCTCTTCTACGGCTTGGCCGGCTGAAACCGGCGCGACGCCGCCGAATTTTCGGGAATTCTCCAACGTTCGGGACCGCAACAGCGGTGCGTATTTGCGCGTTTGCGGCCGGAGGCTGGAAGCGACGCTCTGACAGATGAGACAGAGGTTAGTTCGTGCCAACGTTTAATCAGCTTGTCCGCAAGGGGCGCAGGCCGCCCCGCTACAAGACCGCGAGCCCGGCGCTGCAGTCGTGTCCGCAACGGCGGGGCGTCTGCACGCGCGTGTATACGACCACTCCGAAGAAGCCCAACTCGGCGCTGCGCAAGGTGGCGCGCGTGCGGCTGACCAACAGCATCGAAGTGACGACCTATATCCCGGGAGTGGGGCATAACCTGCAGGAGCACTCGATCGTGTTGATCCGCGGGGGCCGCGTGAAGGACTTGCCCGGAGTGCGGTATCACATCGTGCGCGGCACGCTGGACACAGCCGGCGTTTCGGGCCGGATGCAGGGCCGCTCGAAATATGGGGCCAAGCGTCCGAAGGCGGGCCAGGCGCCCTCGGCCAAGGGGAAAAAGTAGTGCAGCGAAGGGAAAGGAGCTGAAGCCGGAATGCCTCGCAGACGCCGCGCCGAGGTGCGCGAAATCCAGCCTGACAGCGTGTACGGTTCGACGCTGGCCGAGAAGTTCATCAACTCGATGATGTGGGAAGGCAAGAAGACGGCCTCCCAGAACATTTTCTACGGCGCGATGGATCTGATTCAGGAGCGCACCAACGACGAGCCGCTCAAGCTGTTCAAGAAGGCGGTGGAGAACTGCAAGCCGCTGCTCGAGGTCAAGACGCGCCGCGTGGGTGGCGCGAACTACCAGGTGCCGATCGAGGTTCCGCAAAACCGGCGCACGTCGCTGGCGATTCGCTGGATTCTGGCGGGGTCGCGGGCGCGCTCGGAGAAGAGCATGGCCGAGAAGCTGGCCAATGAGCTGATGGATGCCGCCAACAACCGCGGCAGCGCCATGAAGAAAAAGGACGATGTCCATCGCATGGCCGAGGCCAATAAGGCGTTCGCGCATTACCGGTGGTAGTTCGAGGGAGAACGAACGCAGGCGCGCGCACTGAAGACGACGATATGCCACGTACGATCGCACTCGAGAATATGCGGAATATCGGCATCATGGCCCATATCGATGCCGGTAAGACGACGACTACCGAGCGCATTCTGTACTACACCGGCCGCACCTACATAATCGGCGAGGTGCATGAAGGCACCGCCACGATGGATTGGATGGTGCAGGAGCAGGAACGCGGCATCACGATTACGTCGGCGGCCACGACATGTTCGTGGCGCAATCATCAGATCAATATTATTGATACGCCGGGCCACGTGGACTTCACGGCCGAGGTGGAGCGCAGCCTGCGGGTGCTGGATGGCGCGGTGGCGGTGTTCGACGCCGTGGCCGGCGTTCAGCCGCAGAGCGAAACGGTGTGGCGCCAGGCCGACAAATACTCGGTCCCGCGAATCTGCTTCATCAATAAGATGGACCGCGTCGGGGCGGACTTCTTCCATTCCATCGAAACGATCGTTCAAAAACTGAATTGCCGTCCCGTGGCGATCCAGTTGCCGATCGGAGCGGAAGAGCAATTCAAGGGCGTTGTCGATCTGGTCAGCATGAGCGCACGCGTGTGGCGGGACGAGACACTGGGCGCCGAGTACGACGAGGTGGAAATCCCCCCCGAACTCAGGGACCTGGCCAAGGAGTACCACGACAAGCTGATCGAGGCTGCCGCGGAATGCGACGAGCATCTGTTCGAGAAGTACATCGAAGGCCAGCCCATCACGCCGGAGGAGATTCTGGCCGGCCTGCGGCGCGGGACCGTGGCGCTGAAGATCTTCCCGGTGATTTGCGGCTCGGCGTTTAAGAACAAGGGTGTCCAGAATATGCTGGACGCCATCGTGGACCTGCTCCCTTCGCCGCTCGACGTGCCGCCCATGAAAGGCAGCGCGATTGACAACCAAGAGGTTGAGATCGAGCGGCGGTCCGACGACGACGAGCCATTCTCGGCCCTGGTGTTCAAGATCATGACCGACCCCTTCGTGGGGCAGTTGGCGTTCATCCGGGTCTATTCCGGGAAGCTGAACGCGGGCGACACCATCCTGAACGTAAGCCGGGCGCGCCGGGAGCGGATCGGGCGTCTGGTCCGCATGCACGCCAACAAGCGCGAGGAGCTCACCGAGGTCATGGCGGGAGACATCGCGGCCTGCGTGGGCCTGAGGTCGGTGGCGACGGGGGACACGATTTGCGATGAAGCCCAGCCGGTGGTGCTGGAATCGATTCACTTCCCCGAGCCGGTGATTCAATTGGCCATCGAGCCGAAGACCAAGGCCGATCAGGAAAAACTCGGGATGGCCATCGCCAAGCTGGTGCAGGAAGATCCTACACTGCGGATTTCGACGGATCACGAAACGGGGCAGACCATTCTGGCCGGGATGGGCGAGTTGCACCTGGAGATTATCGTCGACCGGCTGCAACGCGAGTTCAACGTCGGCGCCAACGTAGGCAAACCGCAGGTGGCGTATCGCGAAACCGTGCGCAAGGCGGCCGAAGGCGAGGGCCGGTTCATCCGCCAGACCGGCGGCCGGGGTCAGTACGGTCACGTCAAAATCCGGATCGAACCGATCCGCACGGCCAACTATGAGTTCGTCAACGCGGTTGTGGGCGGCAGCGTTCCCAAGGAATTCATCGGGCCGGCGGAGAAGGGCATCGTCGAGGCGATGGAAGGCGGCGTGCTGGCCGGCTATCCAATGAACAACCTCAAGGTGACCCTGTACGATGGCAGTTTTCACGAGGTGGACTCTTCGGAGATGGCATTCAAGATCGCCGGCTCGATGGCGCTGAAGGATGCCTGCCGCAAAGCCACGCCGGTTCTGCTCGAGCCGGTGATGAGCGTCGAAGTGGTGGTCCCGGAAGAGTACATGGGCTCGGTCAACGGCGATTTGATCAGCCGCCGCGGGCGGCTAGAAGGCGTCGAGCTGCGCGGCGGCAGTCAGGTGATTCGGGCGATGGTGCCGCTGTCGGAGATGTTCGGATATGCGACCGAAATCCGGTCGCGCACGCAGGGCCGCGGCAGTTTCACGATGCATTTCGGCCGGTACGAAGAGGCCCCGGCTTCGGTCACCGAAGAGGTTGTCAGCCGGGCGCAGGGAAAGGTCGCCAACTGAGAGGCGGCCAGTCAGGATTTGCGAGAACGCAGGAGAGTGAACCGAGATGGCGAAAGAGAAATTTGATCGCAGCAAGCCGCATGTCAACATTGGGACGATCGGGCACATTGATCACGGCAAGACGACCCTGACGGCGGCGATCACGAAGGTGCTGGGCAAGCACAATCCGAAGGTGGCGTTCCGCAGTTTCGACTCGATCGACAACGCGCCGGAGGAGAAGGCGCGGGGGATCACGATTG
>JBKQPG010000093.1:0-4379 GCA_052145115.1 Bryobacteraceae bacterium
TCGAGCATCTGTTCGCCATCCGACTTCTGTTTGAATTGCTCGTTGATCTGGTCGACAAGCCCGGCAATCTTGAGACCCAGCGCATGCGCGGCCCAGCCCAGGTGCGTCTCCAGGATCTGACCGACGTTCATACGCGACGGGACGCCGAGCGGATTGAGAACAATCTCCACCGGAGTTCCATCGGGCAGATACGGCATGTCTTCCTCGGGAAGGATGCGCGCAATCACGCCCTTGTTGCCGTGACGGCCGGCCATCTTGTCGCCCACGCTCAGCTTGCGCTTCATGGCGATGTAGACCTTGACCAGCTTGATGACGCCGGGCGGCAACTCGTCGCCCTTGGTCAGTTTGTCTTTCTTCTCGTTGACGATCTTTTTCAGGACGTCGATCTGACGCGAGGTCATTTCCTCGATCTCGTCGATCTGCTCATTCACCCGCGGATCCTTGTCGGCATACTTGATGCGCTTCAGGTTGCGGGTGGAGATGCGCTCGATCTCGTCACGAGTGAGGATGGCGCCTTTGACCAGCAGGCGCTTGTTGGTGCGCTCGTCGTGCAGGTCGGCCTGCACTTCCTTGCCGCCGAGGATGTTCTCCAGACGCTTGAGGCGCTCGTCGGTGAGAATTCGGATTTCATCGGAGAGGTTCTTTTCGAGCTTCGCGACCTGCGTCGCTTCGATGGCTTTGGCGCGCTCGTCCTTCTCCTGACCCTTTCGGGAGAAAATTTTCACGTCGACGATGACGCCCTCGATGCCGGGCGGGCAGTAGAGGGAAGCGTCGCGGACATCGCCGGCCTTTTCGCCGAAGATGGCGCGCAGCAGCTTTTCTTCCGGAGTGAGCTGGGTTTCGCCTTTGGGCGTAACCTTGCCCACGAGAATGTCGCCCTGCTTGATGGTGGCGCCGATGCGGATCACGCCGGCTTCGTCCAGGTTGCGCAGCATGGACTCGCTGACGTTGGGAATGTCGCGGGTAACTTCTTCGGGACCGAGTTTGGTGTCGCGGGCCTCGATTTCGAATTCCTCGATGTGAAGAGAAGTGTAGTAATCCTCCTTCACCATCCTCTCGGAAACGAGGATCGCGTCTTCGAAGTTGTAGCCGCGCCAGGGCATGAAGGCGACGAGGACGTTGCGTCCCAGCGCCAGCTCGCCGTGATCGGTGCAGGGACCATCGGCGATGACCTGTCCCTTCAGGACACGCTCGCCCTTCTTGACCACCGGCTTCTGGTTGATGCAGGTGTTCTGATTGGAGCGTTTGAATTTGGTGAGCTGGTAAATGTCGGAGCCCACCTCGCGCGACAGCTGAGTAGGATGATGCTCGCCTTCGACGCGCACGATGATGCGCTCGGAGTCAACTGAATCCACCAGGCCGTTGCGGCGGGCGAGGACGACCGCGCCCGAGTCGCGAGCGGTGACGCCTTCCATGCCAGTGCCGACGATCGGCGCCTGGGCGCGGAGCAAGGGCACGGACTGGCGCTGCATGTTGGCGCCCATCAGGGCGCGGTTGGCGTCATCGTGCTCGAGGAACGGAACCAGCGAGGCGGCGACGGAGACGAGTTGCTTGGGGCTGACGTCAACGTAATCCACTTCGTCGCGGTTCACCAGAACGAAGTTCCCGGCTTTGCGGGCATTGACCAGTTCGGCCACGATGCGGCCCTTGTCGTCGAGCTCAACGTTGGCCTGCGCGATGGTGTGACGATCTTCCTCCCAGGCAGAGAGATAGAACGAGAACGGTTCGATCTGCGCCGGCTTCTTGCGCTTCTCTTTCAGTTCGGCGTTGATCTTCTCGATCTCGTGCTTCTCGATGTGGTCGCCGACCTTGAAGTCACTGTCGCCGACGTTGGTGATGGTCACAAAATCCACAATGCGGCCATTCTTCACCTTGCGATAAGGCGACTCGATGAAGCCGTAGTCGTTGATGCGGGCGTAGCAGCTCAGAGACGAAATCAGTCCGATGTTGGGACCTTCCGGCGTCTCGATGGGGCAGATACGGCCGTAGTGCGTGGGGTGAACGTCGCGGACTTCGAATCCGGCGCGCTCGCGGGACAGGCCGCCCGGCCCCAGAGCCGAGAGACGGCGCTTGTGCGTGATCTCGGAGAGCGGGTTGGTCTGGTCCATGAACTGCGAGAGCTGCGATGATCCGAAGAATTCGCGGATGGCGGCCATCACCGGCTTGGCGTTGACCAGGTCGTGGGGCATGGCCGTGGACATTTCCTGGTACACGGACATTTTTTCTTTAATCGCGCGTTCCATGCGGACCAGGCCGATGCGGAACTGGTTCTCCATGAGTTCGCCGACGGCGCGGACGCGGCGGTTGCCGAGGTGATCGATGTCATCCACGGCGCCGATGTTGCGGCGCAGCTTGAGCAGATAAGAGATGGTGGCGTAGAAATCCTCGGGATCGAGGGTGCGCTTTTCGAGCGAGGTGGCTTCCTGGTTCTCGAACAGCTTGATGTTGAACTTCAGCCGGCCGACGCGCGAGAAATCGTACTTGCGCGGATCGAAGAACATGCCGTGAAACAGGGCGGTGGCCGTGTCGAGGGTTGGGGGATCGCCGGGACGGAGCTTGCGGTAGATTTCGATCAGCGCTTCCTGCGGAGTCTTGATGGAATCGCGCTTCAGAGTCTGGCTGATCACCGTTCCCACGTCGTCGCGCTCGGGGAAGAACAGGTTCATCTCGACCACGCCCGAGTCGAGAATCTTCGACAACTTGTCGGCAGTGAGCTCGGAGTTGGCTTCGAGCATGACCTCGCCGGTGGTGGTGTCTACCACGTCGCCGGCGGTCCAGGCGCCTTCGAGATCGGTGATGTCCACTTCGATCTCGGTGATTTTGGCCTTCTGAATGTCCTTCAGAATCTGGTGGTTGATCTTGCGGCCGGAGTGCACGATTTCTTCGCCCGACTTGGACTTGATGCTGTGGGCAAGCTTCATGCCCAGCAGGTTGGTCGGCTTCTCGCTGGCGGGGTCGAGGGTCCAGTAGAGCTTCTTGTCGCGGACGGCAATCCGATCCACGGTATAGAAGGTGCGGAGAATGTCTTCGCCGGAACGGAGGCCGAGAGCGCGCAGGAAAATCGTGCCCAGGAACTTGCGCTTGCGGTCGATGCGGACATAGAGCACGTTTTTCTGGTCGTACTCGAACTCCACCCAGGAGCCGCGGTAGGGAATGATCTTGCCCAGGAAGTAGGTGCGGTTGTTGGCGGTTTCGAAGAACACGCCGGGCGAACGGTGCAACTGGCTGACAATGACGCGCTCGGTGCCATTGATGATGAAGGTGCCGTTCTGCGTCATCAGCGGAACGTCGCCGAAGAAAACTTCCTGCTCTTTGATGTCGCGGATGGAACGGTTGCCGGTCTCGGCATCTTTGTCGAAGATGGTCAGCCGCATGGTGACCTTGAGCGGAGCGGAATAGGTCATGCCGCGCTCTTCGCACTCAGCCACGTCGTACTTCAGCTGCAGGCCGACGGGGTCGCCGCACTTGTTGCAGAAGTCGGGCGTGTTGGCGTTGTAGGTGCCGCACTTATTGCACAGCACTTCGCCGGGATGGAACGGGTCAGTGATGACCGTCGATCCGCAGTTCTTGCAAGTGGTGCGCAGGTGATGCAGGCCCTTGAGGTGGCCGCACTTGCACTCCCAGTTGCCGATGGCGTAATCCACAAACTCCAGCTGGGACACGTTGCGGAAGTCGGTGATGGGGAAAACGGACTGAAACACCGCCTGCAAGCCGCCGTCTTCGCGCTCGCTGGGCAGTTTGTCCATCTGCAGGAAGCGGTCGTAAGAGCGCTTCTGAACCTCGATGAGGTTCGGAATCTGGATGGTGGCCGGAATTTTGGAAAAATCGAAACGTTTACGGTAGGCAATATTCTTCATCGTCAAGAAACTCCCAATCTCACGCGCAGCCGCGTGGGCCGCGCTCGAACCGCGGAATGTGGGGCGCGTCGTTGATTGTCGAAATCCGCGCCGCGGGACTTACCTCATGTAAAAAACAGCCGTATGTAGAGCCGGGACAACCTGGGAACCTCATCAGGCCAATCAGAAAAGACGATGGGGCGCCCGCAGGGACAGTCGTTCCCGCAGACGCCAACCAAGGCGTTTCGCCAATCTTGATTTGAACTCTTTCGCGCCAGTTCTCCGGCCTGTTTCCGCCCCGCCTGCCTGCGGAGCAGCCGCCCAAACTTCCCTCGCGAGCCTCGCTCGCGATCGAGTGAGGCCGAAGGAAGCGACGTTAATATAGATGCTAACATCGCCGCCCCGGCTTCACAAGTAAGAAACGCTACTACCTTAACGATTTTGCACCGTGATTGGTGCGATTATGGCCAGGTGGAGCGGGCACTCTTGCCCGCTGGCTTTATGGATGCCGCAGGCAAGCGGGCAGGAGTGCCCGCTCCACAC